>NZ_BPQR01000019.1 GCF_022179345.1 Methylobacterium jeotgali | reverse complement strand
CGTCGCGGCCGGTGAAGCCGGTGCCGCCCGTCGTGATGATCACGTCGACGCCGGGGTCGGCGATCCAGCCCTGGACCTGACGCCGGATCGCCTCGACCTCGTCGGGGACGATGGAGCGGGCGGCGAGACGATGGCCCGCCTCGGTCAGGCGCTGCTCCAGGGTGTCGCCGGAGCGGTCGTCGGCCCGCGAGCGGCTGTCCGAGACCGTGAGCACGGCGATCGACAGGGGGATGAAGGCGCGTTCGGTCTCGGCCATGGCTCGGTCTCACGGAGCGCCGGCACCGGCCGGCTCGCCCCTCATATGAGCGCCGAGCCCGGAAATGCGCCCCTTCAGGTCGCCTTTTCTTCGAGCCGCTCCTCGATGCGATGCGGGTCGAAATGCTCGGAGACCGGGGCGACGACGGGGGCGTCCGGCACGGAGGCCGGCACCTGCGCCCGGCCGCCGATGGCGGAGGCGAGGCGCGAGCGCTCGTAGAGCAGCACCACGATCACGGAGATCACGGCCGGGATCCAGAAGTAGAAGATCCGGAACACGATCACCGCGGCGATGATCGCGTCCTTCTGGGCGGCGTCGGTGATCTGCATCGCCGTGATGAACACGATCTCGAACACGCCCAGCCCCCCCGGCGCGTGCGAGGCGAGCGCCAGCGAGAACGAGGCGAGGAAGATTGCGAGCACCGGGATGAAGCCCGGGTTCATCGCCTCAGGCAGGGCGAAGTAGAGGATGCCGGCGGCGCCGAGCAGCTCCAGCGGCGCGGCGATGAGCTGGCGGCCCATGATCGCCGGCCGGGGATACTCGAGCTTGAACGAGCGGATCGTCAGCGGGCGCAGGTGCAGGATCGAGCCCACCACGTAGAGCGCGACGAAGGCGAGCAGCCCGATGCCGACGACGAGCGCCGTCTTCGGGTCGGTGAGGAAGCCCGGCAGCTTGCCTTCGAGCCGCGACAGGAGATTCGGGTCGACGACGAGGACGAAGCCGCCGAGCAGCACCGTGCCGAGGAAGAAGGTGAACGAGCAGAGCGCCACAAGCACCGCGACCTGCGCCGCCGAGAGGCCCTTGGCCGTATAGGCCCGGTAGCGCACCAGCGCGCCCGAGAACACCGAGGCGCCGATGTTGTGCGAGAGCGCGTAGGTGGTGAAGGAGCAGACCGAGACGAAGAACCAGGAGATGTTCTTCACGCCGAGATGCATCAGGGCGATGCGGTCGTACCAGGCGAGCGCGGCGTAGGCGACGAGCGTCGAGAGGGCGGCAAGGGCGATCCGATGGGGCGGGATCGCGACGATGGCGGCCCAGACCGCGGAGAGGGATGTGGTCTTCAGCTCCTGGTACAGGAAGTACCCGGAGATGACGACCGCCGCGAGCCCGATCAGGGGCCAGAGGAATTCGCTGAGCTTCTTCATGGAACCCGGATTCAACCCGCGGACGTGCGAGCCCTGATGCGCCACGCGAGCGGGAACCGCAAGCGCGGGCACGGGCCCGTCCAGACCGCTGGTGCCATCCGATCGTGACGGTTTCGTGCCGGTCCGCCCGTGAATCGGGCGACGATCGGCCGGTGACCGTCAGGCGCGGGCGCGCGAGAGACCGATTCCGTCCATCGCGGCCTGGTCGCGGGCGGCTTCCGCCGCGCGCTCGGCGCCGCGCTCGCGGCCCTCAAGGATCTCGACCTTCTTGAGCTCCTCGAAGGCCTCGCCGAGCTCGGCCTTGGCCTCGGCGAGCTGCCCCTCGAGGGCGGCGGCCGACTGGCGCATGTTGTCCCGGCGGCCGGCGGCGGCGCGGGCGTAGGTCGGGTAGGCGAAATGCGCCGTGTCGGAGATGCCGGCACGGGCCTCCTCGTGGGCGACCTCGCGGTCGAGCTCGGTGGCCATCCGGTTGAAGTCGGCCATCATCATCTCGATCTGCGTCACCCGGCGGCGCTTCTCGTCCACCTGGAAACGGCGCAGCCGGATCAGCGTGTCTCGCGATTTCATGGGAACGCTCACTCCACGCAACGCTCGCGGTCGCGTGGCCCTTCTAGCCGCCGAACCGCTCACGGGCCGCCGACGATGGCGGCGAGCCGTTCGTAACCCTCGCCGATGGAGGTTGCTTCTTCCTTACCCTGCCCGAGAAAAGCCTCCATTTCGGGCATGAGCGCCACCGCCTCGTCGACCTCCGCCGAGGAGCCGGCCCGGTAGGCGCCCAGGCGGATCAGCTCCTCCATGTCGGCATAGGTGGAGAGCACGCGCCGCGCCCGCCGCACCACCGGCAGGAAGGCCGGATCGCAGGAGCGCGGCATGGTCCGCGAGACGGAGCGCAGCACGTTGATCGCCGGATAGCGCCCGCGCTCGGCGATGGCGCGCTCCATGACGATGTGCCCGTCGAGGATGCCGCGCACGGCATCGGCCACCGGCTCGTTGTGGTCGTCGCCCTCGACCAGCACCGTGAACAGCGCCGAGATCGTCCCCTCCCCCGCGCCGGGCCCGGCCCGTTCGAGGAGGCGCGGCAGCTCCGAGAACACGGTCGGCGTGTAGCCCTTGGCGGTCGGCGGCTCGCCGGCGGCGAGCCCGATGTCCCGCTGCGCCATGGCGAAGCGGGTGATCGAGTCGATCATGCACAGCACTTTCGCGCCCCGGTCGCGGAAGTGCTCGGCGATGGAGAGGGTGACGTAAGCGGCGTTCCGGCGCATCAGCGCGGGCTCGTCCGAGGTCGCCACCACGACGACGGAGCGGGCGAGGCCCGCTTCGCCGAGGTCGTCCTGGAGGAACTCCTGCACCTCGCGGCCGCGCTCGCCGACGAGGCCGATCACCGCCACGTCCGCCGCCGTGTAGCGGGCAAGCATCGAGAGCAGCACCGACTTGCCGACGCCGGAGCCGGCGAAGATGCCCATGCGCTGGCCGGCGCACATGGTCAGGAAGGTGTTGATGCAGCGGACCCCGAGGTCCAGCGGTCCGCCGACCCGGCGGCGGGCGTGGGCAGGCGGCGGATCGGCGCGCAGCGGATAGATGTCTGGGCCCTGCGGCAGCGGTCCCTGTCCGTCGATCGGGCGGCCGAGCGCGTCGACGACGCGCCCGAGCCAGCCCTCGCTCGGCCGGATGGCGCCGGCCGCCTCGTCGCGGACGTAGGCCGGGCAGCCCCGGCGCACCCCGTCCAGCGAGCCGAAGGGCATGGCCAGCGCCCGCTCGCCGGAGAAGCCGATGACCTCGCAGGGGATGAGGCCGGCGCGCCCGGCGCCCTCGATGTCGAGGCGGCCGCCGAGGCGCATCGCGGCCACCGGTCCGGCGACCTCCACCAGAAGCCCGCGGATCGCCACGACCCGGCCGAAGGTCTCGAGCGTCTCGACGCGCCCGGCCGCGGCGAGCGCGGCGGCGAGGCTCGGGCCCGCGCGTCGGGGAGGCTCGTCGGACATTCGCGCCTCGCAACGGTTCGTTTACCGGCCTCCTTAACACTGCGGTCATCGGGCCGACAGCGGGCCGATCCTCGCGCACCGGTTGGAGCCTCCGCGCCGACGAACCGTTCGGCGACCGATGTTGCATCCGTGCCACGCGGCGGCTGCGCCGACGCGGGATCGAGTCCTCAGAGGCACTTAGGAGAAAGCCGGCCGGGGCCTCGTGCTCCGCCCGGCATGTCGAGCGCCCCAAAGGTCCGCGGCAGGCGCACAAAAATGCGTCCTGCCGGCCGGAACCGGCAAGGAACGCTTGGCGAGAGAATCAGGTTTTGTTAACGATTAACGCATAGCGTTTCACGTCAATGACGAAGGAGCGTCCGTCCACAGGCCGGTGGCGGGCGACGGGCGTGCCGTGTCCGAATCCGGGCCGGCGGACTGGGGATCGACGATGCGCGTACTTCTGATCGAGGACGACAGCGCGACGGCGCAGAGCATCGAGCTGATGCTCAAGTCCGAGAACTTCAACACCTACACCACCGATCTCGGCGAAGAGGGCGTCGATCTCGGCAAGCTCTACGACTACGATATCATCCTCCTCGACTTGAACCTGCCCGACATGTCGGGCTACGAGGTGCTCCGGTCGCTCCGGGTCGCCAAGGTGAAGACCCCGATCCTGATCCTCTCCGGCCTCGCCGGCATCGAGGACAAGGTGAAGGGCCTTGGCTTCGGCGCCGACGACTACCTGACCAAGCCCTTCCACAAGGATGAGCTCGTCGCCCGCATCCACGCGATCGTGCGCCGCTCGAAGGGTCACGCCCAGTCGGTGATCACCACCGGCGACCTGATCGTGAACCTCGACCAGAAGACCGTCGAGGTCGCCGGCTCCCGGGTCCACCTCACGGGCAAGGAGTACCAGATGCTGGAGCTCCTCTCCCTGCGGAAGGGCACGACGCTCACCAAGGAGATGTTCCTCAACCATCTCTACGGCGGCATGGACGAGCCCGAGCTGAAGATCATCGACGTGTTCATCTGCAAGCTCCGCAAGAAGCTCGCCAACGCCAGCCAGGGCAAGAACTACATCGAGACCGTCTGGGGCCGCGGCTACGTCCTGCGCGAGCCCGTCGAGGGCGAAGAGCGCATGGCGGTCTGAGACCGCCCTCCCCTCTCCACCGGCCCGACGCAAAGAGCCCCGCTTCGGCGGGGCTTTTCGTTTTGGGCGCTTCCATCGGCCCCGGCCGCGCCCGGAGGGATCGGTCGCGCCGGAGCCCGTACGCGAGAACGCCGCCCGGGAGGCCCGGACGGCGCGCGGTTCGGATCGGCGGAGGCCGTCAGCGGGCGGCTGCGACCTTCGGCCAGAGCGGGGCCGGCGCGGAGGCGTTGGCGGCAGCCGGCGCGGCCTCGGCGTGGCCGTAGAGGCCCCGGTGCTTCGCGTGCGGGGCCAGGCGGTCGGTGAGCCCGATCACGGTCTCGGCGGCGCCCAGCAGCAGCGAGGCGCCGGGATTCATCGCCGCCGCCACCCGGCGGAGGATGTCGCCCTTGGTCGGCGCGTCGAAGTAGATCAGCACGTTGCGGCAGAACACGATGTCGAACTGGCCGAGCCCCTCGAAGCCGTTCAGCAGATTGAGCTGCCGGTACTCCACCATCTGACGGATCGAGGCGGCGATCTGCCACTGCTCGCCGACCTGGGCGAAGTACTTAAGCAGGAGCTGCACCGGCAGGCCCCGCTGCGCCTCGAAATGGCTGTAGAGGCCCTGGCGCGCCTTCTCGATCACCTCGGTCGAGAGGTCGGTCGCGACGATGTCGACCTGCCAGCCGGCGAGCTTCGGAGCTGCCTCCTGCACCATCATCGCGAGCGAGTAGGGCTCCTGCCCCGTCGAGGACGCCGCGCACCAGATCCGCAGGCGGCGCTGGGCGGCCCGGCGCTGCATCGCCTCGGGCAGCAGCACGTCGCGGAACAGGTCGAAAGGCGCCCGGTCGCGGAAGAAGAAGGTCTCGTTTGTGGTCATGGCCTCGACCACCGCCTTCTCGAGGGCCGCGTCGCGGGAGGCCTTGAGCGCGGTCACCAGCTCGGTGAGCGAGGCGATGCGGAAGCGCCGGCAGACCGGGCCGAGGCGGCTCTCGATGAGGTAGTGCTTCTCGCCGGTGAGCGAGAGGCCCGAGCGCTGCTTCAGGTAGATCCGGATGAACTCGAACTCAGCCTCGGTCATGCCGCCCCCCCGCAGATCTGGGTGCGGAGCGCCGCGCCGATCTCGCCGAGCGGCAGCACGGCGTGGGCGAGGCCGGCCTTGGCGACGCTGCCGGGCATTCCCCAGACCGTGCTCGTCGCCTCGTCCTGCGCGAGCACCATGCCGCCGGCGTCTCCCAGGGAGCGCACGCCGTTGGTACCATCAGAGCCCATGCCGGTGAGGATGACCGACACGGTCGCCGCGCCGAAGATCGCGGCGGCGTCGTGGAAGAGTACGTCGACGGCCGGGCGGCAGAAGTTGACCGGCGGTCCGTCGTCGAGGCGCAGCGTCGGTTCGCGGCCGGGCCCCGCGACGAGGCCCATGTGGCGGCCGCCGGGCGCGACGTAGATGCGGCCGGGCTGAAGGCGCTCGTCGGCCTTGCCCTCGGCGGCGGGCAGCCCGGTGCGGGCGCCGAGATGCTCGGCGAAGACGGCCGTGAACACCGGCGGCATATGCTGGACGATCAGGGTCGGCACCCGGCGCAGGGCGGCGGCGCCGATCTTCTCCAGAACCTCGCCGACGGCGCGGGGGCCGCCCGTGGAGGAGCCGATGAGAAGGACCTTTGGCAGGGTCACGGCGCGAGGCTTGGCCCGCAGCGCCACGGGGCCCGAGAGGCGCGTGGCGCCCGCCGGCGCAGCGCTCGCGGCGGCCGCGACGGGCGCGGCGGCGGGCGAGGCGGGCGTGAGGCCGCGGCGGCGGGCGCGGGCGCTGCCGAAGGCTCGGATGCGCTCGATCAACTCGTTGCGGAAGGCGTCGGAGGTGGTGACGCCGCGGTTGCTCTCGGGCTTGGCGATGTAGTCGACCGCGCCGAGCGCCAGGCATTTCAGCGAGATGTCGGCGTTGCGGGTGGTGAGCGTCGACATCATCACGACCTGGGCGGTCGGGCTGATGGCTTGGATCTTCGGCAGCGCCTGCGTGCCGTCGAGCTCGGGCATGTCGATGTCGAGGAGCACGACGTCCGGGTCGTGGCGGCTCATCATCTCGACGGCGACCTTGCCGTTCGGGGCGGTGCCGACGACGGTGAAGCCGGCCTCGCCGATCCAGCGCGAGACAAGCCCGCGCACGACCGCGGAATCATCCGCGATCAGGACCCGGATGCGGGCGTGGGCCGATGCCGCGCCGGACGCGACGGTTGGAGAGGCGGCTGCGGCCAGCATCGGGTGTTTCCTGGAATGTGAGGACGAGGGGGGCGCGGCTCAGGCCGCGTCCGCCTCTCGTTCGAGCCCGACCTGCTCCAGCTTGTCCCGCAGGATGTCCCGGTCGAACGGCTTCATGATGTACTCGTCGGCCCCCGCATGAAGCGCGCGGGCGATGGCGCCGACGTCGTTCTCGGTCGTGCAGAACAGGATCTTGGGGTGGTGGCCGCCCTCGGACCGGCGCAACGCCTTGAGCACGGCGTAGCCGTCCATGTTCGGCATGTTCCAGTCGAGGAGGATCGCGTCGGGCATCTCCTGCGCGCAGTGCGCGAGCGCCTTCTCGCCGTCCTCGGCCTCGCTGACCGCGAGGCCGAGGGTCTCCATGATGCGGCGGGCGACCTTCCGGATGACGGCCGAGTCGTCGACGATGAGGCAGGTCTTCATGGCGGCGGTTCCCCGAGCGATCAGGCGGCGGCCGCGCCGTGACCCGAGGCCGTGAAGGCCAGGACGGCGTCGACGTCGAGGATCACGAGGAGGCGCCCGTCGAGGCGGTGGACGCCGAGCGCCACGCCGCGCCAGCGGGGATCGAGGTTGATCGGCACGGGCTCGTGGGTGTCGGCGCCGAGCTTCAGGACCTCGCCGACGCCGTCGACGACGAGCGCGTAGGTCTCCCCGGCCTGCTCGATGCCGATCGCCATCGACTCGGACCGCGCCTCCTCGGCGGGCGGCATGTTGAGCCGGCGGCGCAGGCAGATCGCGGTCACGACGCGGCCGCGCAGGTTGAGCAGCCCGACGATCTCCGGGGGCGAGAGCGGCACCGGCGTGATCCCGGCGGGGATGAACACGTCGTGCACCCGGTCGATGGCGAGGCCGAACATGGTCTCGCCGATGAACACCGTCACGTAGTCCGAGGTCGCGCCCGCATCGGCGGCGTTGGCGTTGGCGGCCTGCATCATCGTCATGCTCCGGGATCCTTCGTGCGGTCTCAGGCGGCCTGGGCCATCTCGCCGGCGCCGAGCTCGGCCAGCGCGGCGATGAGGCCGCTGCGGTCGAACTTCGCGACGAGGTCGGTGACGGCCAGCGCCTTGGCGCGGTCGATCATGTCGGCGCCGAGCGCGCTGGAGAGCGCGACCACCGGCATCGCGGCGAGCCGCGGATCGCCCTTGCGCATGTCGGCGATGAACTCGAGGCCGCTGCGGTTGGGCATCTCGAGGTCGGTGACGACCACGTCGATGCGGGCGTTGGCCTTGAGGGCGGCGAGACCCTTCTCGGCGCTCTCGGCGGTGACGACGGCGTAGCCGGCGGCCTTGAGGACCGGGGTCAGCATCTCGCGAAAGAAGGCGGAGTCGTCCACGAGCAGCACCGTCGCCTCGCGGCGGGCGGCCTTGCGCGGGCCCCGCGCCCAGTCGTCGTAGGCGAGCGGCAGGAAGTGGGCGATGTTGATGATGTCCGTTGCCCGGCCCCGCACCACCGCCGAGCCGATGAGCTCGGAGCGATCGGCGGCGAGCTCGATGTCGAGCCGGTCCTCCACGATGTCGACGATCTGGTCGACGACGAGGCCCATGGAGCGGTCGCCGTCCGAGAAGACGACGAGCGCCTGCGTGCCCTCGCTGCGCACCACGATGTCGGGATCGGCGGGCACCAGCGGCATCAGCTTGCCGCGGTACTGGATGACCGGACGGCCGCCGAGCCACTCGATCTTGGAGGCGTCGATCTCCTCCAGGCGCGTGACCAGGGAGAGGGGCACCGCCTTGAAGGCGCCCGCGCCGCCCTTGAACACGAGGAGCGTCGCGGTGGCGTCCTGCGCCCCGATCTCCTCGCCCTCGCCCTCGCTGGTGCCGCCGGCCTCCTGCGGGCCCTGGCTGACCTGGCGGGCGATGCCGTTGGGATCGACGATGAGCACCACGGCGCCGTCGCCGAGGATGGTGTTGCCGGCAAACAGAGGGATGTGGCGCAGCTTGGTCGACATCGGCTTCACGACGATCTCTTCCGTGTGGAAGACCTCGTCCACGAGGATGCCGAAGCGCTGGCGGCCGACCTGGGCGACGACCACGAAGCCGCTCTCGGCCTCCGCCTCGTCGGGCTGGCCGAGGATGCCGGCGAGGGTGACGATCGGCAGCAGCCGCTCGCGCAGGCGCAGCACCGGCGAGCCGTTGATGCGCTCGACCCGCTGGTTCGCCTCCGGCCCGACGCGCACCAGCTCCAGCACCGCCACCTGCGGCACCGCGAAGCGCTGCGCGCCGGAGCGCACGATGAGCGCGGCGACGATGGCGAGCGTCAGCGGGATCTTGATGGTGAAGGTGGTGCCGCGGCCGAGCTCGGTGTTGATGTCGATGACGCCGCCGATGGTCTCGATGTTGGTCTTGACCACGTCCATGCCGACGCCGCGGCCGGAGACCGAGGTCACGGCCTTGGCCGTCGAGAAGCCGGCATGGAAGATGAACTTCGCGACCTGCGCGTCGCTCATCTTCTCGATCTCGGCGGGGGAGGCGATCCCCCGCTCGACGGCCTTCTTGCGGATGGCGGGCAGGTTGAGGCCGCGCCCGTCGTCCGAGATCTCGATCGTGATGGTGCCGCCTTCGTGATAGGCGGCGAGCCGCACGGTGCCGCGGGCCGGCTTGCCGGCGGCGACGCGCTCGATGGTCGACTCGAGGCCGTGATCGGCCGAGTTGCGGACCATGTGGGTGAGCGGGTCCTTGATCAGGTCGAGGACCTGGCGGTCGAGCTCGGTCTCGGCGCCGACCATCACGAGATCGATCTGCTTGCCGAGCTCCGCCGAGAGATCGCGGATGACGCGCGGCAGCTTCTGCCAGGCGCTGCCGATCGCCTGCATGCGCGTCTTCATGACGCCTTCCTGCAGCTCGGCGGTGACGTGGCTCAGCCGCTGCAGCGGCACCTTGAAGCTGGTGTCGTCGTGGCGGCGGGCGATCTCGAGGAGCTGGTTGCGGGTCAGCACCAGCTCGGAGACCATGGTCATCAGGTGCTCGAGGGTATCGACGTTCACGCGGATCGTCTGCACCTTGGCGAGGGCCCCCTCGCCCTCGGACGGGGCGGCGGGCGCTTCGCCGGCGGCCTTGGCCGGAGCCTTGGCAGGTCGGGGCTCGGGAGCGGCGATCTCGGCCACGGGCTCCGGCGCGGGGGGCTCGGCGGCGGGCGCGGAGAAGTCGTCGGGACCGGGCGCCTCCATGAAGGCGCGCTCCAGGTCCTCCAGCGAGACCTCGCCGGGCTTCAGCTCGCGGACGACGGGCTCGGGCAGGGCCGGCTCGGGCTTGGCGGGGGCCGGTGCGGGCTCGGCGGGGCCTTCCGACATGCGCTCCAGGGCGCCGATGAGGTCGTCGTCGGAGCCGGCGGGCTCTGAGCCGGTGGCCTCGAGGTCGGCGAGGATCGCCTTCAGACGGTCGAGGGTCGAGAGGATCAGGGTCACCGAGGCGCCGCTGACGGGCAGGCCGTCGCGGAAACGTCCCATCAGGGTCTCGGCGGCGTGGGCGAGCGCCTCGAGGCGCGGCAGGCCGAGGAAGCCGCAGGTGCCCTTGATGGTGTGGACCAGCCGGAAGATGTTCCGGAGGATCGTCTCGTCGTTGGGGTTCTGCTCGAACCTCACGAGTTCCGTATCGACGGTATCGAGGTGCTCGCTGCTCTCGGTCAGGAATTCACGCAGCAGATCGTCCATCGACGGTACTCGTTCACGCAGCACGACAAGTCCGTGCAGTCGCGACAGTGAACGAGAGAGGTTAGGGAAGCGTTTCGCGCAACCTTTCTAGGCGCGAAGATTAGGTTGACACCCGTTTACCTTTGGACACAACCTCGTGTTCGTGCTTCACGCGAGCCCGGTGTCGCCGGGCCCCTCCTCCGTCGCAGCGGCGGGCGCCGCGCCGGGCTCGGCGTGGACCGTCACGGTGTCGCCCTCGATGGACAGCGACACGCGCATGCCCGCCGCCCGCGCCACGAGGCCGGCGTAGAAGGCCAGGATGCCGTGAGCGTCGACGGTGCCGGTCTCGGAGCGGCCCGCGATCAGCTCCTCGACATGCGGCGGGATGCGCGCGTAGCTGCCCTTGGCCTTGATCGTCATCGTCGCTTCCTCGGCGGTGCCGGCGACGACCACGTCGAGCAGGCCGCCGCGGGGGATGGCGCCGGTGGCGATCATCACGAGGTTGAGGAGCAGCTTGACCTTGTTCTTCGGGAACAGGGCCTGCGGCGCGCTCCAGGTGAGCTGCGTCTTCTCGTCCGCGAACATGCCGCGGGACACCTTCTCGGCGTCGGCGAGATCGATGGAGGAGCCGGCCGAGCCCGCCGCCCCGAAGGCGATGCGCGCGAACTGGAGCCGGGCGGAGGCCGTCTTGGCGCTCTTGCGAATCAGGTCGAGGGCGAACTCGCGCATCGACTCGTCGGAATCGTCCTCCAGCACCTCGAGACCGTTCACGATGGCGCCGACCGGGCTGATGACGTCGTGGCAGACGCGCGAGCACAGCAGGGCGGACAGGTCGAGGGCGTCGAGGTTCAGGGCGGTCATGGCGCGCTCCGCGCGAGGGGCTTCCGATCGGTAGGCGGCACGGATAGACGCCGCGCCGGCCTTTGGAAAGCGTTCGCGGTCCCGGCCGTCGACACGGGGACGGCCCTCGGGCATGACGACCCGATGACACCGAGCCCGACCGAACGCGCCGAGATCGCGGCCGCCCTCGCCGAGATCGCCTGTGCGGCGGGCGAGGTGCTCCGGGCCCATCACGGGGGTCCGTGCGCGCATCACCTCAAGGAGGACGGCTCCCCGGCGAGCGTCGCCGACCTCGAATCCGAGCAGCTGATCCTCGCGGCGCTGGCGGCGCGCTGGCCGGGCATCCCGGTGATCGCCGAAGAGACCTGCCGCGCAGTGCGGCCCGCTCCGCTGTTCTTCCTGGTCGACCCCCTCGACGGGACGCGCGAGTTCCTCGCCCGCAGCCCGGAGTACGCGGTCAACATCGCCCTCGTCGCAGGCGAGCGGCCGGTGGCGGCGGCGCTGGCCGCGCCGGGCCTCGGCCGGGTCTGGTTCGCCGGCGATACGGCGCGGGAGGCGCCGGTCGTCGAGGGGCGGCCGGGCGCCGACAGAGCGGTGCGGGTGCGGGCGGCGCCGGCGGAGGGTCTCACCGCGCTCGTCAGCGGCCGGCATGGCGACGCGGCGACGGAGGCCTGCCTCGCCGCGCTGCCCGTCGCCGGGCGACGCGGTGCCGGCTCGGCCCTGAAGTTCGGCCTCGTGGCCTGCGGGGAAGCCGATCTCTACGTGCGCTGCGGCCCGACCATGGAATGGGACACGGCCGCGGGCGATCACATCGTCGCGGCGGCGGGCGGCGCGGTCGTCACGCCCGACGGCGGCCCGATCCGCTACGGCGGGCACGGCGACGGCTACCGCAACGGCCCCTTCGCGGCGCTCGGCGACAGGGGGCTCGGCGAGCGGATCGCCGAGAGGATCGCCTTGGCGGCCGGCTAATCCGGGGGCGTGCCCTCGGTGACGCCGCGCAGCGCCGGCCACTCCGCCTCGGCCCGCCGGACGAGGTCCGGATCGGCGAGCGCGGCGTCCCGGCGATCGCGATCACGGAACAGGTAGAGCCGGTTCTCGATCACCGCGAAGATCAGCGGATCGGCGTCGACGATGCGCCTGTTCGCCATCCCGACCGGATCGAAGCCGCCGAGGCGCGGCGCGTAGGCCGCCGGATCCCGGCGGAAGGCCTCGCGATTGGCCGCGCCGACGAAGCGCCAGACCCGGCCCCGCCAGGAAAGCTCGAAGGCCGGGTGCCCGGCCCTCGGGCCCTCCGGCAGGAAGTAGCTCACCGGATCGAAGCCGCGCAGCGCCAGCAGGTCGACGTCGGGAAGCGCCGGCAGGGCGTGCGCCGGCCCCGCTCCGAGCAGCGCCAGGGCCAGCGATTGACGGCGCGTTAACCACATCTTGCGGAATTCCGGTCCATGCTCGCGTCCGAATCGTGGGTCCCTGCGCCCGCGCTTCCCGCACGGTTCGTACGCACGAGGCGGCGCGGCGCAAACCTCTCCGGCGAGCCGGCGTCCACCCGTGACGGGTTCGGCCGCAATTGCCGGGTTCAATCGGCCCGGGCCGGTGGCGACGCCCCTCGCCGCCCCGCCCGCGACGGAGCGGCTCCGGCCGCCGTGGAGGACGCATGACGACCCCAGTTCACACCCGCGCCGACCGGCGCGCCAGCCTCGCCCTGATGCTCGGCCTTCTCGGCTCCGTGGCGCTCGGCGGCGTCGCGACCCAGGCCCGCGGCGAGGACCCCGGCAACCCGGACGCGTTCCGCCCCGCCGAGATCGTCGACTCCGGCCACAAGTTCTTCGGCTCGGTCTCCCGCGGCTTGGCCCTCACGGTGCAGGAGGCGACGCGGCGCTGGGGCGAGCCCAACGGCTACATCCTCGGCCAGGAGGCCTCCGGCGCCATCGTCGGCGGCCTGCGCTACGGCGAGGGCACGCTCTACACCCGCAACGCCGGCGAGCGCCGGATCTACTGGCAGGGCCCCACGCTGGGCTTCGACGTCGGGGGCGAGGGCGCCCGCACCATGATGCTCGTCTACAACCTGTCGAGCGTGCGCGACCTCTACCGCCGCTTCGGCGGCGTCGACGGCTCCGCCTACTTCATCGGCGGCTTCGGCATGACGGCGACGACCTCGGACGGCATCGTCGTGGTGCCGATCCGCACCGGCGTTGGCGCCCGGCTCGGGATAAACGTCGGCTATCTGAAGTTCACCGCGCGGCCGACCTGGAACCCGTTCTGAGCCGGCCCCGCGACAGCGCCGGCGGATCGCGCTAAAGGAGCGCTCCGGGCGGCGAGAAAGCGGAAGGACGGCGGGCGGGCGTGATCGAGACGGTGATGATCTTCGCGCTCGGCTTCCTCGTGGCGAGCCTCGGCGCGATCCTGTTCCTGCCGGCCCTGAACGCCCGCGCCCTGCGACTGTCCCGCCGCCGGGTGGAGGCGATGCTGCCGCTCTCGCAGCGGGAGGTCGCCGCGGAGCGCGACCACCTGCGGGCGGCCTTCGCCGTCGAGCAGCGCCGCCTGGAGCGCCGCGTCGAGGCGGCCCACGCCGCCCGTCACGCCGATCTCGCCGCCATCGGCGCTCGCACCATGGAGATCGCGGCGCTCTCCCGCGACGTGAAGGCCCGCGAGGGCGACATCTCCGAGCGGGACCGGCTCCTGGCGGCCGACCGGGCCACCATCGCCCGCATCGAAACCGAGCTCGGTACGACGCGTGGGGAGAACGCGACGGCCCTCGCCGCGCTCGCCGCCCTCGAAGACGCCCATGTCGAGCTTCTCGACGCCCTCGAGGCGCTGCACGAACGGCCGGCGTCCTCCGATGCCAGCCAGCGTGCGGCGCTCGGCGAACGCCTCGCGGCGGCGGAATCCGCCCTGTCCGACGCGCGCGAGGCGGCGCTCGCAGAGATGCGTGCGGAGGATGCCGATCTGAGGCGGCGAATCGGCGAGGTCGCCGATCAGATCACCGGCCGCCAGCGCCTCCCCAAGGCCGAGTCCTTTCCCGCGCGGGCCGTCGGCTCCACCTGAGCCTCGGCCCGAGACGGGGGCGCATCGCGCGCAGTCCCGCCTTTATTCGACCACGCAATGGCATCATCGGGGGGCCATTCTCCCCCGATCATCACGGAATCGAGAGTTCATGCTCAAGCCGCTGACCTCCCTCGCGCTCGCCGTCGGCCTCACCCTCGGCGCGGGCCCAGCCCTCGCCGATCCGGCGCCGAAGATGAAGAAGGGCAACGAGACCATCAAGAAGTACTGCACCGGCGACTACCTGACCTATTGCGGCAACCTCGCCCCCGAGGACCCGGCGCTGGAGCAGTGCTTCGAGAAGAACTGGGACAAGCTCTCCGAGAACTGTCGCCGCGCCATCGACGCCTACGCGGGCAGCGGCGCCGGCAAGAAGGGCAAGTAGGCCCTGTTGCGCGGGGGCGCTCGCGCCGGCCGCAGGATACGGCTAAGGTGCGCCCGGCCCCGCGCACGCGCCGCCGGGCACGCTCTGCCGGAAAGCGGTTTGCTGACGTGACGACGACGCCCTTCCCCGCGCGCCGGGGCTCTTCCCTGAGGATCGCCGCGGCGATCCTGCTGGTCCCGCTGCTGGGCCTGACCGCCGGCTGCGGCCGCAAGGGCGCACTCGAGGCGCCGAACGCCTCCGCCCGCGAGCGGCCTGCGAGCCCCTCGCCCGCCTCGTCGCGGGCCCTGCCGGGCAGCATCGGCCAGAGCGAGGGATCGTCCGCGCCGGCCCGCTCCGCCGTGGCCGAGGGCGACGAGCTACCCGCCTCCGCCCTGGCGCCGGGCGGCTCGGACGCGCCGATCGAGACGAGCCGCGGCGCCAAGCGCGGCTACACCATCCCGAAGCAGCCCTTCATCCTCGACCCGCTGCTGTGATAGGCGGCTGAGCCGCGACGCGGCCGGGCGGGCCCGGTCCCGCGCCCCTGCCGCGCCGAGCCACCGATGCATCATTTCCACTACCGCGACGGACGCCTCCACGCCGAGGAGGTTGACCTCGCCCGCCTCGCCGACGAGGTCGGGACGCCGTTCTACTGCTACAGCCGCGCCACGTTGGAGCGGCACTACCGGGTCTTCGCCGAGGCCTTCGCCGACGATAGCGCCCTCGTCTGCTACGCGATGAAGGCGAACTCGAACCAGGCGGTGCTCACGAGCCTCGCCCGCCTCGGCGCCGGCATGGACATCGTCTCGGAGGGCGAGCTGCGCCGGGCGCTCGCGGCCGGCGTCGACCCGCAGCGGATCGTGTTCTCCGGCGTCGGCAAGACGCGCGGCGAGATGGCCGCCGCGCTGAAGGCCGGCATCCTCTGCTTCAACGTCGAGAGCGAGCCGGAGCTGGAGACCCTTTCCGAGGTCGCGGCCAGCCTGTCGCTCCGCGCGCCGGTCTCGATCCGGGTGAATCCGGACGTCGACGCCGGCACCCACGCCAAGATCTCGACGGGCAAGTACGAGAACAAGTTCGGCATCCCGATCACCCGCGCGCGGGAGGTCTACGCCCGCGCCGCCGCGCTCCCCGGCCTCGCCGTCTCCGGCGTCGACATGCATATCGGCAGCCAGATCACCGATCTCGCGCCCTTCGATTCCGCCGCGCGCCTCCTCGCTGGCCTCGCCCGCGACCTGATCGCGGACGGGCACGCGCTCCATCACATCGATTTCGGCGGCGGACTCGGCATCCCCTACCGGGACGACAACGCGCCCCCACCTGACCCCCAGGCGCTCGCCGCGGTGCTGCGCCCGCATTTCGCGCCGCTCGGCCTACGCCCGGTCTTCGAGATCGGCCGCATGATCGCGGGCAACGCCGGCATCCTGGTCACGCGGGTCCTTTACGTGAAGCGCTCCGAGGGCCGCGTCTTCGTGATCGTCGACGGGGCGATGAACGACCTCATCCGCCCGACCCTCTACGAGGCCTACCACGCGATCCGCCCCGTCGCGGAGCCGGCCGCCGAGACGCCGCGCCTCACCGCCGACGTGGTCGGCCCTGTCTGCGAGAGCGGCGACTATCTCGCCCTGAACCGCGAGATGCCCGAGCCGAAGCCCGGCGACCTTCTGGCCGTGATGACCGCGGGCGCCTACGGCGCCGTCCAGGCCGGCACCTACAACACCCGGCTCCTCGTGCCCGAGGTGATGGTCGACGGCGAGCGCAGCGCGGTGATCCGCCCGCGCCAGACCTATGACGAGCTCATCGGTCTCGACCGCGTGCCGGACTGGCTCTCCGCCTGATCGGCGCAGGCCTCGGCGAGGTCGCGGACCAGCGCGTCGAGGCGGGGGCCTTGCGTGTCCCAGCCGAACATGAAGCGGGCGCCCCCGGCGATGAAGGTGTAGAATCGCCAGCCCCGCGCCCGCAGGGCCTCCATGACCGGCGGCGGCATCCGCAGGAACACCGCGTTCGCCTCGACGGGAAAGAGCGGCTCGATCCCCGGCAGCCCGGCGACGCCCTCCGCGAAGCGCCTTGCGCAGGCGTTGGCGTGGGCGGCGTTCCTGAGCCAGGCCCCGCTCTCCAGCATCCCGACCCAGGGGGCGGCGAGGAAGCGCATCTTCGAGGCGAGCTGCCCGGCCTGCTTGCAGCGGTAGCCGAAATCCTCCGCGAGGCTCGGATCAAAGAAGATCACCGCCTCGCCCGCGTGCATGCCGTTCTTGGTGCCGCCGAAGCAGAGCACGTCGACGCCCGCCCGCCAGGTCATGTCGGCGGGCGCGCAGCCGAGGCTGGCGCAGGCGTTGGCGAAGCGCGAGCCGTCCATATGCAGGCTGAGCCCCAGCACCCGGCAGGTCGCCGCGATCGCCCGGATCTCGTCGAGCGTGTAGACCTGTCCGGTCTCGGTCGGCTGGGTCAGCGTCACCACCCGGCATTTCGGGAAGTGGATGTCGCTGCGGGCCATGGCGACGCTGCGGATCGCCTGTGGGTCGAGCTTGCCGTTTGCGGTGCGCACCGCGAGCAGCTTCGAGCCGTTGGAGAAGAACTCCGGCGCGCCGCACTCGTCGGTCTCGACATGGGCGGAGTCGGCGCAGATCACGCTGTGGTAGGACTGGCAGAGCGAGGCGAGCGCCAGCGAGTTCGCGGCCGTGCCGTTGAAGGCGAAGAACACCTCGCAGCGCGTCTCGAACAGGTCGCGCAGCGCGTCCGCTGCCCGGATCGTCCAGGCGTCCTCCCCGTAGGCCGGGGCGTGGCCGCGATTGGCCGCCTCCATCGCGGCGAAGGCCTCCGGGCAGATGCCGGAGTAGTTGTCGCTCGCGAATTGCTGCGCGTCGTCGCTCATGGCGGCCTCGTCGAGGATGCGTCCGGGAAGATGGGTCCGAACGGTCCCGCTGACAGACGCGGGCTGGGCTGATTTGACCCGGCGTCCGGCGGGGGGCACCGTGCTAGCCTCCCGACCGGCCAGACGAGGAACGGCACATCCGCGTGAGCAGCGACACCAGGCCCGGACACGACTCCGCCGCCGGCCCGGCCCGCGCCCGGCTCGACGCCCTGGTGCGGCGCGCGAGCCTCGCCGGGCTGTGGGAGCGGGCCTGGCCGCTGCTCTGGCGGATCGCCGGCGTCGCCGGGCTCTTCGTGGTCCTGTCCTGGCTCGGGCTCTGGCTCGACCTCGGGCCGCGCTGGCGGATGGCGGGGCTCGCCGTCTTCGCCGGGCTGCTGATCCTCGCCGCCTACCCCCTCGCCGGCCTGCGCAGGCCCGGCCGGCGGGAGGCGCTGGCGCGCATCGACCGGGAGGCCGCCCGCTCCGGCGGCTCCGCGCACGATCCGGCCTCGGCCGTCGAGGACAACCTCGCCCTCGGCCATGCCGACCCGGCCACCCGCGCCCTCTGGGCGCTCCACCAGCGGCGGGCAGCCGAGGCGGTGGCGCGGCTCACCGTCGGCCCGCCCCGCCCGGAGATGCCCCGGCGCGACCCCTACGCGCTCCGCGCCGCGCTGATCGTCGCCTGCGCCGCGAGCCTGTTCGTCGCCGGCAGCGAGTGGCGCGGGCGCATCGGCGCGGCGTTCGACTGGCGCGAGCCTCCGCCTCCCGGCCCGAGCTTCCGGGTCGACGGCTGGATCGATCCGCCCCTCTACACGCGGATGCCGCCGCTCATCGTCGCCCTCTCGGGCGCCGAGCACCGTCTGCGGGCGCCGGTGAATTCCCAGCTCGTGGTGCGCATCGCCGGCGAGGGCGAGGCGAGCCTCGTTCCCCATTCCGGCCTGGAGGGGCTGCCCGGCAAGCCCGCGCGTCCGGATCTGCGTGAGGAGCGCTTCCGCATCGTCGGTCCCGTCTCCGAGCTGAGGGTGACGGCGGGCGGCGCCGAGCAGCGTCTCGTCATCGACGCCATCCCCGATCTGCCGCCGGAGGTGCGCAGCGTCGGCGGCCCGGAGGTGAACGGGCGCGGCACCTTCAACCTCACCTACCGTGCCAAGGACGATTACGGCCTCGCCTCCGCCGAGGGCATCGTCGAGCCGCTGAAGGCGGGGCGCGCCCTGGTGCCGCCGCCGCGCATCCCCCTGGCGCTGCCCTCCGACACCAGCGGCGAGACCGACACCAAGACGCTGGTCGACCTCACCGACAATCCGTGGTCCGGCGCGCGGGTGCGCTTCAACATCGTCGTGAAGGACGAGGCCGGCCAGGAGGGCCGCACCGAGCCCGCCGAGATGACTCTGCCGGCCCGGCCCTTCCGGGACCCGCTGGCGCGGGCGCTTGCAGAAGAGCGCCGCCGGCTCCTCACCGGGCCCGACGAGGGCCGTCTCCATGCCCAGACCGCCCTCGACGCGCTGCTGATCGCCCCCGACCAGTTCACCCCGAACCCGAGCGTCTATCTCGGCCTGCGCACCGCGACCTCGCGGCTGCGCGCGGCCCGCGACGACGACGGCCTGCGCGAGGTCGCCGCGCTCCTCTGGGAGATGGCCCTCAAGATCGAGGATGGCGACCTCTCGGACGCCGAGAAGCAGCTCCGCCAGGCGCAGGACCGCCTCAAGGACGCCATCGACCGCAACGCCTCCGACGAGGAGATCCAGCGCCTCACCCAGGAGCTGAAGCAGGCGCTCGACAAGTTCATGCAGGAGTTCGCCCAGCGCCAGCAGAACAAGGACGGCGCCGAGCGCGGCGAGCAGCAGCAGCCGCAGCGGGGCGCGAAGACGGTCACGCCGGACCAGCTCCAGAAGATGATCCAGGACATGGCCGACGCCATGAAGCGGGGCGACACGGCCGAGGCGCAGCGCCTGATGGAGGAGCTGCGCAACACCCTCGAGAACCTCCAGAGCGCCGACCGCGGGGGTAAGCCCGACCAGACCGCCCGCGAGATGCAGAAGCAGATGCGCGAGCTCGACGCGATGACTCGCGACCAGCAGGAGCTGCGCGACGAGACCTTCCGGGAGGATCAACAGGGCCAGCAGCGCCGTCCCGGCGGGAAGCCGCAGGGACAGCAGCAGGGACAGGGGCGCCAGCCCCAGCAGGGCGGCCAGGGCCAGCAGGGCGAGAGCGGCGACCAGCAGCCGGGCCAGCGCGGCCAGGAGCGCCGCCAGGGTCAGGGGCCGGGTCAGGGCCAGGCGGACGGCAACCCCGGAGAGCGCCAGCAGGCCCTGCGGCGGCGCCTCGAGGACCTCCAGAAGCGCATGAAGGAGAACGGCGCCCAGGGCGAGGAAGGGCTCTCCGACGCCGAGGGCGCCATGCGCGAGGCCGAGCAGGCCCTGCGCGAGGGCCGCCAGGGCGACGCGGTCGACGCGCAGGGCCGCGCCCTCGACGGGCTGAAGCGCGGCGCCGAGGGCATGTCCAAGCAGATGCAGGAGATGGCCGAGGCCGAGGGCCAGGGCCAGGGCGAGCAGGAGGGCAACCAGCAGGGCGGCCCGCAGGGGCAGGCGGGCAACCGCGACGACGACCCCCTCGGCCGCCCGACCAAGGGCCGGGAGACCTCCGACGGAAGGGTGCGCGTGCCGGGCGCCGACGAGTCCGCCGTCCAGCGGGCCCGCAAGATCATGGAGGAGCTGCGCCGCAAGCTCGGCGACCCGAGCCGCCCGCGCGAGGAGCTCGACTATTTCGAGCGACTGCTGCGTCGCAATTGACCGGGCGCGCGGCCTGCCGCCCGGCCGTCCGGAAGCGTAAGACGGCCGCAGACCGATCGTCCCCGGAAAGCTCGACCGATGATGTCCTCCAACACCCTCGTCCTCGTCGCCTGCGCCGCCGTCGCGGTGGTGCTGCTGCTCGGCCTCGTGAACATGATGCGCGGCGGCAGCGCCAACCTCTCGCAGCGCCTGATGCGCCTGCGCGTGCTGCTCCAGTTCGTCGCGATCATCGTCATCATGGGCGTGGTCTGGTGGCGGTCGGCCTGACCGCGGGCTCCGGACACGCGCCTTTGCTCACTCCTTGGCGCGCTCGAAGGTCACGATGCTGCGGGTCTCTCCGCGGTCGGCCCAGTTGGGCATGACCCGCCAGGGGGTGAGCACTTGCAGGCGATCGCCTTCGAGGGTGAAGGAGCGGGTCTGCTCCGTCCCGATCCATTTCGGGTCCCAGGCCACGTCGACGCTGGTCGTCCACTTGTCCCCGTCGAGCCGGTAGCGGCCGGTATAGGAGACGAGCGTCTGCAAGAGGGCCGCGCGCTGCGCGTCGCTCTCCGCCGGCTTGCGGCCCTCGCCGGTGAGGATGAAGAAGACGCGCTTCTCCGGCGTGAAGATGACGTAGCCGGTCGGACGCTCGCCCATCGCCGGCAGCTTCGTGCCGTCGGCGCGGGCCTCCACCTCGTAGGACACGAGCTTCCACAACCCGACCACGCGGGCCTCGTCCTGGGCCCAAACCGCCCCCGGCATCAGGCAGGCCGTCACCGACAGCCCCGCCCCGATCGCGGCTCGCGCCGCCTCGCGCCGGATTGGGAAGCTTCCCTGCGCGAGGGGCGCATCGGCGATGCGGATGCCGTGCCGAGGATGAGTCATCGGTTCATCTCCGTGGCGGCCCCGTCCTGAACGTCCGATCCTCGGCTGGCCGTGCCGGGGATGGCCGGCGAGAGCGGCCGAGTGTGGCGTTCGCGCCCCACAGGTTCAGCAAAAGCACAGGCGCCGGATGAATTCACGGGCTGCGGTCCGGTCGGCGTGATAGTCGAGACGGATTGAAATGGACGGACCGGCCGCCAATGACGTCACCCACTGCCCGGATTCTCCTCGGCGTCCTCGCCGCTTCCGGCCTCACCGTCGCTCAGGCCGCCGATCTCGGGGGCGCCAGGGCCCCCGCCCCGCTCGCCTACGCTCCTCCCGCCCAGCCCTACTCGATCGTCTCGGAGCTGCGCATCGGCGGGACTGTCCAGGATCCCGGCAGCGCCGAGGGCAAGGCCCGCGGTTTCAGCACCGCCAACGTCGTCGGCGAGATCCTGTTCGCGAAGCCGATCGTGTTCCAGGACCCGTTCTGGCAGGCCTTCGTGCCCCGCGCGACGGTCGGCGGCAGCTACAACACCGGCGGCCGCACCAGCTACGCCTATCTCGGCGCGACCTGGAGCGTCGACCTCTTCCCAGAGACCTTCGGGCGCCGGGTGTTCCTCGACGGCTTCTTCGGCGGCGCCGCCCATAACGGCTACACCGGGCCGAAGGCCTTTACCCCCTACGGCTTCAACTCCCTCGGCTGCTCGCCGCTGTTCCGCGAGGCCGCGGCGCTCGGCTTCCGCATCACCGAGCACTGGAGCATCATGGCCACCATCGAGCACATGTCGAACGCCGGCCTGTGCGCCAACAACCGCGGCCTGACGAACTACGGCGGCAAGATCGGCTACACGTTCTGACGTCGGACGGTCCGGCCGCCTTGCGGGCGGCCGGCGTTTTGGCCAGGGTCGCGGCCTCCCGGCGAAACTCGGAAGGCGTGCCGCGTGGTCACTCTCAACAGGATCTACACCCGCACGGGTGATCGCGGCACGACCGCGCTCGCCAACGGCGAGCGCCGCTCCAAGGCCGACCTGCGGGTCGAGGCCTACGGCACGGTCGACGAGACCAACGCCTGCGTCGGCCTCGCCCGGCTGCACGCCGAGCCGGGGCTCGACGCGATGCTCGGCGCCATCCAGAACGACCTCTTCGACCTCGGCGCCGATCTCGCCACGCCGCCGAGCGTCGAGCCGCCGGCCTACGAGCCCCTGCGGATCGTGCCGGCGCAGGTGAAGCGCCTCGAGGAGAACATCGACGCGCTCAACGCGGCGCTGTCGCCGCTCAAGTCCTTCGTGCTTCCGGGCGGATCGCCGGCGGCGGCCGCGCTCCACCTCGCCCGCACCGTCTGCCGGCGGGCCGAGCGGCTCACCGTGTCGCTGGCGGCGGCCGAGACCGTCTCGCCGGAGGCGGTGCAGTATCTCAACCGGCTCTCCGACTTTCTGTTCGTCGCCGCGCGCGCCGCCAATGCCGGCGGGGCCGGCGACGTGCTCTGGGTGCCCGGCCAGAATCGCTGAGGCGACCGCGCTGCCGCAGTGCACACGGCTCGCGTTGACAAGGCGGAAATGTGGCCGTTACGGTCCGCCGCCCTGTAAAGAGGCCGAGCTTGCATGTTGCGGCGCCAACGGCGCCGGACGGGGGCGACGGCCCGCCGGCTCTGTGTCTCACTCGGAGGATCGTGACCGCCATGAAGGTTCTGGTGCCCGTCAAGCGGGTCGTCGACTACAACGTCAAGATCCGCGTCAAGGCCGACGGGTCCGGCGTCGAGCTCGCCAACGTCAAGATGTCGATGAACCCATTCGACGAGATCGCCGTCGAGGAGGCGATCCGCCTGAAGGAGAAGGGCAAGGTCACGGAGATCGTCGCGGTCTCGATCGGGCCGCAGCAGGCCCAGGAGACGCTGCGCACCGCCCTCGCCATGGGCGCCGACCGGGCGATCCTGGTGAAGACCGACGTGAACTGCGAGCCGCTGGCGGTCGCCAAGCTCCTCAAGGCCGTTGTCGAGAAGGAGAGCCCCGGGCTCGTCATCCTCGGCAAGCAGGCGATCGACGACGATTCCAACCAGACCGGCCAGATGCTCGGCGCGCTGCTCGGCTGGCCGCAGGGCACCTTCGCCTTCAAGGTCGAGCTCGGCGACGGCGCCGTCGACGTGGTCCGCGAGGTGGACGGCGGTCTCCAGACCGTGGCCCTCAAGCTGCCAGCGATCGTCACCACGGACCTGCGCCTCAACGAGCCGCGCTACGCCTCGCTGCCCAACATCATGAAGGCGAAGAAGAAGCCGCTCGAGGAGCTGGCCCCCGAGGCGCTCGGCGTCGACGTGACCCCGAAGCTGAAGGTCCTCAAGACCGCCGAGCCGCCGGGCCGCTCGGCCGGCGTCAAGGTCGCCTCCGCGGCCGAGCTCGTCCAGAAGCTGAAGGTCGAGGCCGGGGTCCTCTGATCCCCCTCCGCCGCCGTCCCCTCCGATGCCCGCTCGCGGCCGCCCCCAGGCGCCCGGCGGCCGCGCCCCAGGAAACGCCACGATGACGACCCTTCTCCTGATCGAGCACGACAACGGCGCCGTGAAGGACGCCACGCTGAAGGCCCTCACCGCCGCCAAGGATCTCGGCGCGCCCGTCCACGGCCTCGTCGCCGGCTCTGGGGCCAGCGCGGTCGCCTCGGCCGCGGCCAAGCTCGACGGCATCGAGAAGGTGCTCGTCGCCGAGGACGCGGCCTACGATCACGCCCTCGCCGAGCCGACCGCGGCCCTGATCGCCGCGGTCGCCGAGCCCTACGATGCGATCGTGTCCTCGGCCTCGACCACGGGCAAGAACGTGCTGCCGCGGGTGGCGGCACTCCTCGACGTCGCCCAGGTCTCCGACATCATCAAGGTCGTCTCGCCCGACACGTTCGAGCGGCCGATCTACGCCGGCAACGCCATCCAGACCGTCCAGGCGCCGGGCCCGAAGAAGGTGATCACCGTGCGCACGGCCGCCTTCAAGGCGGCGGCCGAAGGCGGGTCGGATGCGGCGGTGGAAGCGGTCTCGGCGGCCGCGCCCGGCCAGGCCGGCTCCTCCTTCAAGGGCGAGGAGATCGCCAAGTCCGACCGGCCGGAGCTGGCCGCGGCCAGGATCATCGTCTCCGGCGGCCGCTCCCTCGGCTCGGCCGACAAGTTCAAGGAGCTGATCGAGCCGCTCGCCGACAGCCTCGGCGCCGCGGTCGGCGCCTCGCGCGCCGCGGTCGACGCCGGCTACGCCCCGAACGACTGGCAGGTCGGCCAGACCGGCAAGGTCGTGGCGCCCGACCTCTACGTCGCGGTCGGCATCTCCGGCGCGATCCAGCATCTCGCCGGCATGAAGGATTCGAAGGTCATCGTCGCCATCAACAAGGACGAGGACGCGCCGATCTTCCAGGTCGCGGATTACGGGCTCGTCGGCGACCTCTTCCAGGTCGTTCCCGAGCTTCAGGCGGAAGTCGCCAAGGCGAAGGGCTGAGCCTCGGCGCCGCCGGGCGGAGGGCTGCACGGCGGCGCGAGAATGGTCTAGAAGTCCGACGCGGCGGATGATTTCGCGGGGCGGTGGCGTGCTCTCATGGACGTGCGCCGAGGAATGGGCCGAGAGATGAGTATCGACATCAAGCGGATCGGAATCGTCGGTGCCGGTCAGATGGGCAGCGGCATCGCCCATGTCTGCGCGGTCGCCGGGCTCGACGTCCTCATCAACGATCGTGAGACCGAGCGTGTCCACTCAGGACTCGCCACCATCGACGGCTTTCTCGCCCGTCAGGTCGCCAAGGGCACGATCGACGAGGACCAGCGGCGGCAGGCGCGGGAGCGGGTCCAGCGGGCGGACGGCTTCTCCGACCTCGCCACCTGCGACCTCGTGATCGAGGCGGCGACCGAGGACGAGGCCACCAAGCGCCAGATCTTCTCGGCGCTCTGCCCGCATCTCGGCCCTGAGACGCTCGTCGCCACGAACACCTCGTCGATCTCGATCACGCGCCTCGCCGCCTCGACGGACCGGCCGGAGCGCTTCATCGGCATCCACTTCATGAACCCGGTGCCGGCGATGCAGCTCGTGGAGCTGATCCGCGGCATCGCGACCGAGGACCCGACCTACGAGGCGGCCAAGGGCTTCATCGCCAAGCTCGGCAAGACCTCGACGGTGTCGGAGGACTTCCCGGCCTTCATCGTCAACCGCATCCTGCTGCCGATGATCAACGAGGCGATCTACACGCTCTACGAGGGCGTCGGATCGGTCGAGGCGATCGACACGGCGATGAAGCTCGGCGCCAACCATCCCATGGGCCCGCTCCAGCTCGCGGACTTCATCGGCCTCGATACCTGCCTCGCCGTGATGCAGGTGCTCTACGAGGGCCTCGCGGACTCGAAGTACCGCCCCTGCCCGCTCCTCGTGAAGTACGTCGAGGCCGGCTGGCTCGGCCGCAAGACCAAGCGCGGCTTCTACGACTACCGCGGCGAGCACCCCGTCCCGACGCGCTGAAGCCGGCCCGCTCTCGCGGACCGGCTCCCAACGCTCGTCCTGGACGCTTACGGGTTCGGACGCTCCGTGCCCGCGCCCGTCTTCGGCTGGGCCGGCGACGGATAGGCCGGGTTGCCGGCCGGCACGTTGCTCGAGTTCGTCGAAGCCGAGCCGGGCTGGCCGCTGACCGAGCCCGTGACCTCGCCGCGCGCGGCGTCCTGGCTGCGGCTGGCGTAGTCGTTCGGGGACTTGGTGCCCTGCCAGGTCAGCAGGCCGGCGGTGGCGATCCCGAGCAGGAGGAGGCTCGTGATCAGCACGAACAGCATGGGCTTGCCCTTGCTGCCCTGGCGCGCGTCGGTCTCGGGTAGGCGTTCGGCCATCTCTCACCTCGATCGGTAGAGCCCCCCGCGGGGCCGGAACGCGCTCCGCCGGGACGGAGCGCTCGATGGAGGTCGAACGCGAGCTTGGCGCGGCTGGTTCCTGCCGTTTCCCGTCAGCGGCCGGTGACGAGCAGGATCTTCCCGAGATGCGCGCTCGACTCCATCAGCGCGTGGGCCTCGGCCGCGGCCTCCAGGGGGAAGGTGGCGTGGACCACGGGCCGGATCGCGCCGGAGTCGAGATCCGGCCACACGTCCCGGCGCAGGCCCTCGGCGATCTCGGCCTTGTCGGCGTTCGGCCGGGCCCGCAGCGTCGCGCCCGTGAAGGTGAGGCGCTTGAGCATGATCGGCGTGATGTTGACGGTCTCGGCCTTGTGCCCGCCCATCAGGGCGATGAGCACCAGCCGCCCCTCGACGGCGAGCGCCGAGAGGTTCTTCTGGAGGTAGCTCGCGCCGATCATGTCGAGGATCACGTCGACGCCCTTGCCGCCGGTGATCGTCTTAATCTCCTCGGCGAAGTCCGCCTCGCGGTAGTTGATCGCCGCGTCGGCCCCGAGCGCCTCGCAGAAGCGGCACTTCTCGGCCGAGCCCGCCGTGGTGATGACCCGCGCCCCGTGGCGCTTGGCGATCTGGATCGCCGTCGAGCCGATGCCGCTCGATCCGCCATGGACGAGGAAGGTCTCGCCGGCCTTCAGGCGACCGCGCTGGATCACCGTCGAGTAGACCGTGAAGAACGTCTCCGGGATGCCGGCGGCGTCGACCAGCGAGAGCGGCGCCGGGCGCGGCAGGCACTGCGCCGCCTCGGCCACCGCGAACTCCGCGTAGCCGCCGCTGATGACCAGCGCGCAGACCTCCGCGCCGATGGCGGGCTCGCTGACGCCCTCGCCCTGCGCGACGACGCGGCCGGCGATCTCCAGCCCCGGAATCTCGGTGGCGCCCTTCGGCGGAGGGTAGAGGCCCTGGCGCTGCATGACGTCGGGCCGGTTCACGCCCGCCGCGACGACCTCGACCAGCACCTGCCCCGGCCCCGGCTTCGGCAGCGGCGCCGTCTCGACCTTCGCGACCTCCGGTCCGCCGGCACCGTCGAAGCGGATCCGGCGCATGGTCTCGGGAAGCGTGCCTGTCATCGGGTCTCTCCGTGGATGGCCCCTCATTGCGGCGCGGAGCCCGGTTGGCAAGACCGCTGGCTGGCAGGGCCGCGCTCAGCGGGTGCCGTACATCCGGTCGCCGGCATCGCCGAGGCCGGGCACGATGTAGCCGTGGTCGTTGAGGTGGCTGTCGATCGCCGCCGTCCAGATCGGCACGTCCGGATGGGCCGATTGCAGGCGGGCGATGCCCTCGGGCGCGGCGAGCAGACAGACGAAGCGCAGGTCGCGGGCGCCGCGCTTCTTCAGCTGGCCGATGGCGGAGACGGCCGAGTTCGCGGTGGCGAGCATCGGGTCGAGGACCAGCACCGTGCGGTCGGCGAGGTCCGAGGGTGCCTTGAAGTAGTACTCGACGGCCTCGAGCGTCTCCGGGTCGCGGTAGATGCCGACATGGGCGACGCGGGCGGAGGGCACCAGCGAGAGCATCCCGTCGAGGAAGCCGACGCCCGCGCGCAGGATCGGCGCCAGCACCAGCTTCTTGCCCTGGATGCGCTGCGCCTCCATCCGCGCGACCGGCGTCTCGATGCTCACGGGCTCCAGCGGCAGGTCGCGCGTGACCTCGTAGGCGAGCAGCATGCCGATCTCGTTGAGGAGCTGGCGGAAGCCCTTCGTGGAGCAGTCCCGGTCGCGCATCACCGTCAGCTTGTGCTGCACCAGCGGATGATCGACCACCGTCACGGTTGCGTTCATGTCTCGCGCCCTCCCCGGACCGTTTCCGCATGGCGGACGGCCGGATGCAAGAAGGGCTCCCGCCTCGCGACGGGAGCCCTCCTCACCACTCAGGACGATCGGATCAGACGGCCGGGCCGCCCTCGCTCCGGCGCTCCTCGCCGCGGCGCTTGGCCATGAAGGCGTCGAACTCCTCGCGGTCCTTGGCCCGGCGAAGCTCCTCCACGAAGGCCGTGAAGGCGCGGCTCTCCTCCTGGAGCGCCCGGCGCTGGGCGTCGAGCTTGTCGAGCTCCGCCCGGCGGTAGTCGTCGAAGGCCCGGTTGCCGGTGAAGCCGCCAGCACCCGCCGCGGCGAAGGCCCGGGCGAAGCGGGACGGCGGACGCATGTCGCCGCTCTGCCAGCGCTTGAGGCCGCCCTTGACGAGGTCCCGCAGCTCGGAGGCCGCTGGGTAACCCGCGAGCTTCCAGCCGACCAGGGCGAGCCCCAGCGGCCACCAGTAGATGAAGCTCACGACGATGGCGCCGATCTCGATCGAGCGCCGGGGAAAGGGGCCGCTGCGGCAAGCGCCGCCACCGGCCCAACGCGACGTTGTGGAAAAGCTCACGGCTCACGGCTCCCATTGATGTGAACAGCATTCACATGCGGATGCCGAGAGGCGGTTTCAAGGGCCTTGCCGCTGCGCGGGGGAGCCGGCCCCGTGGACGATGGCGAGGACGCCGGCCCGCAGCAGCTCGTACTTGTCCGGCACGCCCGGACCCTTGGGGAGTTGGCCCGCTGCCGCCAGCGTCGCGAGGCCGTGCGAGAGCGCCCAGACCTCCAGCGCCACGAAGCGCGGATCGACGCCGCCGAAGCCGGCGGGGAAGGTCGAGCGCAGCGCCTCCACGAGGAGGTCGAAAGGGCCGGGCCGCGTCTCCGCCGCCTGCACGGGCGCTCCGAAGCTGCGGGTGTCGAAGATCGCCGCGTAGTAGCCCGGCTCCTCCTCGGCGAAGGCGAGATAGGCCTCGCCCATCCGGGTGAAGCGTTCGAGCGGCGTGCCCTGCGAGCCGATCGCCCGGGCCAGCCGGTCGGCGAGATCCGCGAAGCCGCGGCCGGCGACCTCCTCGAGCAGCGCCTCCCGGCCGCGGAAATGCCGGTAGAGCGCGGCCGGCGTCACGCCGACGAGACGAGCCGCATCGACCAGGGTGAAGCCGCCGACCCCGCGTTCCGCGATGAAGCGGCGCGCCGCCTCGATCAGCGCCTCCTTGAGGTTGCCGTGGTGGTAGCTGCGCCGGTCCTTGGGGCTGTCCCGCCAGGGTCGCACGTCGGCTCCTCGTGTCCGTCCTGAGGGGAGACGAGCGACGGGCCTCCCAGGTTGCACCGGCGCCGCTGTAGCACACCGAAAACGCGCCCAGGCATTCATTGTCGAGAAGTGGACTGAAATCTCCCGGACGACGCTTGACGGCCACACTTCATGCAAGCAATGTAATAATGTTGCATATGGAGCCTGCCGTGGATCGTCGATTGCCCGTCACCGTCCTGTCAGGCTTCCTTGGGGCCGGCAAGACGACGCTGCTCAACCACGTCCTGAACAACCGAGAGGGCCGGCGCGTCGCCGTCATCGTCAACGACATGAGCGAGGTGAACATCGACGCTGATCTCGTCCGCGAGGGCGGCGCCGGGCTGTCGCGCACGGACGAGCGGCTCGTGGAGATGACCAACGGCTGCATCTGCTGCACCCTGCGGGACGACCTCCTGGCCGAGGTGCGCCGCCTCGCCGAGGAAGGCCGCTTCGACTACCTGCTCATCGAGGGCACGGGCATCGCCGAGCCGCTGCCGGTGGCAAGCACCTTCTCGTTCCGCGACGAGGACGGGGCCGCGCTCAGCGACATCGCGCGCCTCGACACCATGGTGACCGTGGTCGACGCCCTGAACCTCCTGAAGGATTACGGATCCAACGCCTTTCTGCGCGACCGCGGCGAGACGGCGGGCGACGGCGACGAGCGGACGCTGGTCGACCTCCTCGTGGAGCAGATCGAGTTCGCGGACGTGATCGTCATCAACAAGGCCGGCGACGCAAGTTCCGCGCAGCTCGACCTCGTGCGAGCAGTGGTGCGCGGGCTCAACGGCGACGCCCGCATCGTCGAGGCGCGCCACGGGCAGGTGCCGCTCGCCGAGGTGCTCGACACCGGCCTGTTCAGCGAGGAGCGCGCCGAGCGGCACCCGCTCTGGTTCAAGGAGCTCTACGCCCCGCACGAGCACCGGCCGGAGACGGAGGAGTACGGCATCGGCTCCTTCGTCTACCGGGCACGGCGGCCCTTCCACCCGGAGCGCTTCGGCGCCTTCGTCGCGCAGACTTGGCCGGGGTTGATCCGCGCAAAGGGGCATTTCTGGCTGGCGACGCGGCCGAACTGGGTCGGCGAGTTCTCGCTCGCCGGGGCGGTCGCGCGGGTCTCGGCGATGGGCTACTGGTGGGCGGCGGTGCCGCGCGCCCGCTGGCCCGGAGACGATGCCATGCAGGAACGCCTGACGAAGGTCTGGAGTCCGGTCTGGGGCGACCGCCGCCAGGAGCTCGTCTTCATCGGCACGAATCTCGACCGGGACGCGATCACCACGGCGCTCGACGCCTGCCTCGTCGGCTCGGTGGCGACGACGCGCTTCGATCCGGCGCCCTTCCGCTCCCTGCCCGACCCGTTCCCCGTCTGGGACCGGGCGGCCTGACGCCGGGCGCGATGGCCTTCGTCAGCCTCAAGGCCTGGCGGTCGCGCTCCGCCGAGCGCGCCGCGCTGGCGGGCCGCCTCAAGGGCGAGATCTCCGCCGCCCTCGCCCTCGGCGAGGACGACGCGCTGCATCTCAACGAGCTGGCCTGCCCCGATCCGGGCTGTCCCGACATGGAGACGGTGGTGCTGGTGATGCGCGCGGCCGAGCCGACCCGCGCCTTCCGCATCCGCCAGACGATGGACCGGGTCGAGCCGGAGGACGTGGCCCGTCTCGTCGAGGAGGAGCGCGCCCAGCGCGCTACAGCTTGAACACCGAGCCCGCCGCCTCCAGGGCGGCGCGCTTGGCGGTGATCGCCGCCTCGATACGCTCGATCTCGGCGCGCAGCGACGCGGCGCGGGCCTCGAGATCGTCCACGGAGAGGTCGTCGAGCTTCTGGCCGATCTCGTGGGCGGCCGGACGCTTCGGCGTCCAGATGTCGTCGTCCATGGGCGGCGTCTCCCTCCGATCCGATCCTCGGCCGTCTTACCAGGGCTTTCCATACTCTAGGGCGGGCAGCCCGAGATGCCGGGCGACGCTCGCGCCGATGTCGGAAAAACTCTCGCGGCATCCCAGCGCGCGGGCGGGCAGACCCGGCCCGAAGGCGAGGATCGGCACCTGTTCGCGGGTGTGCTCGGTGCCCGTCCAGGTCGGATCGTTGCCGTGGTCGGCGGTGACGAGGCAGAGGTCGCCCGGCTGCAGAGCGGCCTCGATCTCGGGCAGGCGGGCGTCAAAGGCCTCGAGTTCCGCCGCGTAGCCCGGCACGTCCCGCCGGTGGCCGTGGTCGGTGTCGAAATCGACGAGATTCACGAAGACGAGCCCGCCCTCGGGCAGGTCGGCCATGGCGGCGAGCGCCGCGTCGAGGCAGGCGCCGTTGCGGCCGGGTTTCAGCTCGGTGCCGGTGGCGCGGTGGGCGAAGATGTCGCCGATCTTGCCGACGCTGACGACCGCGCGGCCGTCTCCGACGGCGATGTCGAGGAGCGTCGGCCCCGGCGGGGCGACGGAGAAATCCTTGCGGTTGCCGGTACGCCGAAAGCCCTGCTCGGCCGAGCCGATGAACGGCCGGGCGATGACGCGCCCCACCCGGTAGGGGTCGCAGAGCCGGCGGGCGATCCCGCAGAGATCGTAGAGCCGCTGGAGGCCGAAGGTCTCCTCGTGAGCGGCGATCTGGAAGACGCTGTCGGCCGAGGTGTAGCAGATCGGCTTGCCCGTCCGCAGATGCTCCGCGCCGAGTTCGTCGACGATGGCCGTGCCGGAGGCGTGGCGGTCGCCGAGGATGCCGGGAAGGCCCGCTTCCGCGACGAGCGCCGCCGTCAGCTCCGGCGGGAAGGAGGGAAGCAGGTCTGGGAAGTGTCCCCAAGGCTCGGTGAGGGGCAGTCCGGCGATCTCCCAGTGGCCGGAGGGCGTGTCCTTTCCGGCGGCGGTCTCGACGGCGTGGCCATGGCTGCCGCGCGGGCCGCTCTCGGGCGGTTCAAGCCCCGGCGGGATGCGGCCCGTGGCGCCCTGCGCCGCGAGGCCGAGGCCGAGGGCGGCGAGATTCGGCAGGCGCAGAGGTCCCCGCCGCAGGCCCTCGCGGTCGCCCCGCCCCTCGGCGCAGCGCGCGGCGATGTGCCCGACGGTGTCGGCGCCGGCATCGCCGTAGCGAGCCGCGTCGGGCGCGCCGCCGATGCCGACGGAATCGAGGACGATCAGCAGCGCGCGCACCATCTCAGGCCGACTCGGACTCGAGCGCCGGCTCGGCGAGCGTCTCGCTCTTCAGGGCGAAGGCCGCGGTGAACAGGGCGCGGGTATAGGGCGTCGTCGGGTTCGCGAAGATGCTCTCGGCGGGTCCCTCCTCCACGATCTGCCCGTGCTGCATCACGACGACGTAGTTCGCGAGCGCCCGCACCACCTTCAGGTCGTGGCTGATGAACAGGTAGGCGAGCCCGCGCTCGGCCTGGAGCCGGCGCAGCAGCGTCACGATCTGCGCCTGCACGGAGCGGTCGAGGGCCGAGGTCGGCTCGTCGAGCACCACGAAGCGGGGCTCCAGCACCATGGCGCGGGCGATGGCGATGCGCTGGCGCTGGCCGCCGGAGAACTCGTGCGGGTAGCGGTCCATGGTCGCCGGATCGAGCCCGACATCGGTGAGCGCCCGGGCGACGATCGCCCGTCGCTCGGCCCGCAAGCCGCCCCGCCCCTGCACGACGAGACCCTCGGCCACGATGTCGGCCACCGACATGCGAGGGGAGAGCGAGCCGTAGGGGTCCTGGAAGACCACCTGCATCTCCCGCCGGAGCGGGCGCATGGCGGCGGGGCCGTAACCTTCGATGTCGCGGCCGAGAAAGACGATCGGTCCCTCCGAGCCCGTCAGGCGCAGCAACGCGAGGCCGAGCGTGGTCTTGCCCGAGCCCGACTCGCCGACGACGCCGACCGTCTCCCCCGCCCGCACCCGCACGCTGACGCCGTCGACGGCGCGCACGTGGCCGGTGGTCCGGCGCAGCAGCCCTTCCTTGATCGGAAAGTGGACCTTGAGCGGCCCCGCTTCGACCAGCACCGGGGCGTCCGGCGCGACGGGGTTCGCGGCGCCCTCGGGCTCGGAGGCGATGAGGCGCTGCGTGTAGGGGTGCTGCGGGCGGGCGAAGACCTCCGCAACGGGACCCTCCTCCACGATCTTTCCGCGCAGCATCACGCAGACCCGCGAGGCGATGCGCTCGACGATGCCGAGATCGTGGGTGATGAACAGCATCGCCATGCCGAGCCGCTTCTGGAGGTCGGCCAGCAGCGACAGGATCTGCGCCTGCACGGTCACGTCGAGGGCGGTGGTGGGCTCGTCGGCCACGAGCAGGTCGGGCTCGCAGGCGAGCGCCATGGCGATCATCACCCGCTGGCGCTGGCCGCCGGACAGCTCGTGCGGGTAGGCGCCCATGCGCCGCTCGGCGTCGCGCAGGCCGACGAGCTCCAGCAGCTCGAGGATGCGCGCCCGCGCCTTGCGGCCGCTCAGGCCCCGGTGGAGCGCCAGCACCTCGCCGATCTGCCGCTGGATCGTGTGCAGCGGGTTCAGCGAGGTCATCGGCTCCTGGAAGACCATGGTGATGTCGGCGCCGCGCACCTCGCGCATCGCTCGCTCGGGCAGAGCCAGCAGGTCGCGGTCCCGGAAGACGATGCGCCCGCCCGGATGATGCGCGGCCCCGTCGAGGAGACGCAGGATGGAGAGCGCCGTCACCGACTTCCCCGAGCCGGACTCGCCGACGAGCGCCAGGGTCTCGCCGGGGGCGATCGTGAAGCTGACGTCGTCCACGGCGAGGGTCTCGCCCTCGCGACCGCGGAAGGCGACGGACAGGTTCTCGACGGACAGGAGCGGCGCGGTCATGCGTTCCGGAGGCTCGGCGCCGCCACTGGCGCGGCCGGCAGATATAGCGCGCCGCCGCCGGATCGCGAACGACTTGGGATCGCGAACGCCCCGCCATTGCCTCGGGGGAGCGCGACGCTAAAACCTGCGCCGTGAGATCCCCCATTCCTCTCGTCGCCTTGCTCGGGCTGATCGCGCTCGGCCTGCCGGCCCCCGCGCGCGCCGCGCCCTCCGAGAGCGGCGAGACCGTCGAGCAGGCGCTCTGCCGGCTGATCGAGGGTGCCGCCCGGAGCCACGCCCTGCCCGTGCCCTTCCTGACCCGGCTGATCTGGCGGGAGAGCAGCTTCCGGGTCGGCGCGGTGAGCCCGGTCGGCGCGCAGGGCGTCGCCCAGTTCATGCCCGGCACCGCCAAGGAGCGCGGCCTCTCGGACCCGTTCGACCCGGAGCAGGCGATCCCGCACGCGGCGCATCTGCTGGCCGATCTCAAGCGGCAGTTCGGAAATCTCGGGCTCGCGGCGGCGGCCTACAATGGCGGCCCGACGCGGGTCACGAACTGGCTCGCCGGCTCCGGCGGCCTGCCCTCGGAGACCCGCGCCTACGTCTACGCCATCACCGGACAGCCGGCGGAGGACTGGCGGCCGCGCGCCGCCGTCGAGCTGGGACCGCCGGAGGGCGGCCCCGCGAGGAAGCCCGGCGAGACCGCCGAGAAGCCCGGCGCACCTGCGAAACCCGAGGCCAAGGCGGAGGCGAAGCCGGATGCGCCCCAGACCTGCCTTCAGACGACGGCGGCCCTGCGGGTGCCCTCGCGCGGCGACCGCTTCGCGCTGGCCCTCAACGAGGGGCCGGCGGCCCCCTGGGGAATCCAGCTCGCCGGCAACTTCTCGAAAGCGCTGGCGCTGCGCAGCTTCTCCGCCACCCGCTCCCGCTACGCCGGGGTGATCGGCGAGGTCCGCCCGATGATCATCGGCACCCGCCTGCGCTACCGGGGTACGCGCGCCTTCTACCGGGTGCGCATCCCCGCCGAGAGCCGGCAGGCCGCCGATACGCTCTGCGGGCGGATTCGCACCGCGGGCGGAGCCTGCATCGTGCTCAAGACCTGACCAGCGCCGCCGATCCGTCATGAAACGGCCCCGACGCGCGTGCGATCACGCCGACTCGCGGCCCTCCGGAACCCGAATGACCCGAATTCTCACCGCCCTGGCGAGCTTTCTGTGCCTCGCGCTCTCGGCCGCGGGGCTCGCCGCCTGCTCGCCGCTCGGGCTCTTCGACGCCATCGGCCCGCGCGATGCCGGCGCACGGCAGGCGGCGAAGAACCAGCCCTTCGGCCAGCACCCGCGCCAGCATCTCGACGTCTACGTCCCCGAGGACCTGTCCGAGCCGGCGCCGGTCGTGGTCTTCTTCTACGGCGGCTCCTGGTCGAGCGGCGCGAAGGAAGATTATGCCTTCGTCGGGCATGCGCTCGCGGCGCAGGGCTTCGTCACGATCGTCCCGGACTATCGGCTCGCCACCGAGGCGCCCTACCCCGCCTTCCTCGAGGACGGTGCGGCGGCGGTGGCCTGGGCGCAGCACAACGCGGCCCGCTTCGGCGGCGATCCCCGCCGCGTGGCGCTCGCCGGGCACTCGGCCGGCGCCTACAACGCACTGATGCTCGGGCTCGACCCGCGCTATCTGCGTGCCGCCGGCGCCGATCCGCGGGTGGTGAAGGCGGTTGCGGGCCTCTCCGGGCCCTACGATTTCCTGCCGCTCGACAACGACACCACCAGGCGCGTCTTCGGGCAGGCGCCGGACCTGAAGGGCACGCAGCCGGTCGCCTTCGTGGGGCCGATGTCGCCGCCGGCCTTCCTCGCGACGGGTGACGGCGACACCGTGGTGCGCCCGCGCAACACGCAGAGCCTCGCCGAGCGCCTGCGGGCGGCGAACGTGCCGGTCCAGGAACGCGTCTACGCCGGACTCGACCACACCGACACGCTGCTCGCGCTCTCCGTCACCTTCCGATCCAAGGCGCCGGAACTGGCCGAGATGGCCGCCTTCCTGCGCGGGCAGACCGCCTCGCGGGCGCGGGGTCGGGTCGGATTTCGTTAAGGTCTTCGCCGGGCCCCTCTCGACATTCAGCGAAATCCTGCCACGAACGCATGCGGAGCCGCCTCCCTCCTGAGGTTGCCGAGTTCCCGCGCCCGATGCCGTTCTCCGCGACAGAGAAGCCCCTCGTCCTCGTCGCCGAGGACGAGTTCGTGACGCGACAGGCAGCCATCGACATGCTGCGGGAAGCCGGCTTCGCCGCGCTCACCGCCACCAACGGCACCGAGGCGATCCGGCTTCTGGAGGATTGCCGCGAGATCCGCGCCGTGCTCACCGACATCGACATGCCCGGCGGACCCGACGGCATCCGTCTCGCGGCCTGCATCCAGCATCGGCGCCCGGACGTGCACGTCATTATCGTGTCGGGAAAGGTCATTCCCGTCGAGGGCGACCTGCCGAGCGGCTCCCTGTTCTTCGCCAAGCCCTACAACGAATCCGAACTGATCGACGCGCTTCGCGGCCTGCTGGCCTGAGCTCAGGCCTTTCGCAACCCGGCGCGGGCCGCCGCGTGGTCCGGCGCGGCCTCGAAGGCGCGCTTCATGGCCTGCAGAGCGGCTTTCGCCGATACTGCGCGTCGAGCGGCAGGGCCCGCTGCGGCAGCCCGTCCGGACGGCGCCGGATCGGCGAGGCGTTCAGCCATGTGCCGCGATCGGTGACGTTCCAGGTGACGACGTTGAGCACTGCCGGCTCGTCGAGCACCGTGTCGAGGAAGCGCCGTCCGAGATCGGCGACGCCCTGGTCGCGCTTCTGCGGATCGGCGGGGAAGGCGCGGTCGTCCACGTCGAGCTCGGTGATCTCGATGGCGAGGCCGAGGCCCGCGACCTCCCGCAGGAAGGCCCGCAGCTTGCCCTGATCGAGGGGGAAGGTGCTGTAGAGGTGTCCCTGTAGGCCGAGCCGGCGGATTGGCACGCCGCGCCGCTTCAGGCCCTCCAGGGTGCGCAGGACGAGGGCGCGGCGGGCCTCCATCCAGGGCGCGGCCTGCTCGCAGTCGTTCTCGTTCCAGACGCCCGCGGCGGCGGGGTCGACCTCGGCGAGCATCTGGAAGGCGAGGTCGACGTAGCGCGGACCGAGCGCGGCGAGCCAGGGCGAGCGGCGCAACCCGTCCGCCCGGCCCTCCTCCGGCGCGACGATCTCGTTGACCGCGTCCCAGCTCTCGAAGCGGCCGCGGAAATGCCCGGCCGCCGAGGTGATCCACTGCCGCAGAAAGGTCTCCGCGCCCGGTCCCGCGATGCGCGGGCGGACCCAGGCGGGGATCGCCTCGTGCCAGATGAGCGTGTGTCCCCGCATCCGCATCCGGTGCCGCGTGGCAAAGGCCAGGGTCGCGTCGGCTGCGGCGTAGCTGACGAGATCGGGGCGCGGCAGCACCGCGTCCATCTTGGTGGCGTTCTCGCAGACGAGGAGGCCGCATTCCCGCGCCAGCGCCGCCGCGTAGTCCGGATCGCGCTCGATCATCGGGTGGACCGCCGCGCTGCCATAGGCGATGCCGATCCGGCCTGCGGCGGCGGCGAGACCGTCCGGCGCGTAGGCCAGGGCCGGCAAGGCGCCGAGCGTGGCCGCGCCGGCGATCCATTCGCGGCGGCTGAGCGTCGGTCCGGGCAGGCGTGGGGGCATGGCGACAGGCTAGCACGGCCCGCCGCGCGGAGGCGCCGGAGGCGGCATCAACCTTAAGGGGCGAAACCCGCGGGAGCCCGCCGCCGCCGCGCTATACTCCGCCCGAGGGCGACGAGGGGTGCGCCCGCGCGAGGCCCCGTCCCGATGTCGTCGGCTGCCGACCACGCCCTGCGAGCGGGAACCGGACGGGACGCGGCCGCCCGCGACCTGCCGGACGGCCTGCGCATGGGGCTCGCCGGGGCCTGTCTCCTCGCCTTCCTCAACCACACGCCGCTGACCGACCTCAGCAACCCGGCCCATCTCGACGCCTGGGAGGGCGGCAACCTCAAGACCCAGGTGCTGTTCCTCGGCCTGTTCGCGGCGATGGCCTGGGCCCTGTGGCGGCTCGGGATCGAGCGGCTGCGGCCGCTCCTGAGCCTGCCGCTGCTCGCCTGCGCCGCCTGGCTCGGCGCGACGCTGCTGACCTCCGCCGATCCGCTGCTCTCGATCCGCCGCGCCGTGCTCCTCGGGATCGTCGCGGTGCTCGCCGCCGGGGTGCTGGTGCTGATGCGCTCGGTCCGCCAGTTCGCGCTGACCTTGGCGGGCGTCAGCGCGGTGCTGATCGGCGGCTCCTTCCTCGCCGTGGCGCTGGTGCCGGGCCTGTCCGTTCACAACAGCTTCGACCTGCTCAACGAGCCCGCTCATACCGGCCTGTGGCGGGGCCTCTTCGCGCACAAGAACGAGGCCGGCGGCGTCATGGCGATGTTGGTCCTCGTCGGGCTGTTCGTGGTCGCGAGCGGCGAGCGGGCGATCGGCTGGGCGATCGTCGCGGGCGCGGCCGTGTTCCTGGCGGGCACGACCTCCAAGACAGCGATCGCCCTGGTGCCGATCGTGCTCGTCTCCACAGGCCTCTGCCGGCTGCTCCCGGGGCGGCTGCTGCGGGCTGGGCTGCTGCTCGGGCCGGTGCTGGCGCTCTCCGTCATCACCCTCGGATCGGTCTTCGTGCCGGCCGTCGAGGAGAATGTCGGCAAGGTCCTGCCGGACACCTCCTTCACCGGCCGCACCGAGATCTGGGAGTTCGCCGCCGAGAAGATCTCCGAGCGGCCCGTCACCGGCTGGGGCTACGGTGCGTTCTGGCGGACCGAGCGGACGATGTACGGCGGCGCCGAGGCGCTGACCTGGGTGCAGACCGCCGACCACGGCCACAACGGCTTCATCGACACGGCGCTGGTCATCGGCCTGCCCGGCCTCGCCCTGACGCTGATCGCCTTCGCCTGGATGCCCCTGCGCGACCTCCAGCGGGCGGCGCCGACCGGCGCCATCGATCCGGCGACGATGCTGTTCCTGCGCCTGTGGATGTACGGGCTGACCTCCGCCTCGTTCGAGTCGACCCTCTACAGCCCGAACGCGCCGCCCTGGTGCCTGTTCATCCTCGCGGTATTCGGGCTGCGGATGCGGGCGGCGCTCAAGCCCGTCGCCGGCTGAGCCTCAGTCCGGCAGCGCGAAGACGACCAGCGCGTCGCCGGTGCCGAAGCCGGACGACTTGGTGAAGGAGGCGCCGCCCGCCGCCACTGCCACGTACTGCCGCCCCTCGACCGAGAAGGTCATCGGCGGCCCGCCGATCCCGGCGCCGCACTGGAAGCGCCAGAGCATCTGGCCGGTCTCGGCATCGTGGGCGTCGAGATGCCCGTCTTCCTCCCCGGATAAGACGAGGCCGCCGGCCGTGGCGAGCGTCCCGCCGGAGAGCCGGCTGCCGGCCTTCACCGTCCAGGCGATCCCGCCGCCCTCGGCGAGGTCGACGGCCGTCAGGGTACTGAAGCTCGGTTCGGCCCTGGCCTCCCCGGTCTCGGTGTAGCGGATCGGCGGGCGGCCCTCCGCGCCCGGCAGCGTCTTGACCGTGTAGGTCGCCGCCCCGTGGCGGACCTGCGCGAAGGCGAGGCCGCGCGCGGCATCGTAGGCGACGGGATGCCAGGAGATGGCGCCGAGGGGGCCCGGGCTCACCACGGTGCCTTCGGGGGTCGGTGGCGCGAACAGGTTCTTTTGCGTGATGAGGGGCCGCGAGCGCGCCAGCAGCCGCCCGTCCCGCCGGTCGTGCACGAAGATCCAGCCGGTCTTGCTGCCCTGGGCGACCGCCTTCACCGGTCCGTCCTCGCCGGGATGATCGAGGAGGAAGGCCGGGCTCGCGACGTCGTAGCCCCACTCCTCGTGAGGCACCTGCTGGAAGTGCCAGCGCAGCTTCCCGGTCGCCACGTCGAGGGCGACGAGGCTCATCGTGTAGAGGTTGTCGCCGGGCCGGGAGAGGCCGAGGTTCTGCGGCGCTGGGTTGCCGGTGCCGAGGTAGATCAGCCCCAGTTCGGCGTCGTAGGCCGGCGTCATCCAGAGGGATCCGCCGCCGACCCGCCAGGCGTCGCGGTTGGCGGGCGCGGCCGCCTTCTCCGCCGCGACGTCCCGGTGCAGCGGCGTGCCGTCCGGCGTCGCGGTGACGTAGCCGCCCTCCCAGCCGTCCGCCTTGGTGACGTACCAGCGCCAGCGCTCCTCGCCGGTGCGCGCGTCGTAGGCGGCCAGCCAGCCCCGGCGGCCGTAGCCGCCCTCGATGCCGATCACCGAGCCGCCGTCGAGGCCGCCCTTCTCGTCCTCGACGTGGAGGCCGTAGCCCGCCCCCGTCACGCCGACGATGACGAGCCCGTCCGCCACCAGCGGCGGCATCTTGAAGCCGAGGCGGCTCGAGCCCTGCACGGGCTTGCCGCCGAGCTGCGCGGCGAGACCGGAGGCTGTCTCGCTCTCGCCCTCCTCCGGCCGCACCGCCTCCTTGTCCCAGACGACACGCCCGCTGCCGGCGTCGAGGGCGAGGAGGCGCCCGTCCATGGTCGCCTCGAAGACGAGCCCGCCCGAGACCGCGACGCCCCGGTTCGAGGGCGGGCCGAACACCTTCTCCGTGCGGGCGCGATGCGTGTAGGTCCAGAGCACGCGGCCGGACTTCGCCTCGATCGCCGCGACGTGGTTCTGCGTGGTCGAGACGTAGAGCGTCCCGTCGACCACGACGGGCTGCGCCTGGAAGGTGCCGGTGACGCCGGTCTGGAAGATCCAGGCGGGGCGCAGGCGGGCGACGTTGCCGCGGTCGATCTGCGCGAGCCCCGAGAAGTTGCGGTTCTCCGGCCCGCCTGCGAAGGCCGGCCAGTCGCCCTCCGCCGCCCTCGCGGATGACACGCCGATGAGGATCGCCAGCAGCGCCGGCCCCGTGATCGATCCGCCGCGCATCATGCCGCCCTCCCCCCGTCGCGTCAGGCCTTGCCGGCCGCCGCTTCGTCCAGCCTCGCGGGCGTGACTTGCGCGCCCATGGCGCGGGCCATGTCGGCGGCGGTCTGGCCGGAGCCGTCCAGTCGGGCCGGGTCGGCGCCTTCGGCGAGGAGCAGGTCGACGATCTCGATCCGGTCGAACATCGCCGCGACCATCAGGGCGGTGCGGGTGCCGTCTCCGGCGCCGTCGACGGGCGCGCCGTGATCGAGGAGGAGCCGCACCATGCCTGCGTCACCCTTGAAGGCGGCGCCGGCGAGCGGCGTCTGGCCGCGATCGTTGGCGAGCTCGGTGTCGCCACCGGCTTCCAGGATGACGCGGGCGGCCTCGGCCTGGCCGTTATAGGCGGCGAGCATGAGCAGGCTGTCGCCCTTGTCGTTGCGCAGGTTCGCCGGCAGCCCCTGGGCAAACAGCTCCGCCAACTCGGCGGCGTGGCCCATCCGCGCGAACTGGAAGACACGGCCGGCGAAGGCGAGGGTCGCGTCGTCGAGGGCGGGGCGGGCGTCGTCGGTCATGAAGGGCTCCGGTGTACCGCCGAATCTGGCGCGCTCGCCCCTCCGGTAAAGGCGTCAGCGCTCCCGGCGCAGGGCGTCGAGGTCGAGCCGGCGCGTCACCATGGCGAGGCCGCCCCGCGAGTCCTGCGGCCATTCCGCCTCCGGGCGGTCGCGGTAGAGCTCGACGCCGTTCCCGTCCGGATCGCGCAGGTAGAGCGCCTCGCTGACGCCGTGGTCGCTCGCCCCGTCGAGGGGGATGCCGGCGGCCTCGACCCGGCGCAGGGCGTCGGCGAGCGCCGCCCGCGTCGGGTAGAGGATCGCGAGGTGGTAGAGCCCGGTCGTGCCGGGCGGAGGCGGACTGCCGCCGGCGCTCTCCCAGGTGTTGAGGCCGATATGGTGGTGATAGCCACCGGCCGAGACGAACGCCGCCTGACCGCCGAAGCGCTGCGTCAGCGCGAAGCCGAGAACGCCGCAGTAGAAGCCCAGCGCCCGCTCGATCTCCGCCACCTTGAGGTGGACGTGACCGATCCGGGTGCCGGGATCGATGGGCCGGCCGCCGTCGCCGCTCGCGACCGTCAACGGGGTGCCACCGGCATCTTCACCACCTTGCCGTCGGGCAGGATGATGTCGCCGGGGCTCTGGCCCTTCTCGCAGGGGCCGAGCCAGGTCGCCTCGATGACCATGGACTTGGTGACGGGCTCCTTCGTGTTCGGGATGCCCGTGAGAACGCTCGTCGTCTCGATGCGGATGCGGCTGTTGAAGTCGCCGGTGATCGTGCCTTTGCCGGAGGCGGAGATGGGGCCGATCTTGCAGTCCGACTCGGTCGCGTAGCCGGTGCTCGTCTTGACGAGCGCGCGCTTCGAGCAGGTGCCGAGGCCGCCCAGCGTGCTCTCGGCGAGCTGGTCGGTCTTCTCGTCGATGCACTGGCGCGCCGTGACGTTGGCGTCGGCGGAGGTGGTCTTCGACTCCCAGAGGCCGGCCTTGCGGGCGGGCAGGGTCTCGGCGGCCATGGCGAGGCCGGACCCGGCGAGCATGGCGGCTCCGAGGCTCAGGCGGACGATCGTGTGGCGCATGGGCATCCTTCTTGCCGGTCCGGACCCGGCAGGGCGCGAAGGGCTAGCCGCCCATAGCCGTGCCGACAAGCGCGCGACGGCACAGACCTTTGCGACGCGCCGGTTCGCGGCCATATCTGTCGGATGCCGACTCCGAAGAAGCCTCGCTCCGCCTCCGGGAAGGCGGAGAAGCCCGAGCTGAAGCCGCTCGACGAGCATCTCGCCGCGCTTCTCAGCCCCGCCCTCAACCGGGAGCGGGTGAAGGCGGAGGCGCCCGCGAAACCCGCCAAGGGCCGCAAGCGGGCGGAGAACGGCTTCGCCGAGGCCCCGCAGTCGGGCTACGCGATCGGCGACGCCGCCGAGGTCGACCCGCGCCTCGCCCAGGCGCTCGGCCTCGCCGCGCCCGAGGACGGTCCGCTGCCCGCCGGCGCGCCCGACCCGGAGCCGGTATCGCTGGCCAGCGAGGGCGTCTCGGCCACCGTCGAGGCCCTCGAGAAGCTTCTCACCGAGGGCAACCCGCTCTTCAAGAACGGGCAGGCCTGGGTGCCGCACCGGCCGGAGCGGCCGGCGAAATCCGAGGGCGGCGTCCGCTTCACGCTGAAATCCGAGTTCACTCCGGCCGGCGACCAGCCCACCGCCATCGCCGAACTCGTCCAGGGCGTGAAGGCCGCGGAGCGCGATCAGGTGCTGCTCGGCGTTACCGGCTCGGGCAAGACCTTCACGATGGCCAAGGTCATCGAGGAGACGCAGCGCCCGGCCCTGATCCTGGCGCCGAACAAGACCCTCGCCGCCCAGCTCTACGGGGAGTTCAAGAGCTTCTTCCCCGAAAACGCGGTGGAGTACTTCGTCTCCTACTACGACTACTATCAGCCGGAAGCCTACGTCCCGCGCTCGGACACCTTCATCGAGAAGGAATCCTCGATCAACGAGCAGATCGACCGCATGCGGCACTCGGCGACCCGGGCGCTCTTGGAGCGGGACGACGTGATCATCGTCGCCTCGGTGTCGTGCATCTACGGCATCGGCTCGGTCGAGACCTACACGGCGATGTCCTTCACCGTGACGCTCGGGGAGAAGATCGAGCAGCGCCAGCTCGTCGCTGACCTGGTGGCGCTGCAGTACAAGCGCATCCAGTCGGATTTCGCACGCGGCACCTTCCGGGTCCGCGGCGACGTGATCGAGCTGTGGCCCGCCCACTTGGAGGATCGCGGCTGGCGCATCGGCCTGTTCGGCGACGAGATCGAGTCGATCGTCGAGTTCGATCCTCTCACCGGCAAGAAGATCAACGAGCTGAAGTTCGTGAAGGTCTACGCGAACTCGCACTACGTGACGCCACGCCCGACCCTCCAGCAGGCGATCAAGGGCATCAAGAGCGAGCTGAAGCTCCGGGTCGACGAGCTGACCCGCATGGGCCGGCTCATCGAGGCGCAGCGGCTGGAGCAGCGCTGCACCTTCGACATCGAGATGATCGAGGCCACCGGTGCCTGCAACGGGATCGAGAATTATTCGCGGTATCTGACGGGGCGGAAGCCTGGAGAACCCCCGCCGACCCTGTTCGAGTACCTGCCCGACAACGCCCTCGTCTTCACCGACGAGAGCCACGTCACGGTGCCGCAGATCGGCGGCATGTACCGGGGCGACTTCCGGCGCAAGGCGACGCTCGCCGAGTACGGCTTCCGCCTGCCTTCCTGCCTCGACAACCGCCCGCTCCGCTTCGAGGAGTGGGACGCGATGCGGCCGCAGTCGGTCCACGTCTCGGCGACGCCGGGCAAGTGGGAGATGGAGCGCACGGCGGGCGTCTTCGCCGAGCAGGTCATCCGCCCGACCGGCCTCATCGACCCTGTGATCGACGTGCGCCCGGCGCGCTCCCAGGTGGACGATCTGTTGGGCGAGGTCCGCGAGGTCGCCCAGGCCGGCTACCGGACGCTGGTGACGACGCTCACGAAGCGCATGGCCGAGGATCTCACCGAGTATCTCCACGAGAACGGCGTGCGTGTGCGCTACATGCACTCGGACATCGATACCCTGGAGCGCATCGAGATCATCCGCGACCTGCGGCTCGGCGCCTTCGACGTGCTGATCGGCATCAACCTGCTGCGCGAGGGGCTCGACATCCCGGAATGCGCCCTCGTCGCGATCCTCGACGCCGACAAGGAGGGCTTTCTCCGCTCCGAGACCTCCCTGATCCAGACCATCGGCCGCGCCGCCCGCAACGCGGACGCCCGCTGCATCCTCTATGCCGATCAGGTCACCGGCTCCATGGAGCGGGCGATGGCCGAGACCGAGCGCCGCCGCCAGAAGCAGCTCGCCTACAATGCCGAGCACGGCATCACGCCCCAGAGCGTGAAGCGCGGCATCGCCGACATCCTGGAGAGCGTCTACGAGCGCGACCACGTCAAGGTCGACACCGGCCTCTCCAAGACGGAGGCCACCGTCGGCCACAACCTCAAGGCGGTGATGGCCGACCTCGAGAAGCGCATGCGCGCGGCCGCCGCCGACCTCGACTTCGAGGAGGCGGCGCGGATGCGCGACGAGCTCAAGCGCCTCCAGGCGACGGAGCTTCTTGTCTCCGACGACCCCCTCGCCCGTCAGGGCGACGTCGAGCGAGAGGCCGGCCGCTACGGGCAGAAGGGCAGCCGCATCTCGAAGCCCACCCTCGACAACATGGGCCCCGGAACCGACCGGGAACTGCCCGTCGGCGCCCCCGTCTGGCAGGAGCGCCCGAAGGCGCGCTCGACGCAGGGCCTCGGCGGCCAGCGGCCGAAGTACAAGGGCCGCGGCTCGGGCTCGAACCGCGGGCGCTGACGCTCACCGGGCCGGGAGCACGGCGGGCGCGCCCCGGCGGAAGCCCCGCAGGATGAGGCGCCGCGCCGGCTCCTCCACGAGCAGGTGCGCGAGCGTCGCTGCGGCGAGCGCCGCGAGGCTCGCCACCGTCGCGCCGAGCCAGGGATGGGCGAGCAGCGCCCCGTGCAGCACCGCCCGGTCGATCGTGTTCAGGGCCGCGTAGACGGGGATGTGCAGCAGGTAGAGGGCGAAGGAGACCTTGCCGAGGAACACGAGCGGCCGCGCGCAGAGCGGTCCGCCCCGCATCCCGGCGCCTGCGAGGATCAGTGGCCCCCAGGCCAGGATCGACAGCCCGTTATGGACGACGGCCTGCGGCGCGGCGTGCATCAGGGCCAGCGTCGCCGCGAAGCCCGCCGCGGAGAGCGCTAGAAGGACCGGCACCGGTGGCCGCACCCGCTGCCAGAGCGTGAAGAGCAGAAGCCCGGCCATGAACTCCGGCAGGTGCATCAGCGGGAAGTACTTGATGAATTGCGCCGCCAGCACCGGCAGGAGGCCGCCGGGCTCCGGCTCGATCAGCGAGACGCCGGCCCCGTAGGCGCTCCAGACCAGCGTCGCGATGGCGGCGAGCCCGCCCCAGAGGGCGAGCGTGGCGAACAGCGCCCGCGAGGGGCGCCGGAGCACCAGCGGCAGCAGCACGGGGAACAGGGCGTAGAAGAAGATCTCCACCGAGATCGACCAGCTCGGGCAGTTGAGCGAGCAGGCGGCCCCCGGCAGCCAGGCGTGGAGGCCGAGCGGCGCCAGGACGGCGCCCGAGGCCATCAGCCCCTGAAGAGGCGGCTCGCTCTTCATCACCCAGCCCGCGAACCAGGGCAGGTGCAGCGCCAGCGACAGCAGGAACAGGGGATACACGCGCGCCAGCCGCGCCCGGTAGAACCGGCCCCGCGCCTCCGGCGCCGAGAGGTCCACGCCGCAGTAGTTGTAGGCCAGGATGAAGCCGGACAGGACGAAGAAGAAGGTCACGCCGGTGAAGCCGAGCCCGATCACGTCGAGGCGCGGCGCGGCGGCGAAGTAGTAGCGGTCGTAGTGGAAGGCGACGACGTAGACGGCCGCGAGGAAGCGCAGGGACGTCAGCGCCGGCAGCGGCTCGACGCGGGGATGCGCCGGCCTATCCCGATCCCCGAACGCGCTTGCCGCCTCGCCCGCCATGACGCCCGTCTCGACCCCGGCTCCCGGCCACATGCCGTGCCCTGTCCCGAGAGTACCGCGGCGCCGTCACCGCTTTCCCAAGGTCGCGATGCGGGCGAAGGCTTTCTGCGGACAAGCTTACCGAAATTCCGGCTGCGACCGGATGGCCCCGGAACCGGAAAAGCGTCCCCGCTTTCTCTCACCAAGATCGAGGCCGCTGCCTCTCACCCCTTGCGAATGTTCAGCGCCATGACCGGAAAGACCCTTCGCCGCTCCGTCCTCCGCTCCCGCGCCGGTGCCGGCGTGCGCACGCTTTTCCTCGCCGGGCTCGTCGCCTCGGCCGGTCTCGCCACCCTCGGGAGGCCGGCCGCGGACGCAGGCGCGCCCCATGACGGCCGCGTCGCCGCCGCCTCGAATTCCACCGCCGCGCGGACGAACTGAGCGCAACCGGGGCCGCCCTCCGCCCGTTGAACGCCGGCGCGGAGCCTGTCGCGCGGGAGATTCGGCACATGGGTTTGCTCGACAGCGTCATCGGCGGCGTTCTCGGACAGGTGCTCGGCGGTGGCCGCGGCGCGCCGGGCGGCCAGAGTTCCGGCGGCTCGGCGATGTCGCCGCTGGTGAAGGCCCTGCTGATGCTGCTCCTCGCCAAGGGCATGAGCGGCGGCTTCGGAGACATCTTCGGCCGGCAGGGCCATCCCCCGTCCGGGCCGGATGCCGGGCACGCGCCGGAGCCTCGGGACGCCGATCCGCGCTCGGGCGACATCGGCGGCTTCGATCAGTACGGCGGCCGCCGCGACGGCCCGTCCCGCGAGGGCGACTACAGCGACCTTTCCGGCATGCTCGACGGCCCCGGTGGCACTTCGGCCGAGCGCTCTCCGGGCGCTGGCCCCTATGCCGATCTCGACCGGGAGCCCGGCGGGCAGCGGCCCGATCTCGGCGGTCTCGACGGCCTCGTGGAGCGCTTCGAGCGTGGCGGCCTCGGCGACGTGATCGGCTCGTGGATCGGCCACGGCAGCAACCGGCCGGTGCAGCCGCAGCAGCTCGCGAGCGCGCTCGGTCCCGACACGATCGACACCCTGGAGCGCCAGACCGGCCTGGACCGCGACACGCTGCTCACGCAGCTCGCGCAAGTGCTGCCGGAGGTCGTGCACCAACTCACGCCGCAGGGGCGTCTGCCGGGTGAGGAAGACCGCAGAAACTGGTAGCGCGTATCGGGCTCAGCCCTGGCGGCGCGTCCTAGTCGACGCGCCGCATCACCAGCGAGGCATTCGTCCCGCCGAACCCGAACGAGTTGGACAGCGCCACGTCGATGCGGCGGCGCTTCGCCTCGTGGGGGGTGAGATCGATCTTCGTCTCGACGCTCGGATTGTCGAGGTTGAGGGTCGGCGGCACGATGCCGTCGCGGATCGCGAGGACGGCGAAGATCGCCTCGACGGAGCCGGCGGCGCCCAGCAGGTGGCCGATGGCCGACTTGGTCGAGGACATCGAGACGCGAGAGCCGGCATCGCCGAGCAGCCGCTCGACGGCCTTGAGCTCGAGCTCGTCGCCCATCGGCGTCGAGGTGCCGTGGGCATTGATGTAGTCGATCTGGCCCGGGTCGATGCCGGCCCGCTTCACGGCCGCCGTCATGCAGCGGAAGGCGCCGTCCCCGTCCGGCGAGGGCGAGGTGATATGGTAGGCGTCGCCCGAGAGGCCGTAGCCGATGATCTCGGCATAGATCTTGGCGCCGCGCGCCTTGGCGTGCTCGTACTCCTCGAGCACGACGATGCCGGCGCCCTCGCCCATGACGAAGCCGTCGCGGTCCTTGTCGTAGGGGCGCGAGGCGCGGGTGGGCTCGTCGTTGAAGCCCGTCGAGAGGGCCCGGCAGGCGGCGAAGCCCGCGAGCGAGAGCCGGTTGACCGGTGATTCCGCCCCGCCCGCGACCATCACGTCGGCATCGCCCAGCGCGATCAGCCGCGAGGCGTCGCCGATGGCGTGCGCGCCCGTAGAGCAGGCGGTGACGACCGCGTGGTTCGGGCCCTTCAGCCCGTGGGCGATCGAGACCTGGCCCGACGCGAGGTTGATGATGCGGCCGGGGATGAAGAAGGGCGAGATGCGCCGCGGCCCCTTCTCGTGGAGGGTCACGGAGGCGTCGTAGATGCCGCCGATGCCGCCGATGCCGGAGCCGATCAGCACGCCGGAGGCGTACTGGTCTTCCGGCTCGGTCGGGTGCCAGTTGGCGTCGTCGAGGGCCTGGCCGGCGGCCGCGACGGCGTAGACGATGAAGGGGTCGACCTTGCGCTGCTCCTTGGCCTCCATCCAGGTATCGGGATGGAAGGTGCCGTCGGAGCCGTCGCCGAGGGGGATCTGGCAGGCGATGCGGCAGGCGAGGTCGTCGCTCTCGAAGCCGTGGACCTTGGCCGTGCCGCTGTCCCCGGCGACCAGGCGGCTCCAGGTGTGCTCCACCCCGCTGCCGAGCGGCGTGACCATCCCGAGACCCGTGACTACGACCCGACGCATCGCCCTACCCTGAAAACATCCTCACCCGTTCGAGACAACGGCGGACGGGGCGCTTCCGCCCCACCGCCGCCGATGAACGCCTTAAGCCGAGTTCTTCTCGAGGAACTTCACCGCGTCGCCGACCGTCTGGATCGTCTCGGCGGCATCGTCGGGGATCTCGACGTTGAACTCTTCCTCGAACGCCATCACGAGCTCGACCGTGTCGAGGCTGTCGGCGCCGAGATCGTCGATGAAGTTCGCGCCCTCGACCACCTTCTCGGGCTCGACGCCCAGGTGCTCGACGACGATCTTCTTCACGCGCTCAGCGATATCGCTCATCGTTGTCCGTCCTCGTTGGTCTTCACGTTCGTGATGGTTGACGCGCCGTGGCCGCTCGCCACCCCGGTCCCTGCGCGAGGCTGTCCTCGCGGGAAACGGGGCGGCCGGTGTCCGTCCGGGTGTGTTGCTCTCAAGTGCCGGCCTTCGCCGACCCCCAGGGCGCCTCGCGACGCCGTAACCCGCTGAACCGTCAAACCCCCCTGCCAGGCTGCCGCGGGTTGTTAACACAGGGTTCCCCCGCTGGCGAGGGGCGGTTCAGGGACGGTTCATCGAAATGGATTGGGCATCCTGGCCAAGGGGTTGGCCGGTCAGAGCATGGCCATGCCGCCGTTGACGTGGAGCGTGTGGCCGGTGACGTAGGCCGCCTCGTCCGACGCGAGGTAGACGGCGGCGGCCGCGACCTCCTCGCCCATGCCGAGGCGCCCGGCCGGCACGCGGGCGAGGATGCCCTCGCGCTGCTTCTCGTTCAGCGCATCCGTCATCGGCGAGGTGATGAAGCCCGGCGCGATGCAGTTCGCGGTGATGTTGCGCGAGGCGACCTCGGCCGCGAGCGCCTTGGTGAGGCCGACGAGCCCGGCCTTGGCCGCCGCGTAGTTGCCCTGGCCCGGGTTGCCGGTCGCGCCGACCACCGAGCCAATGTTGACGATGCGCCCGTGCCGGCGGCGCATCATGCCCTTCACGGCCGCCCGCGACAGGCGGAAGGCGGCGGTGAGGTTCACGGCGATCACCGCGTCCCACTCCTCGTCCTTCATGCGCATGAAGAGGTTGTCGCGGGTGATGCCGGCGTTGTTGACGAGGATGTCGAGGCCGCCGAGCGCGCTCTCCGTAGCCGGGACCAGCGCCTCGACCGCGTCGCGCTCCGACAGATTCGTCGGCAGCACGTGGACGCGCTCGCCGCCGAGCTCGGAGGCCAGGGCCTCCAGCGCCTCCCGCCTTGTGCCGGAGAGCGCGACGGCCGCGCCCTGGGCGTGGAGCGCCTTGGCGATGGCGCCGCCGAGGCCGCCAGTCGCGCCGGTGACGAGGGCCTTGCGGCCGGTGAGATCGAACATCGGACGGGCTCCTGTCGTTTGTGCCGCCGGGCCGGGGCTATCACCCGGCCGGCGCGTGGCGGCGCGGCATGCGGTTCAGATAGGGCGGTCTCAGGCGAAGGCCGCGACGTCGTCCGGCGTGCCGACCGCCTGCCCGCTCGCGCCCGGCGCGATGCGCTTGACGAGGCCGGTCAGCACCTTGCCCGAGCCGATCTCGGCGAAGCGGTCGACCCCGGCCGCGGCCATCGCCGCGACGCTCTCGCGCCAGCGCACCGTGCCGGTGACCTGTGCGACGAGCCCGTCCCGGATCGCGGCGGCGTCGGTGACGGCGCCGGCGGCGACGTTCGTGTAGACAGGCACCGTAGGCGCGTTCATCCGCACCTCGGCCAGGGCGGCGCGCATGGCCTCGGCGGCGGGCGCCATCAGGCGGCAGTGGAAGGGCGCGGAGACGTTCAGCATCACCGCGCGCTTGATGCCGCGGGCCTGCGCCAGCGCCACCGCGCGCTCCACGGCGGCGCGATGGCCGGACAGCACGACCTGGCCGCCGCCGTTGTCGTTGGCGACGTCGCAGACCTGCCCGTCCGCCGCCTCGGCGGCGATCTCGGAGGCGGCATCGACCTCGGCGCCGATCAGCGCGGCCATGGCGCCCTCCCCCGGCGCGACGGCCCGCTGCATGGCCTCGCCGCGGATGCGCAGCAGGCGGGCGGTGTCGGCAATCGAGAAGGTGCCGGCAGCCGAGAGCGCCGAATACTCGCCGAGCGAGTGCCCGGCGACGAAGGCCACGTCCCGCTTCAGGTCGAGGCCGCGCTCGGCTTCCAGCACCCGCAGGGCCGCGAGGCTCGCCGCCATCAGGGCCGGCTGGGCGTTGGCGGTGAGGGTCAGTTCCTCCACGGGGCCCTCGAACATCAGCCGCGAGAGGTTCTGGGAGAGGGCCGCGTCGACCTCGTCGAACACCGCGCGGGCCTGCGGAAAGGCCTCCGCCAGGGCCTTGCCCATGCCGACGGCCTGGCTGCCCTGGCCGGGAAACAGAAAAGCCCGCGTCATGATGCTCCGTACCGCCTGCGCCGCCCCGTCACGGGCGGGCGGCCCGTGAGAGCGCGGCGCAGTCGCACCCGGCACCGTGCCTGTCAACAATGCGGCGCACAAGCCGGACGCCTCTCGTCGGGTGCCTCCGCCCGCGGACATGCCCCGCGATCGCTCCCTCGTGCGCTTCGTGCTTGTTGCAGGGCGGCATCCTCTGCTAAGAGACGGCTTCATCACCGCAAAATCCGTTCGTCCGCTCAAAGGAGCCGCCATTCATGGCTCGCGTCACTGTCGAAGATTGCATCGAGAAGGTCGAGAACCGGTTCGAGCTCGTGCTGCTCGCCAGCCACCGGGCCCGCCTGCTCGCCGCGGGCGCCCCCCTCACCGTCGACCGCGACCGCGACAAGAACCCGGTGGTGGCGCTGCGCGAGATCGGCGACGAGACGATCACCGCCGACGACCTCAAGGAGCAGCTCATCCACTCGATGCAGAAATACGTCGAGGTGGACGAGCCCGAGGCCGAGACCGTGCCGCTGCTCTCCAGCTCGCCGGCCGCCGCGGCCGTGGCGCCGCAGCAATCGAGCGACGACAGCGCCGTGCAGTTCGACCGCATGAGCGAGGAGGACCTGCTCCGCGGCCTCGAGAACCTAGCCCCGCCGGTCGAGACAGACGACGAGGGCGAGTAGGCCCCGGCCGCGTCTCCGCTCCCGGAGACGCGAGAGACGGTCCGGGTCCGCACCGAGCGCGGCGGACCCGTTGGCGGCAGGGCCGACCATGGCCGATCCCGGCCGACGCGGCAGGTTGGGCCCGGCGCGCACCTCGGAGGGCGCGGGCGGCGAGGGAAGGGTCAGCCGGCGGATGATGCGCCAGTACGAGCTGGTGGAGCGGGTCAAGCGCTACAATCCCGCCGCGGACGAAGACCTTCTCAACCGCGCCTACGTCTACGCGATGCGTGCCCACGGCGCCCAGAAGCGCGCCTCCGGCGATCCGTTCTTCGCCCATCCCCTCGAGGTGGCGGGGATCCTCACGGACCTGCGGCTCGACGACGCCACCATCATCGCCGCTGTCCTCCACGACACCGTCGAGGACACCTCCGCGACCCTCGATGAGATCCACGCGATCTTCGGCCGCGAGATCGGCGAGCTGGTCGACGGCCTGACCAAGCTCAAGCGCCTGGATCTCGTCTCGAAGCGGGCGGTGCAGGGCGAGAACTTCCGCAAGCTGCTGCTCGCCGTCGCGGCGGACGTGCGCGTGCTGCTCGTCAAGCTCGCCGACCGGCTTCACAACATGCGCACCCTCCAGCACATGCCGGCGGAGAAGCGCGCCCGCATCGCCCAGGAGACGCTCGACATCTATGCGCCGCTCGCCGGCCGCATGGGCATGCAGGAGCTGCGCGACGAGCTGGAGGACCTGTCCTTCGTCAACCTCAAGCCGGACGTCTACAAGACCATCACCCAGCGGCTCGCGGACCTGTCCCTCAAGTCCGAGCGGCTCGTGGAGAGCATCGAGATCGACCTCGCCGCCAAGCTCAAGGCCCAGGGCATCGACGCCGAGGTGACGGGCCGGCGCAAGCGGCCCTTCTCGATCTGGTCGAAGATGGAGCGCAAGTCCGTCGCCTTCGAGCAGCTCTCGGACATCTTCGGCTTCCGCGTCGTCGTGGAGACGACGGCCGAGTGCTACGCGGCGCTGGGCGTCGTCCACACGACCTGGCCGATGGTGCCGGGCCGCTACAAGGACTACGTCTCGACGCCGAAGCAGAACGACTACCGCTCGATCCACACCACGGTGATCGGCCCACGCAGCCAGCGGGTCGAGCTTCAGATCCGCACCCACGCCATGGACGAGATCGCCGAGTACGGCATCGCGGCCCATGCCAGCTACAAGGAGGGCAGCCGGCGGACCGAGCCGGGCGGCATCCATCCCCGCCTCGCCACCGAGAGCGGCGCCTATCAGTGGCTGCGCCGGACCATCGAGCTTCTCGCCGAAGGCGACAGCCCGGAGGAGTTCCTGGAGCACACCAAGCTCGAGCTGTTCCAGGACCAAGTGTTCTGCTTCACCCCGAAGGGCCGGCTCATCGCCCTGCCGCGGGGCGCGACGCCGATCGATTTCGCGTATGCCGTGCACACCGATGTCGGCAACACGGCGGTGGGCGCCAAGATCAACGGCCGCATGGCGCCGCTCCTGCACGAGCTCGCCAACGGCGACGAGGTCGAGATCGCCCGCGCCGACGGCCAGTCGCCGCCGGCCGCCTGGGAATCGCTCGTCGTCACCGGCAAGGCGCGGGCCGCCATCCGCCGGGCGACGCGGGCCGCCGTGCGCCGGCAATATGCGGGCCTCGGGCGCCAGATCCTCGACCGGGCCTTCGAGCGGGCCGGCAAGAGCTTCTCCGAGGACAAGCTGCGCGGCGCCCTGCCGCGCTTGGCGCGCACCTCCACGGACGACGTCTTCGCCGCGGTCGGCCGAGGCGAGATGTTCTCGGGCGACGTCGTGCGGGCGGTCTACCCCGACTACAAGGATGAGCGCCGGCCCGGAGGCACGAGCGTGCCGTCGGTCCCCGTCAGCGGGGCCGTGCGGCTTAGCCGCTCGAAGGACCAGACGATGCGAATCACCTTCCCCGCCGCCGAGGGCGCGGCCGGGCAGGACGCGGGCGCCATCCCGATTCGCGGGCTCGACGGCGATCTGCCGGTCAGCTTCGCGCCGAACGGCGGCGCCGTGCCCGGCGACCGCATCGTCGGCATTCTCACGCCCGGCATCGGCGTCACCATCTACCCGATCCAGTCGACGGCGCTCGCCGCCTTCGACAACGAGCCCGACCGCTGGCTCGACGTGCGCTGGGACGTGGAGGCGGGCTCGACCGAGCGCTTCCCCGCCCGGCTCGTCCTACAATCGATCAACGAGCCCGGCGTGCTGGCGCAGATCGCCCAGGTGATCGCCGACCACGACGGCAACATCGACAACGTCTCCATGCGGCGCCGCACGCCGGACTTCACCGACATCGTCATCGATCTCGCGGTCTGGGACCTCCAGCACCTGAACGCCATCGTCGCCGAGCTGCGCGGGAAGCGGGCCGTGAGCCGGGTCGACCGCTTCAACGGCTAGGCAGAACCCGTTAGGGTGTGCCGGCTAAAACGTAGGACATTGTTTTCGAGGCGCAGGCCAAGACGACGCCGGGCGTCTCGATCGTTTTGTCGATACTCAACTCAAGATTGAAACATAATGGCACATTCTCCGAAGATCGCTCTCTTCATCGATGGCGTGAACCTCTACTCGACCACGAAGGTCCTCGGCTTCGAGATCGACTTCCGGCGGTTGCTGAAGGAGTTCCAGTCCCGCGGCCAGCTGATGCGGGCCTTCTACTACACCGCCCTGGTCGAGGATCAGGAATACTCCTCGATCCGTCCGCTCGTGGATTGGCTGGCCTATAACGGCTACCGGGTCGTGACGAAGCCCGCCAAGGAGTTCACGGACTCCGCCGGCCGCCGCCGGGTGAAGGGCAACATGGACATCGAGCTCGCCATCGACGCGATGGAACTCGCCCCGCATCTCGACGAGATGGTGCTGTTCTCCGGCGACGGCGACTTCCGTCCCCTGGTCGAGGCGATGCAGCGCAAGGGCGTGCGCGTCACCGTGGTCTCGACCATCCAGAGCCAGCCCGGAATGATCGCCGACGAGCTGCGCCGTCAGACCGACGAGTTCCTCGACATCGTCCACCTCATCCCGCGGATCGGCCGCGAGGGCAGCGAGCGCGCCCCGCGCTCGGAATCGAGCTATCGCGGCCGCGTCGAGCGGGGCCCGCGCGGCCCGGCGCCCCTCGAGAGCCGCTACGGCATCCGCCAGGGCGGGGACGAGGAGCCTGGTTCGTCGGAAGACTGAGGGCGCGGGTCAGCCGCGATCGCGCAGCAGCCGCGCGCGGTCGCGGTCCCAGTCGCGCTGCTTGGCGGTCTCGCGCTTGTCGTGGAGCTGCTTGCCCTTGCCGAGCCCGAGCTCGACCTTGGCCCGGCCGCGCTCGTTGAAGTAGATCTTCAGCGGGATCACCGTGTAGCCTTGGCGCTGCGTGGCGCCGATGAGCTTGTCGATCTGCTTGCGGTGCAGGAGCAGCCGGCGCGGCCGCTTGGTGTCGTGGTTGAAGCGGTTCGCCTCCAGGTATTCCGGGATGTAGGCGTTGAACAGCATCATGTCGTTGCCGGACGGGCCGGCATAGGACTCGCCGATGGTCGCCTTGCCCCCGCGCAGGGATTTCACCTCGGTGCCGGTGAGCGCGATGCCGGCCTCGAGCGTGTCCTCGATGGCGTAGTGGTAGCGGGCGGCCCGGTTGTCGGCGACGACCTTGCGGGACGGATCGGATTTCGGGGCCATCGCTGTGCCGGTTGGGGCCGGGCGCCCGTCGCGCCCGGCTCTGACGTGTCGATATGGTGATCCGCGCCCGTCAGGGCGAGGCGCGGTTTCAGGCCGCGATCAGCCCGGCATGGGCGAGCGACGCGTCGACCGCCCGGCGGGTCTCCTCGCCGACCGGCAGCAGCGGCAGGCGCACGTCCTCGGTCATCAGGCCGAGGCGGGCGAGCGCGTACTTCACCGGCGAGGGGTTCGTCTCCAGGAAGAGCGTCGTCTGGAGCGGGAACAGCCGGTCCTGGATGCGCAGCGCCTTGGCGTAGTCGCCGGCGAGCGAGGCGTTCTGCAACTCGGCGCAGAGCCGGGGCGCCACGTTCGACACCACCGAGATACAGCCGACCCCGCCCTGGGCGTTGAAGCCGAGCGCGGTCGCGTCCTCGCCGGAGAGCTGGACGAAATCCTCCCCGAGCACCTGCCGCTGCAGGCTGACGCGGTCGAGCTTCGCCGTCGCGTCCTTCACGCCGGCGATGTTCTTGAGTTCGAACAGGCGCTTCATGGTGTCGACGCTCATGTCGACGACCGAGCGGCCGGGGATGTTGTAGATGATGATCGGGATGCCGACGGCGTCGTTCACGGCCTTGAAGTGGGCATACATCCCGGCCTGCGTCGGCTTGTTGTAGTAGGGCGTCACGATCAGCACGGCGTCGGCGCCGGCCTTCTCGGCATGCTGCGCGCGGGAGACGGCCTCGGCGGTGGAGTTCGAGCCCGCGCCCGCGATGACGGGCACGCGGCCGGCGGCTGCGGCGATGCAGGCCTCGACCACCCGGTCGTGCTCGGCGTGGCTCAGGGTCGGGGTCTCGCCGGTGGTGCCGACGGGCACGAGCCCGTGGGTGCCCTCCCCTATCTGCCAGTCCACGAACTTTCGGAACGCGTCCTCGTCGAAGGCGCCGTCGCGGAAGGGCGTCGCGAGGGCGGTGATCGAGCCCCTCAGGCGGCGCGTGTCTGTGTCGGTCATCTCGGGCGTCCCGGCCGGGTCCTGTCCTCGCGCCGGCTCTCCGGCGCGGCTGAGACATAGGCTTTCGCCCACCGCCACGCAAACGCCTTACGGACGCGGTTAATGCCTTCTTTACGGTCCCGGGGAGACCCTGGCCGATGTCCGTCGTCGCCGGGGACCGAACACGAGCCATGGCGTCTTTCAAGCGCGCGCAGATCGGGGGCCTCGCCCTCGCGGTGACGGCCGGGATCGGGCTCGCCGCCGCGGCGGGAGCCCCGAACGGCACACCCGTCACCGCTCCGGCGATCGAGCCCTCGAAGCTCGCGGCCGCCCCCTCCGAGCCGGCGACGGCCGCCGCCGCGAGCGACGAGAGCCGCTCCGCCGCGCGCGAATCCGGCGAGGGCAAGAACGAGACGCCCGCCCTGCCGAAGGCGGCTGCGGCCTACGCCTCCGCCGATCCCGAGGCGCCGATCCCGTTCCCGGTGCCCGGGGCCGCCAACACGACGCCGGCCGCGCCCCTGCCCGAGGTTCCGGACCCCGCCCGCGCCGCCCGCTCCGGCGACACCGACGTCACGCTCCTGCGCCAGGCGATCGATCTCTACCGCCGCGGCAAGGTCGCGGACGCCGACCGCCTGCGCGACGGCTTCTCCGATCCCGCCGCGCGGGCGCTGCTCGAGTGGCTGGCAATCCGCTTCGGCGCCGGCATCGGCTTCGAGCGCACCATCGCCTTCACCCGCGCCAATCCGGATTGGCCCGCCGGCCCACTCCTGCGCCGCCGGGCGGAGGAAGCGCTGCTGACCGAGCGCAAGGCCCCGGCCGTGGTGCGCGCCTACTTCGCCTCGGCCCGTCCGGCGAGCGCGCCGGGCAAGTTCGCTCTGGCGCTCGCCTTCCGCGCCGACGGGCTCGACGCGGACGCCGCCGGCCTCGTGCGCGAGCTGTGGCGGGAGGACAGCTTCGGCCGCTCCCTCGAGGCGCGGGTGCTCGACGCCTTCCCCGACGCGCTCACCCGGATCGACCACCGTTACCGCATGGAGCGCGCTCTCCTGAAGGAGGACTGGGAGACGGCGGGCCGCGCGGCCGGCTACGCGGGCGGCGCCTATGCAAGCCTCGTCCGCGCCCGCCGCGCCGTCGAGGATAAGAGCTCCGGGGCCGCCGCGGCGCTCGCCGCCGTGCCGCCGAGCCTGCGCAACGATTCCTCCTACCTGTTCTCCCGCGCCCAGTACCTGCGCCGCGCCGACAAGCCCGCCGAGGCCGCCGCCATCCTCGCCGCGGCGCCGACGAACCCAGAGGTTCTCGCCGACGGCGACGAGTGGTGGGTCGAGCGCCGGATCGTCGCGCGCAAGCTCATCGATCTCGGCGATGCCAAGGCCGCCTACGCCGTCGCCGGCGGCCACAGCGCCCGCACCACCGAGAAGCGGATCGAGGCCGAGTTCCACGCCGGCTGGATCGCGCTGCGCTTCGGCGACGACCGCGCCGCCGCGACCCGGCACTTCGACCGGGCCATGGCCATCGCCGAGACGCCGATCTCGCTCGCCCGCGCCGCCTACTGGCGCGGCCGCGTCGCCGAGGCCGAGGCGGGCATGGCCGAGGCGCGGCCCTTCTACGAGAAGGCCGCCCTTCAGCCGATCGCCTATTACGGCCAGCTCGCCCGCGCCCGCCTCGGCCAACGCGACCTGACGCTACGCGCACCCTCCGAGCTGGACGCCGCGAGCCGCAAGGCCTTCGACGACCGGCTCTGCGTGCGGGCCCTGCGCCTGCTCGGCGAGGCCTCGCTGAAGGAGCTGGCGCTGCCGCTCTACATCGACACCGCCCAGAAGCTTTCCGATGCCGGTGCTCTCCAGGCGCTCGGCGATCTCGCGGTGGAGATGAAGGACGCCCGCGCCCTGGTCGCCATCGGCAAGCTCGCCGTGCAGCGCGGCCTGCCGCTCGACGCCCATGCCTACCCGACCATCGGCATCCCCACCTACGAGGCGTCGCAGGCGGTGCCGCTGGTCGAGCGGGCCATGGTCTTCGCTATCGCCCGGCAGGAGAGCCAGTTCGACCCGCGTGCCCAGTCCGGCGTCGGGGCGCGGGGCCTGATGCAGATGATGCCCGCCACCGCCCAGCGCACCGCCCGCCGGGTGAGCGCCGCCTACGACCAGGACAAGCTCACGAGCGACCCCGCCTACAACGCCCGCCTCGGCCAGGCCCATCTCGGCGAGCTGATGGAGGATTGGCGCGGCTCTTACATCCTCGCCTTCGCCGCCTACAATGCAGGCGGCGGCAACGTGAAGAAGTGGATCGACGCCTACGGCGACCCGCGCCGGCCGGAGGTCGACCCGGTCGACTGGGTGGAGCGCATCCCCTTCACCGAGACGCGCAACTACGTGCAGCGGGTGATGGAGAACCTGCAGGTCTACCGGAACCGCCTCGACGCCAAGAGCACGCTGCTCATCGAGGGCGATCTGCACCGCGGCGCCCGCTGACGGACGGGTCCGCCGATCAACCCTGAGCGCGGCCCGCCGCGAGATGGGCGAGGCCGCCGAGCAGGCAGCCGAGCGCGTAGGCGGGCAACAGCAGCGCGGCGCTTTCCACGAACAGGCCGCCCCGGCCCGGCACCCATCCCGAAAGGTCGAGCGCGAAAGCCGCCGCGATGGCGGCGGCCAGGACGAGGGGAGCCGTCAAGCGGTTGGGCAGGCCCGATAGCCAGCCGATTCCCGTTCCGAGCAGCAGAGCGGCGGCCAGAGCCGGCCATAGCATCGTCACCAGAAGCGTCATGCGTCTGCGCTCACGGCATCCTTGAAGGCGTTGGCGCGCATCAGCGCAGCTCGAAGACGGCTTCGGGCGCGGCGGTATCGCCGGGGACGAGCTGGCCGGTGCGCATGCCTGCGGTCATCAGGTACTCGGTCAGCGCCAGCGCCCGCTGACGCGCGAGGGACGGCTCGTCCGGGACGGCCGGCTTCGCCTGAGCGGCCGTGTCGGGCTTCTGCGCGGGCGTCTTGGTTTGGGCCTTGTCCTGGGCCTTGCTCGGGGCCGGTTTCGCGGACGGCTTCTTCGTGTCCGCAGCGGCGGCCGGAGCGGGCTCCGGGTCCTTCTCGGGGATCGGCTTGCTGCCCGGCGGATCGGTGGGGCCGAGCACCGCGACCTTCAGATCCGGGCAGCGCTTCGCCAGCGCAGCGAGCGCGTCGAGCGGCGGATAGAAGCTCGCCTTCAGGAGCGCGCTGCCGGGCTCGAAGCGCAAGCGCCGGTCTGTCGCCTCCGATTGGAACAGGGCGCGGCAGGAATCCGCGTCCTGCCGGGGCTCCCGGCCGTCCCTGGTCTCGACGGCCGCCTGCACCGTCCAGCCCCGCGGCATCGCCCGCGTCAGCGTCTCCGCGAGACGTGCGCCGCTCTCCGCGTAGAGGCTCTCTCCCCGCAGGGAGAGCGTCCGGTCCGACACGGCGAGCTCCCCGGATACGAGCAGCGCGAAGGCGGAAACCGCCGGAGCGAGAGCCTCGCTCAAGCCCTCGGGCGCCCCGTCGGCGATGCGCAGCCGGTCCACCACGCGCTCGCGGTAGAGGCGCGCAGTCAGGTTCGCGCGGAGCCGGTCGCGGGTAGCGGCGTCGGGCAGATGGCCGGAAAGCGTCACGCTGTCGGCGTCCCGCCGCAGCACGACCCGGTAGGGTGAGAGCGGACGGACCGTCAGCGCCACGTCGCCCGCCGAAACGCCGCTGGGAACGTCGGCTCTCAGGAACGACGCGATCTCCTCGCGGGCCTGGGGATCGAGGGCATCGCCGGAGACCGAGATTCGTCCCCCCTCGTAGCGAACGCGGCCCTCGCTCAGCAGACCGGCGACGCGGACGAGCGCGCGGGCCAACGCGTCGGCATCGAGATCGGCCGGCAAGCCTCTGGCCGCCCGCGTCCGGTCGTCGACGAAGGCACCCTCGGCGGCCTCGGCGGCGAGGGCGCGCAGGCCGCCGCGCGCGGCTTCCGACGGGACGTTCCCATCGAGCACGAGGCCGCCGTCGCGGCGGCGCTCCACGGCGAGTTGGAAGTCGGACACGGTCGGCGGCAGGATCTCGGCACGGTCGATCCGGAAACCGAGGGGTGGTTCTGCGAGAGCCCTGCGCAGGGTGTCGTAGTCGGCCAGGCTGCGGGCCGCGCCGCGCAGGCTCAGCCCGGTATCGGTGATGGAGACGCTGGCGCCCGGGGCGAGCTGGCGCAGGCGCGCCACGGCATAGGCGGCCGCGACCGCGAAGTCCGGCGGCGCGCCGCGGGCCGCCCGCGCCTCGTCCCGCACCACGATCGACCCCGTCGCCTCCGGCACGATCAGGTTTGTGAGATGCCGCGCGCCGATCTCCGCCGGGCGGCTGCCGGCGACGGCGATGGCCCCGTCCGTCTCGCGCACCGCCGTCCAGACGAAGGGCGAGGCGTCCACGATCAGCCCGATCTCCGAGCGGATCGTGCGAGGGCCCTCGAGGCGCGCCAGGCGCGCGAGGGCGGCATCGCGGGCGGCGGCATCGGGAGCCTCGCCGCCGGCGACGAGCTGGCGTCCCTCGGCATGCACCCGCAGCCACGGGTCGGAGCCGCCCTCCGCGATGGCGGCGAGACGCCCGGCGCCCTCGATCGCCCGTTCGATCCGCGGCTCGGCGACGAGGGTCGCGCCGATCCAGAGGAGGCCGAGGACGGGCAGTCCGAGGAACCAGCCATGGCGCGGATCGGTGAGGTGTTTCGAAAGCGGCCGCATGCTGCCCGTCGAACGGCATCCGCCGGACGCGCGTGTCCGGCGGATGCCACGGTGGCCTCGCTTCGCGGCATCTTGATGTCGGTCGCCCCCGTCCTTCGCCTCGACGGAAGCCGGCCAAGAAAAAACCCCAGCCGCGAGGCTGGGGTTCGAGAGGGACGCGCCACGTGATCGAGCAGGCTGGCGCGCCCGGAGGCCGGCCCTTGCGGGCCGGCCCCGTTTCTTAGAAGTCGCGCTGGACGCGGAAGCGGGTCTGGAACGTGTCCTGAGCCGTGACCGGGTAGAGCGGCAGACCGCCGACCGTGGTCGAACGATCGGAGTTGGTGACCCGGCCGTTCAGGGTGCCGACGCGGATGTACTGGGCCTCGGCGCCGATATCGAGGTCCTTGACCGGCGACCAGATCAGGCTCGCGCCGGCGACGACCTGGTAGGTGTCGCGCAGGACCGGGCTGAGGGCGAAGCCCGCGGTGCCCGGAGCGGAGGTGATCAGGTTGGTCGTCGGGTAGGCGGTGCCGGCGGCGTTGGCGAGGCCGGCGGTGCCGATCTGCGCCAGGGCGGTGCGGACGCCGTTCGGGAAGCGCATCTCGCCGTAGCTGCCGAAGAAGGCCGAACGCCACTGCGGCGACCAGTAGTGGAGGTAGGAGCCCACCACCGTGAAGCTGTTCGAGAGCTCGACGCGGCCCGTGTTCGGGTTCACGACGGCATCGGCCAGCCACTGGTTGAAGGGGTTGCCGCCGTAGACCGCGGTCTGGTTGGCGTAGGTGCCGGTGAAGGAGGTGTAGCCCGTGTAGATCGAGGCACCCTCACCATAGGCACCCTGGAGGTACAGGGCGTCGCCGGGAGCGATGAAGGGCGCGTTGACCTTCAGGCCGCCCTGCACGGCCCAGCCGTAGGTGGTCTGCGAGCCGTAGTAGGCGCCGGTGCCGATGCGGGCGGCGGCCGGGCCGGCCACGAACAGGTTGGCGTTGGTCAGCAGCGGGCCGCCGGTGTTGATGTCCTTGACCGCCGCCGAGACCTGAGCCGAACCCCAGGCCGCGTCGTAGCGCAGGGCGCCGACGAAGTCGGGGAGACGCGAACGCTCGACCGCGTCGATCTGGCCGACCGCGACGACGGCACCGGCCGCGTTGCGGGCCAGGATGACCGGGGTCGGAGCGTTGGTGCCGACGAAGAGCGACGAGGCCGTGCCGGCGCCCGGCGCCGTACCGGCAGCCTGCGAGTACAGCGGGTTCTTGCGGAAGTTCGGGTCTTCCATCGACAGCGTGGCCGACCAGCCCTCGCCGAACTTCGCCGTGTAGGCGAGGAGGTTCGTGGAGGGGACGTCGGAGCCCAGCGTCGAGCCGATGATCTCGAAGTCGTGGGCGTAGAAGTCGAAGAACGAGGACGCGCGACCGGCGGTGAGGCCGGCGAACTGCACGAAGGCCTTGTCGGCGGTCACGTACTCCTGCACGCGGCCGAACGAGTCCTGGCCGGTGGCGAAGAAGGCGTTGGCGATACGCAGCTGCGTGCCCGACGACATCTTGCTCTGGCCGGTGCGGCTCGCGATCTCGACGCGGAGGAAGGCGCGGAGCGTGCCGTAGCCGGTCTGGGTGCGGGCATCGACGTTGATGCGGGCGAGGCCGCGGAACTGCGAGGCGTCGCCGGCGCCGGCGGCGTTGCGGGTCCCTTCGGTCATGTAGCCGGCTTCGAAGCGGGCACGGCCGCCGACGCGCAGGCAGGTATCGGTGCCCGGGATGTAGAAGAAGCCCGCGCCGTAGGCGCCGCAGACCCGCACGTACTCGATCGGGATCGCCTTCTTAACGGGAAGGTCGGCCGCCTGTGCACCCGCAACGGTGGCCAGCCCCGCCGCCGTTCCGAGAAGAAGGCTCTTCACGAGCTTCATAGTGAAACCTCCAAAAGCTTCGAGACCCATTGATCGGACCTGTCGCGATCGGCGCCCTTATTTCGGTCGCCTTGTCTCGCCGGTCCTATTCTTAATCCGATGAGGTCGCCCCGACTCTTTCGTGGGCTCGCTGCACGGCGCGCTGTTTCCTGTCGCCCCGGCACCATGTTCGAGCCGGCCTCCGCGGGCAACACGCATCCGTGATTCAGAAAGGCTCCGGACAGGCTTTGGCGGGCCGTGTTGCAGTCTCGCAACGACATCTGTGGCCCCGAAGGGGTGTTTGTCGCGTGTTCGACTGTGAAAGAGAACGTTTTGCCGGTTAACTCGTCTTCCCCGGCGCCGAAATGCGATCGTCCCGTGCTCCGGACCGGATTCGGACCGGGATCAGCGGGCCGCCGATTCCTCGCGCAGCATCTCGAGGGTCAGCCAGCGCTCCTCGCAGGCGGCCAGATCCCCCTGCGCCTCGACCAGCAGCGCCGAGGCCTTCTCGAACCGGGCCGAGTCGCGGGCGTAGAGATCGGCGTCGTCGAGCACTGCGCGCAGCTTGGCGATCGCGGCCTCGAGCTTCTGCATCCGCTCGGGCAGCGTCTTGAGCTCGTGCTGCTCCTTGAAGCCGAGCTTCGTCCGCTGGGCGGGCGCCTCGGCGGCGTCCGGGTCCGAGGGGCGGGACGCCGGCTGGCGGCGCGGCGCCGCCGTGCCGGCCTGCGGGCGCGCCTGCACGCCCTTGCCGCGCTGGGCGACCATGTCGCTGTAGCCGCCGGCATACTCCACCCAGCGGCCGTCGCCCTCGCTGACGAGGACGCTGCCCGCCACCCGGTCGAGGAAGTCGCGGTCGTGGCTGACGAGGATCAGCGTGCCGGCATACTCGCCGAGCATCTCCTGGAGGAGGTCGAGGGTCTCGAGGTCGAGATCGTTGGTGGGCTCGTCGAGGACGAGGAGGTTCGCGGGCTGGGCGAGCGCGCGGGCGATGAGCAGGCGGTTGCGCTCTCCGCCGGAGAGCACGCTCACCGGCGTGCGCGCCTGCTCGGGCGAGAACAGGAAGTCCTTGAGATAGCCGATGACGTGCCGGCTCTGGCCGCCGACGATCACCTGATCGCCGCGGCCGCCGGTGAGCACGTCGCTCACGGTCATGGTCGGCTCCAGCACGGCGCGGCCCTGGTCGAGCAGCATCATCCGCAGGTTGGTGCCGAGCCTGACGCGGCCCGAATCGGGCTCCAGGCCGCCGGTGAGAAGGTTGACGAGGGTGGTCTTGCCGGCGCCGTTCGCCCCGACGATGCCGAGCCTGTCGCCGCGCAGCAGCCGCATCGACAGGGAATCGACGATGCTGCGCGCGCCGTAGGCCTTCGAGACGCCGTCCATCTCGACCACGAGCGTTCCGGACGCCTCCGCCTCGCTCGCGGTGAGCTCGGCGCTGCCGACCGGGCGGCGGGCCTCGGCGCGCTGGCGGCGCAGGTCGTGAAGGTTGCCAAGGCGTCGGACGTTGCGCTTGCGCCGGGCGGTGACGCCGTAGCGCAGCCAGTCCTCCTCCGCCGCGATCTTGCGGTCGAGCTTGTGCCGGTCGCGCTCCTCCTCCTCGAAGAAGGCATCGCGCCAGGCCTCGAAGCCGGAGAAGCCCTGTTCGATCCGGCGCGTCACGCCGCGGTCGAGCCAGACCGTGGAGCGGGAGAGTGCCGAGAGGAAGCGGCGGTCGTGGCTGATGAGGACGAGGGCGGAGCGCGTGCCCTTCAACTCCTCCTCCAGCCACTCGATCGCCGGAAGGTCGAGATGGTTGGTCGGCTCGTCGA
>NZ_BPQR01000018.1 GCF_022179345.1 Methylobacterium jeotgali | reverse complement strand
CCCGCCTGCTCCGCCTCCTCCGGGCCGCGCTGGCGGCGGCGGCGCTCGCCCTGTCGGGCGTCGCCGCGGCGGCGCAGGCGGAGCGGGTCGTCAACATCTACAACTGGTCGGACTACATCGACCCCAAGGTGCTGGAGGCCTTCACCAGGGAGACCGGCATCAAGGTCGTCTACGACACCTACGACAACAACGAGATCCTCGAGACGAAGCTGCTCGCAGGCCGCTCCGGCTACGACGTGGTGGCACCCTCGGGGCCCTTCCTGCAGCGGCTGATCAAGGCCGGCGCCTTCCAGCCCCTCGACAAGGGCAGGCTCAAGAACCTCGGCAACGTCTGGCCCGAGATCGCGAACCGGCTTGCCGTCTACGATCCGGGCAACCTCTACGCCGTCGACTACATGTGGGGCACGACCGGCATCGGCGTGAACCTCGACGCCGTGCGCGAGCGCCTCGGCCCCTTGCAGGCGCTGAACACCTGGAACCTCGTCCTCAGCCCCGCCCTCCTGAACAAGCTCAAGGATTGCGGGGTGATGATGCTCGACAGCCCCGAGGACCTGATCCCGAGCCTTCTGCCGGCCTACGGGCTGAAATCGGACTCGAAGCGCTGGGACGACATCACCCAGGTCACCGACGCCCTGTTCAAGCTGCGCGGGGCCGTGCGCAAGTTCCACTCCTCCGAGTATATCCAGGCGCTGGCCAACGGCGATATCTGCCTCGCGGTCGGCTATTCCGGCGACGTGATCCAGGCGCGGCGCCGCGCCGTGGAGGCCAAGAACGACGTCAGGATCGGCTACCTGATCCCGAAGGAAGGGACGCTGATGTGGTTCGACGCCTTCGCGATCCCGAAGGACGCGCCGCATAAGGACGAGGCCCACGTCTTCATCGACTACATGCTGCGGCCGGAGGTGGCCGCCGCCAATACGAACTTCGTCTCCTACGCCAGCGGCAACCTGCCGGCGAAGAAGCTCGTGAAGCCGGAGATCCTCTCCGATCCCGGCATCTACCCGGACGAGGTGACGATGCAGCGCCTCTCCACCAACACCGCCTGGGACGACCGCACGCAGCGCTTCGTCACCCGCGCCTGGACCCGGGTGCGCACCGGGCGCTGACGTGCCCTGAGTCTGATGCGCCCATGAAAAAGCCCCGGCGTCGCTGGCGACGCCGGGGCTCTTCTCCGCGGCAGGGCGGAATCAGTCCTTGAGGTCGGCCGGCACCTTGCCGCCGTTCTCCTCGAGCTTCTTGATGACCTGCTTGTGCAGCCAGATGTTCATCGAGGCGGAGTCGTTCTTGTCGCCGGTGTAGTGCAGCTCGTCGGCGAGGCCCTGGCGCGCGTGGAGGCTCGAGTCGAGGTCGAGGAGCTTCAGGAGATCGACGATCGAGGTGCGCCAGTTGAGCTGCTGCGGGTTCTTCGCGGCGAGATCGTTGAGCACCTGCTCCACGTCGACGGTGCCGCTGGACGTGCCGCCGCCCGAGGTCGAGGCCGTTGACGTGGGGCTGCTGGCGCCGCCCGACGCGCCGCTGGAGGCGCTGCCCGAGGGAGCCGGCGCAGCCTGGGCCTCGCCGCTGCCGAACGGGTGGAGGATCTTGCTGACGATGGTGCCGAGAAAGCTCATGGCGCTGTCCTTCGCTTGAGCGGACCGCCCGGAGGCGTCCACCTGGAGGCGTGCCCTCGGAACCGGGCACGCAGGGGCATTGGGGGCGTGGTGATCCCGCCCGTGCACCCTAACGGGGGCCTGACGTAGCAGTTCCCCGGGACGGGCCGCGCCGCCGCCGGCCATTCCACAGGCCAAGATCGTATTTTGCGGCGCAACACAAATGTGCCATGGGGAATCGTTCGCGTCCCCTTCCCGGATCATCCTGTGCGCTTCCCTGCTTCCGTCCTCCGGTCGGCCCTGTCGGCCGCCGCCCTGCTGCTGGTCGCCTTCACCCAGGCTCCCACCTTCGCGGCCGAGCCGGTGCCGGTGCGCATCGGCGTGATCCCGGTGATCGGTGCGGCGCCGATCTTCGTGGCCAACGGCGAGGGCTACCTGAAGGAGGCGGGCCTGAACCCGACCTTCACCACCTTCGAGTCCGGCCCGAACATGATCCAGGCGCTGGCCTCGGGCACCATCGACGTCTACGTGGCCGGCGTCGCGCCGCTCGCGGTGGCGCGGACCAAGAACATCGACGTGCGCGTCGTCGCCTCCACGGCCATCGAGGAGATGGTGTTCGTGGCCGGCCCCAAGCTCGCCCCCTACTTCGAGGGTGGCGCCAGCAAGGCCGAGGCGTTCGCCAGGTTCCGCGCCAAGGAGGGCAAGCCCGCGCGCCTGGCCACGCAGCCGCCGGGCTCGGTGCCCAACACCACCCTCCAGCACTGGCTCTGGGAGGTGACGAAGACGGGGCGCGGCGACGCAGAGATCGTCAGCATGGGCATCGACGCCACGCAGCAGGCGCTGCTTGCCGGCGCCGTCGACGGCGCCTCGATCCGCGAGCCGGCGCTGACCATCGTCCAGGGGCGTAACCCGGCGATCAAGCTGATCGCGCTGGGCGGCGAGATGTTCCCCAACCAGCCCGGCACCGTGGTCGGCGTGTTCGGCGCCTTCGCCGACAAGAACCCCGCCGCCGTCGAGGGGCTGGTGAAGGGCATCGTGCGCGCCGTCGACCTCCTGAAGAGCGATCCGGCCCGCGCGGCCAAGCCCGTCGAGGCGGCGCTCGGCAAGGGCATCACCGATCTCGCCACCATCCAGAAGGCGCTGACCTCGCCGGCCGCGAAGTTCACCGCCGACCCCCGCGCCATCGTCGAGGCGACGAAGGCGATGCAGGCCTATCAGGTCAGCATCGGGACCCTCGACCGCGACCTGCCCGTCGATGCCCTGTTCGTGCCCTCGTACTACGAGAAGGCGGCCGGCCGCTGATCCCGGTGGGATCGCGTTCGGACGGACGCAAGCGATGAGGCTCATCGGCTCGACGCTGCTCGCGGCGGCGGGACTCGCCGCGTTCCTGGGATTCTGGGAGGCGCTGCCGCGGCTCGGCCTCATCAACCCGGCTTTCCTGCCGCCGCCGAGTACGATCCCGGCCGCCTTCCTCAAGGAGCTGTCGCTCGGGGTGTGGCCGGAGGCGGTGGCCTCGAGCCTCAGCCACTACGTGGTGGGCTTGAGCGCGGGTGCCGGCATGGGCATCGGGCTCGGGCTCCTCAGCGGTATGTTCCGGCCCTTCGAGGCGGCGACCGCCTGGATCGTGCGGCTGCTGCGGCCGATCCCCGGCCTCGCCTGGGTGCCCTTCGCGATCATCTGGTTCGGGGTGCAGCCCTCGGCCGCCGTGTTCATCATCGCGATCGGCGTGTTCTGGATCGTGTTCTTCGCGACCCAAGGTGCGGTGCGGGGCGTCGACCGCGACCTCGTCGAGGTCGCCCAGGCCTTCGGCTTCCGCTCGCCTTGGGCGCGGCTCACGAAGATCCTGCTGCCGGCGGCGACGCCGGGCATCCTCGTCGGCGTGCGGACCGCCTTGGGTCAGGCCTGGATGGCGGTGGTGGCCGCGGAGATCTTCGGCGTGCCCGGCGTCGGCGCGCGCATGATGCAGGCCTCGAGCCTCCTCTCCACGGACATCGTCGTGGTCTACATGCTCACCATGGCCGCCCTCTACGGCCTGTTCGACAGCGCCTTCGTCGCCCTCCAGGGCTGGCTCCTGCGCTGGAGGGCCTGAGAATGGCCGAGATCGTGGACACCGCCCCCGTCATCGACATCGAGGGTCTGAGCCTCGCCTACGAGCGGGGCGGCACCCGCAACGTCATCCTGTCGAACCTCGACCTCGCCGTGCCACGGGGCGAGTTCCTGGTCATCGTCGGCGAGTCCGGCGTCGGCAAGTCGACGCTGCTGCGGGTGCTGATCGGGCTCGCGGAGCCGAGCGGCGGGAGCGTGCGCCTTTCGACCCGCCCCGGCTGCCGCACGCCGATGGGGCTCGTCTTCCAGGATTCGCGCCTGCTCGGCTGGCGCAAGGTCGTCGACAACGTCGCCTTCGGGCTCGAAGGCAGCGGGCTGTCCAAGGCCGAGCGCCGGGCGAAGGCGGCCGAGATGCTCGCCTTCGTCGGGCTCGCCGATCTCGGCGGGCGCTGGCCGCATCAGCTGTCCGGCGGGCAGCGCCAGCGGGTGTCGCTGGCCCGCGCGCTCGCCGTCGACCCGGACGTGCTGCTCATGGACGAGCCGTTCTCGGCGCTCGACACCTTCACCCGCGAGGGGCTGCAGGACGAGCTGCAGCGGGTCCAGGCGGAGACGGGCAAGACGGTGATCTTCGTCACCCACGACATCGACGAGGCGGTGACGCTGGCCGACCGGGTGATCGTGCTCGCCGGCAAGCCCGGCCGGATCGCGGCCGAGCTCAAGATCGACGCGCCCCGCCCCCGCCGGCGCCGGGACCCGGCGCTGACGGAGGCCGCCCGCTACCTGCGCTCGGAGCTGTCGAGGCGCTCGGCGGAGCTCTGAGGCGCCATCGCCTCGGCCGGGTGTGCGAGAAGCTCGGCGAGGTAGCCCTTCCAGAGCCCGGCGTAGCGCAGGGACTGGTGGCCGTGGGTGTCCGGCGAGACCGGCACCAGCACGAAGCGGCCGTCCTTCAGCTTGGCCATGGCCGGGTTCATCACGTCGAGCTGCGGCGGGTTCAGCTCGTCGTCGGCGAAGTTCACCGCCAGCACCTTTGCCTCGATCTTTCCGAGATCGGCGAAGGGGTCGTAGTCGTAGGAGCTATCGAACCAGTACATCCAGTCGTTGGCGTCGGCCTTGCCCTCGTAGCTCGTGACGAGCCCGTCGAAGAGCGCGTCCGCCTTGGCCCGCGTCGGCGCCTTGCCCTGGAGGCCGAGCACGCTCTCGGTCATGATGTTGAAGATCGGCAGGATGTGGCTGAGGCCCTTGGGCTGCTCGGTGTAGTCGCCGCCCTTCCAGTCCGGGTCGCTGCGGATGCCCTCGATGAGCAGGCGCCGCCACAGCGCGTTGCGGCCGCTCACCGGGATCGGCTGGCTGGCCACGGCCATGATCAGGTCCATGCTCTTCGGGTAGCGCTCGCCCCACATCCAGGCCTGCATCCCGCCCATGGAGGTGCCGAGGATGAGCCGCAGGTGCTTCACGCCCAGCGCGTCGACCACCGCCTTCTGCCCGGTGACGACGTCCCCGTAGCCGTAGCGGGGGAACTTCGCGCGCAGGCCGTCGGAGGGTTTCGTGGAGCCGCCCCGGCCGAGCCCGTCCGGCAGGATCACGTAGTACCTGCGCGCGTCGAGCGGCGCGCCTTCGCCGAACAGCTCCGGCCCGAGCGTCGGCACGAAGAAGGCCTTGCCGGTGCCCGTGGTGCCGTGGAGCGCGAGCACGGCGTTGTCGATCTCGCCCTTCTCGTTGCGGTGGGGCGTGCCGATGGTGGTGTAGTGCAGCTTCACCTCGGGCAGGCTCTGCCCGTCCGCGAAGCGGAACTCCTTGACCGTGACGTCGCCCTCCTTCTGCTCCGGATAGGCGGCGGGCGCGGCAAGCGCGGGCTGGAGATAGCCCAGCAGTGCCGCGGCGAACATCGCCCCGCGTAGGGTGGCTCTCATCCTTCTTCCTCCCGTTTCCAGCCGAGGGAGCGTTCCACCGCCCGGCCCCAGGCCGAGAACAGCGCCTCCCGCCGTGCTTTCTCCATGCGCGGATGCCAGCGCCGGTCGACGCCCGCCTGCTCGGCGAGCGCCTCGACGCCGGGCCAGAACCCGACGCCGAGCCCTGCGGCGTAGGCCGCGCCCAGCGCGGTCGTCTCCGACACCTTCGGCCGCAGCACCGGCCGGCCGAGGATGTCCGCCTGGAACTGCATGAGCAGGTCGTTGACGACCATGCCGCCGTCGCAGCGCAGGGCCTCGACGGCGATGCCGGAGTCCGCCTCCATCGCCTCCAGCACCTCGCGGGTCTGGTAGGCGGTGGCCTCCAGCGCCGCGCGGGCGATGTGGCCCTTGTTCGAGAAGCGGGTGAGGCCGGCCAGGATGCCCCGCGCGTCCGCCCGCCAGTGCGGGGCGTAGAGGCCGGAGAAGGCCGGCACCAGGTAGACGTCGCCGTTGTCCTCGACGGAGCGCGCCAGCGTCTCCACCTCGGCGCTCGCGCCGATCAGCCCGAGATTGTCGCGCAGCCACTGCACGAGCGCCCCGGCGATGGCGATGGAGCCTTCGAGCGCGTAGACCGGCGGTGCGTCACCCAGCCGGTAGCCGACGGTGGTGACGAGCCCGCAGGTCGAGGCCACGGGCTCGGTGCCGGTGTTCATGAGCGCGAAGCAGCCAGTGCCGTAGGTGTTCTTGGCCTCGCCCGGCCGGAAGCAGAGCTGCCCGAACAGCGCCGCCTGCTGGTCGCCGAGGATGCCGGCGATGGGCACGCCGGGGAACGGCGCCCGCGTCTCCCCGAACACCTCGCTCGACGAGCGGATCGCCGGCAGCACGCTTCGCGGCACCCTGAAGGCGTCGAGGAGCGCATCGTCCCATGCGAGCCGGTCGAGGGCCATGAGCTGGGTGCGGCTGGCATTCGTCGGGTCGGTGACGTGGAGCCCGCCCTCCGGGCCGCCGGTCATGTTCCAGACGAGCCAGGTGTCGATCGTGCCGGCCAGGACCTCACCGGCCTCCGCGCGGACACGGGCCTCGGGCACCGCGTCGAGGAGCCAGGCGAGCTTCAGGGCCGAGAAGTAGCTCGCCAGCGGCAGCCCGGTCCTGCCCCGGAAGCGGTCGATGCCGCCCTCCCGCGCCAACGCGGCCACGGCAGGGTCGACGCGGGTGTCCTGCCAGACGAGCGCGTTGTGGAGCGGGCGGCCTGTGCGCCGGTCCCAGATCAGCGCGGTTTCGCGCTGGTTGGTGATGCCGATGGCGGCGAGCGCCGAAGGGTCGAGCCGGGCGGTGGCCAGCGCCTCGCGCATCACGCTCTGGCTGTTGCGCCAGATCTCGGCGGGGTCGTGCTCCACCCAACCGGGGCGCGGGAAGATCTGCTCGTGCTCGCGCTGCGCGTGCGCCACCGGCCGGCCCTGCCGGTCGAACAGGATGAATCGGGTGCTCGTCGTGCCCTGATCGAGGGCCCCGACATGCGAGCCGCCCGCCATCGGCGCCCTCCTCTCCCGTATCCGTTATTCTACGCCGCTCAGCCTATCGAGCCGATGCGCCGCACGGAAGGGCGATCCCTGACAGGACCTTCAGCCTTGTCCGCCGAGATGGGCGGCGAGGCGCGCCTGCGTCTCCGGCGGCACGTGCAGGCCGAGCTTCGAGCGGCGCCAGAGGATGTCCTCGGGGGTGCGCGCCCATTCCGCCGCGATGAGATAGTCGACCTCGGCCCGGGCCAGGCCCCCGCCGAAATCCTCGCCGAGGTCGGAGAGCGCCGCGGCGCCGTCGAGGAACCGCGCGGCGCGGGTGCCGTAGGCGCGGGCGAGGCGCAGCGCCGTGGCCTCGGGCAGGAACGGGTAGCGGGATCGGAATCCGGCGAGAAAGTCGGAAAAGCCCTTCGGCATGTCGCCGCCGGGCAGCGGCGCGGTGCCGGTCCAGGCCGGGCCGTGCTCGGGAAGATGGGGCCCGAGCCGTTCGAGGACGTGCTCGGCGAGGCGCCGGTAGGTGGTGAGCTTGCCGCCGAACACCGAGAGCACCGGCGCCTCCCCCTCGGGCGCGTCGATGTCGAGCACGTAGTCGCGGGTCACCGCCGAGGCGTTCGCCGCCGCGTCGTCGTAGAGGGGGCGCAGGCCCGCGTAGCTCCAGACCATGTCCCCCGGCTCGACGCGCTTGGCGAAGGCGCGGTTCACGCAGGTGAGCAGGTAGCGCGTCTCCTCCTCCGAGATCTCGACGGGCCCCGGCGCGCCGGCATGGGCGACGTCCGTGGTGCCGATCAGGGTGAAGTCGCGCTCGTAGGGGATCGCGAAGACGATGCGCCGGTCGGGCTGCTGCAGGATGTAGGCGTGATCGCCCGCGTAGAGCCTTCGGGTGACGATGTGGCTGCCCTTCACCAGCCGCACCGCGGCGCGGCTGTTGAGCGAGAGCGTGCCTGACAGGGTCTCGCTCACCCAGGGGCCGGAGGCGTTGACGAGGATGCGGGCGCGGGCCTCCGTCCCGTCCGAGAGGGAGGCGCGCCAGAGCCCGTCCTCCCGCCGGGCGGAGACCGCCCGCGTGCGGGTGCGGATGTCGGCGCCGCGCTCGCCGGCGTCCATCGCGTTGAGCACGACGAGGCGGCTGTCCTCGACCCAGCAATCCGAGTAGGCGAAGCCCTCGGTGAGCCGCGCCTGGAGCGGTGCGCCGAGGCTGGTGCCGGAAAGGCGCACCGCGTGCGAGCCCGGCAGGGTGCGCAGCGCCGAGAGGTTGTCGTAGAGGAACAGCCCGACCCGCAGCATCCAGGCCGGGCGCAGGCCCGTGTCGCGGGGCAGCACGAAGCGCAGCGGCCAGACGATGTGGGGCGCGATGGCGAGCAGGCGCTCGCGCTCGGCCAGCGCCTCGCGCACCAGCCGGAACGCGTACTGCTCCAAGTAGCGCAGCCCGCCGTGGATCAGCTTCGTCGAGGCCGAGGAGGTGGCCGAGCCGAGGTCGCCCTGCTCGCAGAGCAGCACCGAGAGGCCGCGGCCGGCGGCGTCCCGGGCGATGCCCGCGCCGTTGATGCCGCCGCCGATGACGAGGAGGTCGAAGGGCTCGCTCACCGCGCCCTTATGCGAGCCCGGCGAGGCGCCGGGCAAGCGCGATCGCGATCCCCGCGAGGACGAGCCCGCCGAGGAGGCGCCGCCAGGGGTTCGCGCCGGAGACGATCTCGGCGAGCGCCCACCAGCTCAGGCAGCCGGTCGCGGCGAGCGCGAGCGGCTGCGCCAGCGATCCGTCCGAGGGCAACGCGAGACGGGCCGCCGTCAGGCCGAGGAACAGCCAGAGGGCGAGGTTCGGCCACTGCGCGACCGTGATCGCGCCCGTCTCCCGGTTGCGGAACAGCCAGAGGGCGGCGCGGCGGACCGGCCCTTCCGCGCCGCCCGCCACGGGAGGACGGATCAGGCGCCGTCCGCCTTGCGGATCGGCTCGCAGATCTTCGCGGACAGCTTGTCGAGATGGACGCAGGCGTTGTCGCGATACCAGGCGCGCAGCTCCGGCTGGTTCGGCGCCACGTAGATGCCGACGAGGAGGAAGGCGGCGGCCAGCACGACGAGTAGGCCGATGAGGTTGCGCATGGTGGTCTCCTTGTGCCTCGGGCCGCCCCGAGGGCTCGCGGGCCGGCCTGACCGTTTCCCCGCCGGATGTCGAGCCTGCAACGGCCCGCGCGGCGAACCGATCCCTGCCGGCGGCATCGGAACGGGCCCGGACTGGAACGTGCGATCGGGCACCGCGTTAGGGGATCGTTAAGATTAACTCTTCGTTTCAGGCCTCAAAGCTTAACAGCTCGTGAAAAGCGGCTGCGCAAGCTCTGAAGATCGATTAATGTTCGTTCATCCCCGGCGGTCGACGGGGAGTGTAGCGATGCGTAGGAGCTCACCGTGAGCAGGTTCGAAGATCTCAAGTTCATCCTGACCTTGGCCTTCGTCGTCTTCTGCGGCAGCGGCCTCGAAGCGATCCTTCGCTAGGAGCGCGCCTCGCTCGACTCCGCCGCGTCCGACGCGGCGCCGACCTTCGCGGATCGACGCGCAGCGCCCTCCCCGATCCTTTTCGGGCGCCGCGCCGGTTCGACGGCCGGGTCTCCCCGATCCGGCCCTGTGTTCGATGTCCCAGCATAGACTCCGGCCCGAGGCCGGGTGGAGCGGCCGCAGCCCGGCCCTTCCGCCCCGCGTCGGGCCTTTTTCTTGGATCGCCCGAACCGATCCTCAGAGCCCCGGCCCGCGGGCGAAGGCGAGGATGCGGCCGGGGCGGCCGCCGGGCATCGCCTGCACCAGCACGGCGTAGGCGTCGGCGAATCCGGCCCGAGCGGCGGTGCGGGGCACCTCGAAGCGCACGGGCGTGCCCTTCCAGCTTCCCAGGCGGTGCAGCCCGCGGGCGACGTTGACGTAATGCGCCGACTGGCCGGCGGTCTCGCCATGCTCGATGGCGATCCGGCGGCTGCGCAGGACCGGCACCAGGAAGACCTCGCCCCGCGCCGAGGGGTCGGCCGAGGCGCCGACCTCGACGACGAGCCGGTCGCCCTTCTCGGAGACGCTCACGGGCGCGATGGGCGCGTCCGCCGTCCGCAGGCCCGTCTCGATGGCGCTCCGGTCGGAGCCGTTGGCGGAGGTCAGGCCGTCGACCATGGCCTGCGGGGTGAAGACCGGCCGCTCGCCATGGGCGGCGGCGTAGCCCCGCTGCCGCTCGGCGAAGGCGGGCAGCGCCAGGGTGTCCTTCCAGCCGAGATAGTCCCAGTAGGGAACGGGCAGGGTCAGGACCAGCACGCTCGGCCGCCGGGCGAGCTCGCCGGCGACGGCTTCCGCCGAGCGGCAGGCGGCGCAGCCCTGGCTCGTGAAGAGCTCGACCACGACGGCCGCCGTCTCCGCCCCGCCGGCGGGCAGGACGAGGCTGAGGCTTCCCACGAGGGCGGCGGTCACGGCCATGATGCCGAGGAACGGGCCGCGCCGGGCGGCGGAGCGGCGGTCAGCGGGCATCGGCATGGGCGACGCTTCTCGTGAGCGCCTGTTTCCGGATCATGTCCGGGCGCCAGCGCCGATGCATCCAGAGCCACTGGCCGGGGTTCTCCCGCACCCAGGCCTCGACGACGCGCGTCATCGCCTGCATGGCGCCCTGCACGTCGATGAGCCCGTCCGCGTCGCGGGGCAGGTCGAGGGCCTCGGTCAGCTCCAGGCCGAAACGCTGGCCGGGGCGGCGGATGACGCGCACCCCGTGGACCGGGCAGTCGTAGTGGCGGGCGAGCTTTCCGAGCAGCGGGTTGGCGAGGCAGGGCCGGCCGAAGAACTCCACCACGACGCCGCGGGTGAAATGCTGGTCGACGAGCTGGCCGAGATGGCCGCCCCGCTCGATCACCCCCTGCATGGCGAAGACGGCGCCCGGCCCGGCGGCGGCGAGCCCGCCCATGGTCTCGCGGCGGACCTCCTGCACGAGCCGGGCCGCGGCCGGGTTGTTGGGCGGGCGGAACACCGCCGTCGCCTCGAGCCCGTACTTCGCCGCGCAGATCGCGGGCAGCTCCCAGTTGGCGAGATGGGCCGAGAAGATCAGCCCCGGCCGGCCGTCGTCGCGCAGGGATTCGAACTGCGCGAGGCCCTTCACGTCCATGCGCTGGCTCTCGGGCACGGCCGGGTCGAAGTCGAAGAGGGTGTGGAGATGGGCGTACTCCGCCCCGGTGCGGCCGAGATTGTCCCAGGCCTCGCGGGCGATCGCCTGGAGCGCCGCCTCGTCCCGCTCGGGGAAGGCGGCGCGCAGGTTCGCCATGGCCGTGGCGTGAGCGGGCAGGCGCGGCCCGACGCGCCTGAAGAGCGCGCCGCCGGCATCGCTGGCGCGGGCCGGCCCGAGGAGGCGGGCGAGCAGGAACAGGCCACGGATCAGCGGCAGCGTCGCGAGCCCCGCGATGCGGGGCCAGTGGCGCTTGAGAATCAGGGCGAGGCGCAGCAACGGTCCACTCCGGCCGGGGCGTCCCGCGTCCCCCAACGCCGTCCGAAGGCCACGCTTAGCCTATTTCCGCCCCTCTGCCACCGTCCCGATGATCGCCTCACAGCGAGACGAGGATCTTTCCGAACACCTTGCGGGATTCGAGCCGGGCGAGCCCGTCGGCGAAGTCGGCGAGCGGATAGACGGTGTCGACGACCGGGGTGATCCCCGCGGCCATCTTGTCGAGGCTCTGGCGGATGTTGGCGAGCGTGCAGCCGAAGGAGCCGGTGATCCGATACTGCTGCTGGAAGAGCTGCATCAGGTTCATCGTCGTCGAGACCCCGGAGGTCGAGCCGCAGGTGACGAGCCGGCCGCCCCGCTTCAGGCAGAGCAGCGAGCCGTTCCAAGTGTCGGGGCCGACATGCTCGAAGACCACGTCGACGCCCTTGCGCTTCGTCAGCCGGCGGACCTCGCCCTCGAAGCGCTCCTCCCGGTAGTTGACGACGTGGTCGGCGCCGAGCGCCTTCGCCTTCTCGCCCTTCTCGTCGTCGCCGACCGTCGTGTAGACGGTGCAGCCGATGGCCTTGGCCATCTTGATCGCCGCCGTGCCGATCCCCGAGCCGCCGGCATGCACCAGGATGCTCTCGCCGGGCTCCAGCCGCGCGTTGTCGAACAGCATGTGCTGGACGGTGCCGAAGGCGATGCCGGCGCAGGCCGCGTCCGTCATCGAGACGCCCTCGGGCACCGGCACCACGAGCCGAGCCGGCATCGTCACGACCTCGCGGGCGAAGCCGTCGATGTGGAAGCCCATGACGCCGGAGACGTCCTCGCAGAGGTTGTCCCGCCCCTCCCGGCAGGCCCGGCAGACCCCGCAGGTGCGTGCCCCGTAGAGGGCGACGGGCTGGCCGGCGGAAACGCCCTCGACGCCCTCGCCCACCGCCTCGATGGTGCCGGCGGCCTCCGCGCCCACGGTGAGCGGGAGCTTGCGCTTGGCGAAGGCCATGCCGCGAAAGCCCCAGACGTCGATGAAGTTGAGGCCGACCGCGCGCACCCGCACGTTGACCTCGCCGGGACCGGGCGGGGGCGGCGGCGCGACCTCCTCCAGGCGCAGGTCGCGGTCGCCGAAGAGCTGAAGGGCTTTCATGGCGGGGTCTCTCATACCAGCGCGCTTGTCGCCCCGACATCGTCGGGCCGGAGGCGTTCCGCGCACGGGCGCGGGCGCCCGTTCGGGCTTGCCTTGCGTCGTCGAACGATCTCGTTCGACGACGCGGCGGTCCTTACACCGCTACTCCGGCGTCAGGTAGCGCCGTCGCGCCCAGCCGAGCGTTCCGTCGAAGCGGACCCGGCACCAGGTCGTGGCGCTCGGCGTGTCGTTGGTGCAGCCGAAGCCCGTCACCCGCCGGCCGACCGGGATCTGCCCGAGGACGGGACCGGCGGCATCGGGCGTCTCGCGGATGCTCAAGGTCTCGCCCCGGGGCAGGCCGTCGACGCGGTAGATTTCGGCGGCCTGCGCCGGCAGGGCCACCAGCGCGAGGACGAGCATCAGCAGGGCGAGGCGCAGCATGCCTGAGGCCTTCAGGAGCGGTGGACGCCCATCATCGCGGTGAGCCCGCCGTCGACGGGGAGCACGGCGCCGGTGAGGTAGCCGGCCCCCTCCCCGATCAGGAAGGCGGCGAGCGCCGCGACCTCCTCCGGCCGCGCGAAGCGGCCGGCGGGGATCTGGCGCTCCATGCCTTCCCGATGGGAGGCGTAGGGGGCCATCATCTCGGTGTCGACGAAGCCCGGCGCGATCACGTTCACGGTGACGCCGCGCCTGGCCGACTCGACGGCGAGCGTGCGGCAATAGGCGATGAGCGCGCCCTTGCTCGCCGCGTAGGCCGCGTTGCCGGCGTTGCCCCGCAGCGCCGCCACGGAGCCGATCGCGACGATGCGGCCGGTGCGGGCGCGGGTCATCGGCCGCACCAGGCTCTTGGCGAGCCGCGTGAAGGACCAGAAGTTGACCTCCATCGCCGCCTCGGCGCGCTCCCGGTCGAGGAGCGCCGCGAGCCCGTCGCTCGACTGCCCGGCATTGTGGACGAGGCCGTAATAGCCCCGCTCCTCGGCCGACCCGCAGAAGGCTTCCAGCGCCTCCCGGTCGGCGAGGTCGAGGGGTTCGGCGTCGAAATCCGCGCCCGGATGGGCGGCGCGCAATTCGTCTAGCAGCGCCTCGGCGGGCGCGACGGAGGAGCGGTAGGTGAAGTCGACCCCGTGTCCCGCCGCGGCGAGCGCCCGCACGATCGCGGCCCCGAGGCCTGAGGCGCCGCCGGTGACGAGCACCCGGCGGGAGGCGTTCGCCGCGCCGCTCATGCGGGCTCGGCCCCGAGCACGAGGCAGGTGTTCTGCCCGCCGAAGCCGAAGGAGTTCGAGAGCACCGTCCTCACCGGCACGTCGCGGGCCTGCGCCACCACGTCGAGGGCGATCGCGGGGTCGGGCTGCGCATAGTTGATCGTCGGCGGGATGCGGCCGTGGAGGATCGTCAGCAGCGAGACGGCGGCCTCGATGGCCCCGGCCGCGGTGAGCGTGTGGCCGATCATCGACTTGTTCGAGGTGACCGGCAGGCCGGCCGTCCGCTCGCCGAACACGGCGGTGAGCCCGAGCGCCTCCATCTTGTCGTTCTCCGGCGTCGAGGTGCCGTGGGCGTTGACGGTGTCGATGCCCTCGGGGCCGAGCCCGGCGTCTTCCAGGCTCGCCCGGATCGCGGCGACGACCGGCGCGCCGTCCGGCGAGGAGCGGGTGCGATGGAAGCCGTCGCCCTTCTCGCCGCAGCCGAGCACGTAGCCGAGGATCCTTGCTCCGCGCGCCGTCGCGGCTTCGGCGTCCTCCAGCACGAGGGCGGCGGCGCCCTCGCCCATCACGAAGCCGTCTCGGTTCTTCGAGAAGGGCTTCGAGGCGCCCTCGGGCGGATCGTTCTGGGTGGAGAGCGCCGAGAGCAGCGAGAACCGGATCAGCGATTCCGGGTTCACGGAGCCGTCGGTGCCGATGCACAGCGCGGCCCGCGTCTCTCCGCGCCGGATCGCCTCGACGCCGAGCTGGATCGCGGTGGCGCCGGACGAGCAGGCGGTGGAGAGCGAGATCGGCGAGCCCCGCGTGCCGAAGCGCTCGGCGATGCGGTCGGCGACGGTGCCGAAGATGAAGAGGTCGTGCCAGTCGTCGAAGCGCCGGGAGGCCGCCGCCCGCTGCAGGCTCGCGTAGGTGACGTCGCCATTCTCGGCCGCGGCCTCCGCCAGCGCCCGCCGCTGCGGCCACTCCATCTCGACGGGGGGCACCGCCACGAACAGCGCGCCGGGGAAGTCCCCCTTCCCACCGATCCCGGACTGGCCGACCGCCTCCTCGGCGGCGGTCTCGGCGAAGCGCAGGGACAGGGCCGGCGCCACCAGCGGGTCGGTGTCGAGGAAGTCGACGGTGCCGGCGATGCGGGTGCGCAGGCCCTCCGTCGGGAAGCGGCGGATGGCGCGGACGCCCGAGCGCCCCTCGACCAGGGCGCTCCAGGTGTCGGCCTGCCCCTGGCCGAGCGAGGTGACGAGGCCGATGCCGGTGACGGCGACCCGGCGGCGCCCGCGCGCGTCGCGATGCTTCGTTGCGCTCATGGTTGCGCCCATCGGACCCTTTCCAGGGTCGCTCCATAGCAGCCGCAAGCCGGATCGGCACGCAGGGCCTGCATCCGGTGAAGACTCATGCCCCGCGCAGAGCCTGAACCCGCAGCACGCCCTCGCCGCGCCGATGGCCGACGATCGTGACCGCGACCTCCCGGTGCGTGCCCCGCGCCACGAGGCCGGCGGCGAGCGCCGCCCCGAACGGGCCCGCGACCTCGATGCCGTGGCCGATCAGGTCGCCGAGGGCGTGCACCTTCGCGTCGGGCGCCAGCCGGGCAAGCGCGGCGCGCTCCTCCCCGGTCGCGGCCGTGACGCCGGTGGCGGCGGAGATCACCGCGTCGGGCCAAGTCGCGCCGGCCTCGGTCCAGCGGGCGGCGAGCGCCTCGCCGACGTTGCCGGGCTCCCGGCGGCTGCGGCCGCTCGCGACCGCATCGAGCCGGGCGAGCGGCGTCGCGCCGCGGGCCGCGGCATGCTCGGCGGATTCGAGGAGGAGGAATGCGGCGCTGCTGCCGAGCACGAAGCCGCCCTCCCCGTCCCGCTCGAAGACGGGCCGGAGCGGGCCGGTGGCGAGATAGCCGCCCATCTCGTGGATGACGAGCACGTCCGGGCGCTCGGCGTTGTAGGAGCCGCCGACCAGCATCGCCTCGTTCTGGCCGGAGGCGATGCGCGCCTGCGCGATCCGCAGGGCGTCGGTGCCGGCCGATTCCTCGCCCATGAAGGTCCGCGAGGCGCCGGTGACGCCGTGGACGATGGCGATGTTGCCCGCGAGCAGGTTCGAGAGCTGAGCCAGGAACAGGGTCGGGCGCAGGTCGTTCAGGAGGCGCTCGTTGAGGTAGGCGCCCGGATCCTCGGCCGCGCGCAGGCCGGTCAGGATCGCGCCGTCGACGGCGGTGTCGCGCTCGCCGCCGCCGCAGGCGACGACGAGGTGCAGCCCGGCCTTGAACGCGGCGTCGTCCTTGACGCCGGCCGCGTCCAGCGCGAGCCCCGCCGCGTAGACGCCGAGGCGCTGCCAGGCCTCCATCTGCCGCTGGTCGGACTTCTTCGGGATCTGCGCGTCCCAGGAGAGGGAGGCCGCCGGGTGAATGGCGTAGGGGGCGTAGGTCTCGGCATCGACCGGCGCCGGCGTGCCGGCGGCGAGCGCGTCGAGATGCGCGTCGAGCCCCTCGCCCCGGCAGGAGACGAGGCCGGTTCCGGTGACGACGACGTCGCGGTGCGCCTCGCCGCTCATGCGCCCGCCCCGATGTCGAGGCCGATCCGGGCGGCACGCTCGCGCATCGGCGCGTCGAGACCCTCCGGGAAAGGCATGGTGCGGAAGCGCAGCTCCGCGTCGGCAATGAGCTTGCCCTCGTGGCGGACGGCGGCCTTCGTCACCGCGTAGCCCGAGCCGTCATGCTCCAGAGTCGCGGAGACCTCGAGCGTCGCGCCGGGGCCGACGAAGGAGCGGAAGCGCGCCTTGTCCACCGCCATCAGGAACGGCATCTGCGCGAAGCCGAGATGGGCGAGCACGAGGTAGCCGGACGCCTGGGCCATGGTCTCGGTGAGCAGCACGCCCGGCACCAGCGGGTGGCCGGGGAAGTGCCCTTCGAAGACGGGGCTCTCCATCGGCACGCGGGCGATCGCCTCGATGCGGCCGGCCTCGCGGTCGAGCCGCGAGATCGCGTCGATCATCTCGAAGTATTCGAGGCGCATCGGACCGTACCCGTGCCCTGACCCGTCCGGCTCAGGCCTTGGCGGCCTTCTCGGCGACGAGGCCGTCGATGCGCGCGCAGAGGTTCTTGAGCACGAAATACTCCTCGGCCGGGACCTTGCCCTCGTTGACCTCCTGCGTCCAACGCTCCAGCGGCAGCTTGATGCCGAAGGCCTTGTCGACCGCGAAGGCGATGTCGAGGAAGGCCAGCGAATCGATGCCGAGGTCGTCGATGGCGTGGCTCTCGGGGGTGATGGTGTCGCGCGGGATGTCGGCCGTCTCGGCGATGATGTCGGCCACGCGCTCGAAAGTGGCGCTGGTGCCTGCGGTCGGAAGCTCTGACATGGGTTCTCGCCGTTCCCGTGGGGGCCTGCCGGGGGCGCCGCCCACGCCGGTCCGGGGCCGCCTCACGGCGCCCTTGAAGATGGCCGCGACCTCTACACGAGGGGGTCCGGCCCGGCAACCTTGCCGGCTCCGGGGCCGCCTCCCCGCATCGTGACCGCTGCGGCGACGCTCTCCGGCCCGTGACCGCGCGCGGCGCCTTACCTATCTCGCTACCCGCCTCCGGAGTGCGCGTCGCCATGGACACGATCCCCCGCCCCGTCATCACCCCTGCCGATCCGCCGCGAGCCCGCGGCCAGGGCGTGGCGCGGGTGCTGCTCGTCGTGGCGCTCGCGGCGCTCGGCCTCTGGATCCTGCGCGCCTTCCTGCCGGCGCTGGCCTGGGCGCTGATCCTCGCGATCGCCCTCGGACCGCTCTACGCGCGGGCGGAGCGGCGCTGGCCGCCGGGCCGGCACAACGTTCTGCTGCCGGCCCTGTTCACGCTGGCGGTCGCCCTCGTCTTCCTGGCGCCGCTCGCCCTCCTCGCGGTGCAGGCGGCGCGGGAGGCCCACGACGTGCTGGAGCTCGCCCGCGGCCTGGAGCGCGACGGGCTGCCGGTGCCGGATGTCCTCACGCGGCTTCCCTTCCTCAGCGCGCAGGCGGTGGCCTGGTGGCAGGCGAACCTCGCACACCCGGCGGCGGGCTCGGAGCTGCTGCACCGCTTCGACAACGGCTCGGTGATCGACCTCTCGCGCAACCTCGGCAAGCAGATCGTCCACCGCAGCGTATTGTTCGGGTTCTGCCTCGTGGCGCTGTTCTTCCTGTTCCGCGAGCGGGAGGCCCTGGCGGCGCAGGCGCTCGTCGCGGCCGACCGGCTGTTCGGGCCGCGCGGGGAACGGGTCGGCCGGCAGATGGTGGCCTCGGTCCACGGCACCGTCGACGGGCTCGTCCTCGTCGGGCTCGGCGAGGGCGCGATCCTCGGGGTGGTCTACTTCTTCGCAGGCGTGCCTCACCCCGTCCTGCTCGGGGCGCTGACCGCGGTCGCGGCGACGATCCCCTTCGGGGCGCCGCTCGTGTTCGGGCTCGCGGCGGTGCTGCTGCTCGCCGCCGGAAGCACGGGAGCGGCGATCGTCGTCGTCGCGGCCGGCATCGTCGTGACCTTCGTCGCCGACCATTTCGTGCGCCCCGCCCTGATCGGCGGGACGACGAAGCTGCCCTTCCTCTGGGTGCTGCTCGGCATCCTCGGCGGGGTCGAGAGCTTCGGCCTGCTCGGCCTGTTCCTCGGCCCCGCCGTGATGGCCGCGCTTGTGCTGCTCTGGCGGGACTTCACCGGAGCGACGCGCGAACCGGCCTGAGCCGGCCCGGCGAAGGCTCACATCGGAGGCGTCAGGCCGTCCTTGCCGACCGCCACGAACTTGGCGCCGAGCTTGCCGCCCTCGGGGGCGGCGACGACGAAGACCTTCGCTCCGGGCTGGAGGACCGCCTTGTCGCTGGGCTCGAAGGCGACGACCGGAGCCTGGGGCGGCACCACGATCTGCTTCGATCCCTCCTTGTAGCTCACGGTCAGGGTGCGGGAGCCGCCGGCGGCCGCGCTCGACGCGACGGTGCCGTTCGTCATCGCGCTCTTCACCTTCGGGGCGGCGGAGCCCGTGCTCTGCACGGTGCCGTTGGTCATGGCGCTCTTCACCTTGGCGCCGCTCGCCGCGGCCGTATGGTCGGTGATCGCGTCCCAGGCGTAGTGCCCCTCGCCCTGCCCGCGCAGGGCCTCAGGGAAGATCACGACCTCGAGGGCCGTCATCGGGTTCTCGCCCTTGGTGGCGGTGCCGATGAAGACGCCGTCCTTGATGGTGTCGAGACTCGACTTCACCACCCAGGCGTATCGGGCGCCGGCGAGCGAGACGGTCTTCGGTCCGCCCTCGCCCGCGACGGTGAGCGTGTCGCCGTCGACCTTCTCGATTGTGCCGCGCACCCGCTCCAGATCGGCGGCGAAGGCGGTGCTCGACAGCAGCGACAGGCCGGCGACGGCCAGTTTGGTCAGGGTTCTCATAGGGCTTCCTCTCGGTTGAAGCCCAGGGATTATGGGGCGCTCCCCATCGTACGAACAGACTTGCGCGCAACCGATCTGCGCGCGAGCGTCTTATTTCTCGCTCATGCGGTCCGTCACCGCTGAAACGCGAAAGGCCGCGCCGCTCGTGGCGGCGCGGCCTTCCTTGGGGATCGTCCCGGGCTCAGGCAGCCAGAGAGCGCAGCACGTAGGGCAGGATGCCGCCGTTGCGGAAGTATTCCAGCTCGTCGAGCGTATCGATGCGGCAGGTGAGCGGCACCTCCTGCACGCGGCCGTCGGCGGAGGTGATCTCGGCGATCAGCGTCTGGCGCGGCTTGAGGTCGCCGGTGAGCCCGCGGATCGTGACGGTCTCGTCGCCCTTCAGCCCCAGGGACTGCCAGGAGGTCTCGCCCTGGAAGACCAGCGGCACGAGGCCCATGCCGACGAGGTTCGAGCGGTGGATGCGCTCGAAGCTCTCGGCGATGACCGCGCGCACGCCCAAGAGCTTCGTGCCCTTGGCCGCCCAGTCGCGGGACGAGCCGGTGCCGTACTCCTTGCCCGCGAAGACCACGAGCGGCGTGCCGGCCGCGGCGTAGGCCTGGGCGGCGTCGTAGATGAACTGCCGCTCGCCGGAGGGCTGGAGCAGGGTGTAGCCGCCCTCGACCACGTTGCCGGCCTCGTCCTTCACCATCTGGTTCTTGATGCGGATATTGGCGAAGGTGCCGCGCATCATCACCTCGTGGTTGCCGCGCCGCGTGCCGTACTGGTTGAAGTCCTGCACCCGGACCTGATGATCCATCAGGTATTGTCCGGCGGGCGAGGCCGCGCGGATGTTGCCGGCGGGCGAGATGTGGTCGGTGGTGATCGAGTCGAGGAAGAGCCCGAGGATGCGCGCGCCGACGATGTCCTCGACGGGCTTCGGGGTCTTCTCCATGCCCCCGAAATAGGGCGGGTTCTGCACGTAGGTGGAGCCCGGGTCCCAGGCGAAGGTCTGGGCCTCCGTCACCTGCACCGCCTTCCAGTAGGCATCGCCCCCGAACACGTCGGCGTAGCGCGACTTGAACAGCGTCGAGGTGATGGTCTGCTCGATGAAGGCCTGGACCTCGGCGGTCGAGGGCCAGATGTCGGCTAGGTAGACGGGCTTTCCGTCCGAGCCCTGGCCCAGCGGGTCCTTGGTCAGGTCGACCTGAAGGGAGCCGGCGAGCGCGTAGGCGACGACGAGCGGCGGCGAGGCGAGGTAGTTCGCCCGCACGTCCGGGTTCACGCGGCCCTCGAAGTTGCGGTTGCCGGAGAGGACGGCGGCGGCGACCACGTCGTTGTCGTTGATCGCCTTCGAGATCGCCGCCGGCAGCGGGCCGGAGTTGCCGATGCAGGTGGTGCAGCCGAAGCCGACGAGGTTGAAGCCGAGCGCGTCGAGCGGGGCCTGGAGCCCGGCCTTCTCGAGATACTCGGCCACCACCTGCGAGCCCGGCGCCAGCGAGGTCTTCACCCAGGGCTTCGAGGTGAGGCCCTTGGCGACCGCGTTGCGGGCGAGAAGCCCGGCGCCGATCATCACGCTCGGGTTCGAGGTGTTGGTGCAGCTCGTGATCGCGGCGATCACCACGTCGCCGTGGCCGATGTCGAAGTTCGTGTCCTCGACCTTGTAGCGGCTGGCGATGTCGGCGGCGCGCCGGAACTCCCGCTCCATCGCGTCGGCGAAGCCGGTCTTGGCGTCGGAGAGGAGCACCCGGTCCTGCGGGCGCTTCGGGCCGGCGAGCGAGGGCTTCACGTCGCCCATGTCGAGCTCGAGCGTGTCGGTGAAGACGGGGTCCGGCGTGTCGGCGTCCCGCCACATGCCCTGCGCCTTGGCATAGGCCTCGACGAGCGCGATGCGCTCGTCCTGGCGGCCCGTGACCTTCAGGAAGTCGATGGTGCGGCGGTCGACGGGGAAGAAGCCGCAGGTGGCGCCGTACTCCGGCGCCATGTTCGAGATCGTGGCGCGGTCGGCCACCGCCATGTCGTCGAGGCCGGGGCCGTAGAACTCTACGAACTTGCCGACGACGCCCTTCTTGCGCAGCATCTGCGTGACGGTGAGCACGAGGTCGGTCGCCGTGGTGCCCTCCGGCAGCTTGCCCGAGAGGCGGAAGCCGACGACCTCGGGGATCAGCATCGAGAGCGGCTGGCCGAGCATCGCCGCCTCGGCCTCGATGCCGCCGACGCCCCAGCCCAGCACCGCGAGCCCGTTGACCATGGTGGTGTGGGAATCGGTGCCGACGAGGGAGTCCGGGTAGGCGACGGGGAAGGGGTCGCCGTCGCCGCCGGCGCGCGTCCACACCGTCTGCGAGAGGTATTCGAGGTTGACCTGGTGGCAGATGCCAGTGCCCGGCGGCACCACGGAGAAGTTGCGGAAGGCCGACTGGCCCCATTTCAGGAAGGTGTAGCGCTCGCCGTTGCGCTCGTATTCCAGCGCGACGTTGTCGGCGAGCGCCTTCGGGGTGCCGAACTCGTCGACGATCACCGAGTGGTCGATCACGAGGTCGACCGGCACCAGCGGGTTGATCTTCTCCGGGTCGCCGCCGAGCGCCACCATGGCGTCGCGCATCGCCGCGAGGTCGACCACCGCCGGCACGCCGGTGAAGTCCTGCATCAGGACGCGGGCGGGGCGGAAGGCGATCTCGGTCTCGGTCTTGCCGCGGTCGCCGAGCCAGGCGACGGCCGCCTCGATGTCGCCCTTGCGCACGGAGCGGTCGTCCTCGTAGCGCAGCAGGTTCTCGAGCAGCACCTTCATGGAGAAGGGCAGGCGCGCGGCGTCGGCGAGGCCGTTCTTCACGGCCTCGGGAATCGAGAAGTAGGTGTAGCGCTGCTCGCCCACGGCGAGGGTCTGGCGGGACTTGAAGCTGTCGAGGGATGCCACGGCCGGTCTGCCCCTTGATTGGCGGTTGTCGAACACGCGCAGGCAGGACCTGCGCCACGAACGCGGTGTTCGGCTAGGATGCGCCCCGGAGGGCGCGCGCCGCCCCGGGGGTGCCCGGGCAGGATGGTGCGCGAGGAGCGAATTGGACGCCCGAGTGTCGCGCGGCGCAGCCTGGCTCCTCCATAGAACATCTCGAAACTGGCCGCTACGGGGGTGCGTGACAGGGCCGGTGCGCTGTCGGTGCAGGGTGCCGGGGCCGTGTCCCACCGTGGACGGGGGCCATGGCGCATCCTATGAACGCCCGCCGCCGATCGGGCGGTCCGCCCCCAGGACGCGCGTGCGGCTGATCGTCGACAATCTGGCCGTGCGCCGCTCCGGGCGCCGGGTCTTCGCGGGCCTCTCCTTCGCGCTCGGCGCGGGCGAGGCGCTGGCGGTGACGGGCCGCAACGGGGCCGGCAAGTCGAGCCTGCTCGCGGTGCTCGCCGGGCGCCTGCGCCCCGCCGCCGGCCGGGTCGCGGCCGAGGGCGTCGGCGAAGCCTCGATCCCCGAGTGCCTGCACGTCGTCGGCCACCGGGACGGGCTGAAGGGCGCGCTCACGGCCGAGGAGAACCTCGCCTTCGCGCAGGCGCTTCTCGGGGCGCCGCGGCTCGCGCCGAAGGCGGCGCTGGAGCGCCTCGGCCTCGCCCATGCGCGGGCGCTGCCGGTGGCCTATCTCTCCGCCGGGCAGCGGCGGCGGGTGGCGCTGGCCCGCCTCCTGGTCAGCGCCCGGCCCCTCTGGCTCCTCGACGAGCCGACCGCCGCCCTCGACGCCGCCTCGCAAGACCTGCTCGCCGGGCTGATGGACGAGCACCGGGCCGGCGGCGGCCTCGTCGTCGCCGCGACCCACCAGAGCCTCGGCCTCGCCGACGCGCGGGAACTGCGCATCGGCGCCGCGCCTCAGCCGGAGGCGGCGCCGTGATCCGGGTCTTCGCGGCCCTCGTCGCCCGCGACCTGCGGCTCGCCGGGCGGGTCGGCGGCTCGGGCGCACTGTCGCTCGTGTTCTTCCTGATGATCGTGGCGCTGGTGCCCTTCGCGCTCGGGCCCGACCTCAACCTGCTGTCGCGGATCGGCCCGGCGATCCTCTGGCTCGCGGCGGTGCTCGCGACGCTCATCGGCCTCGACCGCCTGTTCCAGGCCGACGACGAGGACGGCTCGCTGGAGCTGATGACGGCCTCCCCGGCGCCCCTGGAGATCGTGGTCCTCGCCAAGGTCTGTGCCCATTGGCTCACTACCGGCCTGCCGCTGGCGCTGGCCTCCCCGCTCTTCGGCCTCCTCGTCGCCCTCGACGGGCCCGCGACCGCGGCCACCGCCCTGACGCTCCTCGTCGGCACGCCGGCGCTCACCTTCGTCGGCGCGGTGGGGGCAGCCCTCACCGCCTCGATCCGCCGGGGCGGGCTGATCCTGGCGGTGCTGGTGCTGCCCCTGATGATCCCGACCCTGATCTTCGGGGTCTCGGCGGCCCAGGCGGCGCTCGGCGGCACCATCCCCTTCGCGACGCCGCTGACGATCCTCTCCGGTCTCAGCCTGATCGCGGCCGTCGTCGGCACGCTGGCGGCGGCGGCGGCGCTGCGCTGGGGAGAGTGAGCGCGGCGCGGCCCTCTCCCGCATTGCCGCCGCCCAGCCGCCTGCGCTAGGGCTTACGGGTCATGTGGACACGCCTTGCCAATCCCGGCCACTTCCTGCGCTGGTCCGTCGCGCTGACGCCCTGGCTCGCGGGCGCCGCGGCCCTGACGGGCGCGCTCGGGCTCTACCTCGCCTGGTTCGTGGCCCCGCCCGACTACCAGCAGGGCGAGACCGTGCGGATCATGTTCATCCACGTGCCGGCGGCCTGGCTCGGGGTGTTCTTCTACGGCTCGATGGTGCTCTCGGCGATCGGCACCCTGGTCTGGCGCCATCCGCTCGCCGACGTCGCGCAGCGCGCCGCCGCGCCGATCGGGGCAGCCTTCACCCTGATCTGCCTGGTCACCGGCGCCCTCTGGGGCAAGCCGATGTGGGGCACCTACTGGGTCTGGGACGCGCGCCTGACCTCGATGCTGGTCCTGTTCCTGATCTACTGCGGCATCATCGCCTTGTGGCGGACCGTCGAGGAGCCGAACCGGGCGGCCCGCACCGTCGCGATCCTCACCCTCGTCGGCGCGGTGAACCTGCCGATCATCAAGTTCTCGGTGAACTGGTGGTCGACGCTCCACCAGCCCGCCTCGATCCTGCGGATGGGCGGCCCGACCATCGACCCGACGATGCTCTATCCGCTCATCGTGATGATCGTCGCCGGCACCCTCACCGGCATCGCGCTTCACCTCTACGCCATGCGCACGGAGATTCTGCGCCGCCGGGTGCGGACGCTGACGATCCGCGAGGCGGAGCGCCTCGATCCGGGCGCCTCCGTCATGGTCGCTTACCCGGCCGGCCCCTCCGCCTGAGCGGGAGCAGTCTCATGGATCTCGGCACGCATGGCGGCTTCATCCTCGGGGCCTACGGCTTCACCGTCCTGACCCTGGCGCTCCTGATCGGCAACGCCGTCCGGGACCGCCGCGCCCAGGAGCGGGCGCTCGCCGCCTTCAGGGACGGGGAGCATCGGTGACGGCGCCCGTCGAGGAGACGGCGCGGGAGGCCGCTCCCGGACGCCGCCCGCTCCTGCTCGTCCTGCCGGCCCTCGTCTTCGCCGTCCTGGCGGCGCTGTTCCTGGTGCGCCTGCGCTCGGGCGCCGACCCGGCGGCGATCCCCTCGGTGATGATCGGCCGCGCGGCGCCTGCCTTCGCGCTGCCGCCGGTGCCGGGGCTCGAGGCCGACGGAAAGGCCGTTCCAGGCCTCGCGAGCACCGACCTCAAGGGCGGCGTCACCTTCGTGAACTTCTGGGCTTCCTGGTGCGCCCCCTGCCAGGTCGAGCACCCGATGCTGATGCGGCTCGCCCGCGAGCCCGGCCTCCGCGTGGTGAGCGTCAACTACAAGGACGCGCCGGAGAACGCCCGCCGCTTCCTGTCGCGCAACGGCCTGCCCTTCGCGGCGGTCGGCCGCGACGAGACAGGCCGCACGGCCATCGATTTCGGCGTCTACGGGGTCCCGGAGAGCTTCATCATCGGCCCGGACGGCGTGATCCGCGACAAGCTCGTCGGGATCGTCACGCCCGAGAACTTTTCGGACGTGCTCGCCAAGCTCCGCAAGGCCGGCGAGCCGGCGGCCAAGCGTTAGGAACCTCTCCGAACGCCGCGAGGTCGGATGGCCTCCTTCGAGGCAAGCCCGCCCCTATCGGCGGAGAACCCATGCCTCATGAGGGCAAGGGAAAAGCACTTCAGATCAGCCCGCGCTCGTCAGCCACGGCGGCCTCCTTGCGCTCGTAGCGGGCCAGCAGCGGCGTCTGCGAGAGGGCGAAGAGGATGGTCAGAGGCATGATGCCGAAGACCTTGAAGTTCACCCAGAAATCCTCGCTCTGCGTGCGCCAGACGACCTCGTTGAGGGCGGCGAGCGCGAAGAAGAACAGCGCCCAGCGGAAGGTCAGCTTCCGCCAGCCCTCGTCGGTCAGCCGGAACATGCTGTCGAGCACCACCGAGAGCAGCGGCTTGCCGAAGGCGAGGCCGCCGAGCAGCACGGTCCCGAACAGCGTGTTCACGATGGTCGGCTTCATCATGATGAAGGTCTTGTCCTGGAGCGCCAGGGTCAGGCCCCCGAACACCAGCACCACGAAGCCGGAGACGAGCGCCATGATCGGCAGGCGCCGCACCAGGGCGTAGTGCACGGCGAGCGACGCGACGGTCGCCGTGATGAACACGCCGGTGGCGACGAACAGCTTGCTCTCCGCCGTCACGCCGAAGCGCTCGGCATAGGCGTTCGTGAGGAAGAACAGGACCAGCGGCCCCATCTCCAGGGCGAGCTTCGGCAGCGGCGCCAGATGACGGCCGGATGCCTGTCGGGGCGGGACGGTCTCGATGATGCCGGTCATGCCCGGTTGTGGTCGCGCCGGGGCGCCGCGGTCAACCGGCATCGCGCTCTCCGAGCCCGGCGATGGCGCGGGCGAAGTCCCTGGCCGCGAAGGGCTCCAGATCCTCGACCCCCTCGCCCACCCCGATGAAGTGCACCGGCAGCGCGTGCTTGGCGGCGAGCGCCACGAGGATGCCGCCCCGCGCGGTGCCGTCGAGCTTCGTCATCACCAGCCCCGAGACGGGGGCGGCCTGCGAGAACAGCTCCACCTGGCTGAGCGCGTTCTGGCCGACGGTGGCGTCGAGGACGAGCAGCGTCGCGTGAGGGGCGCCGGCGTCGACCTTGCGGATCACGCGCACGATCTTCTCGAGCTCCGCCATCAGCCCGGCCTTGTTCTGGAGCCGGCCGGCGGTGTCGATGAGGAGAATGTCGGTGCCCGCCGCCCGCGCCTCGGTGAGCGCATCGAAGGCGAGGCCCGCCGCGTCGCTGCCGGCGGGCCGCGTCACCACCGGCGTGCCGGTGCGGTCGCCCCAGACCTTGAGCTGCTCGACCGCCGCCGCCCGGAAGGTGTCGCCCGCCGCCAGCATCACGCTGCGGCCTTCGGCCTTGAGCTTCAGCGCGAGCTTGCCGATGGTCGTGGTCTTGCCGGCGCCGTTGACGCCGACCGTGAGGATCACGAAGGGCTTGGCCGAAGAATCGATGGTCAGCGGCACCGCGACGGGATCGAGCGCCCGCTCGACCTCCGCGGCCAGGATCGCGCGGACCTCGTCGGCGGAGATCCCCTTCTCGTAGCGGCCCTTGCCCACGGCTTCCGAGACGCGCATCGCGGTCTCGATGCCGAAATCGGCCTGGATCAGCGCGTCCTCCAGCTCTTCCAGCGTCGTGGCGTCGAGCTTGCGCTTGGTGAAGAGCCCCGTGACCCGGTCCGAGAGCTGCGTCGAGGTCCGCCGCATCCCCTGCGTGAGGCGGCTCCACCAGCCACGAGGCTCCGTCTGTACGGTGTCCTCGGCGGCGTCGCTCGCCAGCGCCGCGGCGGAATCGATGGGCTGGATGTCGGGCTCGGCCGGCCCTGCGGCCGGTTCGATCTCGGCGGCGGGTTCGGGAGCGTGCGGCTCGGCGCCGGAGAAGCGGCTCCACCAGCTGCGCCCCTCCGGCGTGGCGGCCGCCGCGTCCGCGTCCGTCAGCGGCTCTCGCTCCAGAGGCGACGGGGTGGCGGGCTCGGCGCCCCGCTCCGGGTCGTCGCCGGCGGTGCCGGGGGGCGGCTGCTCGGGCTCGCCCTCGACGGGCAGCATGTCGGCGCCCTCGACCGCGTCGGGCACGGCGTTGCCGGCCTCTCCGGGGCCGGGCTCGCTCGGCGGCAGCGGCGCGGTGGTGACGTCGTCGGCGCCGGTGGCAAAGTCCGGCCGACCCTCGGATTCCGAGGCCGGCGAGTCGACGGGAAGCGTCTCGGCCGAAGGCGCCTCGGCCTCCGCGCCCTTTCGCCCGAACAGGCGGCCGAGCCAGCCCGGCTTCTCGTCTCGACTCATCCGTGACCTTGCTCCGGCGCGGCGGCTCCGATAGCCGACGCGCATGTCCCCGCACCCGGCGAACCCGCATCGCACGGACCCGCAACACATAGGTGTCCGGCTCCTCTACCGCGATGCCCTGCTGCTCGTCATCGACAAGCCGGCGGGGATGCCGGTGCATCCGGGGCCGAAGGGCGGCGAGACCCTCACCGACCATCTCGACGCCCTGCGCTTCGGCCTGCCCCGGCGGCCGGAGGCGGTGCATCGTCTCGATCGCGACACCTCGGGCTGCCTGGCGCTCGGCCGCCACGCCAAGGCGCTCGCCCGGCTGAACCGCCTCTTCGCCGGCCGCGAGACCGAGAAGGTCTACTGGGCGCTGGTCGAGGGAACGCCTCCCACCGAGGAGGGCCGCATCGACCTGCCCCTGATGCGCCGCTCCGACGACCCGCGAAGCTGGTGGATGAAGGCCGACCCGGCGGGCGATCCTGCCCTCACGCATTGGCGCATCCTCGGTTGCACGGGCGACGGCAGCTCGACTTGGCTGGAGCTTCGCCCGGTCACCGGCCGCACGCATCAGCTGCGCGTCCACTGCGCCGCCCTGGGCTTCCCGATCCGGGGCGACGCGATCTACGGCTCCGGGCCCCGCACGAGCGGGCCGGGCCTCCAGCTCCACGCAAGGCGGCTCGTGCTGCCTCTCTACCCGAAGCGCCAGCCGATCGCCGTCGAGGCGCCGGTGCCCGCGCACATGCGGGCGGGACTAGAGGCCTGCGGGATGGCGGCCGGGGACGCGGAGATGTCTTAAGCGGCGCGCAGTGAGCGCCCGTCGTGGCCTGTGATCCTCACGTCGAGGATGGTGCCCGGCTCGGCGGAAAGCCGCACCGGCGTGAACGCCTCCGTCCGGCCGGTGCCGCCGCGCTCGGCGAGGATCCGCCGGACCTGTCCGATCTCGCCGTCGAGATGGGCGATCCGGGCCCGGTCGCCCGCCTCGCGCAGGCGGGCGGCGCGCTCGCGCACGGCCTCGGGCGCCACCGGCGGCATCCGCGCGGCCGGCGTGCCGGGTCGGGGCGAGTAGGGGAAGACGTGGAGATGCGTCAGCCCGCATTCGGCCACGAGGTCGAGGGTGCGGGCGAACTGCGCCTCGGTCTCGGTGGGGAAGCCGGCGATGAGGTCGGCGCCGAGCACCAGCCCCGGCCGCAGCCGGCGCGCCTCGGCGCAGAAGCGGACCGCGTCGGCGCGGGAATGGCGGCGCTTCATCCGCTTCAGGACGAGGTCGTCGCCGGCCTGGAGGGAGAGGTGGAGATGGGGCATCAGCCGGGGCTCCCCGGCGAGCGCCTCCGTCAGCTCCGGGTCGGCCTCGACGGAATCGATCGAGGAGAGGCGCAGCCGCGCGAGGCCCGGCACGCCCCGCAGGATCGCCCGCACCAGCCGCCCGAGGGTGGGCGCGTCGGGCAGGTCCGCGCCGTAGCTCGTCAGGTCGACGCCGGTGAGCACCGCCTCGCGGCCGCCGCCCTCGACGATCCGCGCCACCTGCTCGACCACGGCCGGGAGCGGCACCGAGCGGGAGTTGCCCCGGCCGAAGGGGATGACGCAGAAGGTGCAGCGGTGGTCGCAGCCGTTCTGCACGGGCACGAAGGCGCGGGTATGCCCTTCCATCCCGGCGATCCGGGAGGGGGGCGCCTCGCGCACCGCCATGATCCGCCCCGGCCCCTGCTCGGGGGCCGCCCGGCTCCAGGTCTCCGGCAGGAGCTTCGCGCCGTTGCCGACGAGACGGGCGACCTCCGGCATCGCGGAATAGTCCGACGTCTCGACCTCGGCGCCGCAGCCGGTCACGACGATCTCCGCCCTCGGCCGGGTGCGGGCGAGCCGCCGGATCGCCTTGCGGGCCTCGCGGCCGGCGGCTGCCGTGACGGCGCAGGTGTTGACGATGACGAGGTCGCCCTGCGCCGTCGCGCCGGCATGCGCCCGCATCGTCTCCGCCTCGACGGTGTTGAGGCGGCAGCCGAAGCTCAGCGTCTCGACGGCCATCAGGCGCCCGGCCTGAACAGGTCCGGCGCGAGCGTGCCCTCGGCTTCCAGGAAGACCGGGCCGGTCATCATCACGTGATCGTCGGCGCGCCACTCCACCGCGAGGTCGCCGCCGGGGAGCGAGACGGTGGCGTGCCGGTCGATCATGCGCAGGCGCGACGCGGCGACGACCGTCGCGCAGGCGGCCGTGCCGCAGGCGAGGGTGAGCCCGGCGCCCCGCTCCCAGACCCTGAGCTTGATTCGGTCGCGCCCGGTCACCTGCGCCACCGAGATGTTGGCGCGCTCGGGGAAGATCGGGTGGTTCTCGAGAAGCGGCCCGATCCGCGCGAGGTCGTAGGTGTCGGGATCGCGCTCGGTGAAGAAGACCGCATGGGGGTTGCCCATGCCGACCGCGCCGGGCGAATGCAGGATCGGATCGTCGATCGGCCCGATCTGGAGCTCGATCCGCCGGGTGTCGGGGAAGGGGTCGCGGAGCGGGATCTCGTTCCAGGCGAGGCGCGGCCGGCCCATGTCGACGGTGAAGGAGCGCTCGGCCACCCGCTTCACCTCGACGAGGCCGGCGCTGGTCTCGAGCGTCAGGCGCCCGCTCTCGGCGGGGCGCGCCATGGCGGGGTCGTCGAGCATGGCGAAGGCGACGCAGCGGGTGCCGTTGCCGCAGGCGCCCGATTCCGAGCCGTCGGTGTTGTAGATGCGCATGAACGCGTCGGTGCCTGGGCTCCGCGGATCGTGCACGACCATGAGCTGGTCGAAGGCCGAGCCGGGGTCGGCGGCGATGGCGCGCGCCTCCTCCGGCTCGACCGTGATCGCGGTGCCGCGCAGGTCGAGCACGACGATGGCGTTGCCGGCGCCGTGCATCTTCAGGAAGCGTCTGTGGGCGAGTGCGCTCATGCGGGCCTTGATCGGGCTTGAGGTCTCTCGGCGGGAGGCGGATGGGGCGCCCGTATAGGGCAAGGCGGCCGGCCATGCACGCGGTCGCCGATCACGAGACCCGGCGGGCCCCTCGCGGCAGGCGGCCTTCGCCACTACCTTCCGGGAGACCATCCGCCGCACCGCGATTCGCGGCTGCCGCGAGCCCTGGAGAGCGTCGCCCGTGAAGCGTCCCGGTCCTGCCCTGTTCGGCCCGATCCTCGCCGCGCTCTGCGCCGGCCTCGCCCTGCCTGCGAGCGCGCAGAACGCGCCGCCTCCACCCTCCAACACGCCGCCGCCGGCCGTGACCAACCCGCTCTCCACGACGACCCAGCCCGACCCGCCGAAGGACCCGGACAAGTCGGCGGCGCCCGCGGCCGACAAGGCGCTCGCGCCCTCCGCTCCCCTGCCCGCGCCGGGCGGGACGTCGCCCGCCGCGAGCGCGCCCACGGCGACCCGCTCGACCCTCGTGGCGACGCCCGGCGACGCCAACGACGTGGACGAGGTCTCGCTGCCGGCCAAGCCCGCCGCGATCCTGGCCGGGCGCACCAAGTGGGAGGAGGCGGTGCCGAGCCTCAAGGGCGCCTTCGCCCGCATCGAGGCGGACCTCGCCAAGGCTGGCATCGCGCCGACCGGCCGGCCGATCGCGGTCTTCACCCGCACCGAGGATGACGGCTTCCAGTACGAGGCGATGGTGCCGATCGAGCGGGCGCCGGATGCGAAGCCGCCGGAGGGCGACGGCGTCCGCTTCGGCACCACCCCGAGCGGCAAGGCCCTGCGCTTCCCGCACAAGGGCTCGTACGATGCCATCGACGGCACCTACGAGACCCTGACCGCCTATCTCGACGCCAAGGACGTGGTGGTGCAGGACCGCTTCATCGAGGAGTACGTCACCGACCTCTCGGATAAGGCCGACGACAAGCTCGACGTGAACATCTACGCCCTGGTGAAGTAGTCCGCGACGAGCGGATCTGGGAACAACCGCGACTCCCGGCGGATTCCGCCGGGATGCCGATCCCATCGCCCCAAAAGTCCTTCCTCGACGCTCCGCCCCCGCGCCGCTCCCGCGCGGCGGCGCCCTCTCCCTCGCCCGACCTGCGCGAGAAGGCGCTCCTCGTCCACCGGAGGCTCTGCGCGGTCTACGACTGCCCGATCCCGTACTTCCACAGCCTCGACCCGTTGAGCGAGCTGATCTCCTCGCTCCTCTCCCACCGCACCCGCAACGCCGATTCCGGTCGCGCCTTCAAGGCTTTGCGAGCGCGCTTTCCCGATTGGGCCGAGGTTCTGGAGGCGCCCGTCTCCGAGATCGAGGCGCTGATCGCCGGCGTCACCTGGCCGGAATTGAAGGCCCCGCGCATCCGCGCCGTGCTCCTGGCGGTCCGCGAGCGGGTGGGCGCCCTATCCCTCGATTTCTTGGCGGAGTGGCCCGTGGAGGAGGCCCGCACCTGGCTCCAGGCGATCCCCGGCATCGGCCCGAAGACGAGCGCGGCGGTGCTCTCCTTCTCGACCCTGCGGATGCCGGCGCTGCCCGTCGACAGCCACCACCACCGGGTGGCGCAGCGCCTCGGGCTCATCCCGAGGAGCGTCGACGTGGGACCCTCGCACCCGATCCTGCGGGCGCAGCTTCCCGCCGACTGGAGCGCGCAACAGCTCTACGACAATCACGAGGTCCTGATGCTGCACGGGCAGGACACCTGCCGGCACGCGCGGCCCGCCTGCGGCCGCTGCCCGCTCGCCGACATCTGCCCCTCCGCCTCCGCGACGCGCCCGGCCTCGCCCGCGCCTTGACCGGCCGGGATCGCGCGGTAGAGAACCCCGCCGCCGCAAGGTCGCGCCCACCCTGCGGGCGCGGTGCCGCGGCCCAGGGACAGCGCCCGATGGCCGCCTTCAACGAACTCGTCTTCTCCGGCGTGCAGCCGACCGGGAACCTGCACCTCGGCAACTATCTCGGCGCCATCAAGCGCTTCGTGGAGATGCAGGAGCGGGACGCGCAGTGCCTCTACTGCGTGGTCGACCTCCATGCGATCACCCTGTGGCAGGACCCGGAGGCGCTGAAGGGTCAGATCCGCGAGGTCACCGCCGCCTTCCTCGCCGCCGGCATCGACCCCAACCGCTCCATCGTCTTCAACCAGAGTCAGGTCTCGGCCCATGCCGAGCTCGCCTGGGTGCTCAACTGCGTCGCCCGCCTCGGCTGGCTGAACCGCATGACCCAGTTCAAGGACAAGGCCGGCAAGGACCGGGAGAACGCGAGCGTGGGGCTCTACGACTACCCCGTGCTGATGGCGGCCGACATCCTCGCCTACCGCGCCACCCACGTGCCCGTGGGCGAGGACCAGAAGCAGCATCTCGAGCTGACCCGCGACATCGCGCAGAAGTTCAACACGGATTTCGCCGGCTCGATCGCCGCGCATGGCCACGGCGAGGCGTTCTTCCCGCTCACCGAGCCGCTGATCGGCGGGCCGGCGGCGCGGGTGATGAGCCTGCGGGACGGGTCGAAGAAGATGTCGAAGTCCGACCCATCGGACTACTCGCGCATCAACCTCGCGGACGATTCCGACGCCATCGCCCAGAAGGTGCGCAAGGCCAAGACCGACCCGGAGGCCCTGCCCTCCGAGGTCGAGGGGCTGAAGGGCCGGCCCGAGGCGGACAATCTGGTGGGCATCTTCGCGGCGCTCTCCGGCACCACCCGGGAAGCGGTTCTCGCCGAGTATGGCGGCGCCCAGTTCTCGAGCTTCAAGCCGGCGCTGGTCGACCTCGCCGTCGACAGGCTCGGGCCGATCGGCGCCGAGATGAAGCGGCTCTGCGCCGATCCCGGCCATATCGACGCGGTGCTCGCCGACGGCGCGGAGCGGGCCGAGGCCATCGCCGCGCCCACCCTCGACGCGGTCAAGGACATCGTCGGCTTCGTGCGCCGGGGCCCGCGGCTTCAGGCGGTCTGAGAGGTGCGGCGCCCCGCGCTCAGTTCTGCGAGATAGTCCCGCAGCAGCGCCGCACGCCGCGGCCGGAAGCTCGCCGGCGTCGCCTCGACCGAGGCGATGCGGTCCGCGATGAACATGCGGAAGGCCTCGCGCAGGCAGCACCAGGCGAGCACCGCCATCCGGTCCTCCAGGTAGACGATGGCGAGCGGCAGGATCGTGCGCGCGGTCGCCGTTCCGTCCCGGTCGCGGTAGCGGATCGCCACCGCCCGCTCCGCCCAGCAGCCCTCCCGGATCGTGCCCATGTCGACGGCCGGCGCGTAGCGCTCCCGGAAGCGGTACACGTGCGAGACCGCGTGCATGAGGTGCTGCTCGCTGCGGTCGGGCAGGGTCGCGGCGACCTTGGCCAGCACGGAAGCGGCGGCGGTGGCAAGCGCCGGGTCGCCCATCCGCCCCACTTCCGCCAGGCCGAGCACCAGCGCCTCGATCTCCAGGCGGTCGAAGGTCTGGGGCGGGAGCGCCGGGTCCTCGACCAGGCGGTAGCCGTAGCCGCGCTCGCCGTCGATGCGGGCGCCGGCCGCCCGCAGGCCGTCGATGTCCCGGTAGATCGAGCGGAGCGACACGCCGGTCTCCTCCGCGAGCCGGGCCGCGGTGACGGGCGCCGGCAGCACGCGCATGGCGTGGAGGAGGCGGAAGAGCCGGTCGGTCCTGGCCATCGCGCAACTGACGGAAACTGACAGGAGTGGCCCGGTATAGCGCCCCTCGTCAGCCAACGACAGGGGCCAGCCGATGCTCACGCTCTTCCACTCTCCCAACAGCCGCTCGACCCGGATCGTCGCCCTCCTCAAGGAGCTCGACGCCCTCGACCGGGTGCGGATCGAGATCGTCACCATCCCGCGCAGGGACGGCTCGGGCGGGCGCGACCCGCGCAACCCCCACCCGGACGGCAAGGTGCCGCTCCTCGTCGAGGACGGCGTGCAGATCTGGGAGTCGAGCGCGATCGTGCAGCACCTCGCCGACCTGTTCCCGGAGGCCGGGCTCGCCATTCCCGTCGGACACAAGCTGCGGGGCGCGTATCTCAGCTGGCTCGCCTGGTACGCGGGCGTGGTCGAGCCGGTCTTCGTGCTGGAGACCACGGGCCTCAAGCATCCCGTCCTCGACGCCACCTTCCGGGGCCGGGCCGAGATGGAGGCCCGTCTGACGCAGGCGCTCTCCGAGAGCCCCTACCTGCTGGGCGAGCGCTTCACGGCGGCGGACCTGCTCCTGCACTCGCCCTACGCCTGGTTCGGCAAGCCCGGCGTGCCGGTCATCGAAGCCTGGGTCGACCGCTGCGCGGACCGCCCCGGCGCGGCCTATGCGGCGCGGTTCGACGCGGAGGCGGTGAAGGCGTAGCGCCCGGAGGCCGTATCCGGCTCAGTCGACGCGGCCGGGGCCGGCATCCGCCCGGTCGCGCTTGTCCCGGTCCGCGCGGGCGAGCCACGCCATATAAACGAGGAAGCCCGCGAGCCCGAAGTCGATGACGAGGCCGATCGGAGTGATGCGGCCGAGGGCGTAGAGCGTGGCCGCGGCGACGGGGAGCGTGAGGCCGGAGGCCGCCAGGACGCGGATCGGCCCCGGGGCGTCGAGGGCGAGGCTCGTCCTTCCCTCCCACTCGACCCCCTCGGACAGTCCCGCCCCGGCCGCTCGGGCGTCCGGATCGATCCAGACACCGGACTCCTCGAAGGCCCGGCGCCGGAGCGTGCCGCGCGGGGCTTCCGCCCGAACCGCGAGGACGATCGCCGCGATCATCGTGGCCGTCAGCCATGCTCCTCCGCCCATGATGGCGACGGCGTCGTTCTGGCCTTCGCCGAGAACGAGCACGCCCCCGGCGATCGACCCGAAGATCAGCGCGATCGTGCCGAACACCGCGAGAACGAGGAGGACGGTGCGCCGCCCCTCGGCCTCGGTTGCGGGAGGCTCTCCGGCGCTGGGGTCGCTCACGCCTCCCCGCGGGCGACGAGGGCCTGATACTCGGAGACCTCCAGGCGGCCCTCCTTGGCGACGCGGGCCTTGTCCTCGTCGCTGATCACGTCGCCGGCAAGCTCCAGGCGCTTCCAGGCGGCGAGCGGCGTCTCCTTGCCGGGGGTCGGCACGTACTTGTTCAGCCCGATGCGCTGGTGCTTGTGGATGTAGCGCGGGCAGTTGACCCAGATCTTCGTGACCTCGACCTTCACGAGGTACTTGGCCTCCTTGTAGCCGGCCATCAGGGGATCGTCCCGCAGCATCCTCGCATGGCCCTGGACGCGCACCCGGTGGGGCGTCTCGAAGTCGATGAACAAGAGCCCGACCTTGGCCTGACCCTCGATGTTGCCCATCGAGTAGAACATGCCGTTGCCGTCGTAGCCGGGGAAGGCGAGCGTCGCGGCGTCGACGACGGTCACGAAGCCCGGCCCGCCGCCCTTATAGGAGACGGTCGGCATCCCGTCCGGGTCGACGGTCGAGAGGAAGAAGAAGTCGCGGCTGCCGATGAAGGCCGCCTCGTCCTCCCTGACGGTCTCGTGAACCCAGTCGGTGTCGAGCCGGTCGGCGAGCTTCGTCGTACCGAACTCGGCCTGCAACGCGCGGTGCGCGTCGGTGTAGAGCGATGCCATGGATGTCCTCCCGGACCGCGGGTTGCTCCCGCATGTCCGGGGCCATCGTGGCGGCAAAGCCGGCACCGGGCAACCGATGCCGGGGCGGTCGGGCTCACGCCGCGAGCTGGCCGACGGCGTCGCGGGCGGAGGCGAGGGCGCGGCTCTTGTTGTGCTCGCCGGAGGCGATGCCCTCCGCCAGGACGAACTCGGGATCGCGCACGCCGACGAAGCCGAGGACCGTACGCAGGTAGCTCTCGACGTGCTCGGCCGAGACCTGCGCCGTGCCGGGCCCGTAGAATCCGCCGCGGGCGAGCGCCACGATCACCCGCTTCTCCCCTGCGAGCCCTTCCGGTCCGTTCGCGCCGTAGCGGAAGGTCCTGCCAGGGACGAGGAGCCGGTCGATCCAGGCCTTGAGCTGCGTGGGCAGGCCGAAATTGTACATCGGCGCGCCGATCACCACCGTGTCCGCAGCGAGGAACTCCTCCAGCAGCCGGTCGCTCGTCTCGCGCACGGCGCGTGCCGCGTCGTCCTGCGGCTCGGCCGTGGCGGAGAGAGGGTGCGCGCCGGGCAGGCTCGCCGCGCTCATATGGGGCAGCGCTTCGGCCGCAAGGTCGCGGTAGATCACCTCGGCCCCGCCACCCGCGGTCAGTCGCGCCATGATGAGCGCCGTCAGCTCCCGCGAGACCGAGCCCGGCCCGAGGATGCTGCTGTCGACGTGGAGAAGTTTCATTGCGGTACCCGGTTCCTTTCCGATACCGCGGGATGATATGGACGCCCGTGCCCGCCGCAAGGCGGCACAGAAATGTGACCAAGGTTACATCGATGTGACCGAGACGCCCCAACATCAGACCAGCGACTGTCTCAAGGTGTCGCGCGTGCTGTCACGCATCGGCGACAAGTGGAGCGTGCTCGTCATCATGCTTCTGCGCGCGCAGCCGCGGCGGTTCAGCGAGCTGAAGCGCGGGATCGACGGCATCTCGCAGCGGATGCTCTCCCTGACCCTGCGCAACCTCGAGCGCGACGGGCTCGTGAGCCGCAAGGTGACGCCGTCGATCCCGCCGCGGGTCGACTACGCGCTGACCGGGCTCGGGCGCTCCCTGGCCGAGCCCGTGGAGGCGCTCGGCGCCTGGGCCTTCGCGCACATGGCGCAGATCGATGCCGCCCAGGCCCGCTACGACGCCGGTCGGCCCGAGGACGTGGCCCCCGCCCTGGCGGAGGGCTGAACGAGAGAAGCCGGCCCCTCTCGGGACCGGCTTCGCGTCGTACGGGACTGTTGCGGCTCAGTTGCGCGACTTGTCGACCAGCGCCTTCTCGGAGATCCACGGCATCATGCCGCGGAGCTTGGCGCCGACCTCCTCGATCGGGTGGGCGGCGAGCTTGGCGCGGGTGGCCTTGAACGAGGTCTGGCCGACCTTGTTCTCCAGCATCCAGTTGCGGGTGAAGATGCCCGACTGGATGTCGTTGAGGACGCGCTTCATCTCGGCCTTGGTCTCCGGCGTCACGATGCGCGGGCCGGTGACGTACTCGCCGTACTCGGCGGTGTTCGAGATCGAGTAGTTCATGTTGGCGATGCCGCCCTCGTAGATGAGGTCGACGATGAGCTTCACCTCGTGGAGGCACTCGAAGTAGGCCATCTCGGGGGCGTAGCCCGCCTCGACGAGCGTCTCGAAGCCGGCCTTGATCAGCTCGACGAGGCCGCCGCAGAGCACGGCCTGCTCGCCGAAGAGATCCGTCTCGCACTCCTCCTTGAAGGTCGTCTCGATGATGCCGGCGCGGCCGCCGCCATTGGCCGAGGCGTAGGAGAGGCCGAGGTCGTGGGCGTTGCCCGAGGCGTCCTGCGCGATCGCGATCAGGGTCGGCACGCCGCCGCCCTTGAGGTACTCGCCGCGCACCGTGTGGCCGGGGCCTTTCGGGGCGACCATGAGCACGTCGAGGTCCTTGCGGGGCTCGATGAGGTTGAAGTGCACGTTGAGGCCGTGGGCGAAGAGGAGCGCGGCGCCCTCCTTCATGTTGGCCTCCAGCGACTCCTTGTAGATGTCGCCCTGGAGCTCGTCGGGGGTGAGCATCATCACCACGTCGCCCCATTTGGCGGCGTCCGCGACGTTCATGACCTTGAAGCCCTCGTGCTCCGCCTTCTTGGCGGTGGCCGAGCCCTCGCGGAGCGCGATGGCGATGTCCTTCACGCCGGAGTCGCGGAGGTTCAGCGCGTGGGCGTGGCCCTGGCTGCCGTAGCCGACGATGACGACCTTCTTGCCCTTGATGAGGTTCAGGTCGGCGTCGCGATCGTAATAGACACGCATGGTTGGTCTCCTTGGTTGGCGTTTCAGGGGTTGGAGGGTGCCCGGCCGTGGAGGGCCAGGAACTGGGCGACGGCGCGCTCGGCCTCCCCGGCGATCGCCGCCTCGTCGAGGCCGAGCGCGTCGCCGAGGAGCAGCCGGATCTGGATGTCGCGGCCGACGAGGCCGAAGAAGGTCCGGAAGGCCTCCTCGCTATCCTCGAAGGCGAGGAGGCCGGCGGCGCGGCCCGCCTCCAGAACCGGCTTCAGGCGCTCGCCGATGGCGAAGCGGCCGTTAGACAGCACGATGCCGCCGAGGTTGCTCTTGCGGGCGGCGGCGTGGCCGATGGCGATTCGGTTCAGCGCCACCGAGGTCTCGCTGGCGATGACGCTGAGCCAGGTCGCGGCGAAGGCCTCGAGGCTCTCGCGCAGGCTCGCCACGTCGAGGGCCTGGCCGTCGTAGCGGTCGGCCCGCACCTGGGCGGCCTGCCACTGCACCGTCGCGGTGAGCAGGCCGTCGCGGTCGCCGAACCACTTGTAGAGCGTCTCCTTGGAGCAGCTCGCCCGGCGGGCGACCGCATCCATGGTGAGCTGGTCGCCCTCCTCGACCATCAGCGCGAGGACGGCGCCGAGCACCGCCTGCCGACGGGGCGAGGGCGTCTGCGGCTCCGATGGAGAGGGTGAAAGCATCCGGCGAGGTCCGTACCGTACCGTACGGTTCGGCTTCTACCGCCGTCGGGATCCCGCCGCAAGACGCCCCGCGACCGATCGCATCCGAATCGGACGCGCGGTCAGGCCGGCAGCGCCAGCCCCTCGCGGGCGAATACCGCCCGCACCGCCGGGCGCTCGGCGAGGCGGCGTGCATGCGCCGTCCAGGCGGGGAAGCGGTTCGCCATGTCGAAGCCGCAGGCCGGGCCGCGGCCCCAGTTCCAAAACACCATCAGGTAGGGATCGACGACGCTGTAGCGCTCGGCCAGCGCCCAGCCGCCGTTCGAGAGCCTCACCTCCGTCATGGTGCAGAGGTCGGCATAGGTTTCGAGGCCCTTGGCCACGATCGCCGGATGCATCGTCTCGTCGTCGCAGTAGCGGCCCGCGCGGCGGATATGGGCGTAGGCGGTATGGTGGCTGGTCGAGAGCCAGCCGAGCCACTCGTCGGCGACCGCCTGCCCCCGCTCGTCCTCCGGCCAGAGCCCGGCCTGCGGGTGCGCGCGGGCGATGTGGCGCAGGATGGCGGTATTCTCCGTGAGCACCCAATCGCCCTCGACGAGAGCCGGCACCCGGCCGCGCTCGTTGACGGAAAGATACTGCGCCGAGCGCTGCTCCCCCTTGGCGAGGTCGAGGCGCACGGCCTCGAAGGGCGCGCCCGCCTCCTCCAGCGCGATGTGGGAGGCCAGCGAGCAGGCGCCGGGCGCGTAGTAGAGGGTGGCGGTCATGGCGTCGGCTATCGATCCAGAGGCAGGCCGATGATCATCGCGATCTTGTGGCGAACGGCATCGAGGATTTCGTCCGGGACGCGGCCGATGAGCCGGAATCCCCGTGCCGCACGGTCGACGCTTCTTACCTGATCGGCGAGGATCGCGCCTTCGACCGCGAGCCCCGGCGGCAGGACGACTTTCGTCGGCCAGAGAGCGAGGTTTCGCGTGATCGGGCAGATGATCGCGGTCGCGTTGCGCAGATGAAAGGCGCGGCTCGTTAGTACGACGACCGGTCGGACTCCCGCCTGCTCCCTCCCAAGTGTGGGCCGGAGATCGACCCATGCGAGGGCGCCAGCCTCCGGGAGCTCAGCCGGATCGAGGTCAGTCATCACGGACGATTTCAGCTCCGACGTCCGGGCCCCAATCCACGGTCTCGGGACGATGGGACGGGCCGAGCCGATCCATCTCGGCGATCATGTCCGCGAGGGTTTCCCGTCGCGCCAATCGCGGGGTGATCTCCACCGTCTGTCCCTCGCTCAGCCCGAGCGCCCGGACCTCCTCGGCGGAGAGCCGCACGGCGAGGCCGTCGCCCCAGCGCACCACCTTGGCTTCCATCGTGTGCTCCTCCGGCCGCTCCGCGCCGCCATGGTAGCATGCGCCGCCGGCAAGGACCTCAGAGCGGCTCCGCGCCGCGGTTCATGGCGGCGATGCCGGTGCGGCAGATCTCCACGAGGCCGATCACCGACATCAGGCGGATGAAGCGGTCGACCTCCTCGGTCGAGCCGGTCAGCTCGAAGACGAAGGAGTTGAGCGTCGCGTCGATGGTCTTGGCGTTGAAGGCTGCGGCGAGCCGGAGCGCCTCGCTGCGGTGCTCGCCCTGGCCGACCACCTTCACGAGGCAGATCTCGCGCTCCAGCGCGTTGCCCTGGAGGGTGAGGTCCACGACGCGGTGGACGGGCACCAGCCGGTCGAGCTGCGCCTTGATCTGGTCGATCACCGCGTCGGTGCCGGCGGTGACGATGGTGATGCGCGAGATGTGGCGCGCCTCCTCCGTCTCCGACACCGTGAGGCTCTCGATGTTGTAGCCGCGCCCCGAGAACATCCCCGAGATGCGGGCGAGCACGCCGGGCTCGTTGTCGACGATCACGGCGAGCGTGTGCCGCTTCACCGGCTCGACGCGGACCGGCTCGGGGTAGTGGGTGTTCATGGCGTTCATCGCTCAGCCGTCCTCGTCGTCCAAATGTCTCGCATCCACCCCCCGCGTCCGTGGCGCGAGGCTCGCGACTGCGCGTCGCCGCGCGCGGGGGCAGCACGCGGCCCGACCTGAGGCCGGGCCGCACGGAAACCCTCACACCAGCATCTTGCCTTCCGCGGAGATCACGTCGCCGAGCTCGACGCCGGTCTCGCCGAGGTAGTCGGAGAGCAGCATCTCGTTATGCGCCTTGCCCGAGGGGATCATCGGGAAGCAGTTCTCGGTCTTGTCGACCACGCAGTCGAAGATCACCGGCCCGTCGTAGTCGAGCATCTCCTTGATCGCGGCGTCGAGCGCGCCGGGCTTCTCGCAGCGGATGCCCTTGGCCCCGTAGGCCTCGGCGAGCTTCACGAAGTCCGGCAGGCTCTCCGAGTAGCTCTGCGAGTAGCGCGAGCCGTGCAGCAGCTCCTGCCACTGGCGGACCATGCCCATGTACTCGTTGTTGAGGATGAAGATCTTGACCGGCAGGCGGTACTGCACGGCCGTCGACATCTCCTGCATGTTCATCAGGATCGAGGCCTCGCCGGCGATGTCGATGACGAGCCCCTGCGGATGGGCGAGCTGCGCGCCGATGGCGGCGGGCAGGCCGTAGCCCATGGTGCCGAGGCCGCCCGACGTCATCCAGCGGTTCGGCTCCTCGAACTTGAAGTACTGGGCGGCCCACATCTGGTGCTGGCCGACCTCCGTGGTGACGTAGGTCTCCCGGTCCTTGCAGGCCTCGTAGAGACGTTGCACGGCGTATTGCGGCTTGATGAGCGTGCCCGACGGCCAGTAGGCGAGGCACTCGCGGGCCTTCCAGGTGGCGATCTTGGCAAACCACGGCTCGAGGACGGCCTTGTCAGGCTCGGTCGGCAGGGCGCGCCAGGCCTCCAGCATGTCGGCGAGCACGCTGGCGCAGTCGCCGACGATGCCGACATCGACCTTCACGACCTTGTTGATCGAGGAGGCGTCGACGTCGATGTGGATCTTCTTCGAGTAGGGCGCGAAGGCGTCGAGGCGGCCCGTGATGCGGTCGTCGAAGCGGGCGCCGACGCAGATCATCACGTCGCACTCGTGCATGGCGAGGTTCGCCTCGTAGGTCCCGTGCATGCCGAGCATGCCCAGGAACTTCTCGCTCGAGGCCGGATAGGCGCCCAGACCCATCAGCGTGGAGGTGACCGGGAACCCGGTCTCCTCGACCAGCTCGCGCAGCAGGCGCGAGGCCTCGGGGCCGGAGTTGATGACGCCGCCGCCGGTGTAGAAGATCGGCCGGCGGGCCGTTGCCATCAGCTCGACCGCCGCGCGGATGCGCTCCGCGTCGCCCTTCACGGCGGGACGGTAGGTCTTGTGACCGTCGAAAGTCGGGCGCTCGTAGAGGCCGCTGGCGAACTGCACGTCCTTCGGCAGGTCGACGACGACGGGGCCGGGCCGCCCGTGGCTCGCGACGTAGAACGCCTCGTGCAGGATGCGCGGCAGGTCCTCGATCGATTTCACGAGGTAGTTGTGCTTCGTGCAGTGGCGGGTGATGCCGACCGTGTCGCATTCCTGGAAGGCGTCGGTGCCGATGAGATGCGTCGGAACCTGCCCCGTGATGCAGACGAGCGGGATCGAGTCCATCATCGCGTCGGTCAGGCCGGTGATGATGTTCGTGGCGCCCGGCCCCGAGGTGACGAGCACGCAGCCGACCTTGCCGGAGGAGCGGGCATAGCCCTCCGCGGCATGGACGGCGCCCTGCTCGTGGCGCACGAGCACGTGCTTGAGGGCGTCCTGGTGGAAGAGGGCGTCGTAGATCGGCAGCACCGCGCCGCCCGGATACCCGAACAGCGTGTCCACACCCTGATCCCGGAACGCCCGGATGACCATCTCGGCCCCGGTCATGACCTCGCCGCCCATCGTCTCCTCCTTCACAACCTCTCGCATCCGCCTCGCGCCGCTTGCGCCGTCGCCCCCGGCGTCCGGGGTCTCGGGCAACAAAAAAGGGCCCCGATCGGGACCCTGCATGCGCCACCTCCCGGATCGCGGCCCTGCGTTCAGGGCCGCCCCGTCAGTGGCGCTTCGACTACGATAAGGACCTTGCGCATCTGTCTTTCCCGCTCGCGCGGGGTGCTGCCCCGGCGTATCGCGTGTCGGGCTGCATAGCGGAGGCGGCGGGCAGGGTCAACGGCCGTCGTGCCCGCGCATTGCCGGGGCGGGGCCCCCGCCCTATCAAAGGGCGTTCCCATCGCGACGAACCGGAGCCGGACGCGGGTGCCAGGAAGAACCGTTCCCGCCCTGGGCTTCCTGCTGCTCGACGTCGCCGGCACGACCTGCGCCCTGCCCCGCGAGGCGGCGAGCGAGATCCTGCCCCTGCCCCGCCTGTCGCCGGCGCCCGTCGCGGGTCCGGTGCTCGCCGGCTTCCTCGACCTCGGCGGCGTCCCGGTCCCCGTGCTCGACCTCGCCGGGCTGCTCGGGCTGCGCGAGGGGGCGGCGCGGCCGGGGCTCTACGCCCATCTCGTCCTCGCCGCCGACCGTGGGAGCGCGCTCCTCGTCGATCGGGTCGGCGACCTCGTCGGCGCCGATCCGGAGGCGCTCGGCGCCGTCCCGGAGGAACGCACGCTCAACGGCTGCGTCGTCGCCGGGCTGCCCCATGAAGGCCGGCTGGTGCCGGTCCTCGATCCGGCGCGCATCCTCAGTGCGGAGGAGCGGGCGCGTGTCTCGGCGCTGACCCGCGCCGCCGCCGCCCGTCTCGAATCGCTTCCCGTCGCCTGAGGCCCGGCGGATGAGCCGGGCCCGGATCCGAGACCCCTTTGCCGATCCGGGCTACGCGCCCCTGAAGGCGCGGATCATCGCGCGCACGGGCCACCACTACTACGCCGACAAGGACGACCTCCTCCTCGACCGGCTGGTGCGCCGCTACCGCGCCTGCAGCGTTCCGGATGCGGCCGCCTATCTCGTGCGCCTCGACGATCCGTCGCTGGGAGCGGCGGAATGGAAGGCGCTCGAGGCCGAGATCACCATCGGCGAGACGTTCTTCTTCCGCTACGCGGAGCAGTTCGTGGCGCTGCGCAACACCATCCTGCCGGGGATCGTCGCGGGACGGTCCACGGAGCGCAGCCTGAAGGTCTGGAGCGCGGGCTGCTCGACGGGCGCCGAGCCCTACTCCGTGGCGATCCTGCTGCGCGAGATTCTCGGGCCGGCCCTTCCCGGCTGGCACGTCGGCATCCTCGGCACCGACATCAGCGCGGAGGCGCTGGCGACGGCGCGGGGGGCGGTCTTCGGGCGCTGGGCGCTGCGCACCATGCCGACCGAGGAGCGCCTGCGCTACTTCCGCGCCGTCCCCGGCCGCGACGGGGCGACCCGCGAGGGCGGCTACCGGCTCCGCTCCGACTATGCGCGGATGGTCCGGTTCGAGCGCCAGAACCTGCTCTCCCTGCTCGAGGGCGGCGGCCCGGCGCTCGGGGAGTTCGACCTCATCCTCTGCCGGAACGTGCTGATCTACTTCGACGCCGCCACCGTCACGGGGATCGTGCGGGCGCTCGGCGAGCGGCTGCGTCCCGGAGGCTGGCTGCTGATCGGCCATGCCGAGCCCAATCCGAGCTTCGCGAGCTTCCTCGCGGCGGTCAGCCTGCCGGGCACCGTCGCCTATCGGCGGCCGGAGGACGGCGCCGCGCTTCCCCCGGTACCGGCCTGGCCCCCCGCATCGCCGGCCTGGGCGCCCGAGGTTCCGCTCCCGTCCTGGACGCTTCCGCTCCCGATGCCCGAGCCGCCTGCCGTTCCGGAGGCGGAGAGCGCAGCGGTCCCGGCTGCCCTGCCCCCGCCCGAGCCCGTCGCGGAGCACAGGGAGCCGCCCTCCCTCGACCGCATCCGGGCGCTGGCCGATTCCGGGGCGGCCGGGGAGGCGTGGCGCGCGCTGCGGCTGGCGCTCTCGGCGACGCCCTTCGATCCGGCCCTGCGCTTCTACGAGGGGCTTCTCGCCCGCAGCCTCGGCCGCGACGCCGAAGCCGAGCGGGCCCTGCGCGGCGCGCTCTACCTCGACCGGGACTTCGTGATGGCCCATTACCATCTCGGCCTGCTGCTTTCGGCACTCTCCCGCCCCGAGGAAGCGCGCCGGGCCCTCGACAACGCCGCCGCCTTGGCCGAAACGCTGCCTCCGGGCGCCCTTCTCCCCGAAGGCGACGGCGCCGCCGCGGCCGATGTCGCGCGGCTCGCCCGCGCCGGCCTGGGAGGACGTGTGGCAGGAGCCGAACCGTGAGCCCGCAGGCGACGCCGAAGCTCGATCCGGACAGCCTGCTCGCCGCCCGCGCCGCGCGGCTCGCCGCCCGCGGCGGCGCGGCGGCGCGCGCGGAGGCCGGCGAGGAGGTCCTCGTCTGCGACTGCGCCGGCGAGCGCTACGGCCTGCCCGTCGCCGGCGTCGCCGAGGTGCTTCCCGCCCGGCCCTGCACCCCGATCCCCGGTGCGCCCGCCGCCCTCGTCGGCATCGCCGCCCTTTCCGGCGGCGTGGTCAGCGTCCTCGATCTCGCCGCCGCCCTCGGCCGCCCTTCCCCCGGAGAGCGGCCCGGCACTGGCCATTTCGTGGCGCTGCGCGGCGGCGCCGCGCCGGTCGTCCTGCGGGTCGACCGGGTGCTCGGGCTCGCCCGCGCGACGGGCGCGGATGCCGCCTCCGGCTACGTCCCCGCGGACGGCCGGGAGGATTTCGTGCTGGTCGACCTCGCCCGGCTGCTCCGGCGCTTCCGGCCGTGAGGGCTGGCGCCGCCACCCATTCCCCGAACCCGGCGGGCATCGTCCGCCCCACCGGACCTGGAGCCTGACACGTGTCGATCTCGATCGGAAAACGGATCCTGCTGGGCTTCGCCGCCGTCACCCTGGTGATCCTGGCGCTCGGCATCTACGCGCTCGGCCAGATCGGCAGCGTGCGCGACACCACCGACGCCATCGTCGCCCGCGACCTCACCGTGATGCGCCAGCTCGACGAGCTCGGGAACCGGGCGCGCAACATGGGCATCCTGCGGCGCAACGCCGTCATCGCCACGCTGATGAAGGCGCAGGGCCACGCCGTGAAGGAGGAGGACACCTTCGCGATCTGGCGCCGGACGGCCGCCGCCACCGAGACCCTCTACAAGGAGCTGCTGCGCGAGGCGGCCGAGTATCGCGGCCGCGCGGTCTCCCAGGAGCGGGCGGCCTCCTGGGACCGGATGCATTCGGTGCTGACCACGGCCTTCGAGGTCTATCACCGCTACCGGGACGGCAGCGAGGCGCAGCTCAACGCCAACGCCGCCGGGGACGTGATGGGCGTCGAGAACCGCAACGCGGACGTCTCGCGTCTCTACGAGGAGACGGTCGCCGGCATCGAGCGGGCCCGGGAATCCCTCGACGAGAACGTCGCCGCCGGGCAGCGCGGCGTCGCCGACCTCTACGAGCGCAGCCGCGTCTCGATCGGGCTGACCCTGGCGGCGGCCGTGGCGCTGAGCCTGCTCATCACCGTCATCATCAGCCGCGCCGTGGTGCGCCCCCTCGAATCGGTGATGGGGTTCGCCGAGCGCGTCGGCGCCGGCGACCTGTCTCAGACCCTCGACGCGCGGGGCGGCGACGAGATCGCCCGGCTCGGCCGCGCCCTCAACGGCATGGTCACCGGCCTCGCCGACCTCGCCCGCACCAACCGGGCGGCGACCGCCGACCTCAACGCGGCGGCCGCCGAGATCCGGGCCTCGGCCCAGGAGCAGGCGGCGAGCGTCGAGGAGCAGTTCGCCGCCGTCCAGGAGACCGCCGCGACGGTCGACGAGATCACCCATTCCGGCGCGCAGATCGCCAAGCGCGCCAGCGAGGTCATCGGCGCCGCCCAGGCCACCGCCCAGACCTCCCGCCAGGGTCTGCGGGCGGTCGCCGACACCGCCCGCGCCATGGAGGCGATCCGCGAGCAGGCCGAGGCGGTCGCCGGCAACATCGTCGCGCTCTCGGAGAAGACCCAGGCGATCGGCGACATCATCACCACCGTCAACGACATCTCGGAGCGCACGCACCTACTGGCGCTCAACGCCGCCATCGAGGCCGCCGCCGCCGGCGAGGGCGGGCGCAGCTTCGCCGTCGTCGCGTCCGAGATGAAGCTGCTTGCCGACCAGGCTAAGGCCGCCACCGGCCAGGTCCGGGGGATCCTCTCGGAGATCCAGCGGGGCATCAACACGTCGGTGATGCTCACCGAGGAGGCCGTGAAGCGGGCCGCGGCCGGCAAGTCGCGCTCCGACACTACCCAGCGCACCATCGAGGAGATCACCGCCCGCGTCGAGGAGAGCACCCAGACCTTCCAGCAGATCGTCGCCTCGACGAACCAGCAGCAGCTCGGCATCGAGCAGGTGATGGGCGCCCTTCAGAACATCCGCCAGGCGAGCCAGCAGACCGCGGCGGGCACGCGGGAGGTCGAGACCGCCTCGGCTAACCTCACCGAGCTCGCCCAGGCGCTTCTCACCCTCGCCGACCGCTACCGCCACTGAGGCGGGACGGGACGCGCCATGGACATCCGCCAGCAGCTTCTCGCCGCCTTCGAGGTCGAGCACCGCGAGCATCTCGACGCGATCCGCGCCCAGATCGCCGAGGGCCGCGAGGGCCGCGCGCCGGACTGGAACGACGTGTTCCGCCGCGCGCACAGCCTCAAGGGCGCGGCGCGGGCCGTCGATCTGCCCCCCGTCGAGGCGGTGGCGCATCGGCTGGAGAGCCTGTTCGAGCGGGTCGCGGGCGGCAGCGCGCTGGAGCCGGAGGCCGAGAGCGCCGCCCAGCTCGCCCTCGACCGCATCGAGGCCTTCGTCGCCGCCCTCAAGACCGAGGCGGCGCCGACGATGCCCGGCGACGCTCTCGGCGCCCTCGACCGCTGCCTCTCACCGGGGGAGCGGGCCCCCGCGCCGCCCGCCCCGCCGGCCGCCGCGGTCTCCCCTGCCCCTGCCCCCGCGCAGGCCGAGGAACCGTCGCGGGCGGCGCCCGAATCCGCCTCCCTGCTGCGGGTGCCCGCCGACGCCGTCGAGGGATTGCGCCGGGCGACACACGATCTCTTCACGGCGCTTTCCGGCGAGGCGGCGGTGGCCGAGGGGATCGCCGGCATCGGACGCACCGCCGCCGATCTCCGCCGCCGGGCCGACGGCCTTCGTGGACAGGGCGCGCTGGCGAGCCTCGCCCGCGGTCTCGACGACGAGACGGACCGCGCGGCGGTCGAATCCGTGCGGGCGGACCTGCGGGCGCTGTCGGCCGCCCTCGACGGGCTCGCCCGCGAGGCCGCCGACCTCGCCCGCCGCCAAGCCCGTCTCTCCGGCGCCGTCGAGGGCGCGACCTCCCGCGTCCGGGAGGGGGCGGAGCGGCTCGCCCTCGTGCCCGCCGAGACGGTGTTCGGCGGCTTCGCCCGCTCGCTCCGCGAGACCGCCCGCGAGCAGGGCCGCGAGGTCGCGGTGACGGAGCGGGGCCTCGACCTGCCCGTCGACCGCGCCCTGCTCCAGGCCCTCAAGGACCCGGTGCTGCATGCCCTGCGCAACGCGCTCAGCCATGGCGCCGAGCCGCCCGAGGCGCGCCGCGCCGCCGGCAAGCCGGAGGCGCTGGCGATCCTGTTCGAGCTGTCGCTGCGCGGCGGCCGCCTGAGCGTCGCCGTCCACGACGACGGCCGCGGCCCCGATCTCGCCGGGATCGAGGAGACCGCCCGCCGCCGGGGCCTTCTCGCCGCGGACGAGGCGGCCGATCCCGAGACGCTTCTCGGCCTCGTGTTCGAGCCGGGCTTCAGCACGGCCCGCGCCGTCGACGCGCTCTCCGGGCGTGGCTTCGGCCTCTCCGTCGTCGCCGATGCCGTACGCGCCCTGCGGGGCGGCGTCCGCCTCCAGGCGCGCGAGCCCCACGGCACCTCCCTGGTGATGAGCCTGCCGCTCTCGGCCGCACGGCGGCCGGTGCTCCTGGCGGAGGATGGCGGCGCCCTCTACGCCCTGCCCGGCGACGCCGTCGCCCGGCTGGTGCGGGTGGCCCCGGACGATCTCGGCCGGGCGCTCGGCCGCCCCGTGCTGCGGCTGCCGGCCCCGGCGGGCGTGCCGGAGACGGCGCTCCCCGTCTTCGCCCTCTCCGAGCTCGTCGGGACGGGCGCGGCGGCCGAGGACGGACCCGTCAGGACCGTCGTCGTCCTGCGGGCAGGTGCGACGCTCTGCGCCGTCTCCGTCGCCCGGCTGGAGGACGTGCGCAGCCTGCTCATCCTGCCGCCGCCGCCGATCGGCGCCGAGCGCGCGCCGGTCTCGGGAACGGTGGTGCTCCCCGGCGACCGGCCCGTCCTCGTCCTCGATCCCGAGGCGCTGGCCGCCCGCGCCGCGGAGACCGCCGGCGCCGCCCCCGCATCGGGAGCCGAGGAAGGGGCCGGCCGGGCTGGAACGATGCCCGGCGCGCCACGTTCGACCATTCTCGTCGTGGACGATTCCATCACCACCCGCACGTTGGAGAAAGGCATCTTGGAAGCGGCCGGCTACCGGGTGGTGGTCTGCGTGGACGGGCAGGACGCCCTCGACCGTCTGCGCGCCGAGATCGAACCCGTGAATCTCGTCCTCGCCGACGTTGAGATGCCCCGTCTCGACGGGTTCGGGCTGCTCGCGGCGCTGCGCGCCGACCAGCGCTTCGCCCGCATGCCCGTGATCCTGATGACCTCGCGGGGCGATGCCGAGGACGTCGCCCGGGGCCTGGAACTCGGCGCGGACGCCTACCTCACCAAGCAGAAGTTCGACCAGCGCGGGCTTCTGGACACCATCGGCCAGCTTCTGTGAGCGCGGGAATGGGGACGGACGCCGCCGTGAGCGGACGGGTGCGGGTGATGCTCGTCGAGGACAGCCTCGTGGTGCGCGAGCTCCTCGCCTACATCGTCTCCCGCGACCCGCGCCTGCAGCTCGTCGCGGCCGTGCCGTCCGGAGAGGCGGCGCTCGAGAGCCTGGAAACGGTGCGGCCGGACGTGATCTCCATGGACATCCGGCTTCCCGGCATCGACGGCCTGGAGACCACCCGGCGGATCATGGCCGAGCGGCCGACCCCGATCGTCGTCGTCGCCGACGCGGTCGAGGATTCCTCCCTCAAGATCTCCATGAGCGCGCTGCGCGCCGGGGCCCTCTCCGTGGTCGAGAAGCCCGTCGCGACGACGCATGCCGGCTACGAGGCGGTGGCGGACCAGATCTGCACGCAGCTGCGCATCATGGCGCAGGTGCCGGTCATCCGCCGCCGGCCGATCGGTACGGAATGGTCGGGCCGCACCGTCCCGCCCGTCCCCCCGAAGGTCGAGGCGTTCGCCGGGCATCCGACGGTGGTCGCGATCGCCGCCTCCACCGGAGGTCCCCCGGCGCTCGCCCGCGTGCTCGGCAGCCTCAGCCGGGAGTTTCCGCTGCCGATCCTGCTCGTGCAGCACATGGGCGCGGCCTTCATGGAAGGTTTCGCCGGCTGGCTCGACGGCGTCGTCCCGCTTCCCGTCTCGATCGCCCGCGACGGCGAGGCGATGGAGCGGGGCCGGGTCTACGTCGCGCCGGGCGACCGGCACCTGGAGCTCGGCGCGCAGCGCATCCTGCGCGTCCTCGACGCGGCGCCCGTCGGCGGGCAGCGCCCCGCCGCCACGGTGCTGTTCCGCTCCGTCGCCCGGCAAGCGGGGGCCTCGGGCATCGGCGTGCTCCTCACCGGCATGGGCGAGGACGGCGCGACGGGGCTCCTCGACATGCGCCGGGCCGGGGCCGCGACGGTGGCCGAGCACGAGAGCACGGCGGTCGTCTACGGCATGCCGGCGGCGGCGGTCCGCCTGTCGGCGGCCGCGGCCGTGCTGCCCCTCGACAGGGTCGCCGGCCACCTCCTGCGCCTTGCCGCCCCGGAGACCGCACCATGAGCGCGGCGGCGAATCCCGACGCCCCGATCCGCATCCTCCTCGTCGAGGATTCGGAGACCCAGGCCCTGGAGCTGCGCCTGTTCCTGGAGAGCCAGGGCTTCGCGGTGGAGCGCTGCGCCACGGCGGAAGCCGCCCTCGACCGTCTCAACACCGCCCTGCCCGATCTCGTCGTGGCCGATTTCCACCTGCCGGGCATGAAGGGCGACGAGTTCACCCGGCAGCTCCGCCTCTCCCTGCGCACCCGCGCCCTGCCGGTGCTGATGCTCACCGGCGCCCGCGACGGCGAGCGCCAGGGCCTCGAGAGCGGCGCCGACGCCTATGTCGAGAAATCCGCCGACCGGGACCTGCTGGCCCTGCGCATCCGCGCCCTGCTCCGCGAGCGCCGCGGCGGAGGCGACGGGCCGGGCGTCGCGGGCTTCCGCCGCGGCCGCGTGCTGGTCGTCGACGGCAGCGCCACCTACCGCACCTTCCGCGCCGGGCTGCTCGCCCAGGAGGGCCACGCGGTGACGACCGCCGCCGGCCCCGACGACGCGCTCGCCGCCCTCGCCGGCCCCGACGCGCCCTTCGACTGCGTGACGATCGACCTGCTCGGGCCCTCCTTCGACGGGGTGGCCCTCTGCCGCAAGGTCGACGCCCATCGGCGCGCGGCGGAGGCCGGGCCGGCGTTCCACCTCGTCGGCGTCGCCGGCAGCGCGCCCGACAAGGACTTCCTCGTCGGAGCCTTCGATGCCGGCGCCGACGACGTGGTGCCGAAGACCGGCGGCGAGATGCTGGCGCTGCGCATCCGCGGCCTCGTCCGCCGCAGGCTGCTCGAAGAGGACGACCGCCGCATCGCCGGGGAGTTCGGGGATCGGGAGCGCGCCCTGGTGCGGGCCCGCGCCGAGGCCGAGGCCGCCGAGGCCCGCGCGGCGCTGGCCGGGGCGCTGGCGCGCGCCAACAGCGATCTCGAGGAGGCCAACCGGCGCCTCACCGAGGCCCAGGCCAAGCTCGTCCAGGCGGCGAAGATGGCCTCCCTGGGCGAGTTGGTGGCCGGCATCGCCCACGAGATCAACAACCCGCTGGCCTTCATCCTCGCCCATCAGGAGACCGTGGAGCGGCTGCTCGGGAGTGTCGACGGGCAGGACGACGAAGGTGCGGGCCGGGCGCTGGCCAAGGCCCGCGACCGGGTCGGCTCGATGCGCATGGGCCTCACCCGCATCCAGGATCTGGTGCTCAACCTGCGCAAGTTCTCCCGGCTCGACGAGGGCGAGCGCTCCCTCGTCAACGTGCCCGAGGCCATCGAGACCGTGCTCTCGCTGATCCAGCACAAGCTCGGCACCCGCATCGGGGTCGAGACGGCCTTCGAGGGCCGGCCCGAGATCTCCTGCACGCCGGCGCTCCTCAACCAGGTGGTGATGAACATCCTCGGAAACGCGGCGGACGCCATGCCCGAGGGCGGCGCGATCCGCGTCGCGACGCGCAGCACCCCGGACAGCGACGTGATCCGCATCAGCGACACCGGTCCCGGCATTCCCGAAGACCTGCGCGAGAAGATCTTCGAGCCGTTCTTCACCACGAAGCCGGTGGGATCGGGCACCGGACTCGGCTTAGCGATTGCCTACAGCGTCGTGCAGGCGCATAGCGGCTCCCTTTCGGTGGAGGCGGCGCCGCAGGGGGGGGCCTGCTTCGTGATCAGCATTCCGAGGCAGGACGCCGGGGCGAGATCAGAGGCATGACCAGGGGCACCATCCTCGCCGTCGACGACGAGCCCGACATCCTCATCGCCCTCGAAGACCTGTTCGAGGACGATTACCGGGTGCTGACCACGCCGAAGCCGGCGGAGGCCCTGCGCATCCTCCGCTCCGAGCCCGACATCGCCGTCATCCTCTCCGACCAGCGGATGCCGGGCATGACCGGCGACGCGCTCCTCGCCGAGGCCCGCGCCTTCCACGAGGCGCAGGCGATCCTGCTCACGGGCTACGCCGACATCAGCGCCGTCATCGCGGCGCTCAACCGCGGCGGCATCATCGGCTACGTCGCCAAGCCCTGGGACGCGGCGCTGCTGCGGGCGACCGTGCGCAACGCCTTCGACCGGCACGCGCTGGGCCGGGACCTCGCCACGGAGCGCGCCCTGCTGCTCGGGCTCCTGGAGCATTCCGGCGACGCCATCTCCTTCAAGGACCCGCAAGGGCGGTTCGTGCGCCTCAACGCCCGCAAGGCCGAGCGCCTCGGGCACGACCTGCCCGCCTGCCTCGGCCGCACCGAAGCCGACCTCCTCGGCGAGGACGTCTCCGAGGCGGCCGAGGCCGACGCGGCGGCCCTGGCCTCCGGCGAGCCTTCCGAGATCCTGGTGGCGGACGGGCCGGCGCGCGCCGAGCGCTGGAGCCAGGTGGTCCGGGTCCCGATCCGCGACGCGGCCGGCGGCCTCAGCCATCTCGCCACGATCGAGCGGGACGTGACCGAGCAGCGCATGCTCGAGACGCGACTGCGCCAGTCCGACAAGATGCAGGCGCTGGGCACGCTTGCCGGCGGCATCGCCCACGACTTCAACAACCTGCTCACCGCGATCCTCGGGAGCCTCGAGCTCGCCGCCCCGAAGGTGCAGGACCAGCCGCGGGTGAAGCGCCTCATCGAGAACGCCGCCGGCGCGGCCCATCGCGGGGCGAACCTCACGAAGCGCCTCCTCAGCTTCAGCCGCGCCGACGACCTTTCGGCGCGGATCACCGACGTGAACGCGCTGGTCGAGGGTATGGACGCGCTGTTCGGACGCAGCCTCGGCGGCCTCGTCTCGGTCACGACCCGCCTGTCGCCGGAGGCGCCGGCCGTCCTCGTCGATCCCGACCAGCTTGAGCTGGCCATCCTCAACCTCTGCATCAACGCCCGCGACGCCATGCCGGAGGGGGGCCGCATCGAGATCGCGACGGCCTCCGTCCGGGTCGAGGCGGATCCGGAGATCGCGGCGGGCGAGTTCCTCCGCCTCAGCGTCACCGATGGCGGTTCGGGCATCCCGCCGGAGATCCTGGCGCGGGTCTGCGAGCCGTTCTTCACGACGAAGGGCGTCGGCCAGGGCACCGGGCTCGGCCTCGCGATGGTCTTCGGTCTCGCCCAGACCGCCGGCGGCCGGCTCACCATCGACAGCGAGGTCGGCCGCGGCACCCGCGTCGAGCTTCTCCTGCCCGCCGCCGGAGAGGCGCCGGCGGCGAGCGAGGACGGCGAGGCTGCCGCACCGGAGGCCCCGCGCCCGGCCCGCATCCTGGTGGTCGACGACGACGCGGAGGTCCGGCACGTCACCGCCTCCTTCCTCGTCGATTTCGGCTACGCCGCCAGCGAGGCCGCCGATGCCAGCACCGCCGTCGCGATGCTGGAGGCCGGCGGCTTCGAGCTGGTGGTTGCCGACCTCGCCATGCCGGGGATGACCGGCGCCGACCTCGCCGAGACCGTGCGCCGGCGCTGGCCGGCGCTGCCGGTGCTGATCCTCACGGGCCACGCCGAGGCGATGCAGATCCCGCCCGACGTGCCCGTGCTCGACAAGCCTTTCCGCTCGGCGGAGCTGGCCGCCCGCGTCTCCGCTCTCCTCGGCCCGGCCGCCTGAACCGGATCCCCGAATGCGAGAAGGGCGGCCCGTTGCCGGACCGCCCTTCAGAGGTTCGTTCGTGCGAAGGCGCTCAGGCCTCGGCGGCGGCCGCCTGGCTCGGGCCGGAATCCTTGCCACGGGCCTCGACGTCGCGATCCACGAACTCGATCACCGCCATGGCGGCGTTGTCGCCGTAGCGGAAGCCCGCCTTCATGATGCGGCAGTAGCCGCCCGGGCGGCCCTTGTAGCGGGGCCCGAGCACCGTGAAGAGCTTGCGGACCATGTCCGCGTCGCGGATCTGCGACATGGCGAGACGCCGGGCGTGGAGCGAATCGGTGCGGCCGAGGGTGACGAGCTTCTCGATCACCGGGCGAAGGTCCTTGGCCTTCGGCAGCGTGGTGACGATCTGCTCGTGCTTGATCAGCGCGGCCGACATGTTGGCGAACATCGCCTTGCGGTGCTCGGGGGTGCGGTTGAAGCGGCGATGGGCGAAGCCGTGACGCATGATGGCTGTTCCTTAATCTGCGATGGCCGCCGTGCCACGGTACGGCCATGGGCCCTCAAGGGGCTGTTCTGACGATCCGCTTCACCCCGCGGCGGGTTCTTTGTGAGGGGCGCCCCGGCTTGGCTGGGGCGCCGCGTCGCGCCGTATCGTCCGAGGATCGGACGACGGCTCGCCTCAGTAGTGCTCCTCGAAGCGCTTGGCGAGGTCCTCGATGTTCTCCGGCGGCCAGCCGGGGATGTCCATGCCGAGATGCAGGCCCATGCCGGCGAGCACTTCCTTGATCTCGTTGAGCGACTTGCGGCCGAAGTTCGGGGTGCGCAGCATCTCGCCCTCCGACTTCTGGATGAGGTCGCCGATATAGACGATGTTGTCGTTCTTCAGGCAGTTCGCCGAGCGGACGGACAGCTCCAGCTCGTCGACCTTCTTGAGCAGCGCCGGGTTGAAGGGGAGCTGCGGCGCGAGCGGCGCGGCCTCCTCCTTGCGGGGCTCCTCGAAGTTCACGAACACCTGGAGCTGGTCCTGGATGATGCGCGCGGCGTAGGCCAGCGCATCCTCCGGCGAGACCGCGCCGTTGGTCTCGACCGTCATGGTCAGCTTGTCCTTGTCGAGGTCCTGGCCCTCGCGGGTCGTCTCGACGCGGTAGCTGACCTTGGTGACCGGCGAGAACAGGGCGTCGACCGGGATCAGGCCGATCGGCGCGTCCTCGGGACGGTTGCGCTCGGCCGGGACGTAGCCCTTGCCCGTGGCGACCGTGAACTCCATGCGGATCTCCGCCCCGTCGTCGAGGGTGCAGATCACGAGGTCGGGATTCAGGATCTGGATGTCGCCGACCGCGCCGATGTCACCGGCGGTGACGAGGCCCGGGCCCGTCTTGCGCAGGGTCATGCGCTTGGGGGCGTCCGTCTGCGAACGGATGGCGATGGTCTTGATGTTGAGGACGATGTCGGTGACGTCCTCGCGCACGCCCGGGATCGAGGAGAACTCGTGGAGCACGCCGTCGATCTGCACCGAGGTCACGGCCGCGCCCTGGAGCGAGGACAGCAGTACCCGGCGCAGCGAGTTGCCGAGCGTCGTGCCGAAGCCGCGCTCGAGGGGCTCGGCCACCACGGTGGCGACGCGCTTGGGGTCGTCGCCCGCCGAGACCTGGAGCTTGTTCGGCTTGATGAGCTCTTGCCAGTTCTTCTGAATGACCACGATCCTACCTCTCGCAATACGGGCGCGGGCCGCTCGTCGTGGTCCGCGCCGGGTTCCGGTCCGCCTGCCCCCGCAGACCGGCTCCCGAATGAAATCTCACGGTGTCGGCGTCACTGGGCGGCGACCCAGAGCTCCGGCACGAAGGCGTAGGCGGCCCCGTCGCGCACGACGTAGCCGAGGGCCGGGAACTCGAGGTGAGACCCGGCGATGAAGCTGCGCTCGCTGGCGACCTCGTCCAGCACGCGGCGGCGCACCGCGCGGGCCTGGTCGCCGTCCACGTCGAAGCTGACGCCGGCCTCCGGCTGCTTGAACTGGATGGCCGGCAGGTGGACGATGTCGGTCCACATCATCAGCGAGGTCGAGCCCGAGACGATGCGAAAGCCGGTATGGCCCGGCGTATGGCCCGGCAGCGGCACCGCGGTGATGCCCGGCAGCAGCTCGCCGCCCCGGTGGCGCCGGGTGCGCGCGGCGTAGGGCGCGGTCGCGTCGCGGGCGATCTCGAAATAGGGCTTCGCGTCGTCCGGCGCCCGCTCCAGCGCGCCCTCCCCGAGCCAGAACGCGGTCTCGTCCTCGTGCAGGACGATCTCGGCGTTCGGGTAGGCCGGCTTGCCGTCGGCGAGGAGGCCGCCCGCGTGATCGGGGTGGAGATGCGTGAGCAGCACCGTCCCGATCTCGTCCGGACGGACGCCGGTGGCGGCCAGCGCCGCCGGAACGCGCCCGAGCGTATCCCCGCCGAAACCGCCGAAGCCGGTGTCGATCAACACCGGCTCGCGCCCCGGACCGGTGATCAGGAAGGCGTTCAGCGTGATGCGCGGCGCCTCCGTCGAGCGGAAGCCGGCGGCCTGGAGCCGGCCGGCCTCGTCCTTCGGGATGCCGGTGACGAGGTCGAGCGATCCGGGCAGGTAGCCGTCATTGAGCACGGTGACCGTGAGGTCGCCGATGCTCCAGCGCAGCACACCCGGAAGCGGCTTCGATCCGTCCGCCACTGATTCCTCTCCGCTCTCGCCGAGCCCGGCTCAGACGCGCCGGCGCTTGCGCGGGCGGCAGCCGTTGTGCGGGATCGAGGTCACGTCGCGGATCGAGGTCACGGTGAAGCCCGCGGCCTGGAGGGCGCGCAGGGCCGACTCGCGGCCGGAGCCGGGACCGGAGACCTCGACCTCGAGGGTGCGCATGCCGTGCTCGGACGCCTTGCGGGCGGCATCCTCGGCAGCAACCTGCGCGGCGTAGGGCGTCGACTTGCGCGAGCCCTTGAAGCCCATCGCGCCGGCAGAGGACCACGAGATCGTGTTGCCCTGGGCGTCGGTGATGGTGATCATCGTGTTGTTGAACGACGCGTTCACGTGCGCGACGCCCGAGACGATGTTCTTGCGCTCGCGGCGGCGAATGCGGGTCGGTTCCTTGGCCATGCTACCTGTTCTCTTCCTTCAGGCACGCCCGTAACACCAGGCGCTCGGGATTCTTTTTGGGACTTGGCGGTGCGGCCTCGGACAGCCGATCCGCCACACCGGCTCCCGTAGCGGGACGCCCGGCGCGACGGGGAGGCCGAGCGAAACGCGGCCTCCCAATCGGAAAAAATTACTTCTTCTTGCCGGCGATCGGCTTCGCCTTGCCCTTGCGGGTGCGGGCGTTGGTGTGGGTGCGCTGGCCGCGCACGGGCAGCTGCTTGCGGTGACGCAGGCCGCGGTAGCAGCCGAGATCCATCAGCCGCTTGATGTTCATCGAGACTTCGCGGCGCAGATCGCCCTCGACGAGGTAGTCGCGGTCGATGGTCTCGCGGATCTGGAGAACCTCGGCGTCGGTGAGCTGATTGACCCGGCGCTCGGCGGGGATGCCGACCTTCTCGGTGATCTCCTCGGCCTTCTTCGAGCCGATGCCGTGGATGTACTGGAGCGCGATGACGACGCGCTTGTTGGTCGGGATGTTGACGCCTGCGATACGGGCCAAGGTCTCACTCCATATGCGCCCGGCGCGGCGCCGGGCTTTCGGGTTTCGAGCGCGCGTCCGGTGGAGGCCGGCCCCTGCGCGCTCTCCGTCAACGACAAATCAGCCCGCGGCCGTCCCTTGAAGGACGCCCCGGACCGAATTCGCCTGGACGAAGTGCGGCCTGCTAGCGCGGGCCGCACTTCGTCCAGGC
>NZ_BPQR01000017.1 GCF_022179345.1 Methylobacterium jeotgali | reverse complement strand
CAGAACCGAAGGGTCAACACCGTTTTTGACAAGGACGTGAAAAAACCGGCGCCCGCTCAGCAGGCGACCTCTGCGACGAGACCGTCATAGGCGGGCTCCACCCCGGCCGGCAGGCGGCGCGCGAGGCTGCGGTAGTCGAGATCGGTGTGGAGATTCGTGAGGATGGCCCGGGCCGGTCGCACCCGCTCGACGAGCGCCAGCGCGTCCGAGACCGAGTAGTGGGTCGGATGGGGGATATCGCGCAGGGCGTCGATCACGAGGAGATCGAGCCCGTGGAGCGCGTTCTCGCTCGCCGGCGGGATCAGGCTGACATCCGGCACATAGGCGACGGCTCCGAACCGGAAGCCCAGCGCGGCCTCGTTGCCGTGCTCCAGCGGCAGCGGCAGCGCCTCGATCCGGCCCCCCTCTCCGTCGAGGCGGACGCTCGTGCCCTCGGGCAGGTCGCGCATCTCGAGAATCGGCGGGTAGTCGCTCGTCGGCGCCTGGGTGAAGCAGTAGCCGAACCGGGCCTCGAGCAGGCTCCGTGTCAGGCCGTCGGCGTAGACAGGGATGCGCCGGCGCATCTGGATGACGAGGGGGCGCAGGTCGTCGATGCCGTGGGTGTGGTCGGCATGGGCGTGGGTGAAGAGCACCGCGTCGAGCCGGTCGACGCCCGCGTCGAGGAGCTGCTCGCGCAGGTCCGGCGAGGTGTCGACGAGAAGCGTGGTGGCGCCCCCCTCCCCGCGCCGCTCGACGAGGACCGAGCAGCGCCGGCGGCGGTTCCTCGGCTCGGCCGGATCGCAGGCGCCCCAGCCGGAACCGACCCGCGGCACCCCTCCCGAGGAGCCGCACCCGAGAATGCGCAGGCTCAGCGTCGCCATCCAGACCTCCGGTCCCGTTGGTACGGGAGAGGCGCCCGCCCTGTCACGCCCCTTCGCTCGACGGCCCGCTCGCCAACCGTGCCTTGGAGAACAGCCGAAAGAAGTTCTCCGTGGTGAGGCGGGCGAAGGCCTCGGGCTCGAGCCCGAGGGTCGCGGCGAGCGAGCGGGCGGTGTCGGCGGTATAGGCCGGCTCGTTGGTGCGCCCGCGATGGGGCTCCGGCGCCAGGAAAGGCGCGTCGGTCTCGACCAGGATACGGTCGTGCGGCACCGCGCGGGCGATCTCGCGCAGTTCGTGCGAGCGCCGAAAGGTGACGATGCCGGAGAAGGAGACGAAGAGACCGAGCTCGACCCCGACCTCGGCGAGCCGACGCCCGGAGGAGAAGCAGTGCAGCACTGCCCGGAAGGGTTTTCGGCTCATCTCGTCGGCGAGCACCCGCTCCATGTGCGCGTCCGCGTCGCGGGCGTGGATGACGAGGGGCAGGCCGCTGAGCCGGGCCGCCTCGATATGGGCGCAGAGCACCTGCTCCTGCACCTCCGCCGGGGCGGCGTCGGCGTAGTGGTAGTCGAGCCCCGCCTCGCCGATGCCGACGCAGCGCGGGTCCGTGGCCAGCGCCGCGATGGTCTCGGCCGGCACGTCGGGCTCCTCGGCGGCCCCGTGCGGGTGGGTCCCGACCGTGTGCCAGACTTGGCGGTGCGCGTGCGCGATGGTTCGGTAGGTCTCCGCCTTGGCGACGCGGGTCGAGATCGTGAGCATGCCCGCGACGCCTGCGGCCTCCGCGCGGGCGATCACGCCGGGCAGGTCCCCCGCGAAGTCGGGGAAGTCCAGGTGGCAGTGACTGTCGACGAGCATCTCGGGTCCGGTCGCGTGTCTCAGGCGGCGGGCGGCGCCTCGGGCCGCTCGAAGCGCGGGAAGACGGGGCTCGGCGCCGGGAGTTCAGTGCCCGGCACGAGGCGCCCGCCCTCTCCGACATCGGCGAGCATCCGCGCGTCCTCCGGCACGGCCAGGAGATCGAGGAGGCGGCCTGCCGCCTCCGGCACGAAGGGCTGCACCAGGATCGCGACAGCGCGCACCGTCTCGATGGTGACGAAGAGGACGGTCTCCATCCGCGCCGGATCGGTCTTGCGGAGCTTCCAGGGCTCCTCGCCGGCGAAGTAGCGGTTGGCCTCGGCCACCACGGCCCAGATCTGCGCCAGCACCGTGTGGAGGGCGAGGTCCTTCATGGCCTCCCGGGCCCGCTCCGGCAGGGCGTCTGCCGCCGCGAGCATGGCGCGGTCGGCCTCGCTGAGGGGGCCGGGCCGCGGCACCCGGCCCTCGCCGTTCTTGGCGATCATGGAGAGCGAGCGCTGGGCGAGGTTGCCGAGATCGTTGGCGAGGTCCGCGTTGATGCGGGTGATGATCGCCTCGTGGTCGTAGTTGCCGTCGCCGCCGAAGGGCGCCTCGCGCAGCACGAAGTAGCGCAGGGCATCCGCGCCGTAGGTCGCGACGAGGTCCATCGGGTCGACGACGTTGCCGAGCGACTTCGACATCTTCTCGCCCTTGCTGAGGAAGAAGCCGTGGGCGAAGACGCGCTTCGGCAGCGGCAGGCCCGCCGACATCAGGAAGGCCGGCCAGTAGACCGCGTGGAAGCGCACGATGTCCTTGCCGATGACGTGCAGGTCCATCGGCCAGAAGCGCCGGCGCGGGTCGGATTCGTCGGGAAAGCCGCAGACGGTGAGGTAGTTCGTCAGCGCGTCGACCCAGACATACATGACGTGGCCCGGCGCGTCGGGCACCGGCACGCCCCAGTCGAAGGTGGTGCGGCTGACGGAGAAATCCTTCAGCCCGGAGCGCACGAAGCTCGCGACCTCGTTGCGGCGTGTCTCGGGGCCGACGAAGTCCGGCTGCTCCTCGTAGAGCTTGAGCAGGCGGTCGCCGTAGGCCGAGAGGCGGAACAGGTAGTTCTCCTCCTCGGTCCACTCGACGGGGGTGCGGGTCTCGCGGGCGCGGCGCCCGCCGTCCGGCCCGATCTCGGTCTCGTCCTCGCCGTACCAGGCCTCGTCGCGCACCGAGTACCAGCCGACGTACTTCGACAGGTAGATGTCGCCGTTGGCCTGCATGCGCCGCCACAGCGCGCGGGCGGCGTCGTAGTGCTCGGGCTCGGTGGTGCGGATGAAGCGGTCGAAGCGGCAGCCCAGCGCCGCGACCATGGCGCGGAATTTTTCCGACATGGCGTCGACCAGGGCGCGGGGCGTGGTGCCGTCGCGGGCTGCCGTCTGCTGGATCTTGAGGCCGTGCTCGTCGGTGCCGGTGGTGGCCAGCACCTCGTAGCCGTCGAGGCGGTGGAAGCGGGCGATGGCGTCGGTGGCGATCGCCTCGTAGGCGTGGCCGATATGGGGGGCGCCGTTGGGGTAGGATATCGCCGTGGTGAGGCTGTAGGTGCCGCGGTGGCCGGCGCGGCCCTCGGCGGGAGTGTCGGCGCTCACGTCAGGGCATCCCCGGATCGGCGGTTCATCGGATCCCGGGTTCCTGTGATCCCGGGTCAGGCTCCTTGGAGCGCCTCGGCGAGATCGCCGAACAGGGACAGGACCACCGGACGGCGATCGAGGTTGTAGATCGCGGCCTCCCGGGCGGCACGGCCGGACTTCTCACACACCTCCGCCAGCGCCGCAAGGCGAGCGGGGGGCTCGTCCCGGCGCCGGTCGATCTCGGCGGAGACGAAGCGGAAGGCGGTGTCGAGGGCTGTCTCGAACAGGGCCTCGGCGTCGCGGCCGGAGAGCCGCTCGGCGAGCTTCAGGGCACGCCGCCGGTCGGGCCGGGCGAGCAGGCTCTCGACCTCGCCGACGACCTCCAGGGTCTTCGGATCGAGCATGGCGAGCGCGCGGGCCACCGAGCCCTCGGAGAGGGCGAGCGCGCGGGCCAGGCGCTCCGGCTCCGGCTGGCGGAAGGGCGCCGGCAGTCCGGCGATGGCCTCGGCGACGGCGGCCTCGGGGAGCGGGCGCAGAGGCAGCATCCGGCAGCGGGAGCGGATGGTCGGCAGGAGGCGGCCCGGCGCGTGGGAGACGATCAGGAACAGGGCCCGCTCCGGGGGCTCCTCGATCATCTTCAGGAGGGCGTTGGCGCTGTTGGCGTTGAGGTCCTCGGCGCTGTCGACGATGCAGACGCGCCAGCCGTCGTTCCCGGCGGTGGTGCCGAACAGGTCGAGGGCCGCGCGGGCGGCCTCGACGCCGATGCGCGTCGGCATCGCCTTGGCGCCCGCCGGCCGGTGACGGCGGAGCACGAGGAGATTCGGATGCGACAGCGCCGCGACCTTGCGCGCGCCGGGATCGGCAGGGTCGACCTCGAGCCCCTCCCCCGAGGGCCGGACCGCGAGGAGCCGGCGGGCGACCCGGTAGGCCAGCGTCGCCTTGCCGATGCCGCGGGGGCCGCCGATCAGCCAGGCATGGTGCAGGCGCCCCTCCCCGATCGCTCCCGCGAAGGCGCGCTCGGCCGCCCTGTGGCCGATGAGACGGGTCTGCCTGCGGGGACGCGGCACGTCCGGCAGGTCGCCGGGCTCGGCGTCGTCGGGCTCGATCTCAGGCGGCATTGTTTCGGACTTCGCCGGGGTTTCTGGTCTCGCCAAGCGCCAGCAGGGCCGGCAGGCGATCCGCCACCGCCTCGCGCACCGCCGCCTCGACGGCGTCGGGGGGGAGGCCCGCGTCGATCACCGCGCAGCGCGCCGGCTCGGCGGCGGCGATCGCGAGGAAGGCCTCCCGCAGCCGCGCGTGGAAGGCCAGCGCCTCGGCCTCGAAGCGGTCGGCCTCGGCACCCTCCCCGCCCGTATCGGCGGCGCGGGCACGGGCGCGGGCGAGGCCCGTCTCCGGGGGAAGGTCGAGGATCAGGGTCAGGTCCGGGGAGAGGCCCCCGAGGGTGACGCGCTCCAGCGCCGCGATCGTCCCGGCGTCGAGCCCCCCGGCGGCGCCCTGGTAGGCGCGGGTGGAATCACTGAAGCGGTCGCAAAGCACCACGGCGCCGCGCTCCAGGGCGGGCCGGATCAGCCGGTCGAGATGGTCGATGCGGGCGGCGCTGAACAGGAGCGCCTCGGCGAACGGTCCGTAGGGCTTGGCCGCGCCCGAGAGGAGCGCCGCGCGGATCGCCTCGGCCCGCTCGGTGCCGCCGGGCTCGCGGGTCGCGACCACCTCGCGGCCCGCCGCCCGCAGGGTGCGGGCGAGGCGCTCGACCTGCGTCGACTTGCCGACCCCCTCCCCGCCCTCGAAGGTGACGAGGCGGCCCCTCACGAGGCGCTGCCGCCCTTCTTGAAGGCGCGCCGCACGAGACCGGTGCCGACCTCCAGCGCGGCGTCCAGCGCCCGCTGCGGGATCGAGCCGGCCTCGACGGTCTCGCCGGCATAGAGCGGCTGGTCGAGGGCGAGGGTGTCGCCGCGCATCACCCGGAGGCGCCCGACCTCGCGGCCCTGCTCGACGGGGGCGGTCAGCGGCCCCTGGTACACGACCTTCGCGGTGACGCGCTCCTGGGAGCCCCGGGGCAGCAGGAGCCGCACCGGCTTCTTGGCGACCACGGGAACGGAGCCCTTCTCGCCGCCGTAGACCGAGACCTCGGCCACGGTCTCGCCGGCGGCGAAGACCTGCCGGGGCTCGAAGGCGCGGAAGCCCCACTCCATCAGCTTGCGGGCCTCCGCCGCCCGGTCGCGGGCGGTCTTGAGGCCGGAGACCACCATGATGAGGCGCTGGCCGTTCTGCACCGCCGAGGCCGCGAGCCCGTAGCCGGACTCTTCGAGATAGCCGGTCTTGAGCCCGTCGGCGCCGATGTCGAGGGTGAGCAGCGGGTTGCGGTTCTGCTGCTTGATCTTGTTCCAGGTGAACTCGCGCTCGGCGAAGATCTTATACAGGTCCGGGTAGCCGTCGATCAGGTGCAGCGACAGCTTGGCGAGGTCGCGGGCCGTCACCTTCTGGTCGGGGGCCGAGTAGCCGGTGGCGTTGCGGAAGGTCGAGCGGTCGAGCCCGAGCGCCTTCGCCTTCTGGTTCATGAGGCCGGAGAAGGCTTCTTCCGAGCCGGCCATGTTCTCGGCGATGGTGATCGCCGCATCGTTGCCCGACTGCACGATGAGGCCGCGCAGCAGGTCCGACATCTTGATGCGGCTGTTGACCTGCGCGAACATCGAGGAGCCACCGCCCCCTGCCCCGCCCCGCTTCCAGGCGTCCTCGGTGACGGTGAACTCCGTGTCCATGGAGAGCCGCCCGCTGGTGAGGGCGTCGAAGACGACCTCGGTCGTCATGAGCTTCGCCATGCTCGCCGGGGAGAAGGGCTCGTCGGCGGCCTTCTCGTAGAGCACCGAGCCGGAAGCGGCGTCGATCAGGATGGCGTGGGGCGCGGCGGTCTGGAAGACCTGGGCGGCGGCCGGCAGCGCCAGCGCGGCCAGCACCAGCAGGGAGGCGGCGGCGCGGCCCGGCAGCGAGAGGGCTCGGGCAACGGATGGCACGCGCATCGGGTCTCTCGTCACTGCGCCGGCCGCCGCGGAGGGCGCCGGCCTCGCTCCCACGCGGACGAGCTTACCCCGGTGCGCGCCTGAAATCGAACGCGAATTCGCCGCGGACCGGCCGAGGGCCCCGCTCAGTTGTCGATCCCGGCGAAGCGCGAGCGGCGGGCCGGCGCGGGCTTCGTCTGGGAGGCGGAGTCGCGGAGGGCGGGCCGGCGCGGCGGCTCGGCCGGCAGGGAGGCCAGACGGGCCATCTGCTGGCGGGCGGCGGCGGGCATCGCGGGGGCCTTCGATGCCTGGGCCTGGGATGCCTGGGCCTGGGATGCCTGGGCCTGGGATGCCTTCGACACCGCCTTGGCCGGCTCTCGACCCGAAAGGCCCGGATTGAGCCCGGCGACCTTGATCGCCTCGCCCTGAATCCCTCGGGCCTTCGCGCCGGTGGCCTTTCCGGAAGCCGCACTGCGGGACGGCGGCGCGAGGGCGGCGACGCGCGACGGCTCGGCCCCCTTCGTCTTGTCCGGAGCACCGGATCTGCCGAGCTCCGCCACGGCGAGCGGGCGTCCCGTCGCGTGCGGCAGCACCGGCTTGAACGCGCCCTCCCGGCGGGCGCCGGGCTGGAGCGCGGGGGGCACCGCCACGGTGGCTCCGGCGAGCTGGATCGGCGCGGCGCGGCGCGGGGCCGGCGCCGCCTGGGCGGGCTCGGCGGATTCCCCTGGCTGGAAGGCGAGCGGGGCGCGGCCGCGGGCGAGTCCGTCGCCGGCCCCGGTGTCCCGGTCCGGCCCGAGATCGGCCAGCATCACCGGCGAGGCGCCGCCGATCGGGGCCGGGCGGCCGTCCGTGCGCAGGGTGGCCAGCAGCTTGCGGTCGTCGCTGCCGGCGACGGAGGCCTTGCCGACATACTCGACGCGCACCTTAGAAGTGCCGCGCCGGTGGAACTCCAGCGCCTCGGCCACGGCCTCGGACACGTCCATCACCCGGTCGGCGTGATAGGGGCCGCGGTCGTTGACGCGCACCACCATCGAGCGCCCGTTGGCGAGGTTCGTGACGCGGGCGTAGCTCGGCAGCGGCAGGGTCGGGTGGGCGGCGGCGATGGAGTGCCGATCGAAGACCTCGCCGTTGGCGGTCATGCGGCCGTGGAAGGCGCTGCCGTACCAGGAGGCGAGGCCCTCGCGGACGTAGCCGCGACCCTCCTCGCGGGGGACGTAGGTGCGTCCGGCGACCACGTAGGGCTTGCCCGAGAAGCGCCGGCCGCCCCCCTTCGGAATGACGTCGCCCTCGTTGTAGAGGCGCGGGCTCGCCTTGACCCCGTATTTCGGATCGATGCCGCTGCCATTGGCGGCGAGCTTCTGGGCGGGGTTGGTGCTGCAATTGGCGGTGGCGAGCGCGATGCCGGCCACGGCGAGGAGGCGCCCGATCGGGAAGCCCTCCCGGCCCGCGAAACGGGCCCTGGTCGAACGCAGCATACGCGGACCCAACCGGCGCCCCTGGAACGCAACAGGCCCGGACCGGCGGGGGAGGCGCCGGCGGGGCACGCGGGAGGCGGGACCTGACCCGGCCCCATCCCCCCGCGACGCTTAAGATCGTCGGGGTCGCGTAAAGGAAAGCTGAACGCTGCGGAGCCTGTGGGGCGCGGATATGCGAGAAGCCATCCGCCTGCCCTCCCATCGCACATGAGAGAGCCTGCGCAAAACATTCTACAGAAAGGATTTTCTCCGTCTGGACCGGCACTCGCCACGTTGCGGGTGGCGCCTCGTCCTCATGCGGCGCCTGAGGGCCGGCCGGATCCGATGCAGGCTCTCAGCGTCCGCGCGCAAGCCTCGGATCGGCCTCGCGAAAAGGCCGCCGGCGATGGATCCGGCGGCCTTGAGAGGCGGTCAGCGCTGAGCCGCCTCGTTGAGCTGCTCGATGGAGCGGGCGCCCCGCTGCTTGAAGAGCAGGTCGAGCGCCTCGAGCATCAGCCCGTGCATCTTGGCGCGCTCGGCGTAGGCGAGGTCCCGGAGCTGGTCGTAGACCGGCGGCTCCAGGTAGACCGACATCTGCCGGGCGCGCTCCTTGAGGGTGGCGTTGGCGCGCCGGGGCGTCGCCGCGGAGCCCTGGGGCGGGGCCTCGAAGGGCACCACCTCGCCGGCCGGGACCCTCGCCGGCAGCGTCCCGCGGACCGGAGGGGCTGCGGCGGCGACGATCGAGGCGAGGCTGAGCTTAGGCGGCTTTGACATGCCGGGCCACCTGCGTGCGCTTCTCGATCCAGGTCCACAGGCGGCGGATCTCGCCGGCGGCCTGGCCCTTGGGGTTGAACTCGGTCACGCCCTGGCCGAGGCCGATGGCGTCCTGGTGGTCGGTGCGGGCGACGATGTTGACGTCGGGCAGCACGCCGAGCACGGCGAGGCCGTCGGCGGCGTCGCGGATGCGGTAGGAGCGCGGCGGCGTCTGGTTGAGCACGAAGGCGAACTTCTTCTCGAGGCGGTAGATCGCCGCCAGCGTCGGCTTGAAGGCGCGGAGATCCGCCGGGGTCGGCCGGCAGGGGATGACGCAGAGGTCCGCCGCCCGGATCGCCGAGAGGGTGCCGGTCGAATCGACGCCGGGGGTGTCGATGAAGACGTAATCGTAGGCCGATTCGCGCAGGCGGGCCATCACGGCGTCGATCTGCGTGGCGTCGATCTGGGCGACCTCCGGCCCCTCGGCGGTGCGGTGGTCGAGCCAGTCGGAGATGGTGGCCTGGCGGTCCATCTCGAGGATGCAGACCGAGCGGCCCGCTTCCTGGGCGGCGACGGCCAGCGAGATGCACAACGTGCTCTTCCCGCTGCCGCCCTTCTGCGTGACGAAGGTGATGGCTTTCATCGGAGCGTCCCTTGCGGCGAAATGGGCGTGGACGTGGCGTGAGGACATTCGGGTGCCTGGGGCATCCGGACCCGTCGGAGGGCGATCCTGTGACCCAGGGATGCGCTGATCCCGTTCTCGGCCAACATGGTTAACGGCCCGTAAACGCTCCCCCGATCCGTCGATCCTGTGATGCCGGGACGACAGGAGTGCCCCTCCTAATCCAGCAGAAAGTCTCATGGCGGCGGAGCAATCTGACGTTGCCCGATCGTCTCGCGAATGCTTAATTGCCGGCGAATCGTGCCTTGTTCGAAGCGTGCCGCGTACCGGATTGGCCAACCTCAGGTGTCCGGCGCGGACCACGACGGCTCTGGCTACGGTCCTCAGGCCAGCCATGGCGGACGGATTGATCCACTTCCTCTCCGAAGACCCCCACAGCCCGCTCGACGCTTCCGGAATCGTGGGCGACTGGGTGCACGACGCCCCGTCGAGCCGCATCGCCCTCTCACGGGGATCGGCCGCGCGTCTGGGCCTCGAGGAGGAGGCGTCCGCCCACGGCGTCCCCCTCGCCGTCTTCCTCGACCGGCTGCGGCCACAGGACCGCCCCCTGGTCGAGGCGGCCCTCGCCGCGGCCGGCGGCATCGTCGAGATGCGCTTCGAGACCGGTCCCTCCGACGGCGGAGGCGGCCGCAGCCTCGTCATGCGCGGGCGGATCGAGACGGACGGGGCGGGCGGGCCCACGAGCGGCAGCGGCGTCGTGATCGACGTCACCGAGGAGCGGGACGCCGAACGCCTTCACGAGCAGAGGCGGATCAACCGCCTCGCGGACCACGCCATCGCCATGCGCGGCATGGTCGAGGGCATGCAGCGCCCGCGCCTCGGCGACCTCATCGACGAGATGCTGACCGAGATCGCCTTCGAGATCGCCCGCCTGCTGCGCGCCGAGCACGAGCAGAGCCAGGCCTGAGCGCGGATCATAGGATCGCAGGATCCTAGGACGCCCCCTCAGCGGGCCGAGCGGAAGACCTGGAGGTCGAGGTCGCGGACCTTCTTGCGCAGGGTGTTGCGGTTGACGCCGAGGAGCTCCGCGGCCCGGATCTGGTTGCCGCGGGTCGCTGCCAGCGCCGCGCCGATCAGCGGCCCCTCGATCTCGCGCAGCACCCGGTGATAGAGGCCGGGCGGCGGCAGGGTGTCCCGGTAGCCCGAGAAATAGTCGCTCAGGTGCCGCTCCACCGCCGCCGACAGGCTCTCGCTCTCCCCAGCTCCCTTGCGGGGCTCGGCCCCGGCGGACGCCGGAGCCTGCGCCAGGGGCAGGGTGTCGAGCTCGGCCTCGATCACCGGGCCGGTGATGGTCTCCTGCGGGTAGAGGGCGGCGAGCCGCCGGACGAGGTTCTCCAGCTCGCGGACGTTGCCGGGCCAGCGGTAGCGCTTCAGGCGCTCCATGGCGTCGGCGTCGAGAGTCTTGCGGGTCAGCCCCTCGCGCTCGACGAGAAGGAAGAAGTGCCGGGCGAGGTCGGGCACGTCCTCCGAGCGCTCGCGGAGCGCCGGGAGGCGCAGCGGCACGACGTTGAGGCGGAAGAACAGGTCCTCGCGGAAGATGCCCTGCTGGATCGAGACCCGCAGGTCCTTGTTGGTCGCCGCAATGATGCGGACGTTGGTCTTGATCGGCACCCGCCCGCCCACCGTCGTGTACTCGCCCTGCTGGAGGACGCGCAGGAGGCGGGTCTGGGCCTCCATCGGCATGTCGCCGATCTCGTCGAGGAAGAGCGTGCCGCCCTCCGCCTGCTCGAAGCGCCCGGCCGAGCGCTGGAGCGCGCCGGTGAAGGCGCCCTTCTCGTGGCCGAACAGCTCCGACTCGATCAGGTCGCGGGGGATCGCGGCCATGTTGACGGGCACGAAGGGCCCCGCGCGGCGGCGGCCGTAGTCGTGGAGCGCCCGGGCGACGAGCTCCTTGCCGGTGCCCGACTCGCCGGTGATCATCACGGTGAGGTCGGTCGGCATCAGCCGGGCGAGCGCCCGGTAGATCTCCTGCATGGCCGGCGAGCGCCCGACCAGCGGGATGTCCTCGTTCTCCGGCCCCGCGCCGGGCGCGGGCGCCCCGCGGGGACGAGACAGCGCGCGCCCGACGATGGCGGTCAGCTCCTTCAGGTCGAAGGGCTTGGGCAGGTACTCGTAGGCGCCCTTCTCCGAGGCGCGGATCGCGGTCATGAAGGTGTTCTGCGCGCTCATCACGATGATCGGCAGCTCCGGCCGCACCCGCTTGATGCGCGGCAGCAGGTCGAACACGTTCTCGTCGGGCATCATCACGTCGGTGATGACGAGGTCCCCCTCCCCCTGCGCCACCCAGCGCCAGAGGGTGGCGCAGTTGCCCGTTGAGCGCACCTCGTAGCCCGCCCGCGACAGCGCCTGGTTAAGCACGGTGCGGATCGCGGCGTCGTCGTCGGCGACGATGATGTTGCCGTTGGGCATGGCTGGGCTCAGGGCTCCACGACCGATTCGCGCCCGTCCCGGGCGCTCGACATGGGAAGGAGGAGGCGGAAGGTGGTCCGGCGGGGGACGGGATCGCACTCCACGATCCCGCCGTGGTCCCCAACGATCTTGGCCACCAAAGCAAGTCCCAGGCCGGAGCCCGAGACCTTGGTGGTCACGAAGGGGTCGAACAGGTCCGGCAGCAGCTCGGCGGTGACGCCGGGCCCGTTGTCGCGCACGCCGACCTCGATCGGCAGGCTCACCCGCTCGCGAGAGCCCGGCACCTGAAGGCGCAGGCCGGTGCGGAAGGCGGTCGACAGGGTGATCTCGCCATCGACCGCGTCGGCGCCGATCGCCTCGGCGGCGTTCTTCACGAGGTTGAGGATGACTTGGATCAGTTGATCCCGGTTTCCAAGGACAGGCGGCAGCGAGGGGTCGTAGGCCTCCACGAAGCGGATGCGGCGGGCAAATCCCGACTGCGCCGAGCGCTTCACCTGGTCGAGGACGCCGTGGACGTTGACGGGCCCGCGCTCCACGGGGCGCTCGTCGCCGAACAGCTCCATGCGCTCGACGATGCGCACGATCCGGTCCGACTCGTCGCAGATCAGCCGGGTCAGGAGCCGGTCCTCCTCGGCCCCGGACTGCTCGAGGAGCTGGGCGGCGCCGCGGATGCCGGCGAGCGGGTTCTTGATCTCGTGGGCGAGCATGGCGCCGAGCGCGACCATCGAGCGGGCCGCGCCGCGATGGGTGAGCTGGCGGTTCATCTTGTCGGCGATGGTGCGCTCCTGGAGCATCAGCACCACCGCCTCGCTGTCGTCGGCGAGCGGGGTCGCGAACACGTCGACGCTGCGCTCGGTGCCGGAGCGGGGCTGCACCAGCTCCACCCGGTACTCGCTGACGCTGGCGCGCCGGCGGCGCACCTCGGCGACGAGCGCGATGATCGGCGAGGCGAAGGGGATGAAGTCGCGCAGCCGCCGCCGCTGCATCAGCCTGGCGGAATGATCGAAGAAGCTCTCCGCCGCGTGGTTGCAGTGGAGGATGTGCTCGTCCGGACCGATGGTCAGCACCGGCAGCGGCAGGGCGTTGAGGACCGCCTCTGAGGTCGGAAGCGCGGACGGTCCCGTCCCCGTGCCGCCGTGCCGCTCCCCGCTCATGCCGCGGCTCCGATGGCGGCCGGGGCCGCCGGTGCGAGTAAGGCCCGGCGCAGGAGATCGCGGGCGAGGCCCGGGTCCTGCGTGGTGAGGAGCCGCGTCTGGTCGGCGGGCCCGAGGCCGGAGCCGGCCGCCTCGACATAGGCCGCGAGATGCTTGCGGGCGTGCCGGATGCCGATCGCCGGCCCGTAGAGGGCGAGGAGCCCGGCGTAATGCTCGAGCGCGATCTCGGCCCGCCGCTCGGGCGCGAGCGGCGGCACCACCCGGCCGGCGAGGCCGGCGGCGATCTCGCCGACCAGCCAGGGCCGGCCGACCGCCGCGCGCCCGATCATCACGCCGGCCGCGCCGGAGACGGCCAGGCATTCGCGCGCCTCGGCGAGGCTGCCGACGTCGCCGTTGGCGATCACGGGGATGCGCACCGCCTCGACGACGGCGCGGATCGCCGCCCAGTCGGCCCGGCCCTTGTAGAACTGCTGGCGGGTGCGGCCGTGGACGGTGACGGCCGACAGGCCGAGACCTTCCGCCCGCCGGGCGAGCTCGGGGGCGTTGAGGCTGGCGTGGTCCCAGCCGAGGCGCATCTTGACCGTCACCGGCACCGCGACGGCGCCGCGCACCGCGGCGAGCAGACGCTCGGCATGGTCGAGATCGCGCATCAGGGCCGAGCCCGACTCGCCCCCGGTGACGGTCTTGGCCGGGCAGCCCATGTTGACGTCGATCACCCCCGCGCCGTTGGCCTCGGCGAGGCGGGCGGCCTCCGCCATCGGCTCGGGGGCGCAGCCGGCGAGCTGGACCACGTGCGGATCGACGCCGGAGCCCTCCGCGCGCAGGCGCGCCTCCGCGCCGCCGCGGGCGAACTCGGCCGCCGCCACCATCTCCGAGACCACGGCGCTCGCGCCGAGGCGCCGGGCGATCCGGCGCATGTGCAGGTCTGTCACGCCGGAGAGCGGTGCCAGCAGCACCGCTGCCGCGCCGGCCGGAGCGGGCTTTCCCTCGCGGAGAAAGCTCAAATAATCATCACTCGACATTCTGCACAACAAATAGCCAATTCGCGCCGCGACGCAAGCGGCGCCGCGATTTGATTTCGCAGTCTCCCCCCCTTAAACGGCGAGCCTGGGGCGACGCCTGCCCGCGCCACCCGCCCGCGCTGCCAGCCCAGGCCGGTCGATGGCCGTGGGCGCGGAAATAGGGACTTCATGTCGAGCACCGGCTTCACCGTCGCCGCCGTCGTCGTAGCGGCCGGACGCGGCATTCGCGTCGGCGGCGGCCTGCCGAAGCAGTACCGCCGGGTCGGCGGGCGCACCGTCCTCGCCCGCACGCTGGCCGCGCTCGCCGCCCAGGAGACGATCGACCGCATCCAGACGGTGATCGCCGCCGATGCCGGCGCCTTCTTCCGGGAGTGCCTGGAGGACCTCGATTCGGCTGCCCGCGCCAAGCTCGCCGAGCCCGTCGCGGGCGGCGCCACGCGCCAGATCTCGGTGCGGGCCGGGCTCGAGGCGCTGGCGGCCTCGGCCCCCCCCAAGGTGGTGCTCGTCCACGACGCGGCCCGGCCCTTCATCGACGCCGCTCTCGTCGCGCGGGCGATCGAGGCCGGCCGCGCGCACCGCGCCGCGGTGCCGGGCATCCCCGTCACCGATACCGTCAAGCGGATCGAGCCGCTCGGCGATGGCATCGGCCGCGTGATCGAGACGCCGCCCCGCGAGGCCCTGCGCGCGGTTCAGACCCCGCAGGCCTTCGTCTTCCCCGCTCTCCTCGACGCCCACCGCGCCGCGGCCGAGGCCGGGCTCGACGGCTTCACCGACGACGGGGCGCTCGCCGAGTGGGCGGGCCTGCCCGTCGTCGTGTTCGAGGGCGACGTCGCCAACCGCAAGATCACCCAGGCCTCCGACCTGATCGAGGCCGACCGCGCCCTCTCCGGGGACGCCCAGCCGGCCGGGAGGGCCGCCATGACCCAGTACGTGACCCGCCTCGGCACCGGCTTCGACGTGCACGCCTTCACCGAGGGCGACCATGTCTGGCTCGGCGGCGTGCGAATCCCCGCCGACCGCGGCGTGCTCGCCCATTCCGACGGCGACGTGGCGCTGCACGCGCTCACCGACGCTCTGCTCGGCGCCATCGCCGACGGCGACATCGGCACCCACTTCCCTCCGTCGGACGAAAAGTGGCGCGGCGCCTCCTCCGACCAGTTCCTGGCGCATGCCTGCGGGCTGGTGCGGGCGCGGGGCGGGCGCATCGACCATCTCGACATCACCGTGCTCGCCGAGGCGCCGCGGATCGGCAAGCACCGCGAGGAGATCCGCGCCCGCATCGCCGCGATCGCCGGGGTGCCGCTCTCGGCCGTCTCGATCAAGGCGACGACCACGGAAAAGCTCGGCTTCGTCGGCCGCGCCGAGGGGCTCGCCGCCCAGGCCGCGGCCACGGTGCGCCTGCCGGAGGAGACCGAGGACACGCTCGACGCCCAGGCCGAGACGGCCATGCGCCAGGGCTGAGCCGGCGGGCATGATCGAGGACCCCGTCCTCCTCGCCCAGGCCGAGGCGCTCGTCGCCCGCTACGCGGCGGCGGGCCGGCGGATCGCTACCGCCGAATCCTGCACCGGCGGCCTCGTCGCCGGGCTGTTGACCGCAGTGCCGGGCTCCTCCGCCGTGCTGGAGCGGGGCTTCGTCACCTACTCGAACGCCGCCAAGGTCTCGATGCTCGGCGTGCCCGAGGCGACGCTCGCCGCCCACGGCGCCGTCAGCGAGGCGACCGCCCGCGCCATGGCCGAGGGCGCGCTGGCCCGTTCCGAGGCGGATGTCGCCGTGGCGATCACCGGCATCGCCGGCCCCGGCGGCGGCAGTGCGGAGAAGCCCGTCGGCCTCGTGCATTTCGGTCTCGCCCGGTACGGAGGTCTCGTTGGCCATCGGGAGTGCCGCTACGGCGACCCGGGCCGCGGCGAGATCCGCCGCCTCGCCGTCGCCGAGGCGCTGGGGCTCCTCGAAGCGGCGCTGTGAGCGGGTTCGCCGCCCGCTCCGACCGGGAAGGTCATGCGATGAGCGGGAATGCGCAGAAGGTCTGCATCGTCGGCGGCGGCCCGGCGGGGATGATGGCGGGCTTCCTGCTCGCCCGCGCCGGCATCGAGGCGACGGTCCTCGAGAAGCATGCCGACTTCCTCCGGGATTTCCGCGGCGACACCATCCATCCCTCGACGCTCCAGGTGATGGAGGAGCTCGGCCTTGGCGAGACGTTCCTCGCCCTGCCGCATCGGCGCGTCGAGACGCTCTCGGGCGTCGTAGACGGCCGAAGCTTCCGGATCGCCGACTTCCGGCACCTGCCCGTGCGCCACCGCTTCATCGCGATGATGCCACAGTGGGACTTCTTGAATTTTCTTGCGACCGAAGGACGTCGGCACCCGAAGTTCATGCTTCGGATGAGCACGGAGGCGACCGGGCTCGTCGAGCGGGACGGCCGCGTCGACGGGGTGCGGGCGCGGGGCCCGGAGGGCGAGACCACGGTCGAGGCCGATCTCGTCATCGCCGCCGACGGCCGGCACTCGGTCTTGCGCGGCGCCTCCGACCTCCCGCGGAAAAGCTTCGGCGCGCCGATGGACGTGCTCTGGTTCCGTCTCTCCCGCCGGCCCGACGACCGGGAGGAGACGGCCGGGCGGTTCGGGCGCGGCGGCATCCTCGTCGCCATCGACCGGGGCGAGCACTGGCAATGCGCCTTCGTGGTGCCGAAGGGTGGCGAGGCGGCGCTGCGGGCCCGGGGTCTCCCGGCCTTCCGCGAGGCGGTGGCGGCGCTGGCGCCCTACCTCGCCGACCGCGTCGACGAGATCGCGAGCTTCGAGGCGGTGAAGCTCCTCACCGTCGCCGTCGACCGGCTGACCCGCTGGCACCGGCCGGGGCTTCTCTGCATCGGGGACGCGGCGCACGCGATGTCGCCGGTGGGCGGCGTCGGCGTGAACCTCGCCGTGCAGGACGCGGTGGCCGCCGCCAACCTCCTCGCAGCCCCCCTGCGCGAAGGGCGCCTCACTGATGGTGACCTCGCCCGCGTCCAGGCGCGGCGGATGCCAGCGGTGCGGGCGACGCAGCGTCTGCAGCGGATGATGCAGGACCGGGTGATCGCCGGGGCGCTCGACGCCACGGCGCCGCTGAAGCCGCCGCTGGCGCTACGGCTCCTCGACCGGGTGCCGCTCCTCCAGCGTCTGCCCGCCCGCATCGTCGGGCTCGGCTTCCGTCCCGAGCATGTCGCCGCGCCGGCGGCGTGAGCCCTCAGGCCGCGCCGTAGATGCGCTCGGCGCGGGCCTCGAAGGCGTCGGTGAACTTGCGGAAGGCGTGGTCGAACATGCGGCCCATCAGCAGGCCGAGGGCGAAGCTCTTGAACTCGTAGTTGATGAAGAAGTCGACGAGGCAGCCGCCGTTCTCGGCCTCCTTGAAGGCCCAGCGGTTCTCAAGGTGGCGGAAGGGCCCGTCGATGTACTCGGCGAGGATCCTGCGCTCGCCGGGATCGAGGGTGACGCGGGTGGTGAAGCGCTCGCGGATCGCCTTGTAGCCCACCGCCATCTCGGCCACGAGCACTTCGGCCCCCTCCTCCTTGCCGGGCTGCCGGCGCAGGACGCGCAGGGCCTCGCAGAGCGGCAGGAACTCCGGGTAGCGCTCCACGTCCGCCACGAGGTCGTACATCTGCTGCGGCGTATGGCGCACCGCGCGGGTGATCCGGAAGGAGGGCATCGGGCGCGGGGTCAGCCGAGGGTCAAACCCCGGCGGGCTCCTTCGCGAGGCGGGCGAGACGGGCCGCCCTCAATCGCGAAAAATCCTCGCCGGCGTGGTGGGACGAGCGGGTGAGCGGCGTCGCCGAGACGAGCAGGAAGCCCCGGGCGTAGGCCGTGGTCTCGAAGCCCTTGAACTCCTCCGGGGGCACGAACCGGACGACTTCATGGTGCTTCTTGGTCGGCTGGAGGTACTGCCCGATGGTGAGGAAGTCCACATCGGCCGAGCGCAGGTCGTCCATCAGCTGGACCACCTCGTTCCGCTCCTCGCCGAGACCGACCATGATGCCGGACTTGGTGAAGATCGTCGGGTCGAGCTCCTTCACCCGCTGCAGCAGCCGCAGGGAGTGGAAGTAGCGGGCGCCGGGGCGCACGGTGAGGTACTTGCCCGGCACCGTCTCGAGGTTGTGGTTGAACACGTCGGGCCTGGCCGCGACCACGACCTCCAGCGCGCCGTCCTTGCGCAGGAAGTCGGGGGTCAGGATCTCGACCGTGGTGCCGGGGCTCGCCTCGCGGATCGCACGGATCGTGCGGGCGAAGTGCTCGGCGCCGCCGTCCTTGAGGTCGTCGCGGTCGACCGAGGTGACGACGACGTGGTGCAGCCCGAGCTTGGCCACCGATTCGGCGACCCGCTGCGGCTCGTCGGCGTCGAGGGGGCCCGGCAGGCCGGTGCGCACGTTGCAGAAGGCGCAGGCCCGCGTGCAGGTGTCGCCCATGATCATGAAGGTGGCGTGCCGCTTCTCCCAGCACTCGCCGATGTTGGGGCAGCCCGCCTCCTCGCAGACGGTGACGAGCCCGTGCTGGCGCACGATGCGGCTGGTCTCGGCATAGGCCGGCGAGCCCGGCGCCTTGACCCGGATCCAGTCGGGCTTGCGCTGCACCGGCGTGTCGGGACGGCGGGCCTTCTCCGGGTGTCGCGGGCGGACCGCCGCCGGGCGGCGGTCGTTGTTCAGGAGATCGAGGACGACGGCCATCGGGGCCCTGGCGCGGCGGAGCGGGCTTTCGAGGACATCCGGCGGCGCGGCCGGAGGCTCCCATCCGACTTAAGGACTCGGCCACGGCACCGCAAACCCCGAGGCCCGCTCGCCTTGTCGCGGGGACGACAGGCGCGCCCGAGTGTCGCCCGGCCTAGCGGAACGAGGCCGAGGTGAAGCGGGTCGTGGCGTCTGCGGGCAGGGTCAGGGCGACGGCCTGCGTCGCGGCCGTGAAGGGCACCAGCGAGCCTTCCGCCGTGCGCACCACGGCGTGGGGCACGGGCGCGGGCAGGTAGCCCTCGCGGTCGCTCTTCTCGTAGAAGGCGTTGCCGCCGGCCTTGGCCACGTAGTGCATGTTGTCGTAGCCGAAGGTCAGCCCGGCGGTGTGGAAGTGCAGCGCCTGCCCGACCTCCGGGTGGCGGTGGCCGGCGAGGAGCAGGTTCGCCACGCGCTCGATGCGGGGCCTGTCGGCCTCGCGGACGGGCTTCGTGAGGACGCCCGGCGCGAACTGGCGCTTCTGGCCGACGACCTCGCAGATGCGGCCGGGATAGGCCGGGGCGTCGAGGCGGTTCATCACCACGGTGCCGACGGCGAGCAGGCCCTCCTCGTCGCTGCGGTTCGATTCGAAGTACATGGCCCGCTCGAGGCAGGCCTTGTCCTCCGCGGTCGGCGCGGCGACGACCTTGGCGGTGGCGGGGGTGGCGATGGAGCCGGTGGTCAGCTCCTGGGCGGGGAACAATCCGCAGCCACCGCCGGAGACGCCCACCAGGGCGAGAGCGAGAACCGCACCGATCTGACCGTTCCGCGTCGCCGGCATGAAGCCCCCTCTCGCTGAGCACCCAAAGGATCCGAGTAGGGTCAGGGTGCTGAGCGAAGGGTTAAGGCGCAACCCGGTCCGGCCGAAGCGTGGCCGGAATCCGGGAGCGGTGCGGCATCCCCGCCACAGGCTTGACGGGACGGTCGAATCAGCCGGCGAGGAAGCGGTTGCGGAGGGACCCGATGCCCTCGATCTCGACGGAGACCTCGTTGACCGGCTCCTTCATGGTGCCGACCCCCAGCGAGGTGCCGCAGCAGATCACGTCGCCGGGCAGGAGCGTCATGTCCGCCGAGATCAGGCTGACGAGCTTGGCCGCCGGGAACACCATGTCCGAGATCGGATAGTTCTGGCGCTCCTGCCCGTTGAGGATCGTGCGCACCACCAGGGTCTCGGGCTTCACGTCGGTGGCGATCACCGGACCGAAGGGGCCGAAGCCGTCGAAGCTCTTGGCCCGCGTCCATTGCGGGAAGTTCGGATCGGCGTTGAGCACGTCCGAGGCGGTGATGTCGTTGACGCAGGTGTAGCCGAAGATCGCGGCCTCGGCCTCGGCTTCCGACGCGTTGGCGATCCGCCGGCCGACGACGATGGCGAGCTCGCCCTCGTAGACGACGCGGCCGCCATACGCGGCGGGCCGCGCCACGTCCGTGTCCGGGTCCTGCACGCAGGAGACCGCCTTGAGCAGGTAGAGGGGGGTCTCCGGCGCCGAGACGCCGAGCTTCCGGCCCAGCGCGTGGAAGTTGTTCCACAGGGCGATCATCTTCGAGGGCACGCAGGGCGCGAGCACCGCGACCTCGGCCCGCGCCACGCGCTCGCCGGTCGCCTCGGGGGCGGCGAACATGTCGCCCCGGTGCACGGCGATCGCCTCGCCCTCGACGAGTCCGAATCCCGTCTCCCCGCCCCTGCGGAATCGGATCCAGTGGGCCATGACGCTTCCCCTTCTCGCGCGCTCCCTCGGCGCTTGCCGAGCCCGCTAGCCCGGCGGACGGCCCGAGTCGAGGGGCGCGGCCGGCGCCGCAGGGGGAGACTCGGGCCGGGCGTCGGGAACGGGGGCCGGAGACGGCGCGGCGGCCGGTGGCGGCGGCCGCGCCACGACCCGCGCCAGGGCGGCGCTCAGGGGCTTGGCGCTCACCGGCAGCGGGCCGTCGAAGGGGCGCTCGTGCAGGGCGATCAGCCCGAGAGTCGAGGTCATGGCGATGGAGAAGACCGTCATCGCCGTCACCTGAGCCCGCGGACTCTCGATATGGACGAGGGCGAGCGCCAGCAGGGTCAGGCTGGCGAGGATCACGAGGGCGAGCCACTTCGTCTCGTCGCTGTTGCTTTGGGCGAGGCTCAGCCGGTCGGATCGGGCGGCGCGCAGGCGCAGCACCAGGTCGAGGAGCGCCGTCTGGCTGGCCGCGCCGGCATCCGCTCCGACGCTCGGCACCACCACCGCCTGGAGCAGCAGGGCGAGCGCCTCGGCGGCCTTGGGCGAGGCCTGCGCGGTCTGCATCTGATGCCACTCGTCGCCGGTGACCGCCCGCAGGTAGGCAGCGAGATGGGCGCGGATATGCGCCATGTCGGAGACGGTGGCGAGGCTGAGATCGTAGATCGCCACGGCGGTGTCGCCCTCGGTCTGGACCGTGCGCACTGCCTGCCGCTGCCGCTCCCAGGCGTCGTTGGCCACGAAGCCGGTGAAGAGCGCCAGCAAGACCGAGATGCTGCTGAAATAGGGTGCGACGAGGCCGGTGAGGCGCAGCCACCGCCCGCGCGTCAGGGGGAGCGTGGCGACGAGGCGGATCATCCCCACCACGCCGGCGAGAAGCGCCCCCAGCAGGGCGAAGATCAGCCAGACCGGCTGGTCGAGCCAGAAACCGAGAATCAAGAGCCTCTCCCGTGCCGGCCCGGAGGCGGGCCCCGCCCGGGACGATATGCACCAGCCGGAGGCCGGTGCCTACGACCCGCTATCGGTGCGAGGCCACCGCGCGGCCGACCTCCGCGAGGCTCGCGTTGCGGCGCTCCTGCGGCGCATCCGTCTCCGTGAGGTAGGCGGCCACCAGGATCGGCGCGGCGCCGCCCGGCGGCCAGAGCAGCCCGACATCGTTGGTGGTGCCCCTGTCGCCGGAGCCCGTCTTGTCGCCGACCTGCCATGCCGGCGGCAGCCCGGCGCGCAGGCGCGCTCCGCCGGTGCGGTTCGCCCGCAGCCACGCCACCAGGGTCCCGCGCGAGGCGCTCGTCAGGGCCGTTCCGAGGGCGAGCCGGTCGAGATCCGCCAGCATCGCGGCGGGCGTCGTGGTGTCGCGCGCATCGCCCGGACGCGCCTCGTTCAGATCCGGCTCGATCCGGTCGAGGCGGGTCACCGGATCGCCGAGGCCGCGCAGCCAGGCGTTAAGCCCTGCGGGGCCGCCGAGGCTCGCCAGGATCAGGTTGCCGGCGGTGTTGTCGCTGAGCGTGAGGGCCGCCTCGCAGAGGGCACCGAGCGCCATGCCGCCCTCGCCCACCCGTGCTTTCGTCACCGGGGAATAGTCCACGAGGTCGGCAGCCGTGTAGGGGACGCGCCGCTCCAGGCTCTCCCGGCCGGCATCGACCCGCGCCAGCGCCGCGCCCGCCGCGAGGAGCTTGAAGGTCGAGCACAGCGGGAAGCACTCGTCCGCCCGGTGCCCCACGGTCAGGCCCGTTCCGGTGTCGCGCATGGCGACGCCGAGGCGGCCGCCGCTCGCGCGCTCGATCTCGCCGAGCCGGCGCGCGAGGGCGGCCGCCGGATCGTCGGCCCGGCCGGCGGCCGGAGGCAGGAGCAGAGCGGCTCCGAGGGTGGCCAGGGTCCGGCGTCGGTCGAGCATCGGCATCCTCCCGTCGGTCGTTTCGCGGCCGGGCGATGGCAGGTGCCGGCGGCGACTTCGTGGCCGGCGCACGGTCCGGTCTCCGGCGGCATCCGAGATCGCGGAACCACCGGCGGGGCTCCCGTGCATCGCATCGGGCGAGATGCTATGCTCGGCCCATGGTTCATGCAGGCCCCCCCGGGCTGACGCCCGCGGATCATCCGGACTCGAGGCTCGAGGATGCCCGAGCCCTCCTGTCGGGCGTGTCGTCGCTCCAGGAGATGGTGACGGTCCTTCGCGACACCGCCCGCGAGATCGCCGGCGCGGACGGCATCGCCGTGGTCCTGCGAGAGGGCGAGTTCTGCCACTACGTGGCCGAGGACGCGATCAGGCCCCTGTGGCAGGGGCGCCGATTCCGGCTGAAGGAATGCCTCTCGGGCTGGGCGATACTCAACGCCCGCTCGGCGGTGGTCCCGAACGTCGACACCGACCCGCGCCTGCCGGCCGCCGCCTATCGGGCGACCTCGATGCGCAGCGTCGTCATGACGCCGATCGGCGCGCCGGTGCCCGTCGCGGCGCTGGGCGCCTACTGGTGCGCCTGGGTCGAGCCCGGCGCGGACACAGTGCAGCGGCTGCAGGCTCTCGCCGACCTGGCGACCGCGGCGCTGGATCGTCTGCAGGCGAAGCCGCCGGAGCAGATCGCCAGCTGAGGCGCCGGCGCTCCTTAACGCCCCGCTCACCATGCAAGGGTGCCATCCGCGAGATCGCCCCATCCGCGTGCGGCAGCGCACCCGGACCGCGCGTCATCGGCCTTAGGACCGGGACCGTCGCCTTCCCGACCCGGCGACCGGAGAAGGTCCGGCCCGATGGCCCTCAAGAAGCTGTTCCTGGTGCTCGCGCTCGTCGTCCTGATCGTGGACGGGCATGCACCGGGCGCCCGAGAGCTGCGCAATCCGGATGCCGAGGGCGGGACCGCCATCGGCCGGCTGGCCTCACCCCACACCAAGCGCCCGGGAGCTTGAGCGCCATGATCCTCGCCATCCGCAAGGCCGGCTTCGGGCTCGCCGTGAGCAGCGTCTTCGCGACCGCCTTCACCCTCGTGGCGATGGGCTACTAAGCCCGCCGTCCCAAGGCACGTCCCCTACGTGTGGATGACCCGCCCGTAGGCGTCGAGCACGCTCTCGTGCATCATCTCCGAGAGCGTCGGATGCGGGAAGACCGTGTGCATCAGCTCTTCCTCGGTGGTCTCCAGCGTCATCGCGACGACGTAGCCCTGGATGAGCTCGGTGACCTCGGCGCCGACCATGTGGGCGCCGAGAAGCTGCCCGGTCTTGGCGTCGAAGATCGTCTTGATCAGCCCGTCCGGCTCGCCGAGCGCGATGGCCTTGCCGTTGCCCGCGAAGGGGAAGCGGCCGACCTTGACGGAAAAACCCTGCTCCTTGGCCTTGGCCTCGGTGAGGCCGACGCTGGCGATCTGCGGCTGGCAGTAGGTGCAGCCGGGGATCTTGCCCTTGTCCATCGGGTGGGCGTGGAGCCCTTTGATGGTCTCGACGCAGATCACGCCCTCATGCTCGGCCTTGTGGGCGAGCATCGGCGGGCCGGCGACGTCGCCGATGGCGTAGACCCCCGGTACGTTGGTGCGCCCGAGCCCGTCGGTGGCGACGATCCCCCGCTCGATGGTGACGCCGAGCTTTTCGAGCCCGATGCCCTCGATGTTGCCAACGACGCCGACCGCCGAGATCAGCTTCTCCGCCGTGATCTTTTGCGATTTGCCGTCGCCGGTCTCCACCGTCGCCGTGACCGAATCCGCGCCCTTCTCGACCTTCGTCACCTTGGCGCCCGTCAGAATCTTGATGCCCTGCTTCTCGAAGCGCTTGCGGGCGAGGCCGGCGATCTCCGCGTCCTCGACGGGCAGGATCTGCGGTAGCAGCTCCACCACCGTCACCTCGGCGCCCATGGTGCGGTAGAAGGAGGCGAACTCGATGCCGATGGCGCCCGAGCCCATCACGAGCAGCGACTTCGGCATCGCCTCGGGGACCATGGCCTCGTAGTAGGTCCAGATCTGCTTCTTGTCGGGCTCGATGCCGGGGATGGCGCGGGGGCGGGCGCCCGTCGCGACGATGATGTGGCGCGCCTCGTAGGTGCCCGCGCCCTTGGCGCCCTTCGGGGCTTCCGCGCGCTTCGTCTCCCTGACCGCGACCTTGCCCGGCGCGTTGCCCTTCGGCGCGGACTCGATCGCCGCCTCGCCCCAGATCACGTCGACCTTGTTCTTCTTGAGCAGCATGCCGACGCCGCCGTTGAGGCGCCCGGAGACGCCCCGCGAGCGCTTGACGATGGCGGCGGCATCGAAGCCGACCTTCTCGGCCGAGAGGCCGTAGTCGGCGGCGTGCTGCATGTAGTGGTAGATCTCGGCCGAGCGCAGCAGCGCCTTCGTCGGGATGCAGCCCCAGTTCAGGCAGATGCCGCCGAGATGCTCCCGGTCGACCACCGCCGTCTTGAGCCCGAGCTGCGCCGCGCGGATCGCCGCGACGTAGCCGCCGGGACCGGCACCGATGATGAGGACGTCGTAGGCGTCGGACATGCGCGTCTCCGCGGGCGCCCTCAGGGGCGCGGGGCCGTTCGGTCGTGGTTCGGGGGCGGGGTGCGGCTCACACCAGCATCGCCATCGGGTTCTCGATCAGCGCCTTGAAGGCCGAGATCAGCTCGGCCCCGAGCGCGCCATCCAGGACCCTGTGATCACAGGAGAGGGTGACGGACATCGCCTGGATGATGGCCGGGGCCCCGTCGCGCACCACCACCCGCTGCTCGCCGGCGCCGACCGCGAGGATCGTCGACTGGGGCGGGTTGATCACCGCGGTGAAGTGCTTGATCCCGTACATGCCGAGGTTCGACACGGCGGTGACGCCGCCCTGGTACTCCTCGGGCTTGAGCTTCTTGGCGCGCGCGCGGGCGGCGAAATCCTTCATCTCGTTGGAGATGGTCGAGAGCGTCTTGCGGTCGGCCTGGCGGATCACCGGCGTGTAGAGCCCGCCGTCGATGGCCACCGCGACGCCGACCTCGGCGTTGTCGAAGCGCAGGATGCGGTCCTCGGCCCAGACCGCGTTGGCGGTCGGCACCCGCATCAGCGCGAGGCCCATCGCCTTGATGACGAAGTCGTTGACCGAGAGCTTGTAGAGGGGCTTGCCGTCCTTGCTCTTGCCGGCGCCGTCGTTGAGCTGCGTGCGCAGCTTGAGGAGCGCGTCGAGCTCGCAATCGACGGTGAGGTAGAAGTGCGGGGCGACCTGCATCGCCTCGGTGAGGCGCTTGGCGATGGTCCGGCGCATGCCGTCGAGGGGCACCTCCTCGTAAGTGCCGGCCTTGAAGAAGCCCTTGACCTGATCGGCGCTGAGACCGGCGGCCTTGGCCGCCTGCGGAGCCGCAGCCTCCTTGGCGGCGGGCTTCTCCGGAGCCTTGCCGGTGTCGGCCTTTGCGCTCGCCTTCGCATCTCCCTTGGCCGTGCCGGAGGCCAGCGCCTCGCGCACGTCCCGCTCGATGATCCGCCCGTGGGGGCCGGAGCCCTTCACGGCGGCGATGTCGACGCCTTCCTGCTTGGCGATGCGGCGGGCGAGCGGCGAGGCGAAGACGCGGCTGCCGTCCGCGCCCTCACCGGACTTCGCGGCGGTCGCCGGTCCCTGCGGGGCGGTGTCGACGCGGGCGTACTCCTTGTGGCCGCCGCCGGGGGTGGTGTTCTCGGCACCGGCATCGGGCTTCGGAGCCGGCGCCTCCTCCGGCGCCTCGGCCTTCGCGCCGCCTCCGGCGGGCGCCTGCACGGAGGCCGGGTCCTCACCGTCGGCGGCGATGAGCGCGATGAGGTCGTTGACGGGCACGTCCGCGGTGCCCTCGGGGACGAGGATCTTGGCCAGCACCCCCTCGTCGATGGCCTCCACCTCCATCGTCGCCTTGTCGGTCTCGATCTCGGCGAGCACGTCGCCGGACTTCACCGAATCGCCCTCCTTCTTCAGCCACTTGGCGAGGTTGCCCTTCTCCATGGTCGGCGAGAGGGCGGGCATCAGGACGTTGATGGGCATCGGCGGTTTTATCCTGATCTGGCAGCGGCCTGGCGTGGGCTGTTGCGATCCTAGTTCAAGGGACCTTCCGCTCCCGGAAGCCCCGCCTCCAGCCCGGCGCGGATGCGCTCGAAGGCCTCGTCCTCGCTGAGATCGCTCTCCAGCGCATAGATGCGGGCGGCGTGGCGGGCGAGGTCGATGAGGAGCCGGCCCCAGGTGTAGGGGTCGTCGAAGGAGCGGCGGAGCGCGATGCTCACGGCGCCGTCCACGACGCTCGCCCGCAGCACCTCGATGCCCCCGTTCTCGAGGGCGTCGGGGGGGACGGCGAGTTCCTGGAAGCGCTCGGCCATCGTGGGCGGCTCAGCGGTAGCAGACGGCCTTGGCCGCCTCGACCACCTCGGCGACGTTCGGAAGCGCCAGCTTCTCGAGGTTGGCCGCATACGGCATCGGCACGTCCTTGCCGGTGATGCGCAGGACCGGCGCGTCGAGGTAGTCGAAGGCGTCGACCATGATGCGCGCCACGATCTCGGCGCCGACGCCGGACTGCGGGAAGCCCTCCTCGACGGTGATGCAGCGACCGGTCTTCTTCACCGATTCGACCACGGTCGCCGAATCCATCGGGCGGATGGTGCGCAGGTCGATCACCTCGGCCTCGATCCCCTCTTCGGCCAGCACCTGTGCGGCCTTGAGGGCGTAGGTCATGCCGATGGCGAAGGAGACGATGGTGACGTCCTTGCCCTGCCGGTGGATCTTGGCCTTGCCGATCGGCAGCACGAAGTCGTCGAGCTTCGGCACCGGGAAGGACTGGCCGTAGAGGATCTCGTTCTCGAGGAAGATCACCGGGTTCGGGTCGCGGATCGCGGCCTTGAGCAGGCCCTTGAAGTCTGAGGCCGTGTAGGGCGCCACCACCTTGAGACCGGGCACGTTCGAGTACCAGGCGGCGTAGTCGTGGCTGTGCTGGGCGGCGACCCGCGCGGCGGCGCCGTTCGGGCCGCGGAACACGATCGGGCAGCCGAGCTGGCCGCCGGACATGTAGAGGGTCTTGGCGGCCGAGTTGATGATGTGGTCGATCGCCTGCATGGCGAAGTTGAAGGTCATGAACTCGACGATCGGCTTCAGGCCGGCGAGCGCCGCGCCGACGCCGATGCCGGCGAAGCCGTGCTCGGTGATCGGGGTGTCGACCACCCGGCGCTTGCCGAACTCCTGGAGGAGCCCCTGCGTGACCTTGTAGGCGCCCTGGTACTCGGCGACCTCCTCGCCCATCACGAAGACGTCCTCGTCCCGGCGCATCTCCTCGGCCATGGCGTCGCGCAGGGCCTCGCGGACCGTCTGCGTCACCATCTCGGTGCCTTCGGGGAACTCCTCCATCACCGCGGCGGGGGCGGCGCTGGAGATCGTGGCCGGGGCGGCCGGCGCCTTCGGGGCATCCTCGGTGGTCTTGGCGGAGGCCGCCGGCCTGTCGGCCTGCCCCTCCGCCTGCATCGTCGGGGTCGGGGCGGGCTGGCCGGCGCCGTTCGGCTTCGGCGCGGATTTGCCGCCGCCGGCCGCGGCGGCGGCGGCGACATCCTCGCCCTCGCCGGCGATGATCGCGATCGGGGTGTTGACGGCGACGCCCTCGGTGCCTTCCTCGACCAAAATCTTGGCCAGCACCCCCTCGTCGATGGCCTCCACCTCCATCGTCGCCTTGTCGGTCTCGATCTCGGCGAGCACGTCGCCGGACTTCACCGAATCGCCCTCCTTCTTCAGCCACTTGGCGAGCTTGCCCTCCTCCATGGTCGGGGAGAGGGCGGGCATCAGGAGGTCGGTCGCCATGGGCGGGGCAGCTCAGCTCTGTCGGTGGCGGGCGCGGGCGGACGGGCGCGGGGAGCGTCCGGCGGGAAACCTCAGGCGCGGGCTTCGAGGAGGATGTCGGTCCAGAGCTCGGACGGATCGGGCTCGGGGTCGTGGGTTGCGAACTCGGCCGCGTCGTTGACGATCTCGCGGACCTTAGCGTCGGTGGCCTTGATCTCGGCCTCGTCGATGCCGTGCTGCTCGATCAGGCGCTTGCGGACCATCTCGATCGGGTCGTGCTCCTCGCGCATCTTCGAGACCTCGTCCTTCGAGCGATACTTCGCCGGGTCGGACATCGAGTGGCCGCGGTAGCGGTAGGTCTTCATCTCGAGAATGTAGGGGCCCTGGCCCGAGCGGGCGTGCTCGATGGCGCGGGAGGCGGCCTCGCGGACGGTGCGCACGTCCATGCCGTCGACGGCCTCGCCGGGGATGCCGAAGGAGATGCCGCGCTTCGAGAAATCGGTCTGCGCGGAGGCGCGGTCGACCGAGGTGCCCATGGCGTAGCGGTTGTTCTCGATCACGTAGACGACCGGCAGCTTCCAGAGCTGGGCCATGTTGAAGCTCTCGTAGACCTGGCCCTGGTTGGCGGCGCCGTCGCCCATGTAGGTGAGGCTGACCTTGCCGTTGCCGCGGTAGGCGTCGGCGAAGCCGAGGCCGGTGCCGAGCGAGACCTGGGCGCCGACGATGCCGTGGCCGCCGAAGAACTGCTTCTCGCGGGAGAACATGTGCATCGAGCCGCCCTTGCCGCGGGAGTAGCCCCCGCGCCGGCCGGTCAGCTCGGCCATCACGCCCTTCGAGTCCATGCCGCAGGCGAGCATGTGCCCGTGATCCCGGTATCCCGTGATCACCTGATCCCCGTCCTCGGACGCCATCTGCATCCCGACGACGACGGCCTCCTGGCCGATGTAGAGGTGGCAGAAGCCGCCGATCAGGCCCATGCCGTAGAGCTGGCCCGCCTTCTCCTCGAAGCGGCGGATCATCAGCATCTCGCGATAGGCGTGCAGGTCCTCCTCGCGGGTGAACTGCGGCGCGTTCGGGAGGCCGGCGGATTGCGGCGCGGTCTTGGATTCGGCCGCGGCGGCCTGTCCGGATGTGGTCTCGGGCTTGGCCTTGCCCGCCTCGCTTCCGGCATCCATCGGCACCCTCCCGCGAACCTTCGACCTTTGGACGAGGTTCTAGGACAGGCCTTTCGGGAAAGCGAGGGCCGGTCGGCTGACAGCGTACCGAAGCTGTCAGGGCGCTGGCGACGGGCTCGCAGGAAGGCCGGCGCCGCCCGGAGGCCGGCTCAGGGATCGATGACGACCACGTCGTTGGCGTGCACGCGCCCGAGCACGAGCCGGGCACGCTCCTCGAGGAGGTCGCGGTCGATCTGGTCGCTGCGCAGGAGCGAGACCCGGTGCTCCCACATGCTCCGCTCGTCCTTCGCCGCGGCGAGCTCCTTCGAGAGGCCGTAGGCCTGGATCTTCAGGGCGCGCTTGGCCTCGAGGCCGCGATTGCCGTTCTCGGCCTGCGAGACGAAGTAGCCGACCACGAGCGCGGACACGCTCCAGAGGACGAGCGGGAACACGACGGCTCTGACGCGGCGGCGGACGACCATGCCCGCACGATGCGCCGGGACGGTTAACGGCACGCTAAGGGATGCGCCGAGGAACGCACTCGGCCGGCTAACGGCGGCTCGACTTCGGGCGGGCGACGAGCGCGTCGAGAGCATCCGCGTTGGCCCGCGCCCAGTTGTAGAGAAGGTCGATCGGCTCGACGAAGCGGCGGCCGAGGGGCGTCACCGCGTACTCGACGGCGGGCGGCACGGTGCCGTGGTTGTGGCGGCTGAGAAGCCCGCTCGCCTCCATCTCGCGCAGGGTCTGGATCAGCATCTTCTTCGAGATGCCCGGCAGGCTCCGCTCCAGCACGCCGGTCCGGGCCGAGCCGCCGAGATGAGTCGCGAGCACGTGCAGGACCATGCTCGTCCACTTGGCGTCGAAGAGCGCCAGTACCCGGCGCGGCGCACAGTCCTCGCGGATCATATGGTCGGGCGTGCCGGGCTCCATCGCGACCTCCGGTGTGGCCAGCCCAGTCACCGGGAGGTGACTATGACCCGTTCGGGTACCGTCTGGCCGGCCCCATCTGGGCCGCCATCTCCCTCCGGGCAAGTGGACCGGGCCAGAGGAGAGAGCGGACCATGGCAGAGACGGCTTTGATCGTCGGCGCGAGCGGGATCGTCGGGAGCGCCACGGCGCGTCGGATGGCGGACGAGGGCTGGCGGGTGCTCGGCCTCGCGCGCCGGCCCCTGCCGCAGCCGGGCGTGACGCCGGTGGCGGCGGACCTTCAGGATCCCGCCTCGCTGCAGGCGGCGCTCGCGGAACACCGACCGGATGTGGTGGTGCTCGCCACGTGGTTGCGCCAACCGACCGAGGCGGAGAACATCCGCGTCAACGCCGGCATGGTGCGCAATCTCCTCGATGCGCTGTGTTCCGCGGGGTCCGTGCGCCACGTCGCCCTCGTGACGGGGCTGAAGCACTATCTCGGCCCCTTCGAGGCCTACAGCGCAGGCCACCCGCCAGAGACGCCGCTGCGCGAGGACCAGCCCCGGCTCGACCTGCCCAACTTCTATTACGACCAGGAGGACGCGGTCTTCGCCGCGGCCGCGCGCGACGGCTTCACCTGGAGCGTCCACCGGCCGCACACGATCATCGGCCGGGCGGTCGGCAACGCCATGAACATCGGTGGCACCCTTGCCGTCTACGCCACGCTCTGCCGGGAGACGGGCCGGCCGTTCCGATTTCCCGGCTCCCAGATGCAGTGGGACGGCCTCAGCGACCTCACCGACGCGCGATTGCTCGCGAGCCACATCCTCTGGGCCGCGACGACGCCAGCGGCGGTCAACCAAGCCTTCAACGTGGTCAACGGCGACGTGGTGCGCTGGCGCGGACTCTGGGGGCGGCTCGCCGAGTGGTTCGATCTCGCCCCGGCGGAGTTCGACGGGGAGACCCGTCCCCTCGAACCGCAATTGGCCGATGCCGGACCGGTCTGGCGGGAGATCGCCGCCCGCGACGGGCTCGCCGAGCCCGACATCGGCCGGCTGGCCTCCGCCTGGCACACGGACCTCGACCTCGGTCGGCCGATCGAGGTGGTCACCGACATGTCGAGGAGCCGCCGGCTCGGCTTCACCGGATACCAACCGACCGAGGACGCCTTCCGCGACCTGTTCGAGGCGATGCGGCGGGACCGGCTGATCCCGTGAGCGGGCGAGGCGGCCGAGGCCCCCCCTCAGCGGCCCGCGAGCTGGCGGATCGCGCCGCGGCCGGCGTAGCGACCCTGCGGGCCAAGCCCCTCCTCGATACGGATGAGCTGGTTGTACTTCGCCAGTCTGTCGGAGCGGGCGAGCGAGCCGGTCTTGATCTGCCCGCAGTTGGTGGCCACCGCAAGGTCGGCGATGGTCGAGTCCTCGGTCTCGCCGGAGCGGTGGGACATCACCGCCGTGTAGCCCGCCCGCTGCGCCATATCGACGGCGGCGAGCGTCTCGGTGAGCGAGCCGATCTGGTTGACCTTCACGAGGATCGAGTTCGCCGTGCCCTCGCCGATACCCCGCGACAGGCGCTCGACGTTGGTCACGAACAGGTCGTCGCCGACGAGCTGGCAGCGGTCGCCGATGCGGTCGGTCAGCAGCTTCCAACCGGCCCAGTCGTCCTCGGACATGCCGTCCTCGATCGAGAGGATCGGATAGTCGGCGACCAGCTTGGCGAGGTAGTCCACCTGCTCCTCGATGGAGCGGGTCTTGCCCTCGCCCTCGTAGGCGTAGGCGCCGTTCTTGAAGAACTCGGTGGCGGCGCAGTCCAGCGCCAGCACCACGTCCGTGCCGGGCTTGAAGCCGGCGGCCCGAACCGATTCCATCACGAAATCGAGGGCCGCCTCCGCCGAGGGCAGGTTCGGGGCGAAGCCGCCCTCGTCGCCGACATTGGTGTTGTGGCCAGCCTTCTTCAGGGCGCCCTTGAGGGTGTGAAAGATCTCGGCGCCCATGCGCACCGCCTCGGTGAGCGAGCCGGCGCCGACGGGCATCACCATGAACTCCTGGAAGTCGATCGGGTTGTCCGCATGCGCGCCGCCGTTGACGATGTTCATCATCGGCACGGGCAGCACCCGGCCCTGGACGCCGCCGACGTAGCGGTAGAGGGGCAGGCCGGAAGCCTCCGCCGCGGCCTTGGCCACCGCGAGCGAGACTCCGAGGATGGCGTTGGCGCCGAGGCGGCTCTTGTTGGGCGTGCCGTCCAGCGCGATCATCGCCTCGTCGACGGCGACCTGATCCTCCGCGTCCATGCCGCCGACCGCGTCGAGGATCTCCCGGCTAACCGCCTCGACGGCTTTGCGCACGCCCTTGCCGCCGAAGCGCGCCTTGTCGCCGTCGCGCAGCTCCATCGCCTCGTGGGCGCCGGTCGAGGCGCCGGACGGCACCGCCGCGCGGCCGAAGGAGCCGTCCTCGAGGAGCACGTCGACCTCGACGGTCGGGTTGCCGCGGCTGTCGAGGATCTCGCGGGCGGCGATGTTGGTGATCGCGGTCATGAAGCATCCTCCGGGAACGGCGCGCGCGGGGCTTATCCGCCAAGGCCGGCCCTTGGGCAAGGTGCCGCGGGCGGCCGCGTGTCTTGGCGCGGGCCTCGGCGTATAGAGCCGCCCATGAGCATTGAGACCACCGACCCCACCCTCCAGCTCGGGCAGCCGACCGCCCTGCCCTCCCGGCCCGAGGAGGCCCGGCTCGACCGGGTGCCGAACCCGCACGCCGACACGGACTATCTCGCCCGGTTCACGGTGCCGGAGTTCACCTCGCTCTGCCCGGTGACGGGCCAGCCCGATTTCGCGACGCTGATGATCGACTACGTGCCCGACGCCTGGCTCGTGGAGTCGAAGTCGCTCAAGCTCTATCTCGGCGCCTTCCGCAACCACGGTGCCTTCCACGAGGACTGCACCGTGGCGATCGGCAAGCGGCTCTGCGCGCTGCTGAGCCCCCGCTGGCTGCGGATCGGCGGCTACTGGTATCCACGCGGCGGCATCCCGATCGACGTGTTCTGGCAGACCGGCCCGGCGCCGCAGGCGGTCTGGGTGCCGGACCAGGGCGTGCCGCCCTATCGCGGCCGGGGCTGAGACCGCTCAGACCGTCTCGGCGAGCAGACGCATGGTGCGGGCGATGAGGCGCTCCTGGGCCGGGATCGGGCCGCCATGCACCACGGCGACCGCCTCCAGCATGCCCTCGAGCTCGTCGCGCTCGCCCGCATCGAGCTTCTCCCGCAGGAGCGGGATCAGGTGGCTCACCGCCTCGTTGGGGTCGCGCACCTGCGCGGCGGTATGGCGGATCGCGATGAGGCGCGTGCCGAGATCGTCGCCGGGCTCCAGGATCCGGCGCATCTGCGCCTCGACCGCCGCGTCCTGGTCCGGGGTCGGCGTCCCGCGGGCCAGCGCCACGAGCTGCATCAGCACGCCGGCCGCCTCCGCCGGGTGCCGAATCGCCTTCAGGGGCGCCGCCCGGCTACTCGCCTGATTCTCGAGGCGCTTCCGGGTATTGCGGCGGTCGCGCAGGGACTGGTCGATGTATTCGAGGCCGTTCCCGTACATCAGCCAGTAGATCAGGCCGGTCATGATACCGCCGACGATGATCCCGATGATCGGCATGAGGCTCGCGTCTCCGTGATCGGCGGCACCTCATGCAAAAAGGCGCCCGGCGAGGCAACCTCGCAGGCACATGAAAAAGGGGCGGCCGGATCGCTCCGGCCGCCCCTCGGGAAGAACGGTGGTCGAGGGCTCAGTAGCCGTAGCCGTACCCGTAGCCAGCGCCGTAGCCCGGCGCGTAGCCGTAACCGTAGGTCGGGGCGTAGCCGTCGCGGTAGTAGGCGTCGCGAGCGGCACCGGCCGCGATCGCGCCGGCAGCAAGGCCCGCGATGCCGAGGCCGACGGCGGCGCCCGTGTTGATGCCGCGGCGGCCGCCGCGATAGGCGTAGCCGCCGTGGTAGTGGCCATGGCCATAGTAGCCGCGCGGACGAGCGTCGGCGGCGGTGCTGACCAGGGTGCCGAGGGTGAGAGCGGCGGCGGAGATCGCGACGAGCTTGCGCATGCGCAGTCCTTTCCGGAAGTTGCGTTCGGTTGCCGGGTCAACGTACGCGGCCCAGCCTGGTTCCGGCGGTGCGCCGGCGCGCATCGCGGCTCGGCCTCCGCAAGGAGGCCCGGAACGTACGAAGGCCCGCCGACCGGACGGTCGACGGGCCTCGTCGCAGGGTCCACGCTCGTCGGCGCGAAGGGAGCTTCCCGCCCCACGGCCCGTGCCGCAGGGGAACTCGACCTTCTCGGCCTAACGGCGAGCCACTATCCCTGCCGGTGAGTGTCGGGCGGCGTGTCCCCGCCGTCTTCGGCGGCACGCATTGAACGGGAGACGATGCCGTGATGCGTCATGGCCAACCTCCTCTCTTCTGCCGAGGCGCCGGTCGTTTGCCGGCGTCGGGAAGGTCAGGCTAGGTCCGTTCGAGGCCGGCTGGCAAGAGGTTTTCGAGAGGTTTCTCGAAGCGGCGCGGGCGGCCCGCCGGCTCAGTCAACGAACCCCTTCGCGAGGCGGTCGAAGCCGGCGAGCCGCGCCAGCAGCGCCGGCATCTCGGCGAGCGGCACCATGTTGGGCCCGTCCGAGGGCGCCCTGTCGGGGTCGGGATGGGTCTCGATGAACAGCCCCGCGGCGCCGACCGCCACGGCCGCCCGCGCCAGGACGGGCACGAACTCCCGCTGCCCGCCCGACGAGCCCCCCTGCCCGCCCGGCTGCTGCACGGAATGGGTCGCGTCGAACACCACCGGCAGCCCATGCGTGACCTCCGCCATGATCGGCAGGGCGCGCATGTCGGTGACGAGGGTGTTGTAGCCGAAGGAGGCGCCGCGCTCCGTCACCAGCACGTTCGGATTGCCGGCGCCGGTCACCTTGGCGGCGACGTGGGCCATGTCCCAGGGCGCCAGGAACTGGCCCTTCTTGATGTTGACGACCCGGCCGGTAGCGGCGGCGGCGAGCAGCAGGTCCGTCTGCCGGCAGAGGAAGGCCGGAATCTGGAGGATGTCGCAGACCTCCGCGACGGGGGCGCACTGGCTGGCCTCGTGGATGTCGGTGACGACGGGCAGGCCGAGTCTCTCGCGGATCTCGGCGAAGATCGGCAGGGCGCCGGCCAAGCCGATGCCGCGGGCGGCGCCGCCCGAGGTGCGGTTCGCCTTGTCGAAGGAGGCCTTGAAGACGAGGCCCATGCCGAGGGCCTGCGTCATCTCCTTGAGGGCGGAGGCGATCTCCAGGGCGTGCGCCCGGCCCTCGAGCTGGCAGGGGCCGGCGATCAACGACAGGGGCAGGTGGTTGCCGAAGGCGACGTCGCGCACGCGCACGACGGGGCCGGGGGTCGGAGCGGGGGTCGGGTTCGCCATGGGGCGGGTCTAGCCCGGCGGGGGCGCGGGCGGAAGGGCGGCCCCTCGGCGGGGAAGCGCGGCGAGGACGCAGACGCTGAGATCACCGGCGAGTCCGTCCTGCCGGGGACCGGTCTCGCAGCGCATCCGCAGCCGCCCGATCCGCCCCTCGCGGGGGGCGCCGGAGAGGAGCGACGCCTGGTGGAGGTTCAGCGCCAGGATCTCGGCGGCTCCGGCCTCCGCACCCGCCAGCCCCGAGGCGGCGAGACCGGCGAGGACGAAGAAGCCCGGCCGCGGCTCCCGGTCGAGGGAGCCGAGCACGATCCGGGGCGGAGTACGGCAGTCGAGGCTCATGCGGTCCGCGTCCGCGGCGCGGAACACGGCGAGCGACCCCGTCCGGCCGGCGAGGGAGGCGCCGGTGGCGCGGATCAGGCGGACGGCGAGGGCGTCGCAGCCCGGAGCTCGATCCCGGTCCGCCGCGACGGCGCCGGAGGAGGCGCTCCCGAGGAGAAGGGCGAGGAGAGCGGTGCGAAGGAGCCGGTCGCGCATGGTCCGATGCTTCTAGCCCGGACGCGGCGGCCGCGGAAACTCAGCGGCCTCCGCAGGGCGCGGCGCGGACGCGGAGCACGCGGGGCAGGTTCAGGGCGTGCGCGCCGGAGGTGTCGGTGACGGTGCCGGTGAGCGCCCCGCTCCCGGCCACGCCCTCGAAGGCGACGGGCCCCGCACCCGTCTCCGCCGTGAAGGCGAGCGTCCCGGCGGCCTCGTCGAAGCGCACGAGGGTCACGGAGGCCGGAGCCGCCCCCTCGTAGAGCACGGCGTTGCCGTTCGGGGAGCGGCGCAGGGTGATGCGGTGCCCCCGCGTCTCGCGGGTCTCGGCCTGCTCGCAGAGATCGGCGTAGATCGTGGTCCCCGACGACCAGGGCCGCGCCTCGCCCGCCGTCGGCAACGCCACGAGGAGGAGGAGCGGCAGGCGGCGGTGCAGGGCAGAGGACATGGGACCTCGGGACGGCGGGTGGCACGGCAGGGCCGCCGGACGACACGCAAGAAACGGGCGAGACGAGAAACGGCTCCCGTCCCGCCCGGACTTGGACTCAGGCCGCGGGCTTCGGGCTCAGCCCGCGTTCTTGCCGAGCGCCACCGCCACGAAGCGGGTGCCCCCCTTGGCGCTCTTGACGCGCATCAGCACCGCCTTGCGCCCGCTCGTCTCCGCCGAGCGGACGCGCTCGGCGACGTCGGAGGGCTTCGAGACGCTGGAGCCGCCGACATCGAGGATGACGTCGCCCCGCGCGATGCCCTTGGCCGCCGCCGGCCCGTCCGGGTCGACATCGACCACCGCGACGCCCTCGTCGCTCAGGCCCACCTCGGAGGCCGGCGCGAGGCCGAGGCCGAGGCGCGTCTGCCCGCCGCCGAAGCCGGAGGAATCGGAGCCGCGGTCGGCGACGCGGGTGTCGGTCGGCAGGCTGCCGAGCGTCACCGTGGCGGTCTCGGACTTTCCGCCGCGCAGGTAGGCGACCTCGATCTTCGAGCCGGGCTTGAGGCCGGCGATGCGCCGCGACAGCTCGCGGGCGTCGTTGACCGCGGCGCCGTTGACCGACTCGATCACGTCGCCGGACTTGAGTCCCGCCTTCGCGGCCGGCGTTCCGTCCTCGGCGTGGTCGACGAGCGCCCCCTTCGCCTTGGGCAGGCCCAGGCCCTCGGCGATGTCCTTGGTGACGGGCTGGATCTGCACGCCGAGATAGCCCCGGGCGACCTTTCCGTCCGTGCGGAGCTGATCGACCACCGCCTGCACGGTCTCGGCGGGGATCGCGAAGGCGAGGCCGACGCTGCCGCCCGACGGCGAGGCGATGGCGGTGTTCACGCCCACGACCTCGCCGTTGACGTTGAAGGTCGGGCCGCCGGAGTTGCCCTTGTTGATCGGCGCGTCGATCTGCAGGAAGTCGTCGTAGGGGCCTGCCCCGATGTCGCGCCCGCGCGCCGAGACGATGCCCGCCGTCACGGTGCCGCCGAGGCCGAACGGGTTGCCGATCGCCACCACCCAGTCGCCGACCCGCGGCGCGCTCCTGCCGAACTGGACGTAGGGGTAGCTGCCCTCGTCCTTGATCTTCAGGAGGGCGATGTCGGTCTTCGAATCCTTGCCGATCACCTTGGCGTCGAGGGTGCGGCCGTCGTCGAGCGTCACCTGCACGGTGCTGGCGTGGTCGACGACGTGGTTGTTGGTCACGACGTAGCCGTCGCCCGAGATGATGAAGCCGGAGCCCACGGCACCGCGGCCCTCCCGGCGCTGGGGGGCGCCGTTGCCGAAGCTCTGCGGGCCGCCCTCGCCGAAGCGGCGGAAGAACTCGCGCAGCTGCGGGGGCACGTTCTGGAGGTTCTGCCCCCGGCCGGGGCCGTCCTCGTCGTCGCCGGCCGAATCGTCGAGCTTCACCTTCACCGAGACGACGCCGGGCTTCACCTTGTCGACGATGTTGGCAAACGAGCCCGGCGGATGCTCGGGGGCCTCGATCGGGGTCTTGGGCAGGGCCTGGGCGAGGGCTGGCGTCGAGGGCTGGACGAAGCCCGCCCCCAGCGCCCCGCCGGCGACGAGGGCAGCCGCAGCGACGGAGGCCATCGCCTTGCGGTCGAAGCGGCGGGCGGCGGAACGGGACGGCTCGGTCTGCATGGATGTCTCCGGTGCGTTGGGCTGACGGTCTGCGGGCACCCCGGAAAGGCGTGCCGCGGAGGATGCCTTCCTAGGGTCCGGGGCCTCACGCGCCGGTGGCGGCGAGGTTACGGTTTCGTCAGGTGCGCGGGTGGCGGGCGCCGGCGGAGCGCCTATCTCGGCCGTATCGCGCGCCTGCGGCGCGGCATCATCGCGGAGCGGAAGAGCATGGCGGCAGCGGCCGGCTGGGCCTGGGGCATCCTGTTCGTGGCCGGACTGTTCGAGGTCGGCTGGGCGATCGGGCTCAAATACGCCGACGGCTTCACCAAGGTGATCCCATCCGCGCTGACGCTCGCGAGCATGGTGCTGAGCGTGGTGCTGCTCTCGATCGCCGTGCGCACCCTGCCGCTCGGCACCGCCTACGCGGTCTGGACGGGCATCGGCACCATCGGCACGGCGGCGCTGGGGCTCTACCTGTTCGACGAGCCGGCGACGGCGGCGCGGCTCGCCTGCATCGGGCTCATCGTCTGCGGCATCGTCGGCCTGAAGCTCGCGAGCTAGCCGCCCCCGCTCGGCGGCAGCGGATGCAGCCCCGAGCGCCACGCGAGGTCACGGATCAGCCCCGCGGGATGGCTCGCGGGGATCGGCGCGACCGGCACCCCGGCGGCGTTGAGAAGCCGCGCCGCCCAATGGTTGCAGAGGTTGCGGTACGAGAAGCGGCCGGCGCCCGCGTAGAACAGGCTCGGCCCGTAGAGGCCCGGCCCCTCCGCTACCGGCTGGCCGTCCGCGAGGCGGAAAGCGCGCTCGAGCCGCGCCAGGAGGCGGGCGAGCCCCGCCTTCGAGACCGGCACCGGCACGATCTCGGCAGCGGGGAAGGCCCCCCGCACGTCCTCCGGCAATCCGACCACCTGCACGACGCCCTCGCGCCCGCCCGGCGTGAACAGGGCGGCAAGCGCCAGACCCCAGTCGACCTCGCGGAGCGTCGGCGTCGCCCGGTAGAACCGGGCCTCGCCCCAGCCGAACTCCAGCCGTTCGTAGGCGCGAAAGCGGACCGCGACGCTGCGGAGCGCCGCGCCCGCCCCCTCGCCTTCCAGGGCCGCCCGCGGCAGCACGAGGCCGGAGTGCCAGCCGTGGCTGACGAGGTGGATCGTCACCGCCTCGGCCGGCGGCGCCGGGAACAGGCCGGGGTCCCGCGGCAGCGCCGTCGTGACCACGGCCAGCACGAGGATCACGAGAAGGGCCGCCGCGATGCCGGCGAGCCGCCGCAGCCTCACGCCGCGTCGCTCAGGCGTCCCAGCGCCTCGCGCAGCTTGACGAGGCGGGCGGCCTCGGCCTCGCGGCGCTCGCGCTGCTCGTCCACCACCTCCTCCGGGGCGCGGGCGACGAAGTCAGCGTTGCCGAGCTTGGCGTCGAGCTTGCCGATCTCGCCCTCGGCCTTGGCGGCCTCCTTCTTCAGGCGCGCGACTTCCGCCGCGAGGTCGACGATGCCCTCAAGCGGCAGCGCCGCGACGCTGCCGCGCACGAGGAGCTGCACGGCGTTCCTCGGCGCGGCCTCCGCGAAGCCGATCTCGGAGAGCCGGGCGAGGCGGATCAGCGTGTCCCGCCAGGTCTCGATCCGCGCCTTCACCGCCGCGTCGGCGCCGACGAGGACCAGCGGAATCTGGGCGCCGGCCGGCACGTTCGTCTCGGAGCGGGCCGAGCGCACCTCGGAGACGAGGTCGACCACGAAGCCGATCTCGGCCTCCGCCTCCGCATCCGTGAGCCCTTCGAGGCGCGGCCAGGGGGCGAGCGCCAGGAGTCCGCGCTCGGGGCCAAGGTCGGCGCCCTTGATCGCCCAGAGCTCCTCGGTGAGGAAGGGCATGAACGGGTGCAGGAGCTTGGCGATCTGGTCGATCATCCAGGCGACGGTTCCTTGCGTCTCCGCCCGCGCCTGCGGGCTCGCCCCCTCCCCCTGGAGCACAGGCTTGGCGAGCTCGAGATACCAGTCGCAGAACACGTTCCAGACGAAGCGGTAGGCGGCCGCCGCCGCGTCGTTGAAGCGGTAGGCGGCGAGCGCCGCCTCGACCTCGGCCACCGCGCGGGCCGCCTCCCCCACCGCCCAGCGGTTGAGGACCTCGCGCGCGGCTTCCGGACGGTAGCTTGGGTCGAGCCGGCAGCCGTTCAGCTCGGCGAAGCGGGCGGCGTTCCAGAGCTTCGTCGCGAAGTTGCGGGAACCCTCGACCCGGTTGACCGCGAGCTTGATGTCGCGCCCCTGCGCGGCCATCGCGCAGAGGGTGAAGCGCAGCGCATCGGCCCCGTACTGCTCGATCAGCCCGAGGGGGTCGACGACGTTGCCCTTCGACTTCGACATCTTCGCCCCCTTCTCGTCGCGCACGAGGGTGTGGAGGTAGACGGTGTCGAAGGGGACGCGGCCGGTGACGTGCAGGCCCATCATCATCATGCGGGCAACCCAGAAGAACAGGATGTCCTTGCCGGTCACCAGCGTGTTCGTCGGGTAGAAGCGCGCCAGCTCCGGCGTCTCCTCCGGCCAGCCCAGCGTCGAGAACGGCCACAGCGCCGAGGAGAACCAGGTGTCGAGGACGTCCGCGTCGCGGGTGAGCGTCACGGCGCGGCCGTGCTTGCCTTCCGCCTGCGCCAGCGCCCCGGCCTCGTCGGCGGCGACGTAAGGCGTGCCCTCCCCGTCGTACCAGACCGGGATCTGGTGGCCCCACCAGAGCTGGCGGGAGATGCACCAGGGCTCGATGTTCTCCAGCCACTGGAAGAAGATCTTTTCCTGGTTCTCCGGCAGGAACTTCGTCTCGCCGGCGCGAACGGCCGCGAGCGCGCGGTCGGCCAGCGGCTTGACGTTCACGTACCACTGCTCGGTGAGGTAGGGCTCGATGACGACGCCCGAGCGGTCGCCGTGGGGCACGGCGTGGGTGTTCGGCTCGACCAGCCGCAGGCGGCCGCGCGCCTCCATCAGGGCGACGACCCGCTTGCGCGCCTCGAAGCGGTCGAGGCCGTGCAGCGCCAGCGCCTCGGGCTCCGGGTCAGCGCCGGCCAGGAACTCGGCGTTGCCCTCGATCAGGATGCGCGCCTCGGCATCGAGGACGTTGATGGCGGACAAACCGTTGCGCCGCCCGACCTCGAAGTCGTTGAAGTCGTGGGCCGGGGTGATCTTGACGGCGCCCGTGCCCTTCTCCGGGTCCGAATAGGTGTCGGCGACGATCGGGATCAGCCGGCCGACCAGCGGCAGGCGCACGCGCTTGCCAACGAGATGCGTGTAGCGCTCGTCCTCCGGGTGGACCGCGACGCCGGTGTCGCCGAGCATGGTCTCGGGGCGCGTTGTGGCGACGGTGATCGTCTCGCCGGTCTCGGCGCCGGCCTCGTCCACGACCGGGTAGTCGAAGTGCCAGAGATGGCCCTTCACCTCGACCTGCTGGACCTCGAGGTCCGAGATCGCGGTCTGGAACTTGGGGTCCCAGTTCACGAGGCGCTTGTCCCGGTAGATCAAGCCCTGCGCGTGCAGGTCCACGAACACCTTCACCACGGCGGCCGAGAGGCCCTCGTCCATGGTGAAGCGCTCCCGCGACCAGTCGCAGGAGGCGCCCAGCCGCTTCAGCTGGTGGACGATCGCGCCGCCCGACTCCGCCTTCCAGGCCCAGACCCGCTCGACGAAGGCCTCCCGGCCCATCGCCCTTCGGTCGGGCTGCTGGCGCTCCATGAGCTGGCGCTCCACCACCATCTGCGTGGCGATGCCGGCGTGGTCCGTGCCCGGCTGCCAGAGCACGTCGCGCCCGCGCATCCTCTCGAAGCGGGCGAGCACGTCCTGGAGCGTGTTGTTGAGGGCGTGGCCCATGTGCAGCGTGCCCGTCACGTTCGGCGGCGGGATCATGATGCAGAAGGGCTCGGCGCCGGCCCGCTCGGGGCGGCCGGCGCGGAAGGCGCCCGCGCTCTCCCAGGCCGGCCCGACGCGGGCCTCGACGGAGGCGGGATCGAAGGTCTTGTCCATCATGGGCTTATGCGGGGCTCGGGCGCGTCCTGCGGGGATGGCGCCCGCTTTCAACCCGTCGCGCCCGCGCGTCAACACGCGCGCGACGCCACCCTGCCCCCGGAACGGTCCTGCCGGGCCTCAGCGGCCGCGGGAGACCCGCTCGATCTCAGCGCGGACCATGCGCTCGACCATCACCGGCAGGTTGTCGTCGAGCCACGCCTTGAGCATCGGGCGCAGCATGTCCTTGACGAGATCCTCCAGGGTGCGGGCGTTCTGGCTCAGCACCGTGTGGGCGAGCATGTTGAAGGCCTGGTTCACGCTGGCGTCGGTCGCCTCCGAGGTGAGCCGGGGGGCGGGCTCTTCCTCGATCATCGGCTCGGGACGCACCGCCCTGGGGGCAGGCTGCGGCGGAGGCGGAGGGGGCGGCGGATCGGGCTCGACCTCGAGGCTGTCGAAGTCGATCGCGTCGAAGTCGATCGTCTCCTCGGGCTCGGGCTGCTTGGCCGCGGGCCGCACCGGCTCGGCGACCTCGGCGAGGTCGAGCACGTCGTCGTTCTCGGGGAGCGGCGGCGCGGCGCGCGGGGGCGCCTCCTCGGGCTTGGCCGCCTGATCGTCCGCGATGATGCGCCGGATGGAGGCGAGGATCTCCTCCATCGAGGGCTCGCCGCCCTTGTCCAGAGGCTTGGGACTCGCTGCACTCATCTTCGACGGCGCTCGGGACGGGAAGGAACGTTAAGAGAATCACTATCCCACGCCCGAGACGCCGGACCTAGCGCGCGGGAGACACGTCCAAGGGGAAAATCACCGGTTTCGCCTCAGCGGCCGTCCGGCGTGCGCAGCCCGTACCAGAGGTCCTTGACCTGGTCGTAATGCGTCTTCGGGCTGTAGGCCGCGACCGGCAGGGCCGTGTAGCGGGCGGTGAGCCGGCCGACGGACTGCACGACGCCGTAGGAGAAGATCACCCGGTCCCGCTGGGCGGTGATCAGCGCCACGCGGGCGTTCAGGAGCTCCTGCTGCGCGTTCAGCACGTCGAGCGTCGTGCGCTGGCCGACGCGGGCCTCCTCGCGCACGCCGTTCAGCGCCACCTCGTTGGCCTGCACCTGCGCCTGCGAGGCGATCACCCGCGCCTTCGCCGATTCCAGCTGCCCCCAGGCCGAGACGATCGCCGCCCGGATCTGGTCTCGGCTCTGCTCCACCTGGA
>NZ_BPQR01000016.1 GCF_022179345.1 Methylobacterium jeotgali | reverse complement strand
GACGCGGAAGATCCGCGGCGAGGGCGGAGCCGGCGAACGCGATGCCGGCGAGGGCGGTGACGCCCTTGAGCATGGTCTTCATGGTGACTGGTCCTCTGTCCCTGAAAGCGGACGCGCCTTGATGGCTGCTGTCCGCCATTCCCCTAACTTAAGGGACCGGAGCCGCCGGGGCTGTTGCGATGCGACAACGCCTCGGTGGAGGAGGGCGGCGCCTTTGTGGCGTCCGTCGCCCCATTTCTCGGGTCTCTTGAGTGCAGAACGCCCGCAAATGGCTAAGGTTCACTCAAGGCCACGCTCTTTCCGCGCGCTGTTCCAAGACAGATTGTCGCAGGCCGGGTGCGCTGCCACATTTCGGCTCAGGGCAGCAGGGCGATCGCCGAGATCAGGCGGCCGTAATCCGCCTCGCCGCGATGGGTGGTGCGCCGATAGGAGTAGAACCGCTCCGGATCGGCGTAGGTGCACAGGCCCAGAGCGCTCGCCTGCGCGATGCCGGCGGCACTCAGGCGCGACAGGATGAAGGCCGGCAGGTCGAACTGCGCGTGCCCCGGCCGCGCCCCCTCCGCGAGGTAGGCGCCGGCCTCGGGTACGCCGGCCCGGAAGCGCTCCAGGAAGTCCGGCCCGACCTCGTAGGAGGCCTGCGCGATGGTCGGCCCGAGCACCGCGACGATGCGGCCGCGCTCGGCCCCGAGCCCTTCCATGGCCGCGACGGTCGCCTCGACGACGCCGCCCAGCGCTCCCTTCCAGCCGGCATGAGCCGCACCGACGACGCTGGCCTCCGGATCGGCGAACAGGATCGGCCCGCAATCGGCGGTGGCGATGCCGAGGCCGAGGCCCGGCACCCGCGTGACCATGGCGTCGGCCTTCGGGCGGTCGGTGAGGGCGAAGGGCGCCTCGACCACGACCACCTCGGCCGAGTGGATCTGGTAGAGGCTGACGAGACGGTCCGGCGGCAGGTCGAGATGGGCGCACATCCGCGCCCGATTCTCGCGCACGCGCGCGCCGTCATCCTCGGAGCCGAGGCCGCCGTTGAGCGAGGCGTAGAGCCCTTCCGAGACGCCGCCCTGGCGGGTGAAGAAGGCGTGCCGCAGGCCCGCGTGGGAGGCGAGTTCGGGGGCTTCGATGAACATGCCTGGCTCCGCGGATGGCGTCGCCGCTCGATAGCGCAAGCCCCGCCCCATGGCGATGACGATCGGCGGCGGACACGGGCCGGCGGAGCGGGAACCGGGGCGGGATGTCGACGCTTATCGCGGCGGATTTCTGCCTCTTCCTTCATCAGGAGCACCGGATGGCCCCCTCCATCAAGCACCAGCCCGACCGTCCGATCTGGCCGAGCGTCGGCGCCCGCGAGCCCGCGCGCATCCGCGAGAAGCAGTCGGTCACCGACCGCCAAGGCGAGACCACGAAGCCCAGCACCACCGCCCAGGCCGAAGGCTTCGGCTCGTTCTCGGGCTGAGCGCGCTCAGAAGCCGGGCAGCGGCGGCGCGCCGGGAGGTGCCACGGCGAGCACCTTGAACAGGCTGCCCATCCCGCCCCGCTCAGGCTCCGTGAGACGGGCCGCGGCGGTCCTGACCGCTGCGGCCTGCTCGGGCGAGGCGGAGGCGGCGAGCCGCTCCGCCCGCTCCCGCAGACCGAGCGCGTGCAGGAAGTCGCGCTGCTCGATCGGGCCGAGACACGTTGCCCCCTCCGCCTCGGCCGCGCGCGCCAGGGCATCGAAGTCGACATGCACGGTGAGGTCGGCCTCGCCCGGCCGCGCCAGGGGATCTGCAAAGGCGTGGCCCGAGAGCGCCTGGAAGCTGTCGCCGAAGCCCGGCCGGGCGTGCCCGTAGTCGATCGCCAGCACGCAGCCGCCCTGCACCACGACGCGCTTGGCGAGCCAGCGCATCGTCTGCGCGGCGGGCTCGGCCACGCTCGCCAGCACGCCGACGGGGCCGTCCAGGGAAAAATTCCGCTCCGGTTCGGGCGCGAGGCCGAACGCCAGCGCTCCGTCGTCGCCGAGCCCGACGAGGCGCTCGCACCAGCCGCGCGGCGTCCGCTCGAACTGCCGGACGGGCAGGCAGTCGAAGAACTCGTTGGCAACGACGAAGGCCGGGCCCTCGGGGAGGGTCGCGACCGTCTCGTGCCAGGCCGGCGCGAGACCCGCCAGCGTCGCGGCCTGACGCTCCCGCAGCACGGGGCTCGTCTCGACGAGATGCACGGCGAAGACGGTCTCGGGCAGGAGGCGCCGCAGCACGCGGATCGCGTCGGCGGTCAGCGTCCCGCGCCCGGGTCCGAGCTCGACGAGGAGTGGGCGCGGCGGCCGGCCGAGGGCGTCCCAGGCGGCGGCGATCCAGACGCCGATCAGCTCGCCGAACATCTGGCTGATCTCGGGGGCGGTGGTGAAGTCGCCGCCCCGGCCGAGGGGATCGCGGGTGCGGTAGTAGCCGTGGACCGGGTGCGCGAGGCAGAGCGCCATGTAGCGGTCGATGCCGATCGGCCCGGTCTCGCGGATGATCGCCGCGATCTCGGCGTGGAGCGGCGTCTCGCTCACGCGCGGGCCGTCTCCTCGGGCGTCGTCTCTGCCGGCACGCGCGGGCGCGTCGCCCCGCAGGCGGCGAGCACGATGTAGGTGAGGCCGACGAGCGCCATCGGCACGCAGAGCAGCATCCCCATGGTGACGCCGCCGCCCAGCGGCCCGAGCCCCTCACCGAACAGGTAGCCGAGCTGGCGGTCGGGCTCGCGGAAGAACTCGCAGAAGGTCCGCGCCAGCGCGTAGCCGAGCACGAAGATGCCGCCCATCAGCCCCGGCCGGCGGAAGCCGTAGCGGTGCACGCACATCGACATCACCACGAACAGGAACAGCCCCTCGGTCAGCGCCTCGTAGAGCTGGCTCGGGTGGCGCGGCACGTCGCCGCCGGTGGGGAAGATCACCGCGTAGGCGAAGTCCGGCGCGGCGCGGCCCCAGAGCTCGCCGTTCACGAAGTTGGCGATGCGCCCGAAGAACAGGCCGATCGGCACCACCACCGCGGCGACGTCGAGGAGCGTGTAGGCGCCGAGCCCCCGGCGCCGGGCGAACAGAACCATCGCCAGCACGGCCCCGAGGAACCCGCCGTGGAAGGACATGCCGCCGTTGCGGATCGCCAGGATCTCGAGCGGGTCGGCGAGATAGAGCGGCAGGTTGTAGAAGAGCACGTAGCCGAGCCGGCCGCCGAGCACGACGCCGAGCGCCACCCAGACGATGAGGTCGTCGATGTCGGCGGTGGTCGGCCGGCGCACCACGCCCCAGAGGTTGTCGGCGAGTACCAGGCGGCGGGCGTAGAACCAGCCGCCGACGAGCCCGGCGATGTAGGCCAGCGCGTACCACTTGATCGTGATCGGCCCGATCGCGACGGCGACGGGATCGATCGACGGGAAGGGCAGGGCGAGGAGCGGCGGCATCGGTGCGGGGCCTCCTGGCCGGTCGCGACGGGCCAGGGGAGTGGACCCCGGGCGGGGAGGGCGTCAAGCCCGGCGCGGGTCGGCCCGGAACGCTTCGCGGAGGTCTGCCGAGGACATGCCGGTGCGCCTCTTCGCCACCATCGGCGCCATCGACATCGTGCGCGACGCCGACCTGCTGCCGCTGATGAAGCGGGCCGGCATCCGCTCGATGCTCGGGCACATCGTCCCGACCCGGAGCGGCGGGCGCATCTGCGCCGGTGCTTCCGCGACGGTGTCCGCATCTGGCGGGCGGAGGCGGCGGAGGTCCTGACCCGCGGGCCTGTCCGGGACCGGTCCGTCACCCTCGCGGAATGGTTCGGCCGCGAGGCGCCGCCTCGGTCGAGGGCGAATCACGCGGCCGAAATCACCGCCTCGGAGCGGAAAAAGGACGGGACACAGCCTGATTCGCGCTCTCGCGCGCCGGATCCCATGCACGGCAAAGCTTTGTAAAATAAGGCGTCCGCGACCCCGGTGCTGCCATGATTAGGTGTATGGAAGGCTTCATCAACCTATGACGTGATACGCGCTGCCTTTCGGCGGCGGTCTTCGGGGAAGTTCGGTCATGCTCAAGGATCGGGGATCCCCCGAACTCGTCTCGGCGCTGTCGGAGTGCCGCGGCGCCTTCATCGGCGTCGCCGCCATGAGCTGCCTCGTCAACATTCTCTACCTGACCGGCTCGTTCTTCATGCTCGAGGTCTACGACCGGGTGATCCCCAGTCGCAGCATCCCGACGCTGGTGGGCCTCTCGATCCTGGCCCTCGTGCTCTACGGCTTCCAGGGCGTGCTGGAGGCGATCCGCTCGCGGGTGCTGGCCCGGGTCGGCGCGGCGGTGGACGAGGCGCTGAGCGCGCGGGTCTTCGACATCGTGGTGCGCGCGCCCCTCAAGGGCGCGATGCCGGGCGACGGCCTGCTGCCCCTGCGCGACCTCGATCAGGTCCGGGGCTTCCTCTCCGGTACCGGCCCCTCGGCCTTCTTCGACCTGCCCTGGATGCCGGTCTACCTCGTCATCTGCTTCCTGTTCCATCCGCTGATCGGCGTCGCGGCGCTCGTCGGCGCGGGCGTGCTCGCGGCCTTCACCCTGCTGACCGACCGCGCCACCCGCGCCCATTCGAAGGACGCGACCAGCCACGGCCTGCGCCGCAACGGCCTCGCCGAGGCCGGGCGCCGCAACGCCGAGGTGCTCGCCGCCATGGGCATGCAGGGCCGGGTCGGCGCCCGCTGGGCCGCCGCCAACGCCGACTACATGCAGGCGCAGCAGTCGGTCTCCGACGGCGGCGGCTTCTACGGGGCCGCCTCGAAGGTGTTCCGCATGGCCCTCCAGTCGGGCACGCTGGCGCTCGGCGCCTACCTCGTCATCAACGGCCAGGCCTCGGCCGGCATCATCATCGCCTCCTCGATCCTCGTCTCCCGCGCGCTGGCCCCGGCGGAGCTGGTGATCGCCAACTGGAAGGGCTTCGTGCAGGCGCGCCAGTCCTGGAGCCGCCTCTCGGACCTGCTCGCCCGCATCCCAGCCGTCGGCCAGCCCCACGCCCTGCCGGCGCCGACGCAGTCGGTCTCCGTCGAGGGGATCAGCGTCGCCCCGCCCGGCACGCCGCGGATCGTGGTGCAGGACGTCACCTTCGCGCTCCGCGCCGGCCAGGGCCTCGGCGTCATCGGCCCCTCGGCCTCCGGCAAGTCGACCATGGTGCGGGCGCTGGTCGGCGTCTGGCCGGCGATGCGCGGCAAGGTCCGCCTCGACGGCGCCGCCCTCGACCAGTGGTCGAGCGCCGATCTCGGGCCGCATATCGGCTTCCTGCCCCAGGAGGTGGAGCTGTTCGGCGGCACCGTCGCCGAGAACATCGCCCGCTTCGAGCCGAACGCCAGCTCGGAGGCGATCATCGCCGCCGCCCGCGCCGCAGGCGTCCACGAGCTGATCCTGCGCCTCACGGACGGCTACGACACCCGCATCGGCGAGAGCGGCGCCGGGCTCTCGGCGGGCCAGCGCCAGCGCATCGGCCTCGCCCGCGCCCTCTACCGCGACCCGTTCCTGGTCGTGCTCGACGAGCCCAACGCCAACCTCGACAGCGAGGGCGAGAACGCCCTGACCCAGGCGATCCTGGGCGTGCGCCAGCGCGGCGGCATCTGCGTCGTCGTCGCCCACCGCCCGAGCGCGCTCGCCGCCGTCGACCTCGTGCTGATGATGGCCGAGGGCCGCGCCCAGGCCTTCGGGCCGAAGGACGAGGTGTTCAAGCGCGTCCTGCGTCCCGCCCCGGCCGCCGTGCCCGGCGAGGCCGCGAGACCCCCCTCCCTCGACGGTGCCCCGAGGGGCGCCGGCCCCGTGAGCCTGCAAGAGAAGAGCGCGTGATGGCCGCCACCCTCAACCCGGCCGGCATCCCCGCGGGCCTCGCTCCGGCACTGCCGAAGCGCACCGCCCACGCCTCGATCCGGCGCCATCTCGCCCTCTCGATCGGCCTCGGCACCGCCCTCGTGGTCGGCGTCGGCGGCTGGGCGACCTTCACGCAGATCTCCGGCGCGGTGATCGCGCCGGGCCAGCTCGTGGTCGAATCGGACGTGAAGAAGGTCCAGCACCCGACCGGCGGCGTCGTCGGCGAGCTACGGGTCCGCGACGGCCAGCGCGTCAAGGCCGGCGACATCCTGATCCGCCTCGACGAGACCCAGACCCGCGCCAATCTCGACATCGTGCTGAAAGCTCTGGACGAGGCCTCCGCCCGCCGGTCCCGCGACGAGGCCGAGCGCGACGGGGCGGCCTCCGTCGCCTTCCCGCCGGAGCTTCTGGCACGGGCCGAGGGCGACCCCGTGGTCGCCCGGCTCGTCGACGGCGAGACGCGCCTCTTCAACGCCCGCGTCGCCGGCCGCGAGGGGCAGAAGGCGCAGCTGCGCGAGCGCGTCACGCAGCTCCGCCAGGAGATCGCCGGCCTCACCGAGCAGGCCGCCGCCAAGAACCGCGAGATCGCCCTGATCGGACCGGAGCTGCGCGGCGTGAAGGAGCTCTACGCCAAGAACCTCGTCCAGCTCTCCCGCGTGAACCAGCTCGAGCGCGACGCCGCCCGCCTTGAGGGCGAGCGCGGCCAGCTGATGGCCTCCACCGCCTCGGCGCGGGGCAAGATCACCGAGATCGAGCTTCAGATCCTCCAGATCGACCAGGACATGCGCACCGAGGTCGGCAAGGACCTCGCCGACATCCGCGCCAAGTGGTCGGAGCTCGTGGAGAAGCGGGTCTCCGCCGAGGACCAGCTCAAGCGCATCGACCTGCGGGCACCCCAGGACGGCACCGTCCACCAGCTCACCGTGCACACGATCGGCGGCCTCGTGACCCCGAGCGAGCCGGCCATGCTGATCGTGCCCTCCGCCGACCAGCTCGCCGTCGAGGTGCGCATCCAGCCCCAGGACATCGACAGCGTCCATGTCGACCAGAAGACGGTGCTGCGCTTCCCGGCCTTCAACCAGCGGGTCACGCCGGAGATCGACGGGGTCGTCAGCCGGGTCTCGGCGGACGTGAGCACCGACCCGAAGACCGGCGCCACCTTCTACACCGCCCGCATCCACGTGCCCGATTCGGAGAAGCAGCGCCTCGGCGGCGTGCGGCTGGTGCCCGGCATGCCGGTCGAGACCTTCATGCAGATCGGCGAGCGCTCCGTGCTCTCCTACCTGACGAAGCCGCTCACCGACCAGATCGCCAAGGCCTGGCGGGAGCGCTGAGCCCCGCCTCAGCCTTGCCTCCGCAGGGCCGCTCTGCTAACGGAACCGCCTTTCCGCGATTGCGTGCCTCGCCGTCGCCGGACGCCCCTTCGGGGACGCCCGACCCCGAAACTTTAGCTTCGAGCGGCCGGCTTAGCCCGCGCCGATGAGACCGATGAAGATTCGCAACTCGCTCAAGTCCCTCCGCGGCCGTCACCGCGACAACCAGCTCGTGCGCCGCAAGGGCCGGGTCTACGTCATCAACAAGACCCAGAAGCGCTTCAAGGCCCGCCAGGGCTGAAGCGCGTCGCAGGACGACACCGGGCGCCGGCGCGCGATCCTGCGCCGGCCCGTCTCCTGCCAGCATTCGGCGCGTCGAGACGGCGCGTTGACGGGCTGAAGCGCCGCGGCCACTCTGGTCCGATGCCGCGCCGGCCCCACGCTCTCCTTCCGCTCCTGCTCGCCGGTGCGCTTTGCGCGTCGAGCGCCGCCGTGTTCGCGGCCCCGTTCGAGCGCGGCGATCCGCGCCAGGGACTCGGCCAGCCCGGCAGGGCGTCCCCGGCCCCCGGAATCTCGCCGGATCCGAAGGTTTCCCGGGACCCGAAAGCCTCCCCGGACCCGAAGACCGCGCGGCCGGAGCGGCCACCGCCCCCGAGCCTCGACGAGCTGTTCGCGCGCCTCCAGAGCGCCTCCGACGATGCGGAGGCGCAGGGGGCGGCCAAGGTCATCGAGCGCCGCCTCGCCCGCTCCGGCAGCGCCACCGCCGACCTCCTGAACGAGCGCGCGCTCCAGGCGATGAGCGGTCGCGACTTCGCGCTCGCCGCCGAGCTCATGGACCGGGCCACCGTCCTGGAGCCGGGCTGGTCGGAGGGCTGGAACCGCCGCGCCCTCGTGTTCTGGCAGCTCTCCGACAAGGAGACGGCGATCGCCGATCTCAAGCGCGCCCTGGTGCTGGAGCCGCGCCACTTCGAGGCCTGGGCGGCGCTCGGCCGGATCTACCTCTCCCTCGACGACAAGCCGCGCGCTCTGGAGGCCTTCCGCCGGGCGCAAGCCATCTATCCGCGGATGCAGAGCCTGCGCGGCGCCATCGAGAAGCTGACGCCCGACGTCGACGGGCGCGACCTCTGAGCCGGCCCGCCTGGTGAGGACGCTCCTCGCGCTGCTGATCGGGGCGCCGCTCGCGCTCGCCGCCATGATTCTCGGCAGCGGGGCGCTGGCGACCCTGCTGATCGCGCAGCGGGCCGCCTGGGAGTTCCCCTCTCAGGGACCCTTCATTCCCGTCGAGGGCGGCCGGCTCGCCGCGATCGAGGCGGGAGACCCGACGCCGGGCAGGCCGGCTGTGATTCTCGTTCACGGCGCCGGCGGCAACGGCGCCGACCTGATGGAGAGCCTGGGCCGGCCGCTCGCCGCGCGCGGCTTCCACGTCCTCGCCCTCGACCGGCCGGGCCTCGGCTGGAGCGACCGTCCCGGCGGATCGTCGGATGCGGCGCCGGAGGCCCAGGCGCGCCTGATCGCGCAGGCGCTGGCGGCGCGCGGGCTCGGGCCCGCGATCGTGCTCGGCCATTCCTGGGGCGGGGCACTGGCCCTGGCGCTCGCCCTCGACCATCCCGAGCGCGTCGCCGGGCTCGCCCTGGTCTCGCCGGTCGCGCGGCCCTTCGAGCGGATGCCCGAGATCGCCTGGTACTGGCGCCTCGCCCTGAAGCCGCCCGTCACCTGGCTCCTCAGCCGGACGCTCGGACCGCCCGCGGGGCTCTACCATCTCGAACGGGGCGCGAGGGCCGCCTTCGCGCCCCAGCCGGTGGCGGAGGACTACCTGCGCCGCGCCCGCTCGGCGCTGGCCCTGAGGCCGGGCGCCATGCTCGCCAACGTCCAGGACCTTGCCGGCCTGCCCGCCGCCCTGGAGCGGATGGCGCCGCGCACCCCGAGCCTCGCGGTGCCGACCGTGATCGTCGGGGGCGAGGCCGACGCGGTCGTGCCCTTCGACCGGCAGGGACGGGCTCTCGCGCAGACGATTCCCGGCGCGCGGCTGGTGCCGCTGCCGGGCGTCGGCCACATGGCTCCGTGGGTCGCGACAGACCGGCTCGTCGCCGAGATCGAGGCGCTGGCAGGCAGGCTGCCGGCGCGCTGAGCCTCAGGCGCGGTCGGCGTGCTCGCGGGTGACGAAGGCGATGCGGATCAGATTCGTGGCGCCCGGCGTCCCGAAGGGCACGCCGGCCACGATGATGATGCGGTCGCCGATCTCGGCGAAGTTCTCGCGCACGGCGAACTTGGCGGCTCGGAAGGCCATGTCGTCCACGTCGCTTGCGTCCTTGGTGACGATCGGGTGCGTGCCCCAGGCCATGGCGAGCCGCCGCGCCGTCTCGCGCTTCGGCGTCAGGGCGATTACCGTGGCGTTGGGGCGCGCCCGCGACAGGCGCAGGGCCGTCGAGCCGGAATGCGTCCAGGCCATGATCGCGTCGAGATCGAGGGAGCCGACCATCTGGTGGGCGGCGGCCGCGATGGCGTCGGCGGCGGTGTGCTCGGGCTCGGAGCGCTGGGCCGAGATGATCGACCAGTAGAGGGCGTCCTTCTCCACCTGCTCGGCGATGCGGCTCATCGTGGCGATGGCCTCGACCGGGTAGGCGCCCGACGCGCTCTCGGCCGAGGTCATCACCGCGTCGGCGCCCTCGTAGACGGCGGTGGCCACGTCCGAGACCTCGGCGCGGGTCGGGACGGGGGCGGTGATCATCGACTCGAGCATCTGCGTGGCGATGACCACCGGCTTGCCGAGGCGGCGGCAGCCGCGGGTCAGGCGCTTCTGGGCGCCCGGCACCTGCTCCAGAGGCATCTCGACGCCGAGATCGCCGCGGGCGACCATGATGCCGTCGGAGATCTCCAGGATCTCCTCCAGGCGGTTGAGGGCCTGGGGCTTCTCGATCTTCGACATCACCAGGGCGCGGCCCTGAACGACCTTCTTGACCTCGGCCACGTCCTCGGGGCGCTGCACGAAGGAGACGGCGATCCAGTCGGCGCCGGCGTTGAGCCCGGCCTCGAGATCGGCGTGGTCCTTCTCCGTCATCGCCGGCAGGGGCACGATGGTGTGGGGCAGCGAGACGCCCTTGCGGTTCGAGATGCGACCGCCGACCTCGACGCGGGTCGTGCAGCGCCCCGGCGACACCTCGGTGACGGTGAGGCGCAGCTTGCCGTCGTCGACGAGCATCGAGTGGCCGGGCTCGACCGCCTGGAGAATCTCGGGATGGGGCAGGTAGACGCGGTTCACGTCGCCCGGCTCGGGGTTGTCGTCGAAGGTGAAGCTGGCGCCCGGCACGAGCTGGGCCGATCCCTCGGCGAAGGCGCCGACGCGCAGCTTCGGGCCCTGGAGGTCGACGAGGATGGCGATGGGCCGCTTGGCCTCGCGCTCGACGGCGCGGATCGCCTCGATCTTCTCCGGCAGGCGCTCGCGGGGGAGGTGGCTCATGTTGAGCCGGAACACGTCGGCGCCGGCATGGAAGAGCTTGGAGATCATCTCCGGGGAATCGGAGGCCGGCCCGAGGGTGGCGATGATCTTCGTGCGGCGTGAGCGCTTCAACCTAGCCTCCATGGCGGCCGTCGTCAGCGGGCGGAACAGGTCGGCTGCGACGGTCTTGGGGGAGCGCCCCCGTGGCGTGCGGCCAGAAGCACTCCGGGAGAGGCCACGTCAAGCTGCGGTCGACCAACCGGTGGCGGCACACGGCCGAGGCACGGCGCGCCGCGGTCGGTTTCCGGTGCGGCGACGCCTCAGGGTTGCGGCTGCACCGGCTGGTTCGGGTCGGTGAGCTGGATCGTCCAGCTCTTCTGCTCGCGGGTGTCGACCTCGAAGAAGCCGTTGCGGTCGAAACCCCGCGCCAGGCAGTCCTCGACGCCGCGAATCGTGAACTCGGAATCCTTCGTGCACATCAGGGAGCGGCCGCTCCACTCGCCGCCGCGCGTGTAGTCCACGGCGAAGACGTAGTAGTAGCGGCCGGCGAGCGCGCCCTTGAGGAGCGTCTCGCAGCCCTTCGGGCTGAGGTCCCACCAGCCCTCGGTGATCCAGCCCTGGCCGTCGCGGTAGCCGAGCGCAATACCGACCTTGCTCGCGGTGAGGTTGCACAGGCGCAGGTCCGCCCGCGCAGGGGCGGAGCCGAGCGCCGCCCCGGCGAGCGCGGCGAGCGCCCAGGGCAGGGCTACCCGCAAAGCATGGCTGGGCCGCATCCGTCGCGCCTCAGCCGATCAGGATGACGCGGCAGTCGTTGACGTTGGTGCGGGTCGGACCCGGCCGCACGAGGTCGCCGATCCCGTCGAAGAACCGGGTCGAATCGTTGTCGGCGAGCATCGCCACGGGATCGAGCCCGGCGGCGCGGGCGCGCGCCAGGGTGGTCGGGTCGACGAGGCCGCCGGCCGGGTCGGTCGCCTCGCCGCGGCCGCCGTCGGTGCCGTCGGTGTCGGCGGCGATACCGGAGATACCCTCGGCGCCGTCGAGGGCGATGGCGAGAGCGAGCGCGTATTCCTGATTCGGACCGCCGTTGCCCTCGCCGCGGATCGTCACGGTGAGCTCGCCGCCGGAGATGAGGGCGGCGCGGCGCCCGGCGGCCTTGATCTCGAGCGCGAGGCGGGCCTGCTCGGCGGCCACCTCGCGGGCCTCGCCCTCGAGGTCGGAGCCGAGCATCACCGGCTCGTAGCCGGCGCGGCGGGCGGCGGCGGCGGCGGCCTCCAGCGCGTCGATCGGGCGGGCGACGATGCGGTACTCGGCCCTCGCGAAGGCGGGGTCGCCCGCCTTCGGGGTCTCGTTGGCGGGATCGGACAGCAGCGCCTTGGCGGCCTCGGGGAGCGGGATGCTCCGGCGCTCGCAAATGTCGCGGGCCTGGGCGAGCGTCGAGGGGTCGGGCACGGTCGGCCCCGAGGCGATCACCGCCGGATCGTCGAAGGGTACGTCGGAGATCGCGAGCGTCAGGATCGAGCGGGCGTTGCGGGCCGCCACCGCCAGGCGCCCGCCCTTGATCCGCGAGAGGTGCTTGCGCACCGTGTTGATCTCGCCGATCGGCGCGCCCGAGCGCAGCAGCGCCTTGGTGATCGCCTGCTTCTCGGGCAGCGTCAGGGCACCGGCCGGGGCGATCCAGTTGGCCGAGCCGCCGCCGGAGAGGAGCACCAGCACCTCGTCGTCCGGTCCGGCCTCGGAGGCGATGCGCAGCGCCTCCCTGGTCGCCTCGATGCCGGCGGCGTCGGGGACGGGGTGGCCCGCCTCGACCATGCGGATCAGGGGCGCCTCCTCGCCGTAGCCGTGGCGGGCGACGGCGAGCCCGACGACGCGGTCCGCTCCGAGCCCGTGCTCCTCCCGGTAGAAGCGGCTCGCCACCGCGGCCATGCTGCCCGCCGCCTTGCCGGCGCCGAGGATGACGAGGCGACCCCGCGAGGGCGCGGGCAGCTGCCCGGCGAGGCAGCGGGAGGGATGGGCGGCGGCGATGGCCTCGTCGAGGATACCGCCGAGCAGGATGCGCTGCTCGTTGACGGCGGCGGTGTCGGGAGCAGTCATGCGTGGTCCTCGGGCCCTTCCTCGAAGTTCTTCCGCGTGCGCGGCGCGCCGCCTCCCGCGCGGGGGAGGGCAGCGGCCCGGATTGTTGCCGTCGGCGCACGATCCTTGATACGTGCTCTGCCCGAGGCCCGCGCGGACGGCAAGATCGCAGCTTGATCGCTCCTCCATCGCTCCGCGCGCCCGGGCCGGCGCGGCCGGCCCCGACACGGACAGACATTGGAACGCCCAGACCCCGTCCCCGACAAGACCGGCCACCCGCCCCATCCCGTCGAGACGATCGCCGGAGACCCGGCCTGCGGGCTCCTGATCCTGTGCGACCACGCCTCGAACCACGTGCCGGAGGATCTCGGCCGGCTCGGGGTGCCGGAAGCGCAGTTCGCCCGACACATCGCCTACGACATCGGCGCGGCCGGGGTGACGCGGCGCCTCGCGGCGCTCACCGGCGCGCCCGCGGTCCTGACACGGTTCTCGCGTCTCATCATCGACCCGAATCGGGGCCGCGACGACCCGACCCTGGTGATGCGCCTCTCCGACGGGGCGCTGGTGCCCGGCAACGCCCGCATCGACGAGGCCGGCAAGGCCGAGCGGATCGCCCGCTTCTACGACCCGTTCGACCGGGCGATCGACGGGGCGGTCGCCGCGGCGCAGGCGGCAGGGACGCCGCCCGCCATCCTGACGATGCACAGCTTCACGCCCTTCTGGAAGGGCATCGCCCGGCCCTGGCAGGTCGGTATCCTCTACGACCGCGACGACCGGCTGAGCGTGCCGCTCATCGCCGGGCTCGAGGCCGACCCGGCCCGGCTGACGGTGGGCGACAACGAGCCCTATGGCGGCGGCCTGCCCGGCGACACCATCGACCGTCACGCCACGGCGCGGGGGCTGCCCAACGCCCTCGTGGAGATCCGCCAGGACCTCATCGAGGACGAGGCGGGGCAGGCGGAATGGGCGGAGCGCTTCGCGCGGCTGCTGCGGCCGCTGATGAACCTGGGAGAACGGTGATGCCCGAGATCGACATCGCGAAGTTCGACGAGACGACCCGCACCGAATTGGAGGCGGCCGTGTTCCGCCGGCTCGTGTCGCACCTGCGCAACCGCCCCGACGTGCAGAACATCGACCTCATGAACCTCGCCGGCTTCTGCCGGAACTGCCTCTCCAACTGGCTCAAGGACGCCGCCGAGGAGCGCGGCCTGACGATGAGCAAGGACGAGAGCCGCGAGGCCGTCTACGGCATGCCCTACGAGACCTGGAAGGCGCAGCACCAGGCCGAGGCGAGCCCGGCGCAGGCGGCCGCGTTCGCAGAGGCGCAGGCCAAGGACGCCTCGCACTGAGGACGCCCGGGACTCCGGCGCTCACCTCCGGGTAAGGTTGACCGCGTACGAGCGAGGACAGCGCGCCGCGAGGGCGCGGGAGCCTCCACAGGAGACCGTGACCATGAACGCCCATTCCATGCCGGAGGCCGACATCTCCGGCGCCGGCGGCGTCGCCGCCGAGGAGCTCAAGCAGTTCATCGAGCGCATCGAGCGCCTCGAGGAGGAGAAAGCCGGCATCGCAGGCGACATCAAGGACGTGATGGCCGAGCTGAAGGGCCGCGGCTTCGACGTGAAGGCCGTGCGCACCATCCTGCGCCTGCGCAAGCAGGACCATTCCGAGCGCCAAGAGCAGGAGGCGATCCTCGAGCTCTACATGCAGGCCCTGGGCATGTCCTGACGCGGCTCGCAGCGCCGCGACCGACCGGACCCGCCCGCCGACCCCAGGCGCGGCGGGTCTTTTGCTGTCCGCTGCCCTCCTGAGAGGCAGCGCGTGGCACAAAATTGCGCGATCGGCGCATCATGCGTCATTTCGGCATTGACAGGCTGCACGATTCCGCACGATCTTTCCTGAAAAGAACGGCCAGTTCCTTGAAGGAATGGCCTGAGAGGGAGGGAAGCGTGCCATGCAGCACCAGGATCCCCGCGTCGCGTCGATGTTCCGGCGCGATTGCGCCGCGGCCATCGGCGCCGTCGTCGCGGTGTGGCTGATCTACGGCTTCACGTTCTGGACGATGCGAAGTGCCTTCGAGGCCTCGCAGGTGACCTGGATCATGGTCGTCCTCGGAGCCTGCGTCCTCTTCCTCAACACCGCGGCGATCGCGGCGATGATCCGCCACTACGGCGAGGACCGCGCCGCCATCTACGGCATGGACATCTACTACCTCGACCGGCTGCGCGAGGAGCGCCGGCGCGTGAAAGGAAGCCGATGAGCAAGGTTCCCTACGAGCCGCCGAAGCAGTCGGTGGCGGGCCAGATCTTCGACGGGCTGCTGATGCTCGTCCTCGTCGGCATCACCCTCTACCTGCCGCTGCTGTTCAAGCTCGCCGGCGCCGGCACCACGACGCGGGAGTTCCAGAGCCCGACTTGGGAGAGCCTGGGGCAGAACGCCACCATGGCCGCGCAGTGGGAGAAGCTCGGCATCGCCCCGGAGAAGGCGGCGACCATCATCGGCACGCGCTTCGACTACAGCTTCAACTGGGTGGCGCTGGCCTTCACGGCGATCATCATCGTCGGATACTTCATCTTCATGTTCCGATACTCGGAGAAGGAGTACCGGGAGGTCATCGCCGAGCGCTTCGGCGACGAGACCGGCCCGCGCCGGTCCTGAGCACACCCTTCACGACAATCGCACCGATCGGGGACGCCGGCATGGTCGAGATCATGAACTGGGGGGCGTGGGGCATCGCCGCCGCCCTCGCGCTGTGGATGGGGGCCGACCTCCTGCGGGTCAACCGCACCTACGGCGAGGACTACCTGCTCTCCTCCGAGGAGGGCGAGATCATCGACGCCGAGACCGGCGAGACGGCAGCGAGGTCGTGATGAGCAAGGGTCAGACGATCGGGTCCACCGCCATTCTTCCGGGCGCCGCCGCGGAGGCGCCTCCCGAGGTCGCCGCCACGCCGGGCAAGCGCATCGCGCTGCTGCGCGTCCTCGGGCCGGGCCATGTCTGGGCGCTCGGCGTCGGCATCGTGCTCGTGGGCGAGTACATGGGCTGGAACTTCGCGGTGGGGAAGGGCGGGCCCGTGGCCGCGCTCACCGCCTGCTGGCTCGCGGGCATCCTCTACACCTGCGTCGCGATGATCGACTCGGAGATCACCTCGACGGTCGCCGCCGCCGGCGGGCAGTACGCCCAGGCCAAGCACATCATCGGGCCGCTCGCGGCCTTCAACGTCGGGCTCTACCTCGTCATGGCCTACACCATGCTCGAGGTCTCGAACGCCATCGTCACCGGCGATCTCATCGAGGCGTTCCTGGCCAACCACGGCATTCCCGGAAGCGTCGACAAGCGCGCCTTCATGGTGCTGACCATCGTGGCGCTGGCCTTCCTCAACTACCGGGGCGTGCTCGCCTCGCTGACCCTCAACCTGCTGATCACGGCCGCCGCCTTCGTCGCGATCGTGGTGCTGTTCCTGGCGACCCAGCCCTGGGCGCCGGGCGCCGTGCTCCAGCACCAGAGCCTGTTCGTCGAGCTGCCCTACGGCTCCCTCGGTATCCTGGCGGCGATGCATTTCGGCCTGTGGTTCTACCTCGGCATCGAGGGCACGACCCAGGCGGCGGAGGAGGTGCGCTCCCCCGCCCGCGCCCTGCCGCTGGGCACCATGACCGGCATGATGACGCTGCTGATCGCGGCCACCGCGACCTGGTACGTCTGCTCGGGCCTGATGCCCTGGGAGTATCTCGGGCAGGCGGTGACGCCGCTCTACGACGCGGGCCGTCTCACCGGGAACCCGTATCTCGAGGTGTTCCTGTTCTTCGGGACGCTGTTCGCCACCGTCGCCTCGGCCAACGGCTGCATCAACGACGCCTCCCGCGCCTGGTTCGCCATGGGCCGCGACCGCTACATGCCGGCCTGGTTCGGCGCGGTGCACCCGACCTACCGGACGCCCTACCGCTCGATCGTGTTCTTCGTGCCGATCGCGATCCTGTTCGCCATCTCGACGCCCCTCGACCAGACCATCGCCTTCTCGATCCTGTCGGGCCTGCTCGGCTACACGCTGATGGCGCTGTCCATCATCCTGTTCCGCCGCAAGTGGCCGCTCGGCACCATCGCGCGGGGCTACGTCCACCCCATGCACCCGCTGCCCTGCGCGCTGCTGCTGATCCTCTGCATCGTTACCTACGTGGCGGTGTTCCTCGGCTACGGCACCCAGCTCGTGGCGATGATGACCTTCTACATCACGGCCTCCGCCTGGTTCGTCCTGCACCGCTACAAGTACGTGCGCCGGGGCGACCAGTTCACGATGCACTGGCCGAGGCCGAAGGGGTACTGAGCCCGGATGACCTGGCTTCTCGCCATCGCGATCGCCGCCGGCGCAGGGTTCCTCCTGCGCCGGCGCGCCGTCGCGGCGGGCCGGATCCGCGCGGCGATGCTCGACGGCTGCGCCGCGCTCCTCGAAGACCCTGTGAAGGGCACGGATCGGACCGGCTACGCCACCCTCGACGGCCGCTACCGCGGCCTGCCGGTCGCCGTGCGGCTGATCCCCGAGGCCCTCGTCTTCCGGCGTCTGCCGCAGCTCTGGCTCAGCGTGTCCGTCCACGCGCCGACCGGCCAGCCGCATACGCTCGACGCCCTGCGGCGCGTGGCGGGCGCCGAGTTCTACAGCCCCGGCGACCGGCTTCCCGAGCGCCTCGCGGTGCCGGAGGGCTGGCCGGGCGACACCTGCCTGCGCGGCACGCGGGGTGCCGGGACGCTCCTCGACCGTCTCCGCGAGCCGGTGGCCGGCATCCTGCGGGACGCGCGGGTGAAGGAGGTGCTCATCACCCCCCGCGGGACCCGCATCGTCACGCAGCTCGCGCAGGGCGAGCGCGGCGCCTACCTTCTCCTGCGCGAGAACAGTTTTCCCATCGAGCGGGTGCCGCCGCAGGCGCTGGCGCCGGTGCTCGAGGCGGCGCTGATCCTCTCCCGGAGCGCCGGAAAGGCAGAGCATGACAGTGCAGGACCCCGTGCGGCGGCCTAACCCCTATCTCGTCCTCGCCGCGGCGCTCGCCCTGCCGGGCATGGGCCACGTGCTCCTCGGCCGGGCGCAGCGCGGACTCGGCTTCGCCTTCTTCACGCTGCTCGGCGCCTGGCTGACTACGAAGTTCGCCGGGCCCGACGCGAGCGCCATCGGCCGCCACGCGGCAGGCCTGTTCGTGTGGGCGATCTCGATCCCCGACGCCTACCGCATCGCCCGCCTGCGCGAGGCGACGGCGCAGGCCTCTCAGCGGGCCTGAGCCCCCCGCCGCGCCCGGCGGCGCTCGGCGCGCGAGAGCTCGTCCGCGTCGGCGAATCCCGTCGCCGCGGCGATCTCGGCCACGCTCAGGCTCGTCTCCCGCCGCAGCCGCCGCGCCTGGTCGAGGCGCAGGTCGAGGTAGTGCCGGTGCAGGCCTGTCCCGAGCCCGTCCCGGAACAGCCGCTCGAGCTGGCGCACCGAGACATGGGCGATATCGGCGAGCGCCTCGCGAGAGAGCGGCGTCTCCAGCGCCTCCTCCATCGCGCCGAGCACCCGCAGCAGCCGCGGATCGCGCACGCCGAAGCGCTGGCGCAGGTCCATGCGCTGCGGGCTGAGGCCCTCGCGGATCTGGTTGTGCAGGAACCAGTCGCCGACGCCAGCCGCGAGCCCCGGACCGTGGTCGCGGCCGATCAGGTGCAGCATCAGGTCGAGGGCGGCGATGCCGCCGGAGCAGGTGACGCGCGCGCCGTCGATCTCGTAGAGCGAGCGCACCACCTGCGCCCCCGGGAAGCTCTCCTGGAAGGCGGGCACGTGCTCCCAGTGGAGCGTGCAGCGGTGCCCGTCGAGGAGGCCCGCCCGCGCCAGGAGGTAGGGACCGCCGGAGATACCCCCCAGCGTCGCGCCGCCCCGCGCCAGCCGCCGCAGCCAGGCGCTCAGCGCCGGGTCCTCGAAGCCCGAGGGGTTGCCGCCTGCGAACACGAACACCCGGTCGGCGCCGAGCCGGCCCTCGCCGACCGCGACGTCGGTCACGACCGCGACGCCGTTCGAGGCCGTCACCGCGCCGCCGCCGGGCGCGGCGTGCCACCAGCGATAGAGGTCCCGGCCCGTGATGGTGTTGGCTGCCCGCAGCGGCTCGACCGCCGCCGCGTAGGACATCAGCGGGAAGCCGGGCAGCAGCACGAAGCCGAAGGTGATCGGCACGTCGGAATCAGTGTCCGGGATCACGGGCTGCATATCGACGCGATTTGCCGGAATCGCGTCGCGAATTGCAAGCCGCCTTCGGGTCCTTCGGCGGATACTCTCCCCATCGAAGCCGTCGCGAGGCGGCGCGGATCGGGAGCCACGGGATGCACTATTCGGTCTTCAGCGTGCTCGCCCAGGCGCTCCGCGGCCAGCGGGACTGGAAGCCCCAGTGGCGGGATGCGGCGCCGAAGCCCGAGTACGACGTGGTCATCGTCGGCGGCGGCGGGCACGGGCTGGCGACCGCCTACTACCTCGCCAAGGAGCACGGCATCACCAACGTCGCCGTGGTCGAGAAGAACCATGTCGGCTCGGGCAATGTCGGCCGCAACACGACCATCGTGCGCTCGAACTACCTGCTGCCGGGCAACATCCCCTTCTACGAGCATTCGATGAAGCTCTGGGAGGGGCTGGAGCAGGACATCAACTACAACGCCATGGTCAGCCAGCGCGGCGTCCTGAACCTGTTCCACTCCGACGCCCAGCGGGATTCCTACGCGCGCCGCGGCAACGCCATGCGCATGGCCGGCATCGACGCCGAGCTCCTCGACCGCGAGGGCGTTCGGGGCATGGTGCCCTTCATCGATTTCGACAACGCGCGCTTTCCCGTGAAGGGCGGCCTCCTCCAGCGCCGGGGCGGCACCGTGCGCCACGACGCCGTGGCCTGGGGCTACGCCCGCGCCGCCAGCGACCGGGGTGTCGACATCATCCAGAACTGCGCCGTCACCGGCATCCGCCGGGAGAACGGCCGCGTCACCGGCGTCGAGACGAGCCGGGGCTTCATCAAGGCGAAGAAGGTCGCACTCTCGGTCGCCGGCTCCTCGTCGCTGCTCGCGGCGATGGTCGACATGCGCCTGCCCATCGAGAGCCACGTGCTCCAGGCCTTCGTCAGCGAGGGCATCAAGCCGCTTATCGACTGCGTGATGACCTTCGGCGCCGGGCACTTCTACGTCAGCCAGTCCGACAAGGGCGGCCTCGTCTTCGGCGGCGACATCGACGGCTACAACTCCTACGCCCAGCGCGGAAACCTCGCCACGATCGAGGATGTGATGGAGGGCGGCATGGCCCTCTGGCCTGGCCTCGGGCGGCTGCGGCTCCTGCGCCACTGGGGTGGCATCATGGATATGTCGATGGACGGCTCGCCGATCATCGACCGCACCGACATCGGCGGCCTCTATCTCAACGCGGGCTGGTGCTACGGCGGCTTCAAGGCGACCCCTGCGGCGGGCTTCTGCTTCGCCCACACCATCGCCCGCGACGAGGCCCATCCCCACAGCGCCGCCTACCGCCTCGACCGCTTCGCCACAGGCCACGTCATCGACGAGAAGGGCATGGGCGCCCAGCCCAACCTGCACTGACGCCCCTCGCGTCGGCGGTGGAGCCGCCGACGCGATCCGCCGCATGGGCGGCGACGCGCGGTCGCGCTTGCGGCGCCCGCTCAGGCGGACGCCGAACCCGATCAGGAGACCCGATCCATGCGCATCCGATGCCCCTATTGCGGCGAGCGCGACAACGGCGAGTTCACCTATCTCGGCGACGCCGGCGGCGCCCGGCCGGACGGGATGGGCACCGACGCGGCCGCCATGCACGACTACGTGTACCTGCGCGACAACCGCGCCGGGGTGCACCGGGAGCTCTGGTACCACGGGGCCGGCTGCCGCTCCTGGCTCGTCGTCACCCGCGACACCCGCACCCACGAGATCAGCGACGTGACCTCCGCCCGCGAGGCCGGGCTCGCCCGTCGCAATTCTGGCACGACGTCGGGAGAGGCCGCATGAGCACGCTCACCCTCAAGCGCGCGGAAACCCAGGCACCGCTCGCCCGCTCGGACAATCCCGCGCAGCCCTTCCGCGTCGCGGGCGGCCTCGTCGACCGGACCCGTCCGCTCTCCTTCCGCTTCGACGGACGCGCCCTCACGGGCTTCCCCGGCGATACGCTCGCCTCGGCGCTGCTCGCCAACGGCGTGCGGCTCGTCGGGCGCTCGTTCAAGTATCACCGGCCCCGCGGCATCCTCTCGGCGGGCTCCGAGGAGCCGAACGCCATCGTCGAGCTGCGCACCGGGGCGCGCCGGGAGCCGAACACCCGCGCCACCGTGGCCGAGCTCTACGACGGGCTCGAGGCGTCGAGCCAGAACCGCTGGCCCTCGCTCGCCTTCGACGCGCTGGGCGTCAACGCGCTCGCCGCGCCGATCTTCGCGGCGGGCTTCTACTACAAGACCTTCATGTGGCCGGCCGCCTTCTGGGAGAAGCTCTACGAGCCGATGATCCGCCGCGCCGCGGGGCTCGGCCGGGCGGCGAACGCGCCGGACCCCGACCACTACGACCGCATGTTCGCCCATTGCGACGTGCTGGTGATCGGCGGCGGCCCGGCCGGCCTCTCGGCGGCGCTCGCCGCCGGGCGCATGGGGGCCCGCGTCATTCTCGTCGACGAGGATTCGCGCCCCGGCGGCCGGCTGCTCGCCGAGCGCCGGGAGATCGACGGGCGCCCCGCCGCGGACTGGGCCGCGCAGGCGCTCGCCGAGCTGGCCTCGATGCCCGAGGTGCGCATCCTCCCCCGGACCACGCTGTTCGGCGTCTACGATCACGGATCCTACGGGGCGGTGGAGCGGGTCTCGGACCACCTCGCCGTGCCGCCCGCCCATACGCCGCGCCAGCGGCTGTGGCGGATCGCGGCGAAGCGCGCGGTGCTCGCTGCCGGCGCCATCGAGCGTCCCCACGTCTTCGGCGGCAACGACCGGCCCGGCGTCATGCTGGCCGGCGCCGTGCGCACCTACCTCAACCGCTTCGGCGTGCTGCCGGGCAAGCGCATCGCGGTCCTGACCTCCAGCGACGACGGCTGGCGCACGGCCGCCGACGTGCTGGCGGCGGGCGGCACGGTCGCCGCCGTCATCGATACGCGCCCGAGCGTCCCGGCCGAGCTGCGCCGCCCCGTCGAGGCGGCGGGGGGCCGCGTGCTCACCGGCAGCTTCGTATCCGGCACGAAGGGCCATCTCGCGCTCTCGGCGATCGAGGTCTCCGACGCCTCGGGGCGCTTCGACCAGATCGCCTGCGACTGCCTCGCCATGGCGAACGGCTGGAACCCGATCGTCCATCTCGACTCGCACCTTTCCCGCCGGCCGGTCTGGCGGGAGGACATCCACGCCTTCGTCCCCGGCACGCTGCCCTCGGGCATGACGGCCGCCGGCTCTGCGGCAGGCGACTTCGCGCTGGCCGACTGCCTGTCCGGCGGTGCACGGGCGGGCCAGGAGGCGGCTGCGACCTGCGGCTTCGACGGCGCGGCCGCGCCTGCGCCCCAGACCGATCCGGAGAGCGTCAGTCACACGCCCCTGTGGCGGGCGCCGAGGACCAAGGGCAAGGCCTTCGCCGATTTCCAGAACGACGTCGCGGTCTCCGACATCGAGCTGGCCCATCGCGAGGGCTTCCGGGCCGTCGAGCTGCTGAAGCGCTACACGACGCTCGGCATGGCCACCGACCAGGGCAAGACCTCGAACCTCGCCGGCCTCTCGATCATGGCCGAGCTGACGGGCCAGCCGATCCCGAGTGTCGGCACCACGGTGTTCAGGCCGCCCTACACGCCGATCGCCATCGGCGCCTTCGCCGGCCACCATCGCGGTAAGGAGTTCCGCGCGACCCGGCACGTCCCGTCCCACGCCTGGGCTGAGGAGAACGGGTGTGTCTTCGTCGAGACCGGGCTGTGGCTACGGCCCGCCTACTTCCCCCGCAAGGGCGAGGCGGACTGGATGGAGAGCGTCAACCGCGAGGTCGACACGGTGCGCGCCAAGGTCGGCGTCTGCGACGTGACGACCCTCGGCAAGGTCGACATCCAGGGGAAGGACGCGCTGGCCTTCATCGAGCGCGTCACGGCGAACCCGTTCGGCACGCTCGCCATCGGCAAGGCCCGCTACGCGATCCTGCTGCGGGAGGACGGCTTCGTGCTCGACGACGGCACCGTCGCCCGCATGTCCGACAGCCACTACGTCATGACCTGCTCGACGGCGAACGCCGCCCGGGTGATGCAGCACCTCGAATACGCCCGGCAATGGCTCTGGCCGGAGCTCGACGTGCAGATCGTGTCGATCAGCGAGCAGTGGGCGCAGTACGCCGTCGCCGGTCCCCGTGCCCGCGACACGCTGAAGGGCGTGATCGACCCCGGCTTCGACATCTCGAACGAGGCCTTCCCGTTCCTCGCCTGCGCCGACGTCACCGTCGGCGGCGGCATCCCGGCGCGGCTGTTCCGCATCTCGTTCTCCGGCGAGCTCGCCTACGAGATCGCGGTGCCGGCCGCCTACGGCGACGCCGCCTGGCGGGCGATCATGGCGGCGGGCACGCCCTACGGCATCACCGCCTACGGCTCCGAGGCGCTCTCGGTGATGCGCATCGAGAAGGGCCACGCCGCCGGCGCCGAGATCAACGGCCAGACCACCGCCCGAGACATCGGCCTCGGCGGGATGCTCGCCAAGAAGAAGGACTATGTCGGCCGCCTGATGAAGGAGCGCGCCGCGCTAACCGACCCACAGCGGCCGATCCTCGTCGGCTTCAAGCCCGTGGATGCGAGCCAGCGCCTGCGGGCGGGCTCGCACTTCCTCGGAGTCGGCGAGACGCCGAGCCTGGCCGCCGACCAGGGCTACCTGACCTCGGTCGCCTACTCGCCGAGCCTCAAGTCCTGGATCGGCATCGGCCTGATCCGCGGCGGCACCGAGCGCCACGGGGAGCGGGTGCGCGCCTACGACCCCGTGCGCGGGGGCGATGTCGAGGTCGAGATCTGCTCGCCCGTGTTCGTGGACCCGAAGGAGGAGAAGCTGCGTGTCTGAGATCGCGACGACATCCTCCTGGCGGCCCCGCAGCGCCTGGGCCGGCTTCGCCAAGCCCGGCCGGCAGGGCCGGGCCGGGGCTGAGCCCGGCGTCATCCTGGACCTGCGCGAGGGGATCGGGCTCGCCACGATCATCCTGGCCGACGGGCAGGACGAGGCGCTTGCCCGCGCGCTCTCCGAACGCTTCGGCTTCGCGCCGCCGGCGCCGGGAGCCGCCGCCTTCGCGAGCGGGCGCGGGCTCGTCTGGGCGGGCCCCGGCCAGTGGCTCGCCGTAGCACCCTCGCGGGCGGACCTCGCGGGCTTCGGCGAGGCGCTGGCGGGGCTCGCCGCCGTCACCGACCAGAGTGATTCCCGCGCCGTGGTCCGCGTCTCGGGGCCTCAGGCCCGCACGGCCCTCTCGAAGGGCGTCGGCGTCGACCTGCACCCGCGGGCCTTCCGCGCCGGCAGCGCCGCCGGCACCGGCATCAGCCACATCGTCGCGCAGATCTGGCAGCTCGACGATGCGCCCACCTACGAGCTCGCGGTGCCGCGGAGCTTCGCCGGCAGCTTCTGGGGCTGGCTCACGGAATCCGCCGCCGAGTACGGCTGCGAGGTGCGGGGCCTGCCGCGGTAGCTTTCCGGCCGCGCCGGGCACGTCGGCCGGATCAGTGCGGCGGCGGCATCGTCCGCATCCTCGCGGCGAGCGCGAAGCCGACCTCGGCGAGAGCCTGCTTCAGCGCCGGCAGCGCCGACCGGACCCCGTCCGTGTCGATGAGCGAGTGCGCGATGATGAGATGATCGGCGATCCGGTCGAGCTTGTCGTCCGCCGACGCGGAGCGATGGGTCGGCGGCGGCACGAACCGGCGGACGTTGGCATAGGCCTCGAGGCCCGGCGCCGCCGTCTCGGTCAGCTCGGTGAGCGATCCGAGATAGCCGATGAAGGCATTGTCCGGCGGACCGTGGGAGGGGATTCCCCCGGCGACCACCCAGAGCTCCCGCCCGTCCGGCCGCAGGACGCGGAAGCGGATGCTGAACTCGGAGGCTGTCGAGAAGGCGCGCGCCAGGGCGTCCATGACGATCCGGCGGTCGTCCGCGTGGACGCGGTCGAGCCAGCCCCGGCCGAGCGAGTCAGGGATGCTCTGCCCGGTCAGGGCCGTCCATTCGCCGCTGGCGTAGATGCGGTGGCACGCGGCGTCCGTCACGAAGATCATGTCGCCCTCGTCCTGGGGACATGCACAAGCCTAGGGCGGCGGCCAAGTCTGGCAATGGACCGCCTCGACAGGCCTCGGGACGATGCGCGAGCGGGCGGGGCCGCGGACGCGGCGACGGTGCCTAGATCTTCCCGTCGAGACCCATCTGGTAGTACTTGTGGGTGATCTTGTCCTGGTTCTCGAGGAGCCAGTCGATCGAGGGCTCGTTGGTCATCGCCTTGCGGATCGCTTCCGTCATGCCCCGGCGCTGGATGTCGAACAGCGCCTTGTGGTCGATGCTCTCGGCCTCGATCACCCCGGGGCTTAGCCAGACCGAGCAGATGATGCCGAGATCGTTGGCCTTGTCCTTCGGGATGTAGCCCGCCCGCACCGCGTCGAGTACGCCGTTGGCGATGGCGAACTGCACCGTCCCCATCAGGATCGAGGTGTAGCGGCTCTCCGTCACGCTGACCTTCGAGACGCACAGCGTCACCGGCCGCACCATGATGTCGGTGTTGAGCAGCGCGAAGACGCGGGAATGCCCGACGACCTGGTCGCCCGTCAGCGTCGCCAGCGCCGTGCCCACCGGGCCGTCGAGCTCCCCGATAATCACCTCGGGCTCGGAGGCCGTGTTCGGCGGCCCTCCCGCCACCAAAGCCTCGCCCGCACGAAGGATGATGCGATCGCTCATGATGTTTCCGGCCTGTTCGAGGATGCGGTTCGACGCCCGTCGCGCAGGGCGAGGGCGTCGCGCAGGGTAGGGCAGGACAGGGGGGCCTGCGCAAGCCGGCCGGCGGACGCTCGGCAGTTCAGAGGCGCCGGCCAGGGGTAGAGGACGAGGAGGCCCGGCCCGGCGACGGTCCCGTAGGTGGCGCCGCAGGCCGGGCATCGGCCGGAGGAGAAGCGCAGGTCCATCTCCACCGGCCTTTTCCCGGCGTCGCGGGGCTCAGCAGTCGAGGGTGGTGTCCCGCTCCCACTGGGTGAGGTGGCGGCAGTAGTCGTTCCACTCCTGGGTCTTGAGCTTGAGATAGCTCGGCACGAAGCCGCCCAGCGCCTCGTGGAGGACGCTCGACTGCTCCAGCGCGCGCAGCGCATCGAGCATGTTGAGCGGCAGCCGCTTCACGCCCTCGACCGTGTGGCCGTCGGTGTACATGTTGATGTCGAGGCGCTTGCCCGGATCGCGGCGGTTGCGGATGCCGTCGAGGCCCGCCGCCAGGATCGCGGCCTGGAGCAGGTAGGGGTTGGCCGCGCCGTCCGCGAGGCGGAACTCAAAGCGGCCGCCGTCCGGCACCCGGATCATGTGGGTGCGGTTGTTGCCGGTGTAGGTGACGGTGTTGGGCGCCCAGGTCGCCCCCGAGGTGGTGCGCGGCGCGTTGATGCGCTTGTAGGAGTTCACCGTCGGGTTGGTCAGCGCGGCCAGCGCGTCGGCCGAGTGGATGAGGCCGCCGATGAAGTGGTAGCCGGTCTGGGAGAGGCCGATCTCGTCCGAGCCGTCGGCGAAGACGTTGCGCCCGTCCTGCCAGAGGGAGACGTGGGCGTGGCAGCCCGAGCCCGTCAGGTCCATGAAGGGCTTGGGCATGAAGGTCGCCCGCAGCCCGTGCTTCTCGGCGATCGAGCGGGTCATGTACTTGAAGAAGGCGTGCCGGTCGGCGGTGACCAGCGCGTCGTCGTAGTCCCAGTTCATCTCGAACTGGCCGTTCGCGTCCTCGTGGTCGTTCTGGTAGGGCTTCCAGCCGAGCTGCAGCATGCCGTCGCAGATCTCGGTGATGACCTCGTAGCGGCGCATCAGGGCCGACTGGTCGTAGCAGGGCTTCGTCTGCTTGTCGGCGGTGTCGGCCGGCTCCGAGCCGCAGGGCGTGATCAGGAAGAACTCGCACTCGACGCCGGTCTTCATCTGGAGACCCTCGCGGGCGGCCTCCGCGATCAGGCGCTTGAGGATGTTGCGCGGGCCCTGGTCGACGGCCTTGCCGTTCATGACGAGGTCGGCGGGCAGCCAGCCGACCTCGGGCTTCCAGGGGAGCTGGATGAGGCCGTCGGCGTCGGGCATGGCGAGGAGGTCGGCATCGGCCGGGCTCATGTCGAGCCAGGTCGCGAAGCCGGCGAAGCCCGCGCCGTTCTTGCAGGTCGAGCGGATCGCGGCGGCCGGCACGAGCTTGGCGCGCTGGTTGCCGAACAGGTCCGTGTAGGACACGAGAAAGTACTTGATGCCGCGCTCCTTGGCGGCGGCTTCGAGATCGAGCGTCATCACAAAACCTCCCGTGGGGCCGGTTCGGCCTGCTCATTCAAGAAAAGGGCCGCCTCGCCCCGTCGGCGAGACGGCCCTGGAAGCTGCCTCAGAACTTGGCCCCCTGGCCGGGGATCCAGCCGGTGCCGGCCAGCGGCACCTGCGCCATGGCCGCGGCCTCGATGGTCAGCGCCACGAGGTCCTCGGGCTCGAGGTTGTGCAGGTGGCTCTTGCCGCAGGCGCGGGCGATGGTCTGAGCCTCCAGCGTCATCACGGCGAGGTAGTTGGCCAGCCGCCGTCCCGCGAGCTCGGGGTCGAGACGCTTGGCGAGCTCCGGGTCCTGCGTGGTGATGCCGGCCGGATCCTTGCCCTCGTGCCAGTCGTCGTAGGCGCCGGCCACGGTGCCGAGCTTCTCGTACTCGGCCTCCCAGCGGGGATCGTTGTCGCCGAGCGCGATCAGCGCGGCGGTGCCGATCGCCACCGCGTCGGCGCCGAGCGCGAGCGCCTTGGCCATGTCGGCGCCGGAGCGGATGCCGCCGGAGACGATGAGCTGCACCTTGCGGTGCATGCCGAGATCCTGGAGCGCCTGCACGGCGGGACGGATCGCGGCGAGCGTCGGGATGCCGACATGCTCGATGAACACGTCCTGCGTCGCCGCGGTGCCGCCCTGCATGCCGTCGAGCACCACCACGTCGGCGCCCGACTTCACCGCCAGCGCGGTGTCGTAGTAGGGCCGCGAGGCGCCGACCTTCACGTAGATCGGCTTCTCGCCGTCGGTGATCTCGCGCAGCTCCTCGATCTTGATCTCGAGGTCGTCCGGGCCGGTCCAGTCCGGATGGCGGCAGGCGGAGCGCTGGTCGACGCCGGGCGGCAGGCAGCGCATGCCGGCGACCCGCTCGGTGATCTTCTGGCCGAGCAGCATGCCGCCGCCGCCGGGCTTGGCGCCCTGGCCGATGACGATCTCGATGGCGTCGGCCTTGCGCAGGTCGTCGGGGTTCATGCCGTAGCGGGAGGGCAGGTACTGGTAGACGAGGGTCTTCGAGTGCCCGCGCTCCTCCTGCGTCATGCCGCCGTCGCCGGTGGTGGTGGAGGTGCCCGCCATGCTGGCGCCGCGGCCGAGCGCCTCCTTGGCGTTGGCCGAGAGCGAGCCGAAGCTCATGCCGGCGATGGTCACCGGGGTCTTGAGGTGGATCGGCTTCGAGGCGAAGCGGGAGCCGAGCACCACCTCGGTGCCGCAGCGCTCGCGGTAGCCCTCGAGCGGGTAGCGGCTGATCGAGGCACCGAGGAAGAGCAGGTCGTCGAAGTGGGGCAGGGCCCGCTTCGCGCCGGCGCCGCGGATGTCGTAGATGCCGGTCGCCGCCGCACGGCGGATCTCGCTCATCACGTCGGGGGTGAAGGTCGCCGAGAAGCGGGGCTTGGTGCGCGGCGCCTGCGGCTTTCCGTTCTGATCGGCCATCAGTAGGCTCCAGCGTTGTCGACGTGGAAGTGGTAGAGCCGGCGGGCCGACCCGTAGCGCTTGAACTCGGCGGGATCGACCTCGCCCGCGAGGCCGGCGGCCTTGAGCTTCGCGTAGAGCAGCTCCCGGTGCTCGTCGCGCATCTCCTTCTCGATGCAGTCGGCCCCGAGGCTCTTGACCGAGCCGCGGATGAAGAGGCGGGCTTCGTAGAGGGAGTCGCCCAGCGCCTCGCCGGCATCGCCGAGCACGGTGAGGGTGCCGGCCTGGGCCATGAAGGCCGACATGTGGCCGATCGAGCCCTTCACGACGATGTCGACGCCCTTCATCGAGATGCCGCAGCGGGCGCCCGCGTTGCCGTCGACGACGAGGAGGCCGCCATGGGCGGTGGCGCCGGCCGACTGGCTGGCGTCGCCCCGGACGTGCACGAAGCCCGAGATCATGTTCTCGGCGACGCCCACCCCGGCATTGCCGTTGATGAGCACGCTCGCCTGCTTGTTCATGCCGGCGCAGTAGTAGCCGACGTTGCCCTCGATCTCGACGGTGACCGGTGCGTCGAGCCCGGCGGCGATGGCGTGCTGCCCCTCCGGGTTCGAGACCGTCCACTGGGTCTCGTTGGTGTCCTGGCGAAGGGCGTGGAGCGCCCGGTTGAGCTCGCGGCGGGGCGAGCGGCTGAGATCGAAGCTCGGCATCACGGGCGCTCCGCAGTCTGGCTGGTCCCGGCGTTACGCTCCCAGGCGTAGACGCGGGCGGGCTCGGGCTCGAACACCCGCGCCTTGTCGATCCCCGGAAGCCCGACGAGGGCGCGGTACTCGGAGCCGAAGGCGACGTAGTCGTCGGTCTCGGCCATCACCGCCGGCTTGCAGGCGATCGGGTCGCGCACCACGGCGAAGCCCGACTCGGTGCCGACGACGAAGGTGAAGAAGCCGTCGAGGTCGGTGAGGCTCGATTCCAGCGCCTCCTTGAGCGACGCGCCCTCGCGCATCCGCCAGCTCAGGTAGCCGGCGGCGACCTCGGTATCGTTCTTGGTGGCGAAGCTCAGGCCCTCGCGCTCCAGGCGGCGGCGCATGTCGTTGTGGTTCGACAGCGAGCCGTTATGGACGAGGCACTCGTCGGCGCCCGTGGAGAAGGGGTGGGCGCCGTTCGTGGTCACGGCGCTCTCGGTGGCCATGCGGGTGTGGCCGATGCCGTGGCTGCCGGTCATGCCGGCGAGGTCGAAGCGCTCGGCGACGGAGGCGGGCAGGCCGACCTCCTTGTAGATCTCCATACGGCGGCCGGCGCTGACCACGTCGACCCGCGGCGCGTTGGCGGTGAGCCAGGCGCGCACCCGCTGCTCGTCCTTGGCCGGCACCGCGACGACGCTGTGCGTGTCGCGGGCGAGCGCCGAGAGCGACAGGCCGAGATCGCTCTCGAGGCCCGAGACGGCCTTCGAGAGGGTCCCGGCGTCGGGGCCGCGCAAGGTGAGCTTGACGCTCCCGTCCTCGGCGTCGCCGGCACCGTAGATCGCGAAGCCCGCGCTGTCGGGCCCGCGCCCGGTCATGGTCTCCAGCATGCCCGACAGCAGCGTGCCGAGTTGCGGCTCCAGCGCCGGATTCTTCAAGAACAGCCCGACAATCCCGCACATCGCGATCGCTCCTCCCTGGCGGCCTCGCGATACTGCTCGCACGGCGTCCCGGGTTCGTCAACCGATGGGCACTAAAATTTCTTCATAGGAAATAGCGAGGGTGAAGCCGGCTCAGCCTTCGGTCGCTTGCTCGCGGGCGGCGTCGCGCCAGATCAGCACCAGCCGCTCGAACTCGGCGAGGTCGGCAGGAGGCAGGCTGCCGAGAGTGCGGCCGACATAGGCGGTCTGCGCAGCGATGCCGGCGCGGGCGAGGCGCGTGCCCTCGGACGTCAGGTGAAGCGCGTGCGAGCGCCGGTCGCCGGGGATGGGATGCCGCTCGACGAGCCCGGCCTCCACGAGCCGGTCGATGAGGCCGGAGACGTTGCCCTTGGTCACGTAGAGCCGCGCGGCCAATTCTTGCTGCGTCAGCCCCTCCCGCTCGGTCAGGGTCGAGAGCACGTCGAACTGCGGGATCGAGAGGCCGAGCCGTCGCAGCTCGGCCCCGACCGCCGCAGAGACGCGCCGGTGCAGGCGAACGAAGCGGAACCAGACCCGCAAGGGATCGATGGCCGCGGCAGTCTCGGCGTCGGACGGGGAGGGGGACTTCATCGTTGCCGACGGTATAGCAGGGTCGGGCGCCCGGCGGCAGGGCGCGTCCACAGGGAAGGACCGGGCCCGCCGATCCGGCCGGGGATGCGGGGCTTGCGGCTGGCGCGACCGGCCAGGGGCCGGTAAACCGGGGCCGTCCCGCCGCCCTCGCCGGCGGCCTTCCGAGATCAGCCCGACCCCATGCGCCGCCTGCTCGCCGAGGAGCCCGTCACCCGCGCCGGCCCGCTCTCGCGACGGGTCGCGCTGTTCGCCCTGGCGGCCACGCTGATCGCGCTGCTGCTGGTGCGCGACCAGCGGGCCGACGGCCCGGCCGCGCTCGCCGCCCTCGGGGCGGGGCTCGCCGCAGCGCTGCTCGCCGCCCTGCTCGCGCTGTTCGCCTTCGTCCGGATCTGGCGGGAGGGCGCGCGCGGCCTCGGCGGGGCGCTCGCAGGCCTGTTCGTGGCCGGCCTCGTCCTCGCCTATCCGGCCTACGCCTCGCTCCGGGGCCTTCGCCTGCCGGCCATCGCCGACGTCAGCACCGACACCGAGAACCCGCCGGCCTTCTCGCGCTCCCGCGCCGCCTTCGCCGCCCGCGACGGGCGCTACCCGCCTGACCCCGGCCCGGCGGCCCGCGAGGCGCAGCGCAAGGCCTACCCGCAGGTCGCCTCCCTCAGCCTCGACATCGACGCGGACATGGCGTTCGAGCTGGCCCGCAAGGCCGCCGTCAACCGGCGCTGGCAGATCGTGGAGGCGATCCGCCCCGGCGGCCGGGTCGGCAACGGCCGCATCGAGGCGGTGGCGCGCGGCCTCATCCTGAACCGTCCCGACGACGTGACCGTGCGGGTCCGCCCCCGCGCCGACGGCACCCGCATCGACGTGCGCTCCGCCTCGCGGATCGGCGCCCGCGACCTCGGCGCCAACGCCGACCGGGTGCGGGCCTATCTCGACGAGGTCGCCAACCTGGCGCTGGCGGTGAAGTGAGCGGTCAGCCGGCCGGCCGGTAGCGCCCGTCGATCAGCACCGGCCCCTCCGCCGCCGCGAGGCCCCGCTCCACGAGATCCTCGAGATGGGCGAAGACCGAGAGCGCCGCCGCCCCGCGCAGGCGCGGATCGAGCCCCTGGTAGATGGACGCGACGATCGTGCCGATGTCGCGGTCGCCGGCCGACAGCCGCGCCCGGATCGCCGATTCCCGCTGGCGGCGATGCGCCGCGAGCGCCCGCACGAAGCGGCCCGGATCGCGCACGGGCCCGCCATGGCCCGGCCAGTAGATCGTCTCGTCCCGCTCGCGCAGACGGTCGAGGGAGGCGAGATAGGCCCGCATCGAGCCGTCCGGCGGCGCCACCACGCTCGTCGCCCAGGCCATGACGTGATCGCCGGAGAACAGCGTGCCCGCCTCGGGGAGGCTGAAGGCGAGATGGTTCATGGTGTGGCCCGGCGTCTCGACGGCCCGCAGCGTCCAGCCGGGACCGGAGACCTCGTCGCCCTCGGACATCTCCCGGTCGGGCCGGTGCGCGCGGTCGGCGCTGGCATCGAGCAGGGGCAGTTCCCCCGGCAGCCGGTGGCGGGCGGCCCGGTGCGGACCGCAGCCGAGGATCGGCGCCCCGGTCCGCGCCTTCAGAAGCCGGGCGCCCGGGGAGTGGTCCTTGTGGGTATGCGTGACGAGGATGGCGGCGATGGTCTCGCCGGCGAGATCGCCGAGGAGCGCCTCGATGTGGGCCGCATCCTCTGGGCCCGGGTCGATGACCGCGACGGAGCCGCGGCCGATCACATAGGTGCAGGTGCCGGTGGCGGTGAAGGCGCTCGGGTTGTTCGCGACCCTCCGGCGGATCAGCGGATGCACCGTCTCGCTCGACCCGGTTGCGGCGGACGGGGGTTCGAAGGCCGGGGGGGCCTCGCCGTGACGCTCGCCGCTCATTCCGCCAACCCGTGCCGCTCCCGAGGATGCCGGGCCCTACGCCATCCCGGCGCGGCGGACAAACGGGCGTCCGCGTGGACGTCCTAGCGGCGCCGCTCGTTGCGCACCCGCACGGGCACGGGCTTGGGCTGCGGAGCCGGAGCCACGGTGTCTGCGAGAGCGGCCAGGGCCTCCGCGAGCCGCGCCGATGCCTCGCCGGCCCAGGTCTTCGCTCGGGAAATCACGCTCATCGGCGCTCTCGTCTCCGGTTGCGGCCCGAATCGAGCCTTCGAAGTTTCGGGGTTCGGATGTCCAAACGCCCGGTCCGATCCCATCGTTCCGGTTCCGCCTCCGCCTTGCAAGGGCGCGATCGCACGCCGAGTCACCATGCCGCGCAAGACTTGACCGAGCGCAGCGAGGACTGAGGAACCGGGGCGAAAACTTGACGTTATCAGCTCAGAAGGCGCCGGCCGAGGCCGCGCAGCCGTATCGTTGAAGGACTACTCACATGCTCGGTTGGGCCGTCACCTTCCTTGTCGTCGCCCTGGTCGCCGCTCTGCTCGGCTTCGGCGGCATCGCCGGCACCGCCATGGAGGCCGCGAAGCTGGTCTTCTTCGTGGCGATCGTGCTCTTCGCCATCTCGGCCGTCATGGGCCTGATGCGAGGCCGTTCGACCCTCTAGGGCCGAAATGAAGAAGGTCCGCGACACCCGTCGCGGACCTTCTTGTTCTGAGCAGGATCTTGGCGGCAGCGGCATCCAGGGTCGAAGAAGAAGCGGGCCCGTGCCGCGGTCCTGTCAGCCTTTCGTCTCGTCGAGCCGCTCGATGAGCGCGCGAAACTTCTCCGGCACCGGCTGGCTCATCATGGACTCGTACATCGATCGGAGATGCGCGCCGATCCTGCGCTGCGCCTGATCGCTCAGCCTGATCTCATGAGCGTCCGAGGCGTCGGATCCCGTGCCGGTCTCGGGGACGGCGGAGGCATTCTGTCTGCCCGACGCGCCGGCTCCGGCTTCGTACTCGTATGGCATACACAAGGTCCCCTCGGCCGCCGTACGGCGCCGCGCATGGCCACGATTGTTTTGCGGCTCGACATGGTCCATGGCTCCCCGGCAACGCAGCCGCTGGGGATCGGTTCCGCTTCCTCCGGAACGGACACGGTTGATCGGCGTTGGGCGGGAGCGACGGAAACGTCCAAGGGGCCGCAGAGGATCGTATGTCCACATCACAGCTCGTTGTTCAGCACCTGCCCTACCTGCGCCGCTACGCACGCGCGCTCACGGGCAGCCAAGTGGCGGGCGACGCCTACGTGGCCGCGACCCTCGAGACGCTCGTCAACGAGCCCGACACCCTGGGCCGCAGCCAGAACGTCAAGGCCGACCTCTTCCGGGTCTTTACCCGCATCTGGAACTCGCTCTCGGTGAACGGCCAGAGCGATCAGGTTCAGCGCGACCTGCCCGCGGAGGTCCGCCTCGGGCAGATCACGCCGCTGCCGCGCCAGGCCTTCCTGCTCTCCTGTCTGGAGGGCTTCTCCGAGGAGGACGCGGCGATCATCCTCGACGTCGACGTCACCGAGGTGCGCGACCTCGTCGACGAGGCCGGCCGCGAGCTCGCGGCCGACATGGCTACCGAGATCCTGATCATCGAGGACGAGCCGCTCATCGCCATGGACCTCGAGGCCCTGGTCGAAGGCCTCGGCCACAACGTCATCGGCGTCGCCCGCACCCGCACCGAGGCGCTCAAGCTCGCGGGCGACGACGGCCGCCGGCCGGGCCTGATCCTCGCCGACATCCAGCTCGCCGACGGCTCGTCGGGCCTCGACGCCGTCAACGACCTCCTGAAGACCTTCGAGGTGCCGGTGATCTTCATCACCGCCTATCCGGAGCGCTTCCTGACCGGCGAGCGGCCGGAGCCGGCCTTCCTCATCGCGAAGCCGTTCCAGCCCGCCAACGTGTCGGCGGTCATCAGCCAGGCGCTGTTCTTCCAGCAGACCGCCCGCCGCCGCGAAGCGCGAAGCTGAACCTCCGCACCGTTCGGACGACCGGAAAGGCCCCGCGGCGACGCGGGGCCTTTTTCGTGGGCGGCAACGACCGGGAGACGAGAAAAAACGGGCCGGACTTCGCGTCCGACCCGTCGGGAAGGTTCCGGCCGATGCACAAGGGGAATGCGGGGAGGACCAGTTGGCCGGGTGATCCGGTAACGGGGCGGGCGAGGGGAGGTTCCGCCGGAGAGCGAATTTCGCATCTCGTGCTTTTTCTGCCACATCCGGCCCTGTGGACGGCTGCGTGCAAAACCGCACCGACGCGTCGGGAAGAGAGCGCGAATACTCGGCGATATCGAAACGGGACAGTCTTCGGAACCAACCTTCGCAGGAGGCGTTCTCAAGACAACCTGTCAAGCTCTCGCTGGAGATCACGTCGATGCTTCGGTCTCGCTCCTTCCTCGGCGTCAGCGGGCTTGCAGCCGTTCTCTCGATCGCGATCCTGCCGCTGGCGCGCCAGACCGCCGACGCGCTGACCGGGCCGTCCTTGCCGGTGGCCATCTCGACGCCCGCCGTCCTGCCGGCGCCGCTGCCGGGTATGCGCCCCGTCTCGCTGGCGATCAGCCCGACCCATGTCGCCGATCTCGGCAACGGTCCGGCCCGCACTCCTCACCTGAACCGCGACGGCGAGGAGAAGGCTCAGCTCGCTCCGAAGCCTCGTCGCCTCGTCAAGGAAGGTTGCGAGACGCCGGTAAGCGGCCTCGCTGGCCCCGAAGCGAGGCGGATGGTCCCCGGCCGCTGCCTCACCTGATCGACCGCAGCCACAGCGCCTGCGCACCGAAGCCGCCTTCCAGAGATGGACAGGCGGCTTTTTCCTGCGCGTTCACGTGATCGCGCCCGATCGACACCGCCAAAGAAAAACCCCCGGCGGAGCGCCGAGGGCCTTTCTGAACGCAACCAGGGGAAAGCTACTCCGCGCCGCCCCGACCCGTGCCGGTGGACTGGCCGCCCTTGCGTCCGGCGGACGAAGCAAGCTCGCGATCCTGCGAGAAGGACCGCTTCTCGGCCGGCACGCTGCGGCCGCCCTTGCTCGCTATTTCCCGCTGCTTCTCCAGATTCATGGAAGCGAACCCTCGCTTCGAGGTCGAGTTTCCGGATGCCATAAGCGCCTCCTCGGTGATCGTTTGCAGAAGGACAACCTTCGCCGCTCGGCGATGGTTCCTGTGTCAAACCCGCATCAGGCAAGTGGAAACTGACACGATCGGGCAGCGTTTTCCATGAGATTCCACACATGATGAAACCTCGCGGACGCACGCGCAGGTTTCATCGAAGCGTACGGAGACGGACGTGACGAACGCCAACATGGTCTCGCCCAAGGCCTCGGGATTGCCCACGGAGCCCAACCGCACGCCCCAGCCGTCGGTGCCCGCTCCCGAGGACAGCCCGGTGCCCGCCACGACGGAAGACCCCATCGACTCGCCGCAGCCCAACGAGAGCGGCCAGCGCGCGGCGCCGGACGAACGCCATTCGGGCCTCTCCACGGATCGGCGCTAGAAGGCTCCTCGCCGAAGAGGAGGCCGGTTCGACGAAGCGCACCGCTGGACAGCGGCGCGCGAAACGGCAAGTTGCGACGGCAGCGCCCGAGCCCTGGCGCGGCGCCGCGGGAGCCCATGCATGACCCTCGATACCGAGGTCCTGTCGCTGAAGCAGGTCCCGCTCTTCCGGGAGGTCGAGCCGTCCCGGCTCAAGCTCCTCGCCTTCACCAGCGAGCGCGTCCATTTCGAGCCGGGCCAGCGGCTGTTCGCGCAAGGGGACGCGGCGGACGCCGCCTACCTGATCCTCGAAGGGGGCGCGGAGGTCTCGATCACCGGGCCGACCGGCCCGTTTCGCCTCGCCACGCTCGGCGCCAACGCCCTGGTCGGCGAGATGGGCATCCTCGCCGACCAGCCGCGCTCCGCCACGGTGACGGCGGAGGGGCAGACCCTGGCGCTGCGCATCGACCGGGACGTGTTTCTCGAGCTTCTCGCCCAGTTCCCCCGTCTCGGCCTCGCCGTGATGCGCGAGCTGGCGCTGCGCCTCGAGCAGACGAATCAGGCGCTCGCGCGCAGCGGCGCCTGATCCGACCTCGCCCGGGTCAGCGGGCCTTCCAGCCCCACTCGCCGTAGATCGGGTAGCCCCGGCGATAGGCCTCGTACTCGGCGCCCGGGTCGTTCGGCCGGTAGCCGTTGCGATAGGCGTAGGGGCTCGGTTCGATGTAGCTCGGGTTCTGGAGCTGCTGGCGCAGCCAGCCGTCCCCCTCGCCGGAGGAGCCGCCGCGCGCCTGGGCGGCCGTGGCGGCAAGGATCAAGGCACCGGCGGTCATCGCGACGCGAAGCATGGTCGTCTCCCTGATGGATCGATGGACATGCCGGACAACGGCGAGGGTGCAGATCGAGTTGCTCGGTCTGGACGCTGTGCACGACGGCTCAGGACGCGTCCGCGGCCGCCTCGTAACTGATGAACTCCATCAGCGAGCCGTCCGGGTCGCGGAAGTAGACGCTGCGGCCCTCGCCGGCCGCGCCGTTGCGGGCCACGGGCCCGAGCTCGACGGGCACGCCCTGCGCCGCGAGATGGGCGAGCGCCTCCTCGATCGGGCCCGACCAGCGGAAGCAGAGGTCGCTGTTGCCCGGCATCACCGGTTCGGCCGCCCTGGGCTCGCCGACCTGACCGGGGCCGTGGACGTTGAGCTGGACGCCGCCGAAGCGGAACACGTAGCCACGCTTGAACGGGATCACCTCCGCGCCGAGCACGTCCCCGTAGAACCGCGCCGCGCGCTTCCAGTCGGAGACGTGGATGACGCAGTGGTCGAGATGGATCGCCGGCCGCAGCAGGGTCGGATCGGCGACGCCCTCGACCTCCGCCTCCAGTTCGGTCTCGGCCATCGCCGCCACTCCGCGCGTCCCCGTCTTGGCGAGATAGGGCACGGCCGCGCGCCGGGCCATGGCAGGCGACGGGCCGGAAGAGGCCGACCTGCGGCCCAAAGGTGACACCCCCGGAAGCCGCCCGGGGGTAGTGATGAGGCTTCGCCCCTGCACGAGACGACCTGCACGAAGGGAAGCCCATGACGGCCCGCCGGATCCTCCTCGCCGCGCTGCTGATCGCGCCGCTCGCCGCCTGCCAACAGCGCGGCCCGGTCAACGTGGCCGCCGACGACGACTCCGCCTGGTACATCGGCACGATGCCCGACAAGCCCTACGACGTGCCGCTGGTCGACAAGTCCCGCCTCGATCCGAAGTACCGCCGCCAGGTCGTCAGCTACACCGGTCCCGAGCGGCCGGGCACCATCGTCGTCGACATCGACAAGCGTCAGCTCGCCCTCGTCCAGGCGGACGGCACCGCCGTCCAGTACGGCGTCGGCGTGGGCAAGCTCGGCTTCTCCTGGAAGGGCGAGGCGCGGGTCGGCCGCAAGGGCGTCTGGCCGGACTGGAGCCCGACCACGACCATGGTCTCCCTCAACCCGGACCTGCCGCGCACCCGCAAGGGCGGCGTCGACAACCCGCTCGGCGCCCGCGCCCTCTACCTTTACCAAGGTAACCGCGACATCCTCTTCCGCATCCACGGCACCAACGAGCCCTGGAGCATCGGCGAGCAGATGTCGTCGGGCTGCGTGCGCATGCTCAACGAGGACATCGTCGACCTCTACGAGCGCGTGCCGGTGGGCGCCACCGTGCTCGTGAAGCGCAACGGCAAGTATCGGGTCTGAGGAACGGCCTCGCCCGGCGGCGAGACATCCGTCCCACGGTGCCACGGGCCCGTCGCCGCGAGTGACTGGCTGCGGGCACCTCCGCGCCCTATCGTGAGCCTGGAACGGCGGCGTTACAACGGACCGGCTCCGTCATAGGACGGAGCGCGGCCGGCGCAGCCGTTCATCTTGCGTTGCAGCATCAGATGGTTCACCCCGCCGCGTGGGCGTGTCCCGTCGGCAAAGGAAAAGAGCGACATGGCGAGCGAGAGCGGCACCAAGTGGGTCTATTCCTTCGGCGACGGGAAGGCCGAGGGCAAGGCGTCGATGCGCAACCTGCTCGGCGGCAAGGGCGCCAACCTCGCCGAGATGTGCAATCTCGGCCTGCCGGTGCCCCCCGGCTTCACCATCACCACCGAGGTCTGCACGGCCTACTATGCCGGCGGCAAGCGCTACCCGGAGGCGCTTCGCGAGCAGGTCGACGCAGCGCTCGCCCAGGTCGGCGCGCTGACTGGGAAGCGCTTCGGCGACGCGGAGCACCCGCTCCTCGTCTCCGTGCGCTCCGGCGCCCGCGCCTCGATGCCGGGCATGATGGACACGGTGCTCAACCTCGGCCTCAACGACGAGACCGTCGAGGCGCTCGCCCGCAACGCCGGCGACCCGCGCTTCGCCTACGATTCCTACCGCCGCTTCATCACCATGTACGCCAACGTCGTGCTCGGCGTGGAGCACCACGCCTTCGAGGAGGCGCTGGAGCACTACAAGGAGAGCAAGGGGGCGAGCCTCGACACAGACCTCGGCGCCGAGGACTGGAAGACCCTCGTCTCGACCTACAAGCGCATCGTGCGCGACGAGCACGGCGCCGAGTTCCCGCAGTCGCCCCAGGACCAGCTCTGGGGCGCGATCGGCGCGGTGTTCGACTCCTGGATGATCCCGCGGGCGAAGAAGTACCGCGAGCTGAACGCCATCCCCGAGAGCTGGGGCACGGCGGTGAACGTCCAGGCCATGGTCTTCGGCAACATGGGCGACACCTCGGCCACCGGCGTCGCCTTCACCCGCAACCCCTCCACCGGCGAGAAGGCGCTCTACGGCGAGTTCCTCATCAACGCCCAGGGCGAGGACGTGGTGGCGGGCATCCGCACGCCCCAGGACATCACCGAGAAGGCGCGGCAAGAAGCCGGCAGCGAGAAGCCCTCGATGGAGCGGGCGATGCCGGAGAGCTTCAGTGAGCTGACCCGCATCTACGGGCTCCTCGAGAAGCACTACCGCGACATGCAGGACATGGAGTTCACCATCGAGAGCGGGAAGCTCTGGATGCTCCAGACCCGCAACGGCAAGCGCACGGCGAAGGCCGCGCTGCGCATCGCCGTCGAGCTCGCCGGCGAGGGGCTCATCAGCCGCGAGGAGGCGGTGGGCCGCGTCGAGCCCGGCGCCCTCGACCAGCTTCTCCACCCGACCATCGACCCGAAGGCCGAGCGCAAGGTCATCGCCTCGGGTCTCCCGGCCTCGCCGGGCGCGGCGAGCGGCGAGATCGTGTTCTCCTCCGAGGCCGCCGAGGCCGCGCGGAAGGCCGGGCGCCCCTGCATCCTCGTGCGCATCGAGACCTCGCCGGAGGACATCCACGGCATGCACGCGGCCGAGGGCATCCTCACCACCCGCGGCGGCATGACGAGCCACGCGGCGGTCGTCGCCCGCGGCATGGGCAAGCCCTGCGTTTCCGGCGTCGGCGCGATCCGCATCGACTACAAGGCCGGCACCCTCGCGGTCGGGCCCGTCACCCTGAAGGCCGGCGACAAGCTCACCATCGACGGCTCCACGGGCCAAGTGATCCAGGGCGAGGTCGCGATGGTCGCCCCCGAACTGTCCGGCGACTTCGCGACCCTGATGGGCTGGGCCGACGAGGTCCGCACCATGGGCATCCGCGCCAACGCCGACACGCCGACCGACGCCCGCACCGCCCGCGAGTTCGGCGCCGAGGGCATCGGCCTGTGCCGGACGGAGCACATGTTCTTCGAGGGCGACCGCATCGTCGCGGTGCGCGAGATGATCCTCTCCGACGACGTCGAGGGCCGCCGCGCCGCGCTCGCCAAGATCCTCCCCTACCAGCGCCAGGACTTCCTGGCGCTGTTCACGATCATGCAGGGCCTGCCCGTCACGATCCGCCTCCTCGACCCGCCGCTGCACGAGTTCCTGCCCCACACCGACGCCGAGGTGGCCGAGGTCGCCGCCGGCACCGGCGTCTCCGAGGACAAGCTGCGCCACCGCATGCGCGAGCTCTCCGAGTTCAACCCGATGCTCGGCTTCCGCGGCTGCCGGCTGGCCATCGCCTTCCCCGAGATCGCGGAGATGCAGGCCCGTGCCATCTTCGAGGCCGCCGTCGAGGCTGCCCGCAAGACCGGCGCCCCGGTGACGCCGGAGGTGATGGTGCCCCTGGTCTTCACCCGCGCCGAGTTCGACATCGTCAAGGCCCGCATCGACGCCATGGCCAAGGCCGTCGCCGAGGAGACCGGCGAGAGCGTCGAGTATCAGGTCGGCACCATGATCGAGCTGCCGCGCGCCTGCCTGCGCGCGAAGGAGATCGCCGAGACGGCGGAGTTCTTCTCCTTCGGCACCAACGACCTCACCCAGACGGGGCTCGGCATCTCGCGCGACGACGCCGGCACCTTCCTCGGCGCCTACACCCAGAAGGGCATCCTCGAGGCCGACCCCTTCGTGACGATCGACCAGGAAGGCGTCGGCGAGCTGGTGCGGATCGGCGTCGAGCGCGGCCGTCAGTCGCGCCCCGACATCAAGCTCGGCATCTGCGGCGAGCATGGCGGCGACCCGGCCTCGATCCATTTCTGCCAGGAGGTCGGGCTCGACTACGTGTCCTGCTCGCCCTTCCGCGTGCCGATCGCCCGCCTCGCCGCTGCCCAGGCCGCGCTGAAGGGCGAGAGCAGCGTCAAGGGTGAGTAAGACAACGAAGGCCGAGCGCTTCAGCCCGACTTGAAATGAAAGCGGCCCCGCGAGCGATAGCTTACGGGGCCGTTCTCGTCTCGAAACCGTGCAGGCTCCATCCCGGACTTATCCGCCGAGCGACGCCGAGACGCCCGCGCCGCCGGGCGGGGAGAGATGCCCGCGTTCGATCAGCGGGCGCCGGGCACGGCGCGGGTGGCGGAGCCGGTGAAACGGGAAGTGGCGAGCTCGTCACCGGGGCTGCCGGCGGCGAAGCGGGTGGTCACGCGCGGGCCCGCGCCGGTCACGAGAGCACCCGGCGCCGCGTCGAAGCGGGGGCGGGCGACGGCGACGCGCACCGGGGTCGCGGGGCCGGCCGGGCGGGCCTCGGCGGAGGCCGCCTCGAACAGGGCACGCAGCTGCGTGCGGGAATCCGCGTCCGCGGCGACGAGGGGCGCCCTGCGTCGGGACGCGGGGTCGATCGCCGTGCCCGCCAGGGTGCTCGCCATCCCGGTTACGGCGGCGGGCAGGGGGGTCGGGCCGAGGGTCGCGAACTGGGCCGGCCGGGCGGGGGGCAGCGGCATGGTCAGGGCGGCCATCACCGCGGCGAACTCCGCCGGGCGGCGCGGGGGCAGGGGCGCGGCAGGGGCGGCGGCGAGCGCATCGACGTTCGGCGTCTCGACGGCGATGCGGGCGGCGGCCTCCGCCGGCCGCTCGGCGGTCAGCAGCGCCCTGGCGTCGCGCTTCGTCGGGTCGGCGGGGGCGAAGGCGAGCGCCTGGGGCGCACCGATGCCGGCCTCGGGATCGGCGCTCGCCACGACCACCGCCGGCGCCTTGCGCCGCGGCGCGGGTGCGGCCTCGGCCGGGGGCGTCTCGCTGCGGCCGCCGAACAGGCCGGCGAAGAAGCCGCGGATGCTCGGGCCGTCCTCCTCCTCGGCGGAGGCGACCTGCGTCACGCCGGAGACGGTGCCGCCGCGGGAGAGCACCTCGGCGCGGGCCTCCTCGTAGCGGGCGAGCGGCCGGTTGTCGGTGGGCAGGTGGACGGTCTTTCCGTCGGGGAAGAGCCGGGCGAGCTGGTCGTGGGTCATGCGCGGCCAGGAGCGCACCGAGCCGACGTCGAGATGCACGAAGGGCGAGCCGGAGCGCGGATACCAGCCGACGCCGCCGCGCTGGAGCTTCATGCCCATGGCGCGGATCTGGTCGATCGACACGTCGGGCAGGTAGAAGTCCATGGCCTTGCCGAGCATGTGCTGGCTGAACTCGGCCACCGCCTTGGAGCGGCGGCGCAGCATCGCGTTGGTGCCGGGCGCCCGGTAGGCGGAGACGATGTGAATCGCCTCCGAGGATCCGACCTGCCGGTAGACCTCCCAGACCGTGTCGAACAGGCGCGGGTCCATCCGCGTCGACTCGTCCGTGCGCCAGTCGCGCAGGAGATGGTTGAGCTGATCGAGGCCGGCGCGGTCGTAGCGCCCGTCCCGCCGGAAGGTAATGGTCGCGCTCTCCTTGGAGTGCGTGTGGAAGATGGTCAGCGTGCGGGTGTCGCCGTTGGCCACCGCGTCCTGCGTGCCCCGCGCCGCGCCGAGCCAGGCGGTGAGGGCGAGACCGCCGAGGGCGAGGATCTTCAGCCCGGCGCGCAGGCGTCCGGCCGTCTCCGATCCCCTGCGCCGATCCGGTCCGTCCGCGAGAGCCGCAGTCACGATGGTCCACCCTCGTCCGGATCGCGCGGGAGGCGCGCGGGTCATGGTGAACGCAAGGTTGCCGAAAACCGTGAAGAGCCGGTTAGCGGGTCCTTCGCCGGACACCCATCGAGGCGGAATGGCTAAGGCGCAACCGTGGCCGAATTCAGCCCGCAAGTGCGCCCGCGCACGGGCGAACCGGCACGCGGGACACGATTTCCAGAGGCGTGACGGCTCGGTCGCGCGGGCGCGACTACCACCAGCCGAAGCTGCGGCGGGGTGATTCGGGCACCGGGGTCATCAGGCCCGGCTCGCCGTACTCCGGCGCGGCCCGCGTCGGACGCTGCGCGACCTTCTTCGGCGGAGCCGCGGGCTTCACGGCCGGTTTCATCGCAGGCATCGTCGAAACCACGCGGGCGGGCTCGGCGGGGGCGCGCACCATCGCCGGGGCGCCACCCGGCAGGCCCAGCGCCGTGCGCATGCGGGCGTCGTAGCCGTAGAGGTCGGGGAGCGTCCGATAGCGGCCGGCATCGTCCACATAGGCGGTGAAGTAGGCGAGATGCACCGGCAGCTTGGTGCCGAGCTGGACCGTGCGCTCGCCCTTGCCGATCAGCTTCTTCAGCCGCTCGCTGGTCCAGGCCGCGGGCAGCACGGAATCGGCGAAGCGGAACGGGTCGTCGACGCGCACGCAGCCGTGGCTGAGCGCCCGCTCGGAGCGGGCGAAGAGCGAGCGGTTCGGCGTGTCGTGCAGGTAGACCGCATGGTTGTTCGGGAACATGAACTTGATGAACCCGAGGGCGTTTCGCTCCCCCGGCGGCTGCCGCACCGAGATGGAGTTGCCCCGCCGCACGACCTCGTAGCCGCGCCGCGCCGCGTAGGACGGATCGCGGGCGAGCCCCGGCAGGAACTCGTTCTTGAGGATCGAGGGCGGCACGTGCCACGAGGGGTTCACGACCGCGTACTCCATCATCCCCGAGAAGATGGGCGTCGGCGATTCGGTCTTGCCGACGATCACCCGGGTCTCGTCCCGCAGGCGCCCATCGCGAAAGACCCGCAGGCGGTACTCGGGCACGTTGACCATCACGTAGTCGGGCCCGAGATCGGCGGGCAGCCAGCGCCAGCGCTCCATGTTGACGAGAAGCGACGCTTCCTCGCCGCCGCCGAGCCGGCCGGCGGGGCTCGCGAGCGCCACGACGGTCTGGGCGTTGAGCGCGCCGGTGGCCGCCAGGCCGCGCTCCCGCTGGAAGGCGGAGACGGCGGCGGCGGCGGCGGCATCGTAGGTCTCGGGATCGCCGGGCGCCGCGTCGAGGGTGCCGGCGGTGCGGGTCTCGAGACCGAAGCGGGCGCGCAGCTGCGGCACCCTCGGGTCGCGCATGCCGACCCGCAGGATCGGGCCGGGCGGCAGCTTCAGGGCCGGCGCCTCGGCGACGGCCGGGCCGCGCAGGCTCGCGAGCCGCGACTTGAGGGCGAGATAGCCCGCCTCGTGCGGGTTGTAGGCCTGGAGGAGGTCGCCCGCGTTCGTGCCCGCGGCGGCGATCCGGCCGACCACGGCGTCGGGCGACGGCAGATCGAGGACCGGCGTCACCAGCCGCGACAGGCTCGTGGGGTTGATGCGCCCGCCCCGCGCGTCGCGGGCGTAGAGCGCCACCGCCGCCGAGAGCCGCAGGTCGGCGTCGGCGATCTCGGCCTCGGTCGGCGCGCGGCCGGTCACCGCGAGCACGGGCACCGGGTAGGCGGCCGGGTCGAGACCGTCCTCTCCGGCGCGGGCGAGGCGGGCAGCGGCGGCGGTCGCGGCCGGGGTGAAGCGGCCGTCGACGATCCAGACCGGCTTGAAGGCGCCGAGCGCATAGACCGCCTGGAGCGACTCCCGGTCGCGGGCGCCGAAGCGCGGCAGCAGCGGCGCGCCGCTCGACAGACGGGCGGTGACCGCCGCCGACAACGGATCGGCAGGCACGGGGGGAGGGGCCTCGGCGGCCTTCTCCGGCGCGCTCGCGGCATTCGGCACCGGCGCGGGATCGGCCTGCGGGCTCACGGCGCCGGTCATCTCGGCCGGGCGCGGCTCCGGGGACGGGCCGGGCGCGACGGCGACCGGCGCGGCGTCGCTTCCGGGTGCGGGTTCTTCCGGAGCGGGCGCGGCCGGCTCGACGGCGGCGGAGCGCGTCACCGGCGCATCGGGAACCGTGGCGGCGGCTTCCTGCGCCCGCGCGAGGCTGGCGGCGCAGACCGACCCGGCAAGGAGCACGGCGAGGGCGGCTTTGGCGGAACGCGGGGCGCCCATGTCCTGTCTCCCGGAGAGGCGGCCACGGGCGGCCGACCGGATCCTGACAATATCGGTTCGAGCGGGGCCTTAGGCAATCGAGGTCCCGGCGACGGTGCGGATCGGCACCGGCCGGGGCCGCTCAGGCCGCGGCGTCGTCCGCCTTGTCCTCTCCTTCGAGGCCAAGGTCCTTGAGCTTGCGGTAGAGGGTCGAGCGGCCGATCCCGAGGCGGCGGGAGACCTCCGACATGCGCCCCCGGTAGAACTGGAGGGCAAAGCGGATCACCTCGGCTTCCAGCGTCTCCATGGTCTTCATCTCGCCGGTGTCCTCGACGAGCAGCGACATGGCGTGGGGGTCGCGGACCTCGACGCGGACGATCTCGCGCACGGGCTCGGGCACGTCCGCGGCCGGCGGCCGGCTCGGGGCCGGCGGGATGCGCACGTCGAAGCCCTCGACCTGGGCGGCGATCTGCGGGAACTCGGCCACGGTGAGCTCGTCCCCGTCGGCGAGCACCACGGCCCGGAACAGGGCGTTCTCGAGCTGTCGGACGTTGCCGGGCCAGCCGTAGCGGCTGATCAGCCCCATGGCCTCGCCGGTGATGCCGCGGACCCGCTTGCCCTCCTCCGCCGCGAAGCGCGCGCAGAAGGAGCGGGCGAGGTCCGGGATGTCCTCCCGGCGGGCCCGCAGGGGCGGCAGGGTCATCGGGAAGACGTTGAGGCGGTAGTAGAGGTCCTCGCGGAACTTGCCCTGCTTGACGAGATCGAGGAGCGAGCGGTTCGTCGCCGAGACGAGGCGGATATCGACCCGCACGGAGCGCTTGCCGCCGACGGGATCGACCTCGCCCTCCTGAAGGGCCCGCAGCAGCTTCACCTGCGCGTCGAGGGGCAGCTCGCCGATCTCGTCCAGGAAGAGCGTGCCGCCCGACGCCTCGACGAACTTGCCGACATGCCGCTCGGTGGCGCCGGTGAAGGCCCCCTTCTCGTGGCCGAACAGGGTCGACTCCACGAGGTTCTCGGGGATCGCGCCGCAGTTGACGGTGACGAACGGCTTGCCGCGGCGCTCGCCCGAGCCCTGGATGGCGCGGGCCAGCACCTCCTTGCCGACGCCGGACTCGCCCTCGATCAGCACGGGGATGTTCGATTTGGCGGCACGCTCGGCGAGCCGGATCACCCGCTCCATGTCCGGGCTGCGGGAGGCGAGGTCCTTGAAGGTCAGCGCGCCGCTGGCGCGCCGGCGCATCCGGCGGACCTCCTCTTCCAGCTGGTCGACGCGGAGCGCGTTCTTGATCGAGACCTGGAGGCGCTCGGCGCCGGCGGGCTTCACGACGAAGTCGACGGCGCCCGCGCGCATCGCGTTGACCACGGCGTCGATGGAGCCGTTCGAGGTCTGCACGATGACGGGCGTGTCGAGGCCGGCCTTGCGCATCTCGGCCATGACGCCGATCCCGTCGAGGCCGCCGGGCATGACGAGATCGAGCAGCACCACGTCGATGTCGCCGCCCGCCCGCAGGGTGGCGAGACCGTCCACGCCGTTCTCCGCGAGCCGCACCTCGAAGCCGAAGCGGCGCACCATCGCCTCGGTGAGGCGGCGCTGCACGGGATCGTCGTCGACGATGAGAACGGTGGTCGTCATGAACGGCGCCACTTCCGGATGTGCGGGCGCGAGCGGCGGGCACCGGGCGCGAGGCCGCGGCGCCGGCGCGGCCGGCCCTGTTTCGATTCGAGATGCAGGGTCGCCCAAGAGCGTAAAGCCTCGCTTAACGACGTTCGCGGGGCGGCGCGGGCCGGCATTGCGGGGATGCGGTCGCCATCGCGACGCGGACCGGTTGATCGGGGCCGGGGGCGCTCGATATCTCAGCCCGAACGCGGCGCTTCAGCCGGCCGCGCAAGGACACAAGCCCCGATGCCGATCCGTGCCGACGCGCCCCTCGACCTGCCGCAGCGCGCCTGGACGCCGGAGGGCGCCGCCGCAGCGCGGGCCGCGGCCCGCGCCGTCGACCTCGGGCCCCTGCCGGAATGGGACCTGCGCGACCTCTACGCAGGCCTCGACGATCCGGCCTTCGCCGACGACCTCGCCCGCGCCGAGGCCGAGTGCCTGGGCTTCCACGAGCGCTACGCCGGCCGCATCGGCGCGCTCGTCGAGGGGGAGGGCGCCTCGCGGGCGCTGGCCGAGGCGGTGGTCGCCTACGAGGGGATCGAGGAGCTTCTCGGCAAGCTGATGTCCTATGCCGGGCTCGTCTACTCGGGCGACACCACCGACGAGCGGCGGGCCAAGTTCTACGGCGACACCCGCGAGCGCCTCACCGCCGCCTCCGGCAACCTGCTGTTCTTCGCCCTGGAGCTGAACCGGGCGGACGACGCCACCATGGACCGGGCCATGGCCGCCGGCCCGCTCGCCCGCTACGCGCCCTGGATCGAGGACCTGCGCCGGGAGAAGCCCTTCCAGCTCGAGGACCGCATCGAGAAGCTCTTCCTCGACAAGTCCGTGACCTCGAACGCCGCCTGGGACCGGCTCTTCAACGAGACCATCGCGGCGCTGCGCTTCCCCGTCGACGGCGAGAGCCTGCCGCTGGAGCCGACCCTCAACAAGCTCCAGGACCCGGACGGGGCCGTCCGCCGGGAGGCGGCCGGCGCGCTCAGCGAGGTGTTCCGGGCGAACCTGCGGGTCTTCGCCCTCATCACCAACACGCTCGCCAAGGACAAGGAGATCTCCGACCGCTGGCGGGGCTTCAAGGACGTGGCCGACGCCCGCCACCTCGCCAACCGCGTCGAGCCGGAGGTGGTGGCCGCCCTCGTCGAGGCGGTGCGCGCCGCCTACCCGCGGCTCTCGCACCGCTACTACCGGCTCAAGGCGAAGTGGTTCGGCGTCGAGGCGCTGCCCTACTGGGACCGCAACGCGCCGCTCCCGAAGGTCGAGCAGCGGGTGATCCCCTGGACCGAGGCCCGCGACACGGTGCTCGACGCCTACGGCGCCTTCTCGCCGCGGATGGCGGGCATCGCCCGTGACTTCTTCGACCGCAACTGGATCGACGCGCCGACCCGGCCCGGCAAGGCGCCCGGCGCCTTCGCGCATCCGACCGTGCCCTCCGTGCACCCCTACGTGCTCGTGAACTACCAGGGGAAGCCGCGGGACGTGATGACGCTGGCCCACGAGCTCGGCCACGGCGTCCACCAGGTGCTCGCCGGCCCCAACGGCGCGCTGATGGCGCCGACGCCCCTGACGCTCGCCGAGACCGCAAGCGTGTTCGGCGAGATGCTGACGTTCCGCCGCCTTCTCGCAGCCACCACCGACACGACCCAGCGGCGCGCCATGCTCGCCGCCAAGGTCGAGGACATGATCAACACGGTGGTGCGGCAGATCGCCTTCTACTCCTTCGAGCGGAAGGTCCATCTCGCCCGCGCCAAGGGCGAGCTGACGGCGGAGGAGATCAACGCCCTCTGGATGTCGGTGCAGGCCGAGTCGCTGGGGCCGGCGATCACGTTGGATCCGGGCTACGAGCCCTTCTGGGCCTACATCCCGCACTTCATCCACTCGCCGTTCTACGTCTACGCCTACGCCTTCGGCGACTGCCTCGTGAACTCCCTCTACGGGGTCTACGCCAAGGCCGAGGAGGGCTTCGTGGAACGCTACTTCGCCCTGCTCTCGGCGGGCGGCTCGAAGCCCTACGGCGAGCTTCTGAAGCCCTTCGGCCTGGATGCCGGCGACCCGTCCTTCTGGCAGATCGGGCTCGGCATGATCGAGGGCATGATCGCCGAGCTGGAGGCGATGGAGGCGCAGGGTTGAGCCTCCATCACGCTTGAAGGACTCCGGCCGATGAGGCTACGCGCCCTCGGGAATCGGGGGCGGCGGATGGGTGCGGGGTTCGGAGGATGGGCGAGAGCGGCTTGGCTCGGCCTCGCTGCGGCGCTTGCGGTCGTGCCGGCCGGCGCGGGCGAGCGCGTCGATCCCCGGCTGCTGCCGGCGCGACCGGCCTATGCCCGCAACCCCGCCTGCGCGCCGGTGCGCATTCCGATGCCGCCGAGCACCCACGCTCTGCCGGGAAACGTCGGGCTCTCGCCGAAACCCGCCGAGATCCCGGTGGGGCAGGGCGACAGCGCCATCTGCTACGCCTACGCCACCGCCGACATGATCTCGCAGCGGGTCGGGGTCGCGGTCTCGCCGCTCGACGTCGCCACGCGCTTTTACTTCGCCGATCCCGGCCGCTTGGCGGATCACCCCGACCCGCGGGTACGGGCCCATCTCCGGGCGCATCCCTCCTACCGGGAGGACATCGCCTGGAGCCGCAACGCCGTCGACATCTCGATCGACGGTAACAGGCGGCGCGAACCCTATTTCGACAAGCTCGAGGGCGGCGAGGAGGACGCGGCGGCGCTCCTCTACAATCTCGACGGGCTCTGCACGGAGCGCGACCTTCCCTCGCACGAAGGATACGCGCATTTCACCAAGCCCTTCGCCAAGCTGCGCTTCTCCGCCTCCGTGCGGGCGCCGAACCAGTGCTTCCGCCGCACCGGCGCCACCGTCGAGCGGCTGCGCAGCCGGCGGGCCGACGCCTTCAACGACGCCTGGCTTCGGCTGACGGAGGCGCGCTGCCGGCGCCGCCCCCTGCCGGTGCCGCTGCTGCCGATCTCCTACCGGGTCGCCGCGAACCAGCTCGAGTTCATGGACATGCTGGAGGCGGGGACCCCGCCGACGCCGCGCCAGATCGAGCGGATGCTGGCCATGGTCGACTACGCCCTCGACAACGGCCGCGCGCCCACCGTCGGCTACTCCTGGTACATCCTCCAGGACCGCGACCCGAAGGACCCGGACCTCGCCGCGGATCATTCGAGCACCGTGATCGCGCGGCGGCGGCAGGGCGGCGCCTGCCGCTACCTCGTGCAGGACAATACCGGCGAGTACTGCTCGCGCATGAGGCCGGGGGTCCGCGAGCGCTGCGAGAACGGCCGCGTCTGGCTGAACGAGGGCGAGCTGCGCCGCACGCTCTACAGCGTCATCTACCTGCGCTGAGCCCCGCGGCGCCTCGGACATAACCGCGGCCTGCCGCCCCATGGCCCTGGCGGAGCGGGGCAGGGCGCTTATCTCGAAGGCTCCCCGAGCGACAGCCAGGCCCGATGTCCGAGACCGATCCGGAAGCCAACCGATTCTCCGCCCGCGCCGGGCGCTACGCCCGCGTCGGCGCCAATGTCGGCGGGGTCGCGGCGCGCATGGCCGGCGCCCGGCTGTTCGGCCGGGAGGGCACCACCAACGCCGCCGCCCTGGCGCAGGCGCTGGGCGGCCTCAAAGGTCCGATCATGAAGGTGGCGCAGCTGCTGGCCACCGTGCCCGACCTGCTGCCGCCGGAATACGCCGCCGAGCTGCAGAAGCTCCAGGCCGACGCGCCGCCCATGGGCGCGGCCTTCGTCAAGCGCCGCATGATGGCCGAGCTCGGGGCGGACTGGCAGTCCCGCTTCGAGAGCTTCGACCTGAAGCCCGCCGCCGCTGCCTCCCTCGGACAGGTCCACCGCGCCGTGTCGCGGGAGGGGGAGGCGCTCGCCTGCAAGCTCCAGTACCCAGATATGCAATCCGCCGTGGAGGCCGACCTCAAGCAGCTCGAAGTCGCCTTCGCCCTCCACCGCCGCATGAGCTCCTGGCTCGACACCCGCGAGATCGCGAAGGAAATCGGCGCCCGCGTCCGCGAGGAGCTGGATTACACCCGCGAGGCCCGGCACGCCGCCCTCTACGGAGACGTGCTGCGCGACGTCGAGGCCGTGCGCGTGCCCGCCGTGCACACGGACCTGTCGACCCGCCGGCTCCTCACCCTCGGCTGGCTCGAGGGCGAGCGCATCCTCGGCTTCGCCGACAGCCCGGTGGAGATCCGCAACCGCATCGCGCAGGCGATGTTCAAGGCCTGGTGGCACCCGTTCGGCCGCGCCGCGGTGATCCACGGCGATCCCCATCTCGGCAACTACACGGTCTTCACCGAGGGGGCCGAGCCTGGCGGCATCAACCTCCTCGACTACGGCTGCATCCGCATCTTCCATCCGCGCTTCGTCGGCGGCGTGGTCGATCTCTACCGGGGCTTGCTGGAAGGTGACGAAGCCCGCACCGTCCACGCCTACGAGGTCTGGGGCTTCCGAGACCTCAACCGCGACCTCATCGACATCCTCAACGTCTGGGCGCGCTTCATCTACGGGCCGCTCCTGGAGGACCGGGTCCGCACCGTCGCCGACGGCGTCAAGCCCGGCGATTACGGCCGCCGGCAGGCCTTCGAGGTGCATCAGGCGCTCAAGGAGAAGGGCCCGGTGACGGTGCCGCAGGAGTTCGTGTTCATGGACAGGGCCGCGGTCGGGCTCGGCGCCGTGTTCCTGCACCTGCGCTCCGAGCTGAACTACCACCGGCTGTTCGAGGCCGAGATCGAGCGCTTCTCCCTCGACGATCTCGCCACCCGTCAGAGCGCGGCGCTCGCGGCCGTCGGCCTGCCGCAGCCGGCCTGAACCCATCGCGCACGCTTGATCCGCGATCCGGGCCGCGTTGCCCACAGCAACGCTTGAAACCCTCTAGACAGTCCATCTGGTATACCAGATGGACTGTCGACAACGGCCCCGAATGGTCCAGCGCCGGCCGATTGCGGCAAAGGTACGGTTGCGCTAATTCGCGCGGGCTTGAAACACTGCGCGCAAGGGACGGAATCGACATGGCCGATACCAGGAGCATCTCCGAGCTTGGCTACAGCTCGGCCATGGATGCCGGCACTCACGAGCAGACCTACAAGGGCTTCGTCCGCTTCGTCGAGATCTCGACGGGCGTGGTGATCTGCTGGGTCCTCGCCCTCGCGGTCGGAGGCATCCACGAGGCTTGGCTCCTGGCCATCGCCGGCGTCATCGCCTCGAGCGCTGCCGGCGCGATCGCCGCCTTCGCCCCCGCGATCGGCTGGAAGGCCCCCGCCTTCGTCGCGCTTCTCCTCGCCCTCTACCTCTTCTTCGGTTGAGGCCGTCCGGCTCCGCTCCGGCGGAGCCGGTTAAAATCGCCACGCTTCCACCAGACCAACCAGACAGCTCGCCCCGCCCCACCGACGGATCTGGCGCATTCGTCGCCTGCGATCCCAAAGCACCTTCTGAATGCGCATCGCCGTGATGTCCGAAGAAGGTCGTTGACTCGATCGTCAAGAACCTCCGATCCCGCCTGCCGGGCGCGACGCCCGGCATCGGGGCGGGACGAAACGCAGGGCGGCCTCCGAAAGGGGCCTCCCTGTCGCTTTCCGGCGGCTGCCCGCGGGCCCCGCCGCCGCTATCATCGCCTCCGTGACCCGCTCCTCCCTCGACCTGCCGCCGGGCGCGACGCCGCGCCCGTTCCTCGGTGTTTCCCGCTCGCTCCTCGGCCGCGCCTGGCACGAGCGTTGCGCCGATCCGCGCGCCCAGGCCGAGGCCGCGATGATGGTCCAGGCTCACGCCCTGCCCGACATGCTCGCCCGCGTGCTCGCCGGGCGCGGGGTGCGGCCGGCGGAAGCCGCCGCCTATCTCGCCCCGCGCCTGCGCGACCTGATGCCGGACCCTGCCTGCCTCCTCGACATGGAGGCCGCCGCCGAAAGGCTGGCCCGCGCCGTCCGTGCGGGCGAGAGCGTCGCGGTGTTCGGCGACTACGACGTCGACGGGGCGGCGAGCGCGGCGCTGCTCGCCGGCTACCTGCGCCAGCTCGGCGTGCCGGTCCGCATCCACATCCCCGACCGCCTGACCGAGGGCTACGGCCCCAACAGCGAGGCGGTGGCGCGGCTCGCCGGGGAGGGGGCGAGCCTCCTCGTCACCGTCGATTGCGGAACCTCGGGTCACGAGCCGCTCGCGCAGGCCGCCGCCCTCGGGCTCGACACGATCGTGCTCGACCATCACGCGGCCACCGAGATCCTTCCCGAGACACGGGCGCTGGTGAACCCGAACCGCCTCGACGACCTCTCCGGCCTCGGCCATCTCTGCGCGGCGGGGATCGTGTTCCTCACCCTCGTCGCCCTCAACCGGGCGCTGCGCCGGAGCGGATCCTTCGACGCCCGGCCGGAGCCCGACCTCAAGGGCCGGCTCGACCTCGTGGCGCTCGCCACCGTCGCCGACGTGGTGCCCCTCGTCGGGCTGAACCGCGCCTTCGTCGTGCAGGGGCTGAGCGTGATGCGTACCAGGGCCCGGCGCGGGCTCGCGGCGCTGCTCGATGCCGCCTCCCTCGACGAGGCGCCCCAGTCCTGGCACCTCGGCTACGTGGTCGGGCCGCGCATCAACGCCGGCGGCCGCATCGGCGAGGCGGGCCTCGGCGCCCGGCTGCTCCTCACCGACGATCCGGCGGAGGCCGCCCGGATCGCTGCCGAGCTCGACCGCCTCAACCGGGAGCGGCAGGCGATCGAGGCCCGGGCCGTCGCCGAGGCCGAGGCGCAGATGGATTTCGCCCTCGACAAGGACCCGGACCGGCCGGTCCTCGTCGCGGCCTCCGCGGAGTGGCACCCCGGCGTCGTCGGGCTGGTGGCCGCGCGGCTCAAGGAGCGCTTCGGCCGGCCGGCGCTGGCGGTGGCGCTCCGCCCGGACGGCTCCGGCACCGCCTCCGGCCGCTCCGTGGCGGGGGTCGATCTCGGCGCGGCCGTGCGCGGTGCGGTCGCGGCGGGGCTCGCCAGCAAGGGCGGTGGGCACGCCATGGCCGCCGGCCTCAGCCTCGCGCCGGAGATCCTCGCCCGCGACGGCCTCGCGCGCCTCGACACCCATCTGCGCGAGGCTCTCGGGGCATCCATCGCCGAGGCGCGGGCGTCCGAGGCGCTGCTCGTGGACGCCTCCCTGAGCGCGGGCGGCGCCACCGCCGAGCTGGTGCGCCTCGTGGAGCGGGCCGGGCCCTTCGGACAGGGCGCGCCGGAGCCGGTCTTCGCCCTCGCCCGGCACCGGATCATCGATGCCGGCCTCGTCGGCGAGAGCCACGTGCGCGCCCGCTTCCGCAGCCGCGACGGGCAGATCCTCGGCGGCATCGTCTTCCGGGCGGCGCAGACGCCCCTCGGGCAGGCGCTGCTCGCCGGCATCGGCCGGGAGATGCACGTCGCCGGGTCGCTGGCCTGCGACCGCTGGAAAGGCACCGAGCGGGCGCAGCTTCGCATCCGCGACCTCGCGGAGAGCGAGCCGGAGCAGGACTGAGCCGCGGAAGCCCGATCGTCGGTCCTGACAGAGAACCGGTCACCCCTTCTCCTGGACCGACGCCAAGCCGGCGCGAGAGCCGTTGACACCCGCCTCCCCCCTCACCATAAGGGCGGCCACGCGGCCCGGCGGGCCGTCGTTTGGGGGAATGTCCCGAGCGGCAAAGGGGGCGGACTGTAAATCCGCTGCGTAAGCTTCGTAGGTTCGAGTCCTACTTCCCCCACCAAGCGACCCACGCCCGCAGATGCTTTTCGGGAATGCCTTCACAAGGCATCCGGCCCCGTGCTATCCGGCGCGCCGCGCGGGTGTAGCTCAATGGTAGAGCAGCAGCCTTCCAAGCTGAATACCCGGGTTCGATTCCCGGTACCCGCTCCACTCCTCTCATCGCCGTTTCCTGAAGCCTGGACAGTCGCTTAGGCACTGTCCCTGCACAGCTTCGGCTTGGGCCCGACCCCCCCCCCGATACAACATCGATACAACGCGCAGCCCAGGCTTCTGCGCGCTCACGATTCGTGGGGATAGCGCGTCGGACGCCGGCGCCATCGCCCCTTGCGGCGCGCCGATTCGAGGTCGATCCTGGCTTCCGGCAGGTGCGGGCGCAGGCGAGAGCCGAGGCCCCTAGCGAACGCCGAAAGGCTTGCCGGGACCGCCTACGCCCACGGGCTAGGGCACCCGGCATAAGACACAGGCCACCCAGACCGCCGGACCCCGGGCGTGGGAGAGCCGGCGCCATCGGGCCTACGGGCACGGTCCCCCTTCAGGGGTCAGGGTATCCCCCGAGAGCTTCGCCCCGAGGCCGATCCCGGCCGGACGGCCCCCGAAAGGGGCGCTCTCGTTTCAGGGGTTCGCCGCGGCCAGTTCCGCCTCCATCTCCCGGAAGCGCGCCAGGGCCCGCGCGGCCTCGGCCTCGTCGACCGGAGGGCACGGCGGCTCCGGGTATGCGGCCGCCCGTAGCTCCATGAGGACGATCTCGCACCAGTGGTCGAGGAGGTCCTCGCGCAGGCTCGGGTAGGCCTGGACGAGGCGCACCAAAGTGGCGTTCCGGTCGGCCTCGCCCTCGGCGAGGTGGAGCTCGAAGATGATGTCGCTGCGGTTGGCTTCGGTCATGGCATGTCTCCTTGTCCCTGCAATCGAAGCGAAGCCCCGGGACCGGAAACGGCAATCGGCATTCAGGACAGGATGTCGCAGGAAGCGATTGCCGAAGCCTGACCGCGACAACGTCAGCCGGGTCATCCGCCCAGACGAGGCTGCCGCCCGACGCCAGCGCATCGTAGGATTGACCGAACGCCCAGGGTTTGCATCCATCCCTATCGTGCGGATTGCGTCGGCTCGCCTCGCACGGGCACGCAAGGGGGATATGATGGGACGTCTGATGCTGGTGGCGTTGGTGGCCACGGTCGCCGCTACGGAGGCGAGGGCCGAGCCAGACTACGTCGCGCAGGCGTCGCAGCTATCCTGCTCCGCCCTCACCAGAAGAACGGTCGATTCACGAGCTTGGCGTCAGGGGGGAACGCCGGACGGCTCTCCCGACGCTCCGTTCGGCGTTCCAGTCTATGCGTGGACGAAGGATGTCTGGAGAGCGTTCCAAAACCGTGCCGTCGAATGCAACAAGGACAAGCAGGCCATCGAGGGAAGCGTGATCACCGCCCTCATCTCGTCTTCGTATAGGGAAAACGGTGCTCTCGCAGAGCAGGCGGCGGAAGGACGTGACGGGCTGCGATCCTGGAAGCTTTCAATCCTTAATGGAGCGAGAAACGCCATTGACGCAGGTGGCACGACCGAGGAGCTATCGGCGAAGCTCGACGGGCTGCGCCGGCTAGCGGCTGCTCCTCCGTCAACGGCATCCGCCAAGCGCGGCGGTGTCCGAGGCACCAATGCCGGGGGCACACCCATTGCGCAGGCGGACATCGACGAGGTCAACGCGGCGCTACTCAAGCTGGAGGACAAGATCCGCTCGTCCCGCCTTGCCGAGGCCGAGGCATGGGAGAAGGGCAAGTCCGACCGAGATGCGAAGGCTGAGGCGGATAGGGCTGACGCAGCCCGACGCGCGGCGGATGACGCACGCATCCAACGGTTCATGAGGGAGAAGGCCGAGGCGGAGGCCACACAGCGCGCCGAGGTCGAGGCTAAGCTTCGTCGTGAAGAGCGTGACAAAGCCGAGGCCAAGAGGGCTGAGGACGAACGCCTCAAGGTCGAGCGCGAAGCGCGACTTGCTGCCGAGAAGGCCGAGGAAACCAAGCTGGCGAACGAGCGGATGGCCAAGGCATGCCCGTCCTTGCAGGCCAAGAACGCCTACTACGACGGCCGGATGAAGCGGTCGATGGAGCTTGGAGAGAAGCTCAAGAACGCTCCCGAAATCTCCCTCAACGGCCCAGGCCCTGCGTGCCCCTTCCTGAACGACCAGATTTCGATCTACCGTGAAATGCATGATGATCTCTATGCCTGCCTTGGCTCTGGGGAGCCCCAAGTGAAGCAGGCGGTCGAGAACATGACGGGAATGGTCATGCTGTTTACTCAACAGAAACAGGGCATCGGTTGCCCGTAACCCTGATTGAGGGGAGCAAGGTCTATGGCCACGACACCTAAGCCGTTGACGGACGACCAGATCGAGGCACTGAAGCGCGCCCTGGCCACCGCCAGGGTCCACCACAAGAACCAGGCGCCGATCATCGACAGCCATACCGACGACCCGACGATCCTCGATCCCCTCCATGCCGAACGCGCCAAAGAGCAGCGGGGCTGGGAGGAGCTTCAGGAGATGCTGGACGATGCTGAAGGTGTCGTCATCCACCCTCGGGAGTAATCCTAGACGTGGGACTCCCGCCTCTCGGCATCCGCGTTCTGCCGCAGCCGGATGCGCCGGGCGGCGTCCATGCAGCCGTTGTCGTGCATGCACGCGTCCCGGGGCGAGCACGGCTCCGTCAGGTGCCAGCCCCGCGGGCGGCCGTCGCCCCAGCCCGACGGCGGCCCGTAGGACGCCCCGACGCATGCGGACACCGCTGCGTCGAAGGCAGCGGATATCGCCGCTTCCCTCCGGGCGTGCTCGCGGTCGAGATCTTCGGTCGCCCGGTTGAGTTCCTCCCAGGCGAGCTCCAACGCCTCGTCGGCCTCCTTACGGAGGGTCCGCTCTCGGTCGAGCGCAGCGGCGGCTTCCTCAATCATGGGCTTGCACGACTTCACGCCCACGTAGCGGCTGCCCCGGTCGCCGAGGCAATCGTCGTTCGCGGAGACCTGCAGGCGCAGGTCGAACCGGTCGCGCAGGGTCTGCCCGTCCATGGTCAGATGCGCTCCATCATGAGGAGGCGCTCGATGGCGCGGTCCCTGCCTTGCTGGAACTCGGCCTCCCCGTCGTCCGGGTACCGCCTGAGGGCATCGTTCCAGCCGGCCCGGTACAGGGCCTTGAGACCGTCGCCGCGCACGAAGCCCGCGTCACGGAGGACCTGCAGGGCCTTGTCGATGGGGTGCACGTCGGCGGCGAGAACCTGCCCAACATCCAATGCCGCCTCGAAGGCGTCGAAGTCCGACATCGCCCGCAGCGCGGCGATGCGCTCCACCTCGGCCTCGGCCCGGCGTCGATGCCGGAGCTCCAGGACCGCCCCGTCGAGCCGCCCGGCATCCTCGTCCCCGAGCCCGGCGACGGCGCGCGCGAGCTCGTCCAGTTCGGTGTCCGTCAGCATGTCCCGGTCCCTTCCCATCAGGGAGGGTACGGGGATCCCCGGATTCGTACAGGGACGCGCCCGGGCGGTTAACGAGGTCTCCGAAAGCCGCGCCGGGACGTCCTACGGGGGAGACGTTCGATCCCGCCCTCGCTCAGGGGGCGTCCCCTGCAGGAGACGTTTCCGGACCGGGACTGGTTAACGCCGGGGTCCGCGGGCGGCCGGCGATTGACGCGTATATCAGTCACCGATTTTCGGCGGCAGAGCGGCCCAAAAATCGGTGACTCGTATATAACGCAATCGGGCTGGGCATTTAAGCGACCCCGTTAACCGCGTCCGCTCAAATGCCTGGCCTCGCCCTGCGGGCCATACCGATGTCGGTATGCGGGCTCTCCTATACCGACATGGGTATAGGAACGGACACGCCAGGCCGGTGGCGCGCCGCCGGGGCCGTGCTATCCGGAGGGACATGGAGATCGTGCTCGACTACATGCCGGCCGACCTGTGGCCGTGCCCCGCCGGATGGACCGTCGTCGGGCGCGTCGGCCACCAGGCGCTCGCCTACGACCCGGAGCGTCAGCCGTTCCTCCTCGGGGACGGCGGTCCTGAGCCGCTCGACCCCGCCGAGGTCAACGCGGCCCTCGTCGACGCCGTCGCGGCCGCGGCCATGAAGGTCTGGCCGGGGGGATGGACGAACGCGCTGCCGCTGGCCTTCGGCCTGAACCGGCGCACGACCCAGCCGGACAAGATCGCCAAGAAGGGGCTGAACCCGGTCGTGCTGCGGTCCCTGGCCTTCGCGGCGAACGAATACGATGCGCCCGGCATGGGCGCCCTGCTGTCGGCCCTGGCCCTCTACGCCGACCGCTACGCGGAGGGCGGCGACAATCCCTTCGAGACCCTGGGCAACACGAAGCGCGCCGTCGCCAACGCGTTCGACCTGCTCCTCGACGTCCGGAAGGGAAAAACGTTCAAGCGCAACGCAGACGAAGGATCGGACTCATAATCCTTTAACGGATGGGCTGCTAAGAGGGGGGCTCCTCAGCCTAGGTGACGATCCTGTCGCGCCAAGGCCAACACGGTGTCTTCCGATGAAGCAGCCCCCCTCGAAGGGTGCGGCGCCGCTTGAGCACGTCCTGGCCGGGCAGGCCGGACTGCACCGCGGCCGCATCCCCAGCGACCTCTCAGCCCGCATCCTCGCCATCGCGCCCTCGACGGCGCGCCGCAACCGCGCGGCCGTCCTGCGCGAATGCGGCGGCGACGCGTTTATCGCCGCCCTTTGCCTGTCCCTGCACGCGTCCGGCCTGGACACGCTTGCCTCGCCTGCCGGGACCGGCGACGAGGCCATGTTGGAGCCCCTGTCCCTCGCCTGGGGCTCGCTCCGGCGCACCGAGGCCACGTGGCGTACGATGGGGCTCTGGACGCCGGAGATCCCCGGCGTGAACGCCCCGGCGCGCGCCGTCCTGCATGACGCCCTGACGCTGTATCTGCACATGCTCGGCTACGCCGCGGCGACGCCGGTCCTCGTCGACACGCTGTGGGCCTACGCCCGGAGCGGGAGCGAGCACGCCCCCGCCTTCGTCCTGCGCGCGTCCGGAACGGCGCTGCTCGACGAGGGGGGCGACGACGCGTTGCCGGAGATCGTCCCCTTCTACGACCCGACTGACCCGCTGGGCATCGCCGAGGTCCACGCCAAGACGTTCCTGAGGTCGACGAACGCGGCGGCCCTGCCGGCGCGCCCGACGCACGCCGAGGAGATGGACGACGACCGTGCGGGCGTGAACCGAGAGGAGGCTCCGGACGCGGCCGACGAGGCACTCTCCCCCGTCGAACTCGCCGTCCTCCGCCAGCTCGCCCGCACGCTCGACGCGGTCCCGGGGCTGCGGCAGGCGCTCGCGGAACGGGACGTCGTCGTCACAGTCGACGTCCCGGAGGCCTTGTCGATCCTCGCCCTGGACGGCAGGTCGAGCATCGCGCTCGGCCTGCCGCTTGGACTGCGGAAGCACCTCGTCAAGGACGCGCCCAAGGGGAGCGACCGGGACCGGCGGGCGTGCGAGTTCCTGGCCCTGCTTAGGCATCCAGGCGCGATCCTGTGCCTTTCGCCTGACGCGGCGTCCCATCTGCCGGCTGCGGCGCTGCTGGCGGCGGAGCACCGCCTGACGCTGGCCCCCATCGACACGTCCGACGTCGCCGCCGCGATCCGCTCGACGACGGGCGCCGCCTGCTCCCCCCAGGACCGGCGCGCGCTCGACGGGCTGCGCATCTCCGCGGAGCACCTGGCGGTGTCCATCCGGCCCGGGCGGGCGCCGGCGGACTGCGTCGCGCATCTCGTCCGCCTGGCGGCCCCGCCGGCGCCGACGGGCCGCGGGCGGGACATCACGCTGGACGAGCTCCACGGCTGCCGCGAGGTCGTGGCGTACGGCCGCGAGGTCATCCGCGACCTCCAGGCGTGGAGGGACGGTGCGCCCTGGTCTTCGGTCGCAAGCGGCGCGCTTCTGTCCGGGCCACCCGGGACGGGCAAGACCCTGGGCGCCCAGGCCATCGCCGCCAGCGCGGGGATTCCCCTCCTGGCCGCGTCGCTGGCGCAGTGGCAGTCCGAGGACCAGGCGCATCTCGGGACGACGCTGCGGGCGATGAGGCGCTTCTTCGCCGAGGCCAAGGCGCTGGCGGCCGGGAAGCGCGGATGCCTGGTCCTTGTCGACGAGTGCGACGTTTTCGTCGACCGTCGTACCGTCAGGCACGCGCACGCCGACTACGTCCTGGAGATCATCAACGCGTTCCTCGAATGCCTGGACGGCGTGGGCGGCCGGGAAGGCGTCATCGTCGTCGGGACGACCAACGACGCCAACCGCATCGACCCGGCCATCCGTCGCCCGGGACGGCTTGGGCGCCACATCGAGATCGGGCTGCCGGACGCCGGGGAGCGCGTCGAGATGCTGCGCGTGCGCCTCGGCGACGACCTGCCCGGCGCCGACCTGATGCCGGTCGCGTACCGGACCGAGCGCTACACCGGGGCCATGATCGAGGCCCTCGTCGAGGACGCCCGCCGCCGGGCAAGGCATGCCGGGCGCCCGCTGGCCCTCGACGACCTGCTCGCGGTGGCGGGCACGGGCGACGAGGCGACCCCGGCCGCCGTCCTCGACCGGATCGCCGTCCACGAGGCCGGTCACGCCCTGCTGGCTTACCTGGAGGAGCCCGGACGGGAGATGGTCCTGGCCCTGCAGACGCGCGGCGAAGAGCGCGGATGGATGGCGGCCAAGGACCCGCACCAGGGCATCTGGACGCGCGCCGCCGTCGAGGAGCACGTCCGGATCATGCTGGGCGGGCGGGCGGCCGAGGAGACGCTCCTCGACAGCGCGAGCTCCGGGGCGCGCCAGGACCTCCTGACGGCGACCCGCATGGCCGTCGGCCTGATCGGCGAGTGGGGGATGGGCGGCCGCGGCCTCGTCGCGGTCGAGCAGGAGCCGTCGATGGCGCTGGCGACGGACCCCCTCCTGCGGCGGGACGTGCAGGAGCTCCTCGACCGGCTCTACGGCGAGACCCTGGCCACGGTCCGCCGGCACGCCGGCGCGGTCCGCCGCGTCGCCGACGCCCTGGTCGAGCGGCGCAGGCTCGACGGCGACGAGGTGGCCCGGCTCGTCGCCGAGCCCGCCGCGGCCCTGGTCCGCTAGGGGGGCCATCGTCGTGACGCTCCTCCAGCCTCCCAGCGACGCGGGCCAGCTCCGCGTCAGCAGCCTGCTACTCGTCTCGGCGCTCTCCCGCGCCGGCGAAGACGCCCTCCTCGCCGACGGCGTCCGCGTCGTCGCCGACATGATGGCCCGCGTGGCCTCCGGCGAGCTCGACGCAAAGGCGGCCGCCGCCGACGCGGGCCGCCTCGCCCGCTCCCTGCTGCGGACCGGATCGCGCCGCGACCCGGCCTGCCACTGACCCCCCGTCCCACCCGAAGGAGAGACCACGATGTCAGAACCAGCCAGCACCGACGTCCACCCGTCTAACCGGGCCGATGCCCGCGAGGTCCTGCGGGCGGTCTTCGCCGCCCACTCCGGCGTCGTGCTCCGCATCGAGGCCGCCGCGGAGGCCGGCGAGATCTGCGAGCTCCTGGCAGACGCCTACTGCCAACGTGCGGATCGCGCGGCCCAGCGGGCCATCCGCGGGCAGATGTCGCCAGAGGAAGCCTCGCTAGTCATCGCGCGGGCCGAGTTCGAGGCGTTCGCCACGGCCCCGCTGCAGGCCGAGGACCGCAGCATCGATCCTGTCGTGCGCTGGTTCGACGTCGTCCGGAAGCCTCGGTCCGAGCCCGTGGACGCGCCCGGAGGCTCCGATGCCGCCTGACGCCATAGCCACCCCGGCCGCGCGAATACCGCGGCCCACCCCGCGGGCGCCCATCGGCGCCCGAGCCGGCCAGACCGGCATGCCCGTCCCCGGCGCGTCCCCCCGCGCCGCCGTCCCCCTTCGTGCGGAGCGCCCCCCATGACCCCAGATCAAGCCCCCGTACGCATCCACTGGAACTTGCATTCATTGTCGTGGAGCATCCTCCGCAAGCGCCGCGTCATCGGACACGCGCCCTCCCTAGTCCTCGCCGAGTGCGTCATGCGCGCCAGCGAGGCAGGCAGGCTCCGGTGCCAGGCCGCGGCGCGCCGCGAGGTCGTGGCGACCATCGAGGGCATCATCGCCGACGGCGCCCGGCCCGACGACGCCATCCGCATCGGGTACCGACCGACCGAGCCCGGCTTCCGCCGCCGCGACACGAACGAGGTCGTCACCGCCGCCAGCCGCGTCTGGTTCGAGCCGGACGGCACCGCCTGGGCGGCCAACCCCACCCCCTCCCTGGAGACCTGCCAATGACCGTCGCCCGCTTCCTCGCCCTCGCCGCCGTCCTGCTCGCAGCCACCGTCCCGGTCGAGGCGGCCCGCCAGGCCCAGCCCGTGCCGGAGCCGCCGCCCTTCCCGCAGCCGGGCGACCGCTTCTACCTATCCGTGCGCGGGCCGGCCGCCGGCGGTCGCGCGGGATTCGCCCGGGTCTACGCCGACCCGGTGGGCGACGCCTGGGCCGTCCAAATCACGTGCGGGACCGTCGACACGAAGACCGGCAAGGAGCGCATCGAGCTCCAGGCCATCGGCGAGGGCGGCCGGGACCGCTGGGGCAACCTGGCTTGGACCTGGACGCCCGTCGGCGGGGGCGTCACGGGCGGTGGCGGTCTCCTGCGCGAGAACGGCCTGACGCCCGACGTCCACATGGCGCCGCCGTGCCCGTCGGGCGTCGGCGAGCTGAGTTCTGGTGACTAGCCAGCGCGGGGCGTAGCCTCAACCGAAGGAGACCGACGATGCGCGCGCACTGGGAAGACCCGACTACGGACGGCCCCGAGCCGTCGGCCGAGGAACACGCTGTCGCCGAGGCCGCCCGGCGCCGGCGCGACGTCGGCGAGGCGGTGCGCGGCGTCCGGCTCGCGCGGCGCATGCCCCTCAGGCGCCTAGCCGTCGTCACCGGCATCCCCGAGCGCGTCATCGATGACCTGGAGGCGGGGCGGCCGGTCGACGTCGGCGTGGCCATCCTGGTGGCGGAAGCGGTCGGCCTCAATGTCGTGTCGGTCATGTCACGCCTCGCCCGAAACCCGACCGAGACCGTTCCGCAGGCCGACGAGGATGCCCGCCTACCGTCCCCGCTGGACTAGCGCCCCGGCCGAGTTCCGCGATCATCCCCGGCGGAGGACCTCGCCATGGACCGGACGTGCGCGACGACATGGGCCCTGTGCGCCATCGGCCTGGCGGTCGCGGGATGGGCCGCCGTGGGCACGCCGCGGCCCCTGGTGAGCACCGCTGAGCATCACGGCGGCATCCCGCGTGTGCGGGGGGAAACCCACAACAGCGAAATCGCACCGACAGTGACATTCGTCGTCGGCCGGCCTGCGACAACTTCGCCGTAGCCCCCAACGATTTCACCAACAGGGCGTGGGCGAAGGCGTTGTTGAAATGGCGTCCGCCGTTGGGGGTTCGCCAAGCGGCGATGCCGGCCGTGTGCCGGGCGAAGACGAAGGCCGAGGTCAACGCCGTCTCCAGGTCGATCAGGTCGCCCTCGTTTCGGACGGTCCAATGGGCCACGATCCGGGCCTGTTCCTGCTCGGACGGGTGCGACCCGGCGACGAGCCCGGGGCGGTCGACGCGGATGAGGAACCCGCCCATCGCCTCGATGGCGTCGGCCTCGTTCAGGAACCGGACGTCGTCGACGACCACGCGCTTGCCCTCGCCCCAGGCCCGCTCGACCTGGGCCCGGGCGAGCCGGAGCCAGACGTCGCCGCCGACGCACTTGCGGCCCCACTCGGTCCCGATGGTCTGCATGACGTGCCGGGTGGTGCAGCCGAAGCCGGGGATCTCCTCCTCCTTCCGGCCGCCGTCGACGCGGTCGAGGACCTCCGCCTCGGGCAGGCCGGCCGAGCGCAGGAACGCCGCCGTCATGCCCTTGAGGGGCGCGGCGAGGCGTTGGCGCTCGTAGCCGTGCTCGCGCTGCAGGATGCCGGCGAGGGTGCTCTTCCCGGCGCCGGCCAGGCCGACGACGCCGATCAGGCGGGGCAGGAACATCAGGACCTCCGGAAGCGCTCGAAGGCGCGGCGCCAGGCGTAGCCCCGGGCCACGCTGACGACGGTGAAGATCGCGGTCAGGGCGAGGGCCTGGCCGGCGCCGACGGGGAAGCCGAAGGCGGGGTAGACGACGAGGCCGATCAGCCACGAGATCAGCATCCCGCTGCCCGTGTTCGCGACGGTCTCGGCCAGCGACATGCGGCGGGACTGGCTCACGCGACCGGCTCCCTCGCCGGGATGAGCCACGCCCACCAGACCGGGGAAACCCACGCCGCCAAGCTCCGCCCCCGACGGGCCAACAACCGCACCTTCGAGGCAGCCGTCCGAAAGGGTCGAGGTCGCGGCTTGGGACGTGCCGGCGCCGAGATCCACGCCGGCAGCCAAGGCATCCTGCGCATGCCGGCTTAGGCACGCCGACGCCCCGCGCACTGGGATTGCCCCGGTTCGGTGGACGGTTAGGGGGCTTGCTTGATCAAGGTCGGGCTGGACGTGGCTTTTTTGGTTTCCTGCTCGAACGCAATGGGTGAGCAATAGCCGAGCGCCGAGTGGTGGCGCAGCGGATTGTAGAAGCCTTCGATGTAGCTGAACACCGCCATCCGGGCCTCGGCCTGAGAGCGGAAGCGGCGGCGAGCGAGCAACTCGCATTCGAGGGTCGAGAAGAAGCTCTCGGCCATGGCGTTGTCATAGGCGTCGCCGACCGAGCCCATCGAGGGGCGCACCCCCGCCTCCCGGCAGCGGTTGCCGAAGGCCAGCGAGGTGTATTGCGACCCCTGGTCCGAGTGGTGGATCACCTCGTGCGGTCGTCGCTGCGTGACGGCCATCTCCAAGGCATCCAGTACCAGCTCCGAGCGGAGGTGATGGGCCATGGCCCACCCGACGATCCGGCGGCTGAAGGCGTCGAGCACCACGGCGAGGTAGAGGAAACCAGAAGCCGTCGGCACATAGGTGATATCAGCTACCCAGAGCCGGTTCGGCGCCTCGGCCGAGAACATGCGGTCGACGAGATCGGGGGCGGGCCTCACCTCCCGATCCCGCCGCGTCGTGACGGGGCCGCCGCGCCGGTGGCATGCCCCGACGAGGCCGGCTTCCCGCATCAACCGAGCGATCCGTTTGCGGGAGTGCCGCTCACCTTGCATCCGAAGATCGGCTTGGACGCGCGGCGCGCCATAGGTCTCATGCGAGCCGAGGTGCACGGTGCGGATCCGCTTCAGCAGCGCGGCATCGGCCACCTTCCGCATCGAGGTGGGCCGACCGATCCAAGCATAGTATCCGGCCTTCGATACGCCGAGCGTGCGGGCCATGACGGCGATGGGGAAGTCGGCCCGGTTGGCGCTCATGAACCGGAAGACCCCGATGGCAGAACCCCGGTCTCCCGCGCAAACCAGGCCGTCGCGCGAGAGAGGATATCGCGCTCAAGCTTCAACTGCCGGACCTCCCGCCGGAGCCGGGCGAGCTCGTCACGCTCGGTCGCTGTCAGGCCAGGATCGGCGGGTGGCGGCTTGGCCTCCCGTCGACCTTCACTGCGATCAGCTTCAGCGACCCAGTTCTGAATGGTCTGGCGTGCGGGCTCGAACTCGCGAGCGAGGTCGGTGGGATCGCGGCCGGCACGGACCAGATCGACCATCTGCCGGCGGAACTCGGCGGGGTATGCGGGACGGGTCTTGGGCATCGGGAAAACACCTCACGCGAAAGCGTTCTCAGTGTCCACCGAACCGGGGCAATCCCAATCCCACATCATGGACGACAGTGTGACGCCCAAAACTCCCGAGGAGTTCAGGCAGCAGGGTTGGCGTCAGCTTTCAAGAGAGGAGGTCGCAAACCTCCTTGATTGCTTTCACACCTTGGCCGCTGCCCCGGATTGAGCCTTGGCGTCCAATGACGGGAAGCAATGGTCGGTGGACGTTTATGTCTGCAAATGCGTCGACCGCGAGGTCTCGTGCTGGACAAAAGATTAGGGACTCCACCAAGCCGGCTTCCGCCATGGGTTCGGCAGCTTCGGCGCGCGGCCGGCCTCGGCCCATTTGGATAGACGGGACCGACCCACGCGAGCATTGCCTACGCCCAGCGCTCGAAGCGGCCGGGCCTGTTGCCCTTGTTGCTGCAGACGAACATGCGGCCGGTGGAACTGGTCAGGAAGACACCACTGATCCGGGGCTGGAGAACGGAGCGGATGATGTCCTTGAACTCGTCCCAGGTGATGGATAGCGGACGCCGGATGAACAGGGTGGTCAGGTGAGGCGGCTTGCGGACGGAGAGGCCGGCTTTCTCCAACTTGCGCATGACGCCCCGGATATTGTCGCCGACGGCCCTGTTGAACTCAGCGCCGTAATCCCGGAATTCTTCCTTGGGCTTCGCTTTCTTGACTGCCTTGGCCATGTGCCCTCCATTTAAGGCTTCGCTGCTGCCGGAAAATCGGTCGTTCCACGTCGAAGGCGGCTCGACGCCCGCCCGTCACTCCTCCTCTTCGTCACCCACGGTTTCGAGTTGGTCCAGCAAAGCCCGCAGGCGCCCGGGCGGTCCTTCGAGAATTTCTTTGAAGGTCTCAACCGACTTCGGGAAGTCCTCCGTCAGCATGCCCCCCGCCTCCAGAAGGGTGAGCAGGGTCAACAGCCGACGGGCCGTGCTCGACAGCCGGCGATGGTTCCCCTCGTCATCGACCCCGGCCATCTAGGCCCGCGCCGTCTTGACCGGCACTCCCATCGCACGCGCCAGCGCGGCGGGTGCGCCCCGCTCTCGGCCGCCGTTCAAGCGGGCCGCAAGGATGCCGACCATCTCCGGTGTCATCAAATTTCTTACACATGAAGGACAAAGGCCACACGCGCGGCCCTCATCGGGGAGCGGCCAACGAGGTGAACGTAGAAAAGTTCCCGCCGTGGGTGAACAGCAGGGAAAGGCTGCGAAACCACCTGGTGTTTTTCCACCTTGACCGTACAATGCGCTCCAGGGCGGATGCTTGGCATTCCCGCCCTGGGGCAGCGTGGAAAGACACCGAATCGTGGCGGCAACGTTGGGGGATCGCCTCCGGACCATGGAGGACAATCAGCCGGCGGCGTGGGCCGCGGTCGGCGGCAGTGCCCGTCCCAACCTTCACGGCATGTTGCGCTATCCCGCGATGATGGTCCCGTGCATGCAAGGTGACATCATCGACGCCATCCTCGACGAGGTCGGCACCGGCGGCTCCCGGGTCGTGGACCCCTTCGTGGGCTCCGGGACCATCATGACCGAGGCCCTCCTGCGCGGGCTCGACTTCACCGGCGTCGACATCAACCCTCTCGCCGTCCTCACCTGCGAGGCTAAGGCCGCCATCGACGCCGGCGCCAACGTCGAGCGCGCGGCCGTCACTACGATCCAGGCGCTGCGCAGCGACATCGTCGAGACCGTCGACGTCGACTTCCCATGGCTCTCGAAGTGGTTCGACGAGCCGGCGGCCCGGTGCCTCTCGCGCCTGCGCCGCTCGATCCTCGCGGTTCCCGACCAGCCGGCGCGCAAGGTAATGTGGACGGTCTTCGCGGAGACCATCAGGGTCTCCTCGAATAGCCGGACGAGCACCTACAAGCTGCACATGCGGCCCGAGGGCGACCGGGTCGACCCGGAGCGCATCGTCGCGAACTTCGAGGGCGCGCTCCGGCAAACCTTGCAACGAGTGCGCGACTATCAGGCCCTCATCGCCGGCCGCCCCGAGAGCGACCCGGATATCCGTATCCTGTGCGACGACGTACGCCGGGCCGACATCGGCACGAAGGACGACCGTCACCGTATCCTTGTCACCTCGCCGCCCTACGGCGACAACCAGACGACGATTCCCTACGGGCAGTTCTCCTACCTCGCGGTCCGTTGGATACCGGCCGAGGACCTCAAGGGAAGCGACACCCTTCGGAGCAACACATTCGCGCTCGACACCGCGAGCCTCGGCGGATCCCTCAAGACCGCCAAGGCCAACGGCGAGCGCATCGTCGGCATCTCGCCCACCCTCGACCGCCTCGTCGCCAGCGCCCATTCCGCTGGGAAGGGCCGCGGCCTGCGCAAGGTCTCGAATTTTGTCGCCGACCTCTTCGACGCCTTCGCGCAGGTTCGTGCGACCACTCCCGGCGCCGCCCATTGGGTGATCACCACCGGGAACCGCACCGCCCACGGAATGCCCGTCGCGCTGGACGAGATCTGCCGGGACATCATGTGCTATCTCGGGGGCAAGCCCGTCGCCGGCCTGCGGCGTCGCCTGCCCGGGAAACGGATGCCGACCCGCAACAGTATGGGAAGCCTGATTAACACGGAGACGACGCTGGTCGTGGAGTTCGCGTGAGCGACCAGATGGTACCGGGCAGTTCCGGCGAGGTCGCGCACCCCGTAGGCGGGGCCCAGCTCCGAGTCGGCGCGCACGTGCTGATCCAATTGGGCAGCGAGCTGGTAACGGACGTCGAGCAGGCGATCCTGGAATGCGTCAAGAACGCGTACGACGCCGACGCGAAGGGCTGCGGCATCGAGGTGGCGACGCAGGAAACTGGTACGCTGGTCGAGGTCGGGCCCGTTTCCAGGCTGGCTCGCTTCGATGCGGCGGCGGAAAGCGTCCAGGTCGAGATCGTACCCTTGCCGCCAGCCGACGAACGCGACGGGGACGAGGAGCCCGAGGACGAGACGCCCGAGCCGATGTGCGAGCGCCGCCTGTCCTACACTGGGCGCATGACCATCACCGACCGCGGCGAGGGCATGACGCAGGACCAGCTCCGGTCTTCCTGGCTGGTCGTCAGCGGGTCGGTCAAGCGAGGCCTGCCGGGCCAGCCCAAGCGGAAGACGACCCTCCAGAACCGTACGCCGCTCGGTGACAAGGGGCTCGGGCGCCTCGGCACCATGAAGATCGGCGACATCCTTCTCGTGGAGACCGCCAAGTCTACGGGCGACGACATCGCCGTCGCCCGGTTCCGCTGGGCCGATTGCGAGCGGTCCGTCACGGTCGACCAGATCCCCGTCCAGTTCGGCAGCAGGCCGAACGCCGAGGGTTTCAAGGGGACGAAGGTCACCGTCCTCGGGCTGAAGGACCTGCCCGAATGGCGCCGTCCGCGGCGGATCGACGAGATCACGGCGAGCCTTGCGAAGCTCGTCTCGCCGTTCGAGGTCACGTCGACGTTCCCGGTGTCGATCCAGCTCGACGGCCGCGACCGCTCCCTGGTCTCGGTGACGAACGAGATCCTCGACAGGGCCATCGCGAAGTTCGACTTCCGGTGGGAGGCGGACGGGCAGGGCGACATGGAGCTCGTTGCCACCGCCTACATGCGCAAGCGCCTGATCGCCGGCGAGCGCTCGAAACAGCAACGGGAGAAGACTGCGCTAGTCTTCGGCCGCGACGGCGGCAAAGGATTCCGCGACCTCCTGCTCTCGCCGAAGAAGCTCAAGGGCTATACGCGCAAGGACGTCTCGGACACCGGCCCCTGGTATGTGGAGCTCGAACGGCGCTTCCCCTGGTCCGCCATGCTGATGGACAACGAGGGCAAGATCGAGGACCCTGGCCCATTCACCGGCTCGTTCTACTACTTCCATCTCCAGCGTCAGGACGAGGCGGACAAGTCGGCCGCGGCCGGCATCGGCATCTCCTCCGACCTGATCAAGGGATTGACCGGCATCGCCGTGCTTCGCGACGGGTTCCGCGTCCGCTCGCCGGGCGATTGGCTCGGCCTGTCTGCGGAAATGACCTCCGGCAGCACCTACGGGCTCAGAACGGACAACACCATCGGCTATTTCGCGCTGAGCGGCGAGTTCAACGCGGGGTTGACCGAGAAGTCCGACCGCGAGGGCTTCGTCGAGGACGCGCCCTACCGCGGGTTCCTCCAGATCGCCCGCCAATGCCGCAAGTTCTCCAGCGACGCGATGGACAACGTGCGGCGCTCGCTCGACGAATACGCCCGCAAGCTCCAGGAAACCGGGCGCGAGGAACTCGCACGGCCCGGCAACCCGATGCGCATCGTCGAGCGCAGCATGCAGACCGCACGCGACGCTAGGTCCCTGGCCGACAAGACGGTCACGGACCTGCGGAGCGACATCGAGGCGCTCGAACGGGAGGTCATCGACAGCGGTGACGCCGGCCGGACCGCCTGGCGGGCCGTCGAACTGGCCAAGACCGCACGCGACGCGGTTGACGCGGTCCGGAGCAAGCTCGACCCGCAGGTCGAACCCGCCGACGCCGTGGACTTCCTGCGCCGCGAGATCTCCGACAAGGACGCCCAGGTCACGGCTCTATACGAGAGCGCCGCCGTCGGGTTGAGCGCGCGCGGTCTCGCGCATGAGCTCCGGACGCACTTGGCGGAGATCCAGCAACGGTCCAAGGCCATCCAGGACGCCGCCCGGAAATCCGGCAACGAGGCCGCCATGCTCCCGCACCTGCGGTCCATCCGCGGCTCGTGCGGGGCCATCGCCAATGCGGCCTCCCTGATCGACCCCATGCTGCCCCGCTCCCGGACGCTTCGGGAAACCTTCGCCGTCGCGGATTTCGTTCGGGAGTACGTGGAGAACCGGGCGATATCCTTCGAGCACGCCGGGATCGTCGCCGTCGTGGACGAGATGCCCGGGGCCGCAATTGTGCGCGCCAACCGGTCCCGCCTCCTGCAGGTGCTCGATAATCTCGTGCGCAACAGCGTTTACTGGTTGAGGCGCGGGGGCATCACGGGCGAGGGTCTGCCCGCCAAGGAGGTCCGCATCGACGTCACCGACGGGGGGTTCATCGTGTCAGATACGGGACCGGGGGTCGATCCCGCCGTCGAGGAGCGTCTGTTCGAGATCTTCGTATCCGGGCGACCCGCCGCGCCGGAGGGGCAATCGCCCGGCGGCCAGGGCATCGGGCTTTTCATCGTCCGCCAGCTCCTCGCCCTCGACGGGTGCACCGTCGACCTGCTGGACGACCTCAACCACCTCGGACGCCGGTACCGGTTCGAGGTGGACCTGACCGCCGTACTCGCCCAGCCGCAATGAGCCCGCGTAGCGACCGATGAAGCTTGAAGCAGCACTCCATTGCCTCGGCGGCACCCGCGTCATCTGGATCGATGACCATTTCAACGACACGCCGGCGCAGCTCGCGACGATGTTCATCGCCAACCTTGAGAAGGTTAAGGTCTCCGGCGTCCCGGAATTCGCTGACCTGCTCGAACGGGACGAGTTTGAGCCCGAGGCGACCGAGGGGCGCTTGGTGCAGGCGCTGACGGACATGCGCGAAGACCGCCGGGACGAGGTGAAGGCCATCTTCTTCGACGTCGAGAAGGCGGTCGAGGGATTCCCGGTCGACGAGCTCTCGACCGCAGCCGTGGAACGCGCCTGCTCCCTCCTAGCCATCGCCGACAAGGACCGGTGGACCTTCGACGGCGTCGAGCAAAAGATCCGGGACATCGTCAGAGAAGGCGACGGGAACGTCAGCTATATCGTCGACCTCAAGGAAAGCCGGGGCACGCGCTCGCTCGTCACGCGCGGCATGGACATCCTCAAGGTCCTGGCCACCGAGGGCTCCCGGGGCACGGCGTTCATCCTCACGCACGAGACCGTCATCGCCAACGAGGGCAAGACCGAGGTCGAGCTGAGGATGGGGCTGGAGCCCGACGAGGACATCCCCCTGTGCGTGATCTCCAAGCAGCGGCTCGCGGGCAGGGATCCAGACACGGAGGTCATGGAGGAGGCGTTCCGGGTCGCCATCAAGCGGGCGGGCCTGCGTCGCGGCGTCCACGAGGTCCTGACGAAGGCCGCACCGCAGGTGCCGAGATGGTTCGAGGACGCCCGCGGCAGGTTGCTCCGCATCCCTCCGGAAAGGCTCGACGCTCACGTCGTCGAGCGGGGATACGAGGAAGGCGTCTCCGAGCTTCACGTGCTTGAGAGAACCCTCACGGCCCACATGGCCCAGAAGATGCGCAGCATGTTCGCGACCGACGAGACTGTCCGCGCGAGCAGCGAACGCCTGCGCGCGCTGCGCGGCATCAAGCTCGCTCCCGTAGAGGCTCCCCCCGACGAAGACCTGGTCGCATTCCGCAACGCCGAGACGTGGGAGGAGGCCGATCTCATCAATGCCTCCTTCGCGCCCATCGCGTCGGGCGACGTCTTCGAGCTCGATCTCTCCGAGTTCTCCAACAAGCAAATGGCCAGGAAGCGCTTCGTGCTGATCGGGCAGGCCTGCGAGATCGGGCTGCGTCCGAACGGGAAGCGCGGAGCGCGCACCGGCATCCTGCTGCCGCTGAAGGCACCGCCCAAGCCGGGCGAGGAGAAGACCGGCGCCAAGCAATACGTCCTGCAGTGCACCCTGGACGGGGTCACTCCGGTCGTCGACCTGCGTAACCCGGCGACCGTGGACCTCTCGATCATGGATCTCGCCTCCTTCCGCAGCGACGGCGCGGTTCGCTTCGACAAGGGGCAGGCCTGCCCGGCCGGGCTCCTTCCGGGGCAGGTCCGCATCTACGGGGAGCGGACCGGCTGGCTGTCGGACTACGTCGCGGCCTGCGAGGACAAGGCGGCCCGGGCGGCGGCCGCGGTCGCCGCGGCGAAGGCTGCGGCACGCCCCAGGCCAGTCGCCGCGCCCGTGCCCGAGGCCGCCTTCGCGGTTCTCGCCGCGAACGCCGGGGATGCCGTTCCGGGCGCTCCCGCCGCCCCGCCGGTGGAACCGCCGCCCGCGACGCCGGACGCGGCGTCCGCCCTTGACGGGCCCGCTTCGGTCGAGGCGTCCCCCGCCGAGCCGCCGGCGGACCTGCGCGCCGAAATGGAAGCCGCCATCGAACGGCTTCGCGATGCCTATAAGGACCAGGCATCCACGCACGGCGCCGTCGCGCGGCGCCTGCTACTTGCCGTCGCGTCCCCGGACGATTTCAAGAACGTCGCCGTCGGCGGCTTCGAGCCTGCCAAGGCCGCGAAGGGACGGCCGCCGCACGTTCCCGCGCGGGTCACGTGGCGCCTGATCCGCTGTGGCCGCATCCGCGAGCCCTTCGCGGCCGACATCCTCTCGAACTACCTGGCATCCGTCGGGCGCAACGCGTTCGAGATCGATTTCGTCCTGACGGGCGGTGGGGCCGCGCCCGCCGCGGCGGCCAAGCCAGCGGGTCCGACGGCGGTGGCGTTGCCGGCACTAAGCCCAGCCCCAGCCCCAGCCGCCAGCAGCGGGGGCGAGGCCCCCGCTGAGGTTTAGGAACCGCCGAACTCGGCAGCCTACAGGCACCCGGCGCGGCCACTCCGGGCTGGAGGGGATGCGTCCCCCGCCCCGGACTAGGTTCGGGCGGCGCGACTCCGGCCGTCCAGCCTTGGGGAGGATGAGGCCCTGCATGGCGAGGCTCGGGTCCTGCCCGAGGCAGTCGCAGAACCAGAACAGGCACTCGAAGCCCAACCGGCGCAGGCGGTCCGGGCAGCGGCTCTTGATGTCGCTGAGGTCCCGGCGGAGCTGTGGCCGACATTGCCCATGCTGCCGCCGAGGGTCACGCGGATCTGCTCGGTGGTCATGCGCTAGACGATGGCGATGACATTCGCCATCGCGGCTCACGCGCTCAGGCTCGACGGCGAGCGGCGCTTGCGCGGGTCGTCCAGACTGAGGTCCAAACTAACGCCCAGGGCGGCGGTTTGTTCCATGCAGTAACGCTGCGCGCGCGATCCGGAGTCGCATAGGGGAGCGCAACAGGATCGTGCACGTCCGCGTCGCTTTGCGCGGTCGAAACCATGCAGACGTCGAGAGGACGGGACCGCCTAACCTTGGTAGCCCGTCCCCGGGGCGCGTCAGCCCCAGTAGCGGGCCGCGGCCTCCCACGACCATGGCGCGGGCGCCGGCAGGGCCAGCAGCCGCTCGCGCGCCCCGTCAAGGTCCTTGCCGGGCGGCCCGAGCGCAAGGATCACGAGGCTGTCCGCCCGCTCCCGGGCGTCGTCGTCCGGCTCGCCAGCGAGCAGTTGCCCGGCCGAGACGAGGGCGCGACGCGAGGCGCCACCCCGTTCGTCGTCCCAGGCCCCCAGGGCGGCGTACTCGCCGTCGCCGCGCCACCCTTTCAAGATCGCGCGAAGGGCAGCCTGGCCGGCGGCCGCAGCCGGCGGGGCCGGGAGCGGCGCGTGGTTCTCCGTCAGGTAGACCACGCGCCCGTAGCGGTACGGACGGCGACCGTGCGGGTTCACGGGACGGGCGCCGCCGTACCAGGCCTCAAGGGCTCGCTTGCGTGCAGCCTGGAGGGCGCGATGGCGAAGGAGGTCGTCGCTGACGTAGTTGATGACGAGGGCGCGGGTCATGCCGACACCTTCTCGGGAACAGAAACGCCCGCCGGGCCATAAGGCGCGCAGCGGGCGTTGTCGGGGAGGTAGGTGCCCTTCACCGTGACGCCACCAGTATAGACCTCCGCCTCGGGCGCCACAAGCGCGACGGTCGCCTCGCCGGAGGTATTTCCGCCCCTCACGCGTGAAGTACCCCGTGACGAACCATGTGAACGGCGCGGCTTGACCGGCTTGTCTGGGGCCGTGACCGTGCCGATGGCCTCGACGGCCTTGGCGTCACGCAGGGCGGTGTCGAGGTAGCGAGTGGTGACGCCGAGCCGGGCGGCGATGGCGGGGCGGTCAAGCCCCTCGTCGCGGCGAAGGCGTAGGGCCTCGGCCCCGACGGCGAGCCGGGCGCCCTGCTGGTCCGTGCGGGACCTGGCCCCCCGGGATCGGCGCAGGGTGGCTTGGCGGTCAGCGACGACGTCCCGCTTCCGCTCGGCGGTGACCAGAATGCGCAGGTCGGCGGCGCCCATCTCGGCCGGCTGGATCTTGAGGAGCTCGATCAGACGCTTCGGCCCCGGCCGGTAGCGGGGGTCGATCTCCTTCCCCAGCCAGAACTTGCGCTCGCCGTTTGCAGCGTCCCGGGCGGCCTTGCGGACGCCGCTGGTGCAGGCCAGGGCCTGCTCCTCGTCGAGCCCCCAGGCATGCGCCTGGTCGCGGACCCAACCGTCGAGGTCGCACGCCGGCATGACCCAGGCCTGCACCATCGTCGCCGCATAGGCCATCGTGGACCGGCCCGTGTCCTCGACCATCCGCTTCCCGTCGAACCGGTGGACACGCAGGCGCTCGACGTCGGCGGCAATGGCCCCCCAGTACGAGCGGCCGGTCAGGTGGCCGCCCACCCGCTCTCGCTTCTTGCGTGCCGGCGCGGCAGGGGCGGTCGTCGGGGCCACCTCCTCCTCCCGCCGGGCCCGGTCACGCCCGGCCTGCTTAGCGGCCCGCTTGGCGATGCCGTCGAGCTTCTCGACGACGAACAACTTCGCCTTGCGGCGCGAGATCGGCATGACGGCGGCGGCGAGCTCGTCGAACGTCCCCCGGCGGACGTCGGCGGTGTAGTACGGCCACATCATAAAGGCCGGGGCCTTGGCATTGGGATTGTAGCTGCCCGAGTACCGATAGAGGTGCGTCGGCGACATCCCGGTGGCGTCGTGACCGAGGTCCGCGAACGCGCGGTTCAGGGTGCGCTGGACGGCGCGCCACCGGGGCAGGACCTCGCGGGGCGCCACCTCGTAGAGCCACACGATGAGCATGCCCCTTCCGGACGACATGACGTAGCTCGGAGCCGGCCAGCCCTTCTCCTCGCAGCGGCGTAGGACGATGTCGAGCACGTCGTCCTTGGACAGCCCCGCGAGGCCCTGGACGCCGTAGTAGTCGAGGTCGATCCAGTTGGCGCAGATCGAGGTGACGTTGGCGTCCGACGCTTCTGGGACGGCCCCGCCCGGCTTCGGGTAGGGGAACGTGCAGAAGGTATGGAAGCTGAGCGCCTTGAGGGCGCTCACGACCGAGGCGTGCCCGTCGCGGATGCGCTTCACGCTGAACCGGCGCTCGCGGAACACGTACTTCGCCTTCCGGCCGATGCCGATGTTCACCCGGGCAGCGATGCGGATGACGCCGTGGCTACCGACGGAATGGATGAAGCGGAGGTAGTCGAGGGCAGTGAAGTCGCGGGTCTCGGATGGCATGGCGCGGGCGGGCCATGCCTCCGGGGGCACGGCATGGCCCCGGATCTCGTTAAGAGTGGTCACGGTGGTCTCCGGTTGGGGGACCTCGTCGGGGGCACCTCTGCACCGACAAGGACCGGGTTTAGGGGATGTTCAGGAGCGACAGCCCGACTACGGGCACGACAAGGATTGACCTCGACTACGAGAAGGTCAACGGCCCTCGAACGTCCATGATTAACGCCAGGACCGGAATTTAATACTTGCCCGTAGGTGGCGCGGAAACGGGGTCTACGCGTTGCCTCGATTAGCGCCCGTGTCCCACAGGGGATAAGCGAACACCCTGGCCAGGCGGGCTTCGCTGTGCCTTTCAGGCCCATATCGGGTTTTGCCACCAACCCGGGGCTGATCGATTGCGACCTCCCTCTATGGCCCCTGCGGGGCCGGGGGGGGCGTTGTCCGTTACGAATTGTGTGAAATGGGCGCGTTTCCCTCTGCGAACCGTGTGGACCGGTTGCGCGCGGGAAAGGCCGTCCGATCCTCGAACCACCCCTGGCGGCTTGCTGGCCGGACTGGCACGCTTCCGCCATGACCGACATCGTCCGTTCCCGTGAGACGTCCGCCGCCCGCCGTCGCGTCGCCGCCGCCGACCGTTCACGTGAATGGCGCGAGCGCCAGCGTGAGACCGAGGCTGCCCGTGTCGCAGAGCTCAACACCCTGAAGGCCGAGGTCGCCTCCCTACGGGCCGAGCGCGACCGGCTGCTGGCGGCCCTCGGGCACGCTAGTGGCGTCTCAGGAATTGACGAGGACCTGGCGCGGGCCGTCGTCAAGATGGCTGGGCTGCGCCGGTCCGCTGCCGGCCCGCTCTCTATCGCCCATGCTCAGGTCGCCACCGCCGACATCATCGCCGTCGCCGCATACATCCGCTGCGGCGGCCGGTCCGCGGGGCAGGTAGCCTACGACGCAGCCCGGCGCCGCGTCCTAGAGCGCCTCCAGCAGTTCCTCCCGCCCCCAGGCGAGGCGTAAAGACATCGCCAATGGAGGGTGGCGCATGATGCTCGGGTTCCTGAAGGAGCCGCCGCCGTTTTTCGGCGCCGTCGTCCTGCCGAGGTCGGCCATCATCGGCCGGCCGCGTCGTTCGTCGGGATGCCGGGAAGCGGACAGTGCGGCATTCGGGGCGGATGTTCGCATGCCGCCTGGTCGGCTATGCGCCGATTTTGTTGAAAAACTCGGCTGTTGCAGCGGCATATCTGAGGTGATTCACTGCCGTTGTGAGGCGGGGATCGACGCAGATGATGGGACCTCGGCAAGTCGAGCAGGGCGCTCTGTTCTACGAGTTCTCGCTCGACACCCACGTTCCCGCCGACCATCTCTTGCGCTCCATCGACCGCTTCGTCGATCTCAGCG
>NZ_BPQR01000015.1 GCF_022179345.1 Methylobacterium jeotgali | reverse complement strand
GCCGGCATCGGCCTCGCGGCCGGCCTGACCGACCCGAACGCCGGTCTCGGCGCGGTGGGCGGCTACGCGGCCCTCTCCAACTACACGAACCTCGGCGGTCAGCTCACCGTCTTCACGCTGCCGAACTAATCGGTCGCAGGTTCGCAGAAATGTGAGGTGCCGGCACGGCTTCCCGTGCCGGCACCTTCGTATTAAAGACGTTCTAATAAGGCTCCGCGGCTAGAACGGCCCAGGAAAATGGGAACGACCTTCAGGGAGAAGATACTCTTGCTCAACCTCAGCACTTTCGTCCTGCGGCCGCTCACGGCCGCCCTCGCCCTAGCAGCCGTCAGTGCGGTTGCCGTACATGCTGAGGATGCCAAGCCCGCCGATTCCGCCCTCGCCAACTCCCTCAACGCCGACGACAAGACGGCGGAGAAGGACGACAAGGTCCTCGCCGCCGCGGCCGCGGTGAAGGACGACGGCGGCAAGTACCGCGACAAGGACGGCAACCCGACCTTCCACGTCACCAACAACGGCAAGAAAGTCGACTGGTACCTGTACTCCGGCTACCGTCGCTACCATGCCGAGTGCCACGTCTGCCATGGACCGGACGGCATGGGCTCGACCTACGCCCCCGCTCTGAAGGACTCGTTGAAGCACCTCGGCTACGAGGAGTTCATCGGCATCCTGGCCGGCGGCAAGCAGGACGTGAGCGCGTCCGAGCAGAAGGTCATGCCGGCCTTCGGCGACAACAAGAACGTCATGTGCTACGCGGACGATCTGTACGTGTACCTGCGGGCCCGCGCCGCCGGCGCCTGGGGCCGTACGCGGCCCGGCGACAAGGAAGAGAAGCCCGAGGCCGCCAAGACGGCCGAGAAGGAGTGCCTGGGCGGCTGATGACCCGCTTCAGGTCGATCCCGGTCCTCGCGCTCCTGGCCTTCGGGCCGGGGGCGCGGGAGGCCTCCGGCCAGACGATGCCGGACCTCGTCACCGCCGACGTGCTGCGGGTCTGCGGCGATCCCGGCAACATGCCGTTCTCCGAGCGCAAGGAGGACGGCTTCGAGAACCGCATCGCGGCGATCGTCGCGGACGAGCTCAAGGTGAAGGTGCGCTACTACTGGCTCCAGCAGGGGCCGGGCTTCGTGCGCAACACGCTGGGCACCGGCCTCTGCGACCTGATCGTCGGCTCCGCCTTCGGCAGCGACATCGTGCAGAGCACGAACCCCTATTACCGCTCCGCCTACACGATCGTGACCCGCCGGGGCACCTTCGAGGGGCTCGCCCGCATCGACGACCCGCGCCTCAAGGGCAAGGCGGTGGGCGTCATCGCCGGCACGCCCCCGGTCAACCGGCTCGGCGATCTCGGCATGATCGGCAGCATGAAGGCCTACGCGCCCTACCAGCTCGATCCCGCCCGCAAGCACCAGACGGTCGCCGCCGAGATCGTCTCCGACCTCGCCGAGGGCAAGCTCGACGCCGCGATCCTGTGGGGTCCCTCGGTCGGCTGGCTGGCCAAGCGGAGCGGCGTGCCGATGGAGGTGACGCCCCTCCTCCAGGAGCCCGACCGCCCCTCCATGACCTACCGGATCGCCATGGGCGTCCGCCACGGCGAGAACGACTGGAAGCGCAGCCTCAACACGATCCTGCGCAAGCGGCGCGCCGATATCGAGGCGGTGCTGCGCGAATACGACGTGCCGCTCCTCGAGGACGAGGGCGACAAGCTCCTGGAGCCGTCCCGGTAGGCGAGCCGGTGGAGACCGCCCCTCAGGCCTCGGCCCCGCGGACGTCCTCCCCGAAGAACATCGCCACCGCTTGCGCCACCACCGGCTTCTGCCAGGCGTGGGGGCCGTCATACTCGACATAGGTCACGTCGTAGCCCGCCTCCCGGAGCTTGGCGGAATGGGCGCGGCCGCTGCGGTCGATGGGGATCTGCTCGTCCTTGGTCCCGTGGGAGAGGAAGACGCGGGGCGCGCCCGCCTGCATCTGCACCGACATGAAGCCCGCCGAGGACACGATGAGGTGGGTCACGAACTGCCCGTTGGTGAGCCCCAGGGAGAGCGTGTAGCTGCCCCCGTCCGAGTGGCCCGCGAAGACGAGCCGCTCCGGATCGAGGAGGAAGCGCGCGGCGACCTCGGCGAGCGCCGCGTCGAGGCGCTGCCGGTCAGGCCCGTTGCCGGCGATGACGATGTCCCAGGTCGGGAACAGCGACTGCGGCACCAGCAGCAGGAAGCCGCGCGCCTGCGCGTGCTCGGCCAGCATCGGCAGGATCTTCTCGGCGCTGCCGCCGCCGCCGTGGAAGAGCACCACGAGGCTCGTCGGGCGGCGCGGATCGACGCGCTCCGGCACCAGCAGCATCGCGTCCCGCTTCTCGAACAGGCCGAGCGCATGCAGCCCCGGCGGCAGCGGATCGCGGTCCGGCAACCGGTGGGCGAAGTCGAGGCGGCCGAAGAGGTGCGGGTCCATCATGCCCGCCAATCTAGGGCAGCCCGCCGGGATTGAATACGATTCTCGGCGGCCGCCTCATGGCCTCGCGGATCATGCGACCCGCCGGTCGGTCGAGCGCAGCTGCGCCTCCTGCGTGCGGGCGCCCTGTGGACAACAACCGTTCCCGCTCGCGATGTCGTGAACGTTCACCCGTTCCTAACCATCGAACTGTAACTGGACATTGCGGTCCCGTTCCGGAGTTTTGCTGTGGCCTCGAACTACATCCCCACCGATCCTCTGTTCGATGCGCAGTGGCATCTGCGCAATACCGGGCAGGACATCATGGGTCTACCGCAGGCCTCCGGCACCTATCGGAACGACATCAACGTGACCGGCGTCTGGCCGGACTACACCGGCAAGGGCGTCGTCGTCGGTGTGTTCGACGACGGATTCCAGACGCAGCACCCGGACCTCGCGCCGAACCTGCTGCTCAACAAGTTCTACGACCTGAGGACGCATAGGCCCGGCACCACCGACGGCTCCCACGGCACGGCCACCATGGGCCTGATCGTGGCGGCGCAGAACGGCCAGGGCGTCGTCGGCGTCGCCTACGGCGCCAAGGGCATCGGCTACACCTCGCTCGGTCCCACGGACACGGAGAACTACATCGAGGCCGCGCCGCGCGCGCTGATGGACGGCGTGGACGTGCTCAACAACAGCTGGGGCTTCACGAACACCGGCAACGATCCCTTCGGCCTGCGGGATCAGCAGAAGTTCTTCGCGGGTGCGCATATCAGCCTCGTCGAGCTCGGACGGAACGGCCTCGGCACCGTCAGCATGTTCTCGGCCGGCAACGACCGCGAAAAGTTCGCCAACACCCTCTACTCGCCTCTGACGAACTCGCCCTACGTCACCGTCGTGGCCGCGGCCAACGCGGACGGCACCGTCTCCTCCTACTCCACGCCCGGCCCGAACGTTCTCGTCGCCGCGCCGGGAAGCGGCAACGGACTGTATACCGGCCGTGCCAACGAGGTGCCGAGCATCGTCACCACCGACCTCCTCGGCACCGCGGGCTCCAACAAGTTCAAGGACGGCGACTACACCAACGTCCTCGACCCGCAGCCCGCCATCGAAAGGGCCAGCTACGGCTTCAACGGCACCTCGGCCGCTGCACCGATCGCCACGGGCGTGGTGGCGCTGATGCTGGAAGCCAATCCGAGCCTCGGCTACCGCGACGTCCAGGAGATCCTGGCCTACAGCGCCCGCACCCCCGCCGGCGTGACGACCTGGAACACCAACGGCGCGACCGACTGGAACGGCGGCGGCCACCTCTTCAACAGCGATCTCGGCTTCGGCCATGTCGACGCCCTCGCGGCGGTGCGTCTGGCCGAGACCTGGGGCAAGCAGAGCACCTTCCAGAACCTCGCCCGTGAATCGGCGCTGCTGACCGCCCCCGGCGGATCGACGGTCAATGCCAACGACACCGTGAAGTTCACCGCCTCCTTCCAGGAGCCGCTGAGGGTTCAGCACGTCTCCGTCACTGTCGAGATGGGCAGGGACAACTACCCGATGGACTTCGGCGAGCTCACGCTGAGCCTCATCGGGCCGGGAGGGCACACGGCCACCACCTTGATGGCGCCCACCGCCAACTTCTCCGCTATTCCGGGCACCAGGTTCAGCTACACCTTCGACTCGGTGCAGAACTGGGGCGAGCTGAGCACCGCCGGACCCTGGACGCTGAGCGTCACCAACGGCAGCGGGACGCAGCCTGTGGACATTCTGGCCAGCATCACCCTGCTCGGCGACAGTGTCACCGCGGGTCAGACCTTCGTCTACACCGACGACTACGCCCGGCTCGGCGCCTCCGACGCCTCCCGCGCCGTGCTCTCTGCCCCCTCGGTCGGCCCGCACACGCTGAATGCCGCCGCCGTGACCGGCGACACGGTGGTCGATCTGACGAAGCACGCGGCCAGCATCGCCGGGGTCGACATCCGCATCGGCGACAGCATGAAGTTCGCCTCGCTGATCACGGGCGACGGCAACGACACCCTCGTCGGCGACGCCTCCGACCAGATCTTCATCGCAGGGCGCGGCATCAACACCATAACCGGCGGCGGCGGTAGCGACACCCTCCACCTGCTCAGGGGCATCGCCGACTACAGCCTGCTGGCGGCCGGCACCACCTCGGTCCTGGCCGGCAGCGAGAGCCGCGACAGCTTCACCGGCATCGCCAAGCTCCAGTTCGCCGACGGCGCCCTGACGCTCGGCAGCAACCCCCTCGTCGACGACGTCTACTACGCGCGGACCTATGCCGACGTGTACGCGGCCGGCGCCGGCGCCGACGCGCACTATGCCGATTACGGCTGGCACGAAGGGCGCAACCCCAACGCCTTCTTCGACACCCGCGCCTATCTCGCCGCCTATGGCGACGTGAAGGCCGCCAACGTCGATCCGCTCACGCACTATGACGCCCAGGGCTGGCGCGAGGGACGCGACCCCTCGGCGAGCTTCGACACCAGCCTCTACCTCGCGCGGAATGCCGACGTCGCCGCCGCCGGCGTCGACCCGCTGCTGCACTACCTCGAGTACGGGCAGGCGGAAGGGCGCAAGGCGATCCCGGTCGTGGACGGCGCGCACCTGAGCAACGGCTTCGACGCCACCTTCTACCGTCTCGCCAACCCCGACGTGGCGGCGGCCGGCGTCGATCCGCTCACCCACTGGCAGCAGCACGGCGAGGCGGAGGGCCGCAACCCCAACGCCTTCTTCGACACCCGCTACTACCTCTCGCACAACGCGGACGTGGCGGCGGCCGGCGTCGATCCCCTCGTCCACTATCTCCAGCACGGCTGGCAGGAGGGGCGGGACCCGTCGAGCCACTTCAACACCAGCGCCTATCTCGCCCAGTACACCGACGTGGCGGCGGCGGGCGCCGACCCGCTGCTCCACTTCCTCGAGTACGGCATCAGGGAGGGGCGCTCCGGGTTCGGCGACCTGATCTGAGCCGCCGGGCGGCCCGCGACCGCGAGGCGCCTCTCGGAACGCACGCCCCCCGACAGCCTCGAGAGCCCCCTGCGCCGATCTCCCGATCGCGCAGGGGGCTCTTCCCGTTTCGGGGAGCCGACGTCTCCGGCCGCTCGTCTCGACGCACGTTGCTCGCCGGCGGCGTGCGGACCGCCGACCGGCGCTCCGACATCTGCCGACCCTGCACGCCGCCGCGGAACCCGCGCCGGGCTCGCCCGTTGACGCTTCATTGGACTTATTCTAAATAAGAACAGCGACGGGCAACGGCCTTCCCCCGCCCGGCACCACACGGAGAATTCCCATGGCTTCCACCCAGAACGCGTCCTGCCAGAGCTGCCGCTTCTTCGACGAGCACCAGCTCAACGGCGGCCAAGCCTCCGGCGACCAGGGCCTCTGCCGCTTCAACCCCCCGGTGAGCCAGCCGGCTCCCGAGTCGAAGGGCCTGTGGCCGGTCGTCGCCGCGAAGGACTGGTGCGGCCACTTCAACGCCGAGATGACCGCCGCCGAGTGATCGGCGCCGCCCGGATCGTCCAGGGTTGATCGAGGGGCCGGCGCGTGAGCGCCGGCCCCTTTCGCGTTGGCGGGTCAGTGCCTTCGACGCACCGGTCATTGCCGCGTCGTCATGATCCCGACACCTTCACGGCCGATTGCGCGGGCGGATTTCGGCGCATCCGCGCGGAGCGGGTCCGCCCCGGCCGCCCCGCGGCCATCGAGGGAGTTTTCGTATGATGTCTCGACCGGTCGGTGCTCTCGCCGCACGCCTGGCCTCGCCGCTCGTCGCTCTCGTCGCCTTCGCGGCCCCCGTGCTCGCGGCCCCCGCCGGCGATCCGACCGGAACCTGGCTCACCGAGGACGGCCGCGCCCGCATCCGCACGGAGAAGTGCGGCCCCTCCGAGAAGAACCTCTGCGGCTACGCGGTCTGGCTGAAGGTGCCCCTCAACGAGGAGGGCAAGCCCCGCGTCGACAAGTTCAACCCGGACCCGAAGAAGCAGACCCGGCCCTCACTCGGGCACCAGATCATCCTCGGCCTCAAGCTCAACGGTGACGGCAAGTACGAGGGCAAGATCTACAACGCCGACAACGGCAAGAGCTACGACGTCACGGTCTGGTCGGAGCAGCCGACGGAACTTTCGGTGCGCGGCTGCATGCTCGCCGTCCTGTGCGGCTCGCAGACCTGGACCCGCGTGACCGACACGCTGCCGGGCCAGCTCGCCGGCCCGACCAACGGCGCGAACGGTCCTCGCGCGGACGCGGAATGGGCACCGAAGCCCGCCGGCGCCACGGCAGCGGGCACCACCCCGAAGCCCGCGCCGAAGCCCGCCGCCGCCCCCAAGGCCGCCGCCCCGGCTCCGGCGGCGGAGTAGGACCGGCGCCGCTCCGGCGGGCCGGCTCAATCCGTGAGCGCGGCATAGGCCAGCACCCTCAGCTCGCGTCGGATCGGCAGGGCGGACGAGGGCACGAGCTGGGTCAGGAGGACCACCGAGAGGTCCTCCGCCGGGTCGATCCAGAAGGCCGTCGAGGCGACGCCGCCCCAGGCGGCCTCCCCGGGCGAGCCGAGGATCTGGGCGCGCGCCGGGTCGAGCATCACCGAGACGCCGAGCCCGAAGCCGATACCGCTGTAGGACGACTCCGCGAAGCGCGGCGTGCCCATGGCGGCGAGGTCGCCCGGCAGGTGGTTGGCGAGCATCAGCGCGACGCTCTTGCGCCCGAGGAGCCGCACGCCGTCGAGCTGGCCCCCGTTCAGCAGGAATCGGCAGAAGCGGAGATAGTCGGCCGCCGTCGAGACGAGGCCGCCGCCGCCCGAGGCGATGGCGGGCGGGGACGCATAGGCGGTCTCGACGCTGTCGTCGTAGAGCTTCAAGCGGCGCTCGCGGTCGTAGATGTAGTTCGCGGCGAACCGCGGCAGCTTGTCAGCCGGTACATGGAAGTCGGTGTCGGCCATGCCGAGCGGGCCGATCACACGCTCCCGCAGGAAACTCGCGAAATCGATGCCGGAGACCACCGCTACGAGATGCCCGAGCACGTCGGTGGCGACGCTGTAGTTCCACTCCTCGCCGGGCTGGGCCAGCAGCGGCAGGCCCGCCAGCCGCTCCACGACCTCGGCGAGGCTCGCGTCCCTGCGGTGGAAGTCGATGCCCTCCCGCCGGTAGATCTCGTCGGCGAGCGTCGCCTCCATGAAGCCGTAGGTGAGGCCCGCGGTGTGGGTGAGGAGGTCGCGGATCGTGATCTCGCGCCGCGCGGGTTCTGTCTCGGGCCGGGCGCGGTTGCCGCCGGTCAGGACGCGCATCCCCGCGAACTCCGGCAGGAGGCGCGTGACGGGGTCGTCGAGCTGGAAGCGGCCCTCCTCGTAGAGCATCATCACCGCCACCGAGGTCAGCGGCTTCGTCATCGAGTAGATGCGCACGATGGTGTCGTCCGCGAAGGGCCGGCCGCGGGCGAGGTCGCTCCGCCCGTGGGCGCGGAAGAAGCCGAGGCGCCCGCGACGCTCCACCGCCACCGACAAGCCGGCGAGGCGCCCCTCGTCCACGAGCCGGCGCATCCAGCCGTCGATGCGCTCGAGACGCGCCGGACAGAGGCCCAGCGCGCCGGGATCGTCCACCACCGCCAGAGCCGGATTCGTCATGGATGCTCTCCTCGCGAGGGGAGCGGTGTAGCGGCGTCCGGCCCCAGGCGCCAAACCGGACCTGCGGCAAAAACCGCGCGGTCGGCGCCGTCTTTCGCCGGGCCGGCCTCCCCTTCGGCCGGAAACGCTCTAGCCTTGCCGCCGACAGGAGATCTCCCTTTGCCCGACACCACCGCGCTCTTCCTCGATTTCGACGGCACCCTCGTGGAGATCGCCCCCCGCCCGGACGCGGTGCGGGTCGATCCCGACCTGGTGCCGACCCTGGAGCGCCTGCGCGAGCGCCTCGGCGGGGCTCTCGCGATCGTGACCGGGCGCCCGATCGAGGTGATCGACGATTTTCTGGCGCCCGCCCGCTTCGACGTGGCCGGCCTCCACGGCGTCGCCCTGCGGCGGGGCGGCGTCGTCCTCGGCGCCGGCGCGGAAGGCCACCCGGCCCTGCGGGTCAAGATCCCGGAGCTGGAAGCGCGGCTCGAAGGGCTGGAGGCGGTGCTGATCGAGGACAAGGGCGCCTCCGTCGCCGTACACTGGCGCCTCGCGTCGGAGCGGGACGCGGAGCGGGCGCAGGCCGCCGTCGAGGCGGTCGCCGCCGAGCTGGCGGGCGCCTACCGGCTCCAGCTCGGCAAGGCGGTCGGCGAGATCGTGCCGGCGACCGCGACCAAGGCCGCGGCCATCCGCACCTTCCTGGAGACGCAGCCTTATGCGGGGCGCCGCCCGGTCTTCCTCGGCGACGACCGCACGGACGAGATCGCCTTCACCAGCGTCAACAACGATGGGGGCATCAGCATCCGCGTCGGGGCCGGCGAGACCGTGGCCCGCAAGCGCCTGGGCGATCCGGTCGCCGTCCGCGCGACCCTGCGGGCCTGGGCGGAGGGCGCGCCGATCGATCCGGACGCCCTGGCCGACGCCTGAGAGCCACCCGAAGAAGGAGAAGCCCGGATGGTCGCGTTCCCGGTCCTCGTGGGAGACATCGGCGGCACCAACGCCCGCTTCGCGCTGGTGGAGGAGAAGGGCGCCGCTCCGCGGCTCCTGTCCCACGAGGCGACGGTCGACCATCCCGACCCGTCGAGCGCGGTCCGGGCCTCGCTCGCCAAGGACACGACCGGCGGACGGCCGCCGCGCTCGGCGATCCTCGCCGTCGCGGCGCGTGTCGACGGGCCGAGGGTGCAGCTCACCAACGCCCACTGGGTGATCGAGGGCGAGCGGATCGGCCGCGACTTCGGCCTGGAGAGCGCCGTCGTCGTCAACGACTACGTGCCCGTAGCGGCCGGCGCCGCCGGCATCGCCCCGGACGACCTCACGCCCGTCGGCCCCTGCCCGAAGGAGCAGCCCGGCGGCGCCCGTCTGGTGCTCGGGCCGGGCACCGGCTTCGGGGCGGCCGCCCTCGTGCCCTACGCCGACCGCCTCGCCATCGTCTCGACGGAGGCCGGGCACACCGATCTCGGGCCGAGCAGCGAGGCCGAGGCGGCATTCTGGGGCGCCATCGAGCGGGTCGAGGGCCGCGTCACCGTGGAGACGCTGCTCTCCGGCCCCGGCCTCGCGCGCCTGCATCAGGCGGTCGCGAGCCTGCGCACCGGCCGCCCGCCCGAGAAGCTCGACCCCGCCGCCGTCACCGAGCGGGGTCTCTCGGGCGAGGACCCGCATGCGTCCGAGGCGTTGGACCATTTCGCGACCCTGCTCGGACGGGTCTGCGGAGACCTGGCGCTGACCTTCCTCGCCACGGGCGGCGTCTATATCGGCGGCGGCATCGCGCCGCGCATCCTGCCGGTGCTCGGGAAGGGCGGCTTTCGCCGGGCCTTCGAGGCCAAGGCGCCCTTCGCGGCGATGATGGAGGCGGTCCCGACGAGCGTCATCACCGTCCAGGACCCGGCCTTCAACGGCCTCGCAGCGCTCGCCAGCGAGAGCGACCGCTTCGTCTACCACGGGCAGGTCTGGCGGGCGGGGTAGACCTCACGCCGCCGCCAGGGGCTTCGAGACGCTCTCCAGCGACTTGCCCTCGGCGGCCGTGCCCCAGATGCCGCCGACGACCGCCGCCACCGCCATCAGCGCCGCGCCGATCAGGTAGCCGACGAGCACCCAGTCGCGGGAGCCGCTCTCGACGAGCGCCCCGAACAGGAGCGGCCCGGAGACGCCGCCGACCCCGGTGCCGATGGCGTAGAAGGCGGCGATGGCGAGCGCCCGGATCTCCAGCGGGAAGGTCTCGGCGACGGTGAGGTAGGCCGAACTCGCCGCCGCGCTCGCGAAGAAGAACACCACCATCCACACCGCCGTCTGGCCGACCGGGCCGAACACCTCGATCTTGAACAGGTAGCCGGCGCCCGCGAGCAGGACCGCCGAGATCGCGTAGGTGAAGGCGATCATCGGCCGCCGGCCGACCGTGTCGAACAGCCGCCCGAGCAGCACCGGCCCGAGGAAGGAGCCCAGCGCGAAGGGCAGCAGGTACCAGCCGACATGCCCGCCCGGCACGCCGTAGAAGCGCTCCAGCACCAGGGCGTAGGTGAAGAACAGGGCGTTGTAGAAGAAGGCCTGGGCGATCATCAGCACGAGGCCGACCACGGTCTGCCGCCGGCTGGTACGGAACATGGCACCGGCCACCTCCGAGAGCGGCGTGTGGCTGCGGACCGTGAGGCGCAGGCGCTTGCCCTCATCCACCGGCGGCAGGGTGATCCCCTCGTCGGTAAAGCGCTTCTCGATGCCGGAGACCACCCGGCCGGCCTCCGCGGCATAGCCGTGGGTCGCGAGCCAGCGGGGGCTCTCGGGGATCCAGGAGCGCAGCAGGAGGATCACGAGGCCGATGCCGCCGCCGATGAAGAAGGCGATGCGCCAGCCCCAGGTCGGGTCGATCCACTCGGGGCGCAGCAGGGCGATCGAGAGGAAGGAGCCCAGCGCCGCGCCGATCCAGAAGGAGCCGTTGATGACGAGGTCCGTCCAGCCGCGCACGCGGGCCGGGACGAGCTCCTGGATGGTCGAGTTGATCGCGGTGTACTCGCCGCCGATCCCCGCCCCGGTGAGGAAGCGGAAGAGGCAGAAGCTCCAGATGTTCCAGGAGAGGCCCGTGGCGGCGGTGGCCGCGAGGTAGAGGGCCAGCGTGATGAAGAACAGCTTCTTGCGCCCGATCCGGTCGGTGAGCCAGCCGAAGCCGAGCGCTCCCGTCACGGCGCCCACGAGATAGGAGCTCGCCGCGAGCCCGACGTCGAACTCCGAGAAGGACATCGGCGGCTGGCGCAGCGCCCCGACGAGGGCGCCGGCCAGCGTCACCTCGAGGCCGTCGAGCACCCAGGTGATGCCGAGCGCCACGATGACGAGGACGTGGAACCGCCCCCAGGGCAGGCGGTCGAGCCGGGCGGAGATGTCGGTGTCGATCACGGTGCCGGGCGCGACGCGCTCCGGGGCTTCGGCGCCGGCCTCTGTCCTGCTCGTCATCGACTCGTTCACCCTGAGTTCGAAGTTCTGTTCAGAAGGCGGCATCGGAAGCCGCCGATTCGGCAGTGGCTTACCGGCCTCGGGCTTCACTTAGGGCGCTCCTCCGGGATCCGCCCTCATGAACGCTCCGTTTCGCCTCACCCTCCTTCTCGCCTCGAGCCTCGGCGGCTTCGCGGTGGCGCCGATCCAGGCCGCCGACGCGACGCTGACGCCGGGCCGGCCCCTCCTGACGACGGGGGTGGCCGAGCATTGGCGCCTGCGCCCGGCGGCGCCCGTGCCGGTGCCAACGGCGCAGCCTTTCCGGAACGAGCGCCCGGCCGGGCCGATCCCGGACGAGCGGCGCAACGTGCGCCTCGTCTATCCGGCGCTCGTCGAGAACCGTTAGAGGCCCGATCTCGGGTCCGCCGCGTCCGCCAGCGCGTCGCCGAGGCGGTTGAGCGCCACGAGCGTCGCGACGAGGAAGCCCGCCGGGCCGGCGAGCATCCAGGGTGCGGACTCGATCGCCCGCGCGCCCTCCGCGACCAGCACGCCCCAGCTCGTCTCGGGCTCCTGCACGCCGAGGCCGAGGAAGGAGAGGAAACTCTCCAGCAGGATCACCCGCGGCACCAGCAGCGTCGCGGCCACGATCACCGGCCCGAGCGCGTTCGGCAGGACATGGCGGGTGACGAGGCGCAGGCCCGAGACGCCGAGCGCGCGGGCCGCCCTGAAGAAGTCCCGCCGGCTCAGCGCCAGGGTCTGCGCGCGCACGAGGCGGGCCATGTCGAGCCATTCCACGGCGCCGATGGCGATCAGGATGAGGATCAGGCCCGGCCGGAAGAGCACCACCAGCACGATCACGAAGAACACGAAGGGCAGGGCGTAGAGCACGTCGACGGCGCGCATCATCGCGGCGTCGACGGCGCCGCCCGCGAGCCCCGCGGTGGCGCCCCAGGCGATGCCGAGACCCCCGGCGACGAGGGTCGCGACGAGCCCCACCACCAGCGAGATACGGCCCGCGACGAGGATGCGGGTGAGGAGATCGCGCCCGTGGATGTCCGTGCCGAGGGGGAAGTGCAGGCGCCGCACGGGCACCTCGACGGTCAGGCGCCGGCCTCCGTCCTCGCGGGCGACGACCCGCGGCGTTCCGAACAGGTCGGAGCGGGGCAGGTAGACCAGGGCCCGCTCGTCGACGCCGCCGGGCGCGGTCAGAACGAGCCGGAGGCGGCCGTCGCGCTCCTCGACCTCCGCGAGCGCGGCGCGCATCCGGAAGGCGATCCGCTCCAGCGCCGGCCTCAGGGTCGTGGGGGAGGGCTGGGCGGTCAGGCTCGGGGGGAGCTGGCGCAGGTCTGGATAGGCGCGCTCCGGCGCGCGGCCGGTGAGCCGGGGGCCGAAGAGGCAGGCAAGCGCGATCAGAGCAAGCACGACGAGGCTCGCCCGGGCGCTCCCGCTGCGGACGAGGCGATGAGCCGTCCGGCCGCGGGGCGCGGGGAGGGCGGCCCCGCTCATGCGTCCGGCCGCAGGCGCGGGTCGAGGAGGGCGGCGGCGAGGTCGGCGAGGATGTTGAAGAGGATTACGAGGGCGGCCACCAGCAGCACCGTGCCCATCACCAGCGTGTAGTCGCGGTTGAGCGCCCCTTCCACGAAGTAGCGGCCGATGCCGGGCAGGCCGAACACCGTCTCGACCACGACCGAGCCCGTCAGCAGCCCCGCCGCCAGCGGCCCGAGCAGCGCCACCACCGGCAGCAGCGCCCCGCGCAGGGCGTGGCGCAGGATGCGGCCCGGTGGCAGGCCCATGGCGCGCTGCGTGCGCACGGGCTGGGCGCGCAGGGTCTCGGCGAGCGAGGCGCGGGTCAGCCTCGCGATGGCGCCGATCTGGGGGAGCGCCAGGGTCAGCACGGGCAGGACGAGGTTTCGCGGCGCGCCGCCCTCCCAGCCGCCGACCGGCAGCAGCCTTAAGCCGAGTCCGAAGACGATCTGGAGGAGCGGCGCCGCGACGAAGCTCGGCACGGAGAGGCTCAGGGCCGCGAGCCCGCCGACGAGACGGTCGGCGAGGCTCCCCCGGCGCAGCGCCGCGAGGCTGCCGAGGCCGATCCCGAGGGCGAGCGCGAGAAGGAGGGCGAGGGAGCCGAGCGTCAGCGAGACCGGCAGGCCACGGGCGAAGAGATCGGCGACGGAGAGGTCGCGATGGGAGAAGGACGGCCCGAGGTCGCCCCTGAGCAGGGCGGCGAGATAGCCGAGATACTGCTCGGGGAGCGAGCGATCGAGTCCGTAGACCCGGCGCAGGTTCTCCATGGCGGCGGGCGCCAGGGGCCGCTCCAGGTCGAAGGGCCCGCCGGGGGCGAGCCGCATCAGGAAGAAGCTCACCGTCGCGACGACGAGGAGCGTCGGTACCCCTTGCGCGAGCCGCCGGAGCGCCAGGCCGATCACGCCGAAAGCCTCAGGAAGCGGGTCGGTGCGACGTTGCGCAGGTTCGGCCGGTAGCCCGAGAGGCGCGGCGAGACGAGCGCCTTCGAGCGGTAGTGCATCAGGGGAATCCAGGGCAGCTCGCCGAGGAGCAGGCGCTCGGCCTGGGCCAGCGTCTCGGCGCGGATGGCGAGGTCGCGCTCGCCCTCGGCTCGGGCGAGCAGGGCGTCGTAGGCGGGGTTGGCGTAGCGGCCGGGGTTGAGCCCGTCGTTGCCGCCGCGCAGGAGGAAGAGGAAGTTCTGCGGGTCCGAGTAGTCGGCGATCCAGGACATGCGGGCAACGTCGAAGTCGCCCCCGTCGCGCAGGTAGGCGAAGTGGGTCTTGGCGTCGGTGGCGGTGAAGCGCGTCGCGATGCCGAGGCCGCGCCACATGTCGGCGATGGCGACCGCCGTGGCGCGGTTGTTGTCGCTGTTGTTGAAGCGATACTCGATCGTGAAGCCCGGCCCGATGCCGGCCTCCCGCAGGAGGCGCATCGCCTCCGCCTCGTTGTCGATCGGGGCGGCGGCGCGTCCCTCCGTCTCGGGGGGCGTGCCGTAATGGTCGAGCCCCGGCGGGCAGAGCGAGTAGGCCGGCGCCATGGTGCCGCCCCAGATGCCCTCCGCGAGGTACTCCCGGTCGATGGCCAGCGAGAGGGCGCGGCGCAGGCGCGGATCGTCGAAGGGCTTCTTGCGGGTGTTGACCGCGAGCGCCAGGACGCCCAGCGCCGGCCCGAGGATCACCTGGTCGCCGAAGCGGCGGCGCAGGGCCGCGATCTGGTCGCCGGGCAGGTCCGCGAGGGAATCCAGCTCGCCCGCCGCGTAGCGCCGCACCGCCCCGGCGAGGTCGGGCGTCGGCACGAAGGCGACGCGGGCGATCGGCGGCGCCTCGCGGAAATGCGGGTTGCGGACGAGCGTGATCCGATCGTTCGGCACGCTCTCCTCCAGGCGATAGGGCCCGTTGGAGACGAGGTTGCCCGGCCTCGCGAAGGCGTCGCCGAAGCGGGCGAGGCTCGGGCGGTGCACCGGCATCGAGGTCTGGTGGGTGAGAAGCTCGAGGAGGTAGGGGGTCGGCTTGTCGAGGGCGATCACCACCGTGCGCGGATCGGGCGCCGAGACGCCGAGCGCGTCGGGGGGAACCTCGCCCCGGTTGACGGGCGCGGCGTTGCGGATCGGGAACAGGACTTCGGCGTACTTCGCCGCCGTCTCCGGCCGCAGGATGCGGCGCAGGGCCTCGACGAAGTCGGCCGCCTCGACCGGATCGCCGTTCGACCAGCGTCCGGCGGCGCGCAGGTGGAAGGTGTGGGTCAGGGCGTCGTCGGAGATCGCCCAGCGCTCGGCGGCGCCGGGGATGATAGCGCCCGTATTGTCGTAGGTGAGCAGCCCCTCGAAGAGGTCGCGCAGGATATGCGCCTCGGCGACCGTCGAGGAGCGGTGCGGGTCGAGGGTCTCCGGGTCGGCGTCGTTGCCGCGCCGGTAGAGGGGGGCATCCGCCTGCGCCGGCCGCGGAAGGCCGAGCCCGCAGAGCAGCGCCGCGCCCGCCCCGAGCCAGTCGCGGCGGGCGAGAGGCATCCCCTCAGGCGCCGGTCTCGGCGGTGAAGCCCGCCGCCTGGATGCCCGCCATCGCGCAGATCTCGTCGTTGTCCGAGGTGTCGCCGGAGACGCCGACCGCGCCGACGAGCCGGTCGCCGTCGCGGATCAGCACGCCGCCGGCCACGGGCACGAGGGCGGCCGGCCCGACCAGGTGGCTCACGGCGGCGACGAACTGCGGCTGCGCCTCGGCCCTTGCGGCGATGGCGCGGGAGCCGAGGCCGAGCGCCAGGGCGCCGTTGGCCTTGCCGGAGGCGATCTCGACCCGGCGGAGCGAGGTGCCGTCCTCCGCCTGGACACATTTCAGAGACCCGCGGGCATCATAGACCACCACCGCGAGGGGCTTGAGCGCGTGCCCGCGGGCGGTCGCGAGCGCGGTGTCGACGATGGTCTTTGCGGCGCGCAGCGTCAGCTCGGACATCGCGGTCCTCTCGGGTTCTGGATCGGGGCCGCGCGGGAAGGGTAGAAGGCGGCCGATGCGTCGGGCCATCATCCATATCGGAATGCCGCGGACGGGGTCCACCTCCTTTCAGGGGCTGCTGGCGCGGGTGCGGGCGCGCCTCCCGGAGGCCGGAATCCTCTATCCCGAGCTAGCCCCGGCGGACCTGCCCGAGGCCGCGCGGGAGGCGCTCAACGTCAACCACCAGGCGCTGGGTGAAGCCCTCGACGGGCGGCGTCCGGGCCGTCGGGCGGCGCTCGCGCAACTCTCCGAGACCCTGGCGGCGACGCAGGCCGACACCGTCGTGCTGTCCTACGAGGATTTCGCGGTCCAGAAGCCTTCTCTCGGCGTGCCGGCGATGCTGGCGGAGGTCTTCGCCCGGCACGGCTTCGCGCTGGAGGCGGCGATCGTGGTCAAGCCGCCCTTCGAGCAGCTGAACTCGGCCTACGCGCACCGCGCCCAGCTCGCGGAGGAGTTCCGCGACTTCCGCGGCTTCGGGCGCCTGCTCTGGCGCTCCCGGCGCTTCGACTACGGGGCCCGCCTCGCGCCCTGGCGGGCGGCGGCGCGGGGCCGGGTCACGGCGACGCCGCTGCGGGACGGGCGCTCCGGCGCGCCGCTTCTCGAACGGCTGCTGCGCGACCTCGGGCTCTGGGAGCGGCTCGCCCCCCTCGTGCCCGACGACGCGACGCGCCGGACCGACAACCGCTCCTCCGGCCCGCTCGCCGTCGAGGCCTCCCGGCGGCTGCGGCGGATGCGCGTCCACCGGCAGGTGCCGGGACATCCCCGGATCATCGGCCACGTCATCGACGAGGCGGCCTGGTCGCGGGGGCTCGACACCGAGAGCTTCCGGGGCGACGCGCCGGAGATCCGGGCCCGGATGGAGGCGCGCTTCGCCCCTCTCAACGAGGCCTTCGCGCGCGACCTCTGGGGCGCCTCCTGGGAGAGCGTCGTCGCGTCGGCGGCCCGCAAGCCCCCGAACGAGATCGCCGGCCATCCGACGAGCCCGGAGCAGGAGGCCCAGATCGCGCTCCTGATGCACGAGGCCATCGCCCGCTTCGGCTTCCGCCGGCCACCGCCCTGGCGGCGCCTGCCGGCGGAGCTGTTCGAGCGGGCGGGCGACGAGATCGCCTGGCGGACGGGCTACTCGCGGTGGAAGGTGGTGTGAGGCCGCTCAGCCCGTCGCGGCCTCGATCTCGCCGCTGAGCGACAGCCACTCCTCCTCCGCGCCCTCGAGCGCGGCCGCGGCCTCGGCGCGCATCCGGGCGAGGTCTCCGGCCTTGGCGGCGTCCTGGCGGAAGGCGCTGCCGTCGCCGAGCGCCGCGTCGATCTTGGCGATGGCCGCCGAGAGCTTGGCCATGCGCGCCTCGACGGCCTCCAGGCGCTTGCGAAGCGGAGCCAGCGCCGCCCGGCGCTCGACGCCCTGCCGGCGGGCCTCCGCCTGACGGCCGCCGCCGGGCTCAGCTTGGCCCGCATCCTCCCGCTCGGGGCCGGCTAGGACGAGGCGGCGGTAATCGTCCATGTCCCCGTCGAAGACCTTCACCGAGCCGTCCGCGACGAGCCACAGCCGGTCGGCGCAGGCCTCGATTAGGAAGCGGTCGTGGCTGACGAGGATGACGGCGCCCTCGTAGTCGTTGATCGCCTCGACGAGCGCCTGCCGGCTCTCGATGTCGAGGTGGTTCGTGGGCTCGTCGAGGATGAGCAGGTGCGGGCCGGAGAAGGCCGCGAGCCCCATCAGCAGCCGCGCCTTCTCGCCGCCCGAGAGCTTCTCGACCGGCGTGTCGGCCTTGGTGGCGCCGAAGCCCAGCCGCGCGGCGGCCGAGCGCACGCGGGCCTCGGGCGCGTCCGGCATCAGGTCGCGCACATGGGCGACGGCGTTGTCGCTGGGGCGCAGCTCGTCGAGCTGGTGCTGGGCGAAGTAGGCGACCTCCATTTTCGAGGAGCGCCTCAGCTCCCCTGAGAGAGGCGGCAGCCGCCCGCCGATCAGCTTGCAGAAGGTCGACTTGCCGTTGCCGTTGGACCCCAGCAGCGCCACCCGGTCGTCGGGGGCGAGCGACAGGTTCAGGCCCTTCAGCACGATGCGCTCGCCGTAGCCGGCGTTGACCCGCTCCATGGCGACGATCGGCGGGGAGAGGGGCCGCTCCGGGCTCGGCAGGTGGATGACCGGCACGTCGTCCTCGATCAGCACCGCGATCGGCTCCATCCTGGCGAGGCGCTTGACCCGCGACTGCGCCTGCCGGGCCTTGGTCGCCTTGGCCTTGAAGCGGTCGATGAAGCTCTGGAGATGGGCGCGCTCGGCCTCCTGCCGGGCCTTGGCCTTGGCCTGGAGCACGCGCTTCTCGGAGAGCTGCCGGGCGAAGCTGGAGTAGCCGCCCCGGTAGATCGCGAGCTTGCCCCGGTCGAGGTGGAGGATGTGGTCGACGCTCGTGTCGAGCAAGTCCCGGTCGTGGCTGATGATGATCGCCGTGCGCGGGTATCTCTCCAGGTAGTCGTAGAGCCAGAGCGTGCCCTCGATGTCGAGATAGTTGGTGGGCTCGTCGAGGAGCAGCAGGTCGGGCTCGGAGAACAGCACGGCGGCCAGCGCCACGCGCATCCGCCAGCCGCCGGAGAAGTCCGAGCAGGGGCGCGCCTGCGCCGCCGCGTCGAAGCCGAGCCCGTGCAGGATCGCGGCGGCCCTCGCCGGGGCGGAGTGGGCGTCGATATCGACCAGCCGGGTCTCGATCTCGGCCCGGCGCACCCCGTCGGCGCCCTCGGCCTCGGCCATCAGCCGGGCGCGCTCGGTGTCGGCGGCGAGCACCACGGAATGGAGCGTCTCCGGCCCGGCGGGGGCCTCCTGCGCCACGGCGCCGATGCGCATGCCCTTCGGCATCGCGACGGCGCCGGTGTCGGTCGGCAATTCGCCGAGGATCGCCCGGAACAGGGTGGTCTTGCCGGCCCCGTTGCGCCCGACGAGGCCGACGCGGGCCCCGTCGGGGATCGTGAAGCTCGCGCCGTCGAGGATCAGGCGCTCGCCGATGCGGTAGGTGAGGTCGTTGACGCGCAGCATGGCCGCGTTCTGGCCGGGCGCGGGCCGGGGGGCAAGCGCGATCCCCTGCGCGATCCCCTCACACCAGTTCCCAGGCCTCCGTCCGCTCCATCAGCCGGGCGACCAGGGCGTGGTTGACCTCGTGGCCGATATGGGCGCCCGTGAAGCGGCCGTGGATCGGGTGGCCGGCGAGGGAGATGTCGCCGACGAGGTCCATCAGGCGGTGGCGCACCGGCTCGCCCGGCATCCGCATGCCACCGACGACGCGCCCGCCGACCAGCGCCGCCGTGGTGCGGAAGCTCGCGCCCCGCAGCAGGGGTTTCCGGGTCACGAGCCCGTAGAGCTTGGCCGGCAGCGCCCATTTCAGCCGCCCGAAGCTGCGCGAGGGCGCGAGCTCGGCGACGAAGCGCTCGGGCGTCACCTCCCCCTCCCATTCCATCGCGCCGAAATGGGCCAGCGAGAGCGAGCCGGAGAGGAACAGCCCCTCGGCCGGCTCGACGCGAAGGAAGCGGCGGCCGTCCCGGAACTCCACCGGCTCCCGGACCCGGATGACCCGGCGCGGGGCGTCGAGCTCCCGGCGCCCGGCCTCGAGGATCGCCGCGCACCAGGGCGCGGCGCTGCCGTCGAAGATCGGCAGCTCCTCGGCGTCGGTCTCGACCAGCGCGTTGTCGATCCGCAGCGCGGAGAGCGACGCGAGCAGGTGCTCGACGGTGCGCAGGAGCGGCCCATCCGGCGTCTTCAGCGCCGTGCAGAGCGGCTGCGAGACGCGGGCGCGCCAATCGGCCGTCACGGAGACGACGCGACCGCCCTTGAGAGTGCGGCGGAACAGGATGCCGGTGTCGGCGGGGGCCGGGGAGACCCGGACATGCCCGTGCCCGGCCGTGTGCAGCCCGCCGCCCTCGGCCTCGAAGGGCGCAGCCAGCGTCGCCTGCGGTTCGGGTGCGCGCCCGCTCATAACGAAGCCCCACTCTCCGGCCTCGCGCCGTTCGTCCGCCGGGCGGATAGACGAGGCGGCGGGGCAGGGGAAGCGGCGGCCGCGACACACCGGGATTCTGCGAAGCCCGACAGGCGCTTCATCCACCCCGAACCGCCGCGCTTCGACTTGACCCCCGTCCGGCCGCCCGGCACGATCCTCGGAGGGACGGAACAATCCTCCGCGACTGCGGACGGGGACGGGGGCCACGTGCCCTGCGTCACGCCGGACGGGGAATGGCCGTGTCAATGGGGCCGCCGACGCGGGACCGGACGATCGAGAGCGATCCGGCGGCGGCGGTGCGGGGGCGTGTTCGATGGCGCGGCTGGGGACCATTCCGTTCTTCAAGGATCCGGGGATCGACCTCGGACCCTTCGAGACGCGCTGCCACTGGCGGCGCTTCGACGAGAACGAGGTGCTCGTCGACTTCGACGACGTCTCGACGGACGTCTACTTCCTGGCCCAGGGCGAGGTGCGCATCCTCAACCGGACCCAGTCCGGCAAGGAGGTGATCCTCGGCGAGATGCGCGGCGGCGCCTTCTTCGGCGAGCTCGCGGCGCTCGACGGGGTCGGCCGCTCGGCCAACGTCACCGCGCTCACCCGCGGCGAGGTCTGCGTGGTGCCGGCGAGCGTCTTCCGGCAGATGGTGTTCGCCTCAGAGAGCATCGCCGACCGGCTGTTCCGCCTGCTCACCAAGCGGGTGCGCGAGCTGAACACCCGCCTCATGGAGCACGCGCTCCTCGACCTGCGCCACCGGCTCTACGCGGAGCTGCTGCGCCTCTCTGTGCCGCGCACCGGCGGGGGCGACGAGCGGGTCGTGACCCCGCCGCCCTACCACCACGTGCTCGCCGCCCGCATCGGCTGCCGCCGGGAGCAGGTGACCCGCGAGTTCACGGTGATGGCCAACGAGGGACTCGTTGACCGCACCCGCGGCGCCCTGGTGCTGCGCCGGCCGGACCTTCTGGAAGCGCGGGTCGCCGAGGCCCTGCGCGAGGACAGCTGAGGCTTTGGCGGACCGGGAAGGGCCGCTCCTGAGGATCGAGGCCGCCGCCAAGCGCTTCGGCGCGCACGCGGCCGTCGACGGCGTCTCCCTCGACCTCGCGGCCGGAGAGTTCTTCTGTCTGCTCGGCCCCTCGGGCTGCGGGAAGAGCACGCTGCTGCGCCTCGTCGCGGGCTTCGAGAGCCTCGACGCGGGCCGCATCCTCCTCGAGGGCGAAGACCTTGCGAGCCTGCCGCCGCACCGGCGGCCGGTGAACATGATGTTCCAGTCCTACGCGCTGTTCCCGCACCTGAGCGTGGCGGGAAACCTCGCCTATGGGCTGAAAGGTCTCGGCCTGTCGCGGACGGAGATCGCCGGCCGGATCGAAAAGCTCCTCGGCCTCGTGCGCCTCGACGGGCTCGGGGGCCGCCGTCCGGACACGCTCTCCGGCGGCCAGCGCCAGCGGGTGGCGCTGGCCCGGGCGCTCGCCCGCGAGCCGAAGGTGCTGCTCCTCGACGAGCCCCTCGGCGCCCTCGACCGATCCTTGCGCGAGGAGACGCAGGGGGAGCTGCGCGCCCTTCAACGAAGGCTCGGCGCCGCCTTCGTCGTCGTCACCCACGACCCCGCCGAGGCGATGGCGCTCGCCGACCGCATCGGCGTGATGGAGGCCGGACGCCTCGTCCAGTGCGGCAGCGCGGCGGCTCTCTACGAGCGCCCGGCGAGCCGCTACGTCGCCGGGCTCCTCGGCGACGTGAACCTCATCCCCGGCTGCCTCGGCGCAGTCTCGGACGGTCTCGCGAGCGTCGAGACGGCGCTGGGACCGTTCCGGGGCCGCGCGCCGGAGGTGGATCTCGGCGAGGGCGCCGCGGTGCTGCTGGCCGTCCGGCCCGAGCGGATCGCCCCGGCCACGGCGGGAGAAGGGCTGTCGGCGACGCTGGTCGAGACGACCTTCCTCGGCGAGCGGGTGCGGCGGAGCCTGCGCCTGCCCGATGGCACCCTGCTGCGGACGAGCACCCCGGCGGGGGCAGCGGCCACCGGCTGGCCCGAGCCCGGCGGCAGCCTGCACCTGCGCTGGCCGCCGGACGCGGCGACGATCCTGCCGGCATGACGCGGTCGCGGCTCCTCGATGCCCTGGTGCGGCTGCCGCCGTGGCTGTGGCTGTCGGCCTTCTTCCTGGTGCCCTTCGCGATCACCCTGAAGATCAGCCTCTCCGAGGCCGCGACCGCGATGCCGCCCTACCTGCCGGTGCTCGACTGGAAGGGCGGCCTCGAGGGCTGGTCGACCTTCCTCGAGGCGCTGCACTTCCAGAACTACGAGACGCTCGCGGGCGATGCCCTCTACCGGGACGCGGCCCTCTCCTCCCTGGCCTTCGCGGGCACGGCGACGGCGATCCTCGCCGGGGTCGGCACGGCGCTCGCCTACGCCATGGCGCGGGCGCCGTCCCGCTGGCAGCCACTGCTCGTCGCCCTCGTCGTGGTGCCGTTCTGGACGAGCTTCCTGATCCGGGTCTACGCCTGGATCGCGATCCTCAAGCCCGAGGGGCTCCTGAACGCCGCTCTCCTGCGCCTCGGGCTGATCCCGGCGCCCCTCGAGATCCTGAACACGCAAGGCGCGGTGCTGATCGGGCTCGTCTACGCCTATCTGCCCTTCATGGTACTGCCGCTCTACGCGGTGATGAGCCGCCTCGACCCGACCCTCCGCGAGGCCGCTGCCGATCTCGGCGCGGGACCGACGCGGGTGTTCTGGACCGTGACGCTGCCGCTTTCGGCGGCGGGGCTCCGGGCCGGCGCGCTGCTCTGCTTCATCCCGATGTGCGGCGAGTTCATCATCCCGGACCTGCTCGGCGGCTCGGACACGCTGATGCTCGGCCGGGTGCTCTGGAGCGAGTTCTTCTCGAACCGCGACTGGCCGCTGGCCTCGGCGGTGGCGGTCGTCCTGCTCGTGCTCGTGGTCGGGCCGATCGTGCTGTTCCGGGGCGATGCCCGCAAGGCCGGCGCGGAGGCGGCCCGGTGAGCGCGCTCACACGCACGGCGCTCGGCCTCGGCCTCGCGTTCCTCTACGCGCCGATCCTCGTGCTCGTCGCCTACTCTTTCAACGCCTCCGCCCTGGTCACCGTCTGGGGCGGGTTCTCGACGCGCTGGTACGCGACGCTCATCGCCGACGGGCCGCTCATCGCCGCCGCCTGGACGAGCCTGAAGGTGGCGCTCGCCTCCGCCGCCATCGCCACGGGGCTCGGCACGCTCGCCGCGCTGGCGCTGGAGCGGCACGGGCGCTTCGCCGGCCGCGGCCTCTTCACCGGCCTCGTCTACGCACCGATGGTGATGCCGGAGGTGATCACCGGCCTCTCGCTGCTGCTGCTCTTCGTGGGGATCGGCCTGGACCGGGGGCTGTTCGCCATCGTCGTCGCCCACGCGACCTTCGGGACCGGCTTCGTCGCGGTGATCGTCGCGGCGCGCCTGCGCGGCCTCGACCGCTCGCTGGAGGAGGCCGCCGCCGATCTCGGCGCCGCCCCGGCCCGGGTCTTCGCGAGCGTGACGCTGCCGTTGATCGCGCCCTCCGTCGCGGCGGGCTTCCTCCTCGCCTTCACCCTGTCGCTCGACGACCTCGTCATCGCGAGCTTCGTCGCCGGCCCCGGTGCCACCACCCTGCCGATGCGGCTCTACAGCCAGGTGAGGCTCGGGGTGAACCCGGAGATCAACGCCGCCTCGACGCTGCTGCTCGCCACCGCGGGCGTCCTGGTGCTCACCGCGACGTGGCTCACCGGGCGGCGGACCGTGGCCTGATCCCGCCGGCTTGATCCCACCTCAGGGCGCCGCGTAGGCCCGCGCTCCTGCGGGCAGGGCGGCGGGCAAGGTGAGGGCGGTCGGCACCGAGCCCGGATCGGCGCCGCCGCGATCGAGGGGCACCGCCGTCACCGCCACCCGGTCGAGGGGGCCGGAGAGGTCGAAGCGCGTCGGCCGCCGCGCCGCCTCGCCGCCCCGGTGCTGAAGCTCGACCTGGGCCTTCAGGCTGCGCTCGGGCAGGGAGAGGCGGCCGCGGATGGCCGCCGAGACGGTCGGCCCCTTGAGGAAGCCGTCGCCGATCTCGCCGACGCCGTCGGCGAAGCGGAGCGTCACGGCGGCCCGCTCGAACACAGTGCGGCCGTTGCGACGTGCGAGCGCGCCCGCGGCCACGGCGCCATTGCGATGGATCACGTCCGACAGGTCGAGCCCGGCGAGCGTGCCGTTGTCGATGGAGAAGGCGGCGCGGCCGGACAGGCGCCCGACGAGGGCGGCCATGTCCCGGCCGCTGCTCTCCAGCACGAATTGCCCTTGCGTGCCGCCGAACAGCCAGCGCTCCTGGCCCAGATCGGCGAGGAGGCCGCCGAGGTCGAGCCGGTCGAAGGAGCCCTGCGCCCGCAGCTCCGTGTCGCCGCCATCCTCTCCGGCGGCGATGAGCGCGAGGCGGCCCTTCACGGCGGTGCCGGCGAGCCGCGCCCGGCTGAGCGAGGCCTCAATGCCGTCCGACCGCACCAGCAGGCTCGCGGCGATGTCCTCGATCCGCACCGGGCCGATGCGGCTCGCGGCCGCCGAGAGCCGCAGGTCGAGGTCGCCCCCGGTCAGCGGGCGCAGGGCCACGGCCTGGGAGGCGCCGGGCTGCGCGGTGTCGGTCAGCCGCACGAGGCCGCCGAGGAGGGGGCCGAGGTCCAGGGTGTCGGCGGCGAGCGTCGCCTGCACCGACGGCCTTCCGGCGAGGAGGGCCGACATCGCGCCCTCGAGCCGGCTGTTGCCGATGCCGACCGCGACCCTCGACATCATGACCGTGCCGGCCGCTACCTCGAAGGGTCCCTCCAGGGACAGGTCCCCGACGAAGGGCGCCAGCGCGACGTCGGTGCCGAGCCAGGCGAGGGTGCGCGGCAGGGCGCGGGCCTGGAGCCGGCCGCTTCCGGCCAGGCGGAGGTCCTCGCCGCCGGTGAAGGTGCCCTCGGCGGCGATCTCGCCGTCCGGCCAGACGAGGCTCGCGGCGAAGGGCGTCGCGCCGCCGCCCGCCAACGCTCCGGCGTTGAGGCGGGAGAGAGCGAAACGGGTGCGGGCGCCGCGCCATGTGAGGCTCCCGGCGCATTCGAGGCTGGCGCTCCAGAACGGCCAGGACATCACCGCCTCGACCCCGTCGGCGGTCTCGAAGGCGCCGTCCGCGTCGCGCAGGCTCAGGGTGCTGCCCGAGAGCAGGACGCGGCGGGGATGCCCGTCGGCGTCTCCGACGAGGCGACCGGCCAGCGCCTTCAGGGGCGAGTGCCAGACCCCGTTGCGGTCGCGGCGGCCGAGATCGATGCGGGCGCCGTCGAGGCCGACGGTGGCGATCTCCGCCCGCCCGGCGAGCAGCGCGGTCGGCGCCAGCTCGACGGTCAGGCGACCGCTCTCGGCGAGCGTCTCGCCCTCCCGCGTGGCGATGCGGGCGCGGGCGAAGCCGAGGCGCGGCATCGGCAGCAGCGTCAGCTCCGCCGGTCCTTCCACGGTGAGAGTGAGGCCGTATCCCGCGAGCGCCCGCTCCGCGAAGCGCGCCGCCGGTCCGGCGGGCACCGTCCAGTCCAGGCTCGCCGCGACGGTGCCGGCCGCCGCGAGGCCGCCGAGGCAGGCCAGCGCCCATCCGGCGCGGCGGCCGAGACGAGGGCGTGGCAAGGCCGGCCCCGGAAGCTTCGGGAGGCGAAGCGGCATCGAACTCCGTGGGGATGATGGCCGGCCGGGCGGCTCGGATGCGCCGGACCGGGCGGGCGGGCGTGCCGACGAGGGGCCGCGGACACGTGTCATAGACCCTCCGCGGGGCTTTGTCTGCCCGGCCCGCTTCATGCTTGCACATCTGTGACCGGGACGGGGCCCGCCGGTCTGGACCCGGCCCGGGGAATCGGGAACAGACGGCCGCACGGGCGGCGCGGCACGAACGCGGCGCGAGCGAAGGACGAGCGTATGAAGAAGGTCCACCCTGACGCGACGGACGCCCTCGCGGGCCTGCTGCGCGACGGCATGACCGTGATGTGCGGCGGGTTCGGCCTCTGCGGCATCCCCGACGCGCTGATCGAGGCGGTACGCGCCTCGGGCGTGAAGGGTCTCACCGTGGTCTCGAACAACGCCGGCATCGACGGCGTCGGCCTCGGCAAGCTGCTCGAGACCCGTCAGGTCGCGCGGATGATCTCGTCCTATGTCGGCGAGAACCGGGAGTTCGCCCGCCAGTTCCTGGCCGGCGAGCTCGAGATCGAGTTCAACCCGCAGGGCACGCTCGCCGAGCGCATCCGCGCCGGCGGGGCCGGCGTCCCGGCCTTCTTCACCAAGACCGGCGTCGGCACCAAGGTGGCCGAGGGCAAGGAGGTGCGCGAGTTCGATGGCGAGCAATACGTGATGGAGCGCAGCCTCTTCGCCGACCTCGCCATCGTCCACGCCCATACCGGGGACACGGAAGGCAACCTCCGCTACCGGAAGACCGCACGCAACTTCAACCCGATGATGGCGACCGCCGCGCGCGTCACCGTCGCCGAGGTCGAGAACCTCGTGGCGCCGGGCACCATCGACGCCGACGACATCCACACGCCGGGCATCTTCATCAAGCGCATCGTCCACGTGCCGGCGGGCGAGAAGCGGATCGAGCAGCGCACGGTCCGCAAGCGTGCGGAGGCCGCGCCCGCCGGAGCCGGCGGCGGCCCGGTCTGAGGCAGGCGAGACCGCGCGCCGGCCGAACCGGCGGCGCGCGACAATCGGAACGACGGCGCGCAAGATTTCAAGGAGACCCCCATGGCCTGGACCCGCGACGAGATGGCGGCGCGCGCGGCGAGGGAGCTGCAGGACGGGTTCTACGTGAACCTCGGCATCGGCATCCCGACGCTCGTCTCGAACTTCATCCCCGAGGGCATGTCGGTGCAGCTCCAGTCGGAGAACGGCATGCTCGGCATGGGGCCCTTCCCCTACGAGGGCGAGGAGGACGCCGACCTCATCAACGCCGGCAAGCAGACCATCACCGCGCTGCCGACGACGAGCTACTTCTCCTCGGCGGACTCGTTCGGGATGATCCGGGGCGGGCACATCAACCTGTCGATCCTCGGCGCCATGCAGGTGGCCGAGAACGGCGACCTCGCCAACTGGATGATCCCCGGCAAGATGGTGAAGGGCATGGGCGGGGCCATGGACCTCGTGGCCGGCGTCAAGCGCGTCGTCGTGGTCATGGAGCACGTAGCCAAGAACAAGGACGGCTCCGAGAGCGCCAAGCTCCTCAAAGCCTGCGACCTGCCGCTCACCGGCACGCGGGTCGTCGACATGGTCATCACCGATCTCGGCGTCTTCACCATCGACAAGCGGGGCGAGGGCGGCATGCGCCTGATCGAGCTCGCCGAGGGCGTGACGGAGGCCGACATCCGCGCCCGCACCGAGGCCGACTATACGGTGGCGCTCGCCTGACGCGCCCCGTTCCGGGACGCGAGGTCCCCGCGCATGGCTAAGCGCGGGTTAAGCCGAATCGGAGGAGTCTCCCGATCGCCGGGACGCGACCTCACGTGCCATCCGCCCGGCCCGAGTCGTCGCGTCGGCACGCGGGTGAAGCGTATGGGTTGCGTCTCCGGGGCCGCGGACAACGTCGTGCCCTTCCGCCGGGCGGGGGCCGCGCGCCCTGCCGCCTATCCCGGGATCGCCGAGAGCCAGATCCGCCGCCGCAGCGAGCAGCGCGCGCTGATGGACGCGGTCTACGCGAGCGGCGCGCTCGCCGTGGCCGCGGGCGACCGCGACACCAAGCTCGCCGCCTCGCGGCTCCTGGTCTACGGCTTCCTCACCGTCGAGGAGGTGGACGCGGACGGCCGCGCCCGGCGCCTGCGCCCCTCCGAGGCGATCCGCGCCGCCACGAACCATCCCTGGCGCCTGACGAAGCCCGCCTATGCCGGCTCGCTTGCCGTGACGATCCCGGCCGTCGACGGCTTCCTGTTCGAGACCGCGCCGATCCTGGCGTAGCGAGCCGCGGACCGGCGCATCCCCTCGCGGGATGCGCTGGCCGTTCCCTTCGCAGCTGGCTTGTCGCTCAGGCCGGCTGCGCCTGCGGCCGCCGCCGTCCGAGCCAGAACAGCAAGGCCGATCCGAGGGCGCCAACGATGCCAGCGCCGATGCCGATAGTGATCATCTCGTCGTCGGTCTGCAGCTGGGAGGCCTCGTCATCGACGACGATGACGTTCTCGCCCGCCTCCAGCCTGTCGGCGGCACCGCCCTCCGCGAGATACCTGATCGGTAGGGTGTCGACCTGGATCCGATCATCGACGATGATTCGGTCAGCCATGCCGCGGGAGATCGGCACGTCCTTGGCGGCGTGAGTCTGACCCGCCGTGTCGGTCCAACTGAGATGCACCCTGTAGCTGGTGCCGCTGCGCCGGCGTTTGGTGCGGGTGGCGCCATCGATGGTGGCGGTGGCGGTCTGGCCCTTCGCCTCGACCTCGCGGCGGCGCTGCCCGTCCTCCCAGCTCGACCAGGCGACGATCGGGCCGCCGACGGCCGCGATCAGAAGAAGATACTTGAGCTTTCCGACAATCCAGCCGCCGATCCCACCCAGCATGTCGTCCCTCACGAATCGTTGATGGACGAAAAGGCTTAGCACGAACGTGCCAGGGAGCCCGCGCTGGAGCTTTTGAACCGGGTGCGCCCCGCGACGTTGGCCTCGCATCCACGTCAGCAACGGGTCTCGAGACCGGCGCCGCCGTCCGAGGCCGCATCCGAGAGAATTCGATGAGGCATCATCTCCGCGCGAGCCTGCTCGCCTGCGCCTTCGTCCTGCCGACCGGCACGCTTGCTCTTGCCCAGGCGCCCGCGCAGGAGAGCCCGGGCCAGGCGAAGCCGACCCTCAAGGACCGGCTCGACGCCGCGGTCTCGACGGTCACCGGCTCGCCGATGGCCCGGCTCGACGTCGACATGAAGCACGTGCTCGACGCCATGAAGAAGCTCGACCCGAAGCCGATCGCCAAGCTCTCGCCGGAGGAGGCCCGCAGGCAGCCGAGCGCCGCCGACGGCGTGCGCGCGTACCTCGAGGAACAGGGCAAGAGCGCGGCGCCGCTGCCCGGCGTCGCCACCAAGGAGGCGGCCTACGAGACCGCGGGCGGCACGCAGCCGGTGCGCATCTACACGCCCGACGGCGCGAGCGGCCCGCTGCCGGTCGTGGTCTACTACCATGGCGGCGGCTTCGTGATCGCCGACCGCGACGTGTACGACGCGACGCCGCGGGCCATCGCCAAGGGCGCCAACGCGGTCGTCGTCTCGGTCGAGTACCGGCACGCGCCGGAGGCGAAGTTCCCGGCCCAGCACGAGGACGCGCTCGCCGCCTACCAATGGGCGCTCGCCAACGCCGCCTCGTTCGGCGGGGACCCGGCGCGGGTGGCGCTGCTCGGCGAGAGCGCCGGCGGCAACCTCGCGACCAACATCGCGATCCAGGCCCGCGACGGCAAGGCAGCCGCACCGCTCCACGTCGTCGCGGTCTACCCGATGGCCGGCACCAATCTCGATACGGAGTCCTACAAGGCCAACACCAGCACCAAGCCCCTCGACAGGGACACCATGGCCTGGTTCTACGACCACGTCGTGAGCCAAGATTCCGACCGCGCCGACCCGCGCCTCGACATCGTCGGCAAGGCGGACCTCAAGAACCTGCCGCCCTTCACCGTGGTGACCGCGGAGATCGATCCGCTCCGCGACGACGGCAAGGGCCTGGCCGAGAAGCTGAAGGCCGCGGGGGTGACCGTGGAGCACCGGGACTACGCGGGCGTCACGCACGAGTTCTTCGGCATGGGCACCGTCGTGGCCAAGGCCAGGCAGGCCGAGGACGCCGTCGTCGCCGACCTGAAGAAGGCCTTCGCCGGCACCGCCACCGGAACGGCCGCTCCGGCGAGGTGATCGCCGGAAGCGCCGCGCCGATGATCGGCGCGGCGCCCGACACCCGATCGGCCGCGCCGCGCGAACCGCGTGCGCTGCCGATGCCGTTTCGACGCGCGGCCGAACCGGCCCCGTGAGGCCCTTGCTGAAGGCCCGAGGCCGGGCTACCTCGCTCGATGCGCATCCGTCTCCGATCCGCCGCCGCGGCGCGAACGGTCCGGCAGCGCGAAAACCCCTCGGAGCACGAGGGTCCGGGTCTGTAGCTCAATGGTTAGAGCCGACCGCTCATAACGGTCTGGTTGCAGGTTCGAGTCCTGCCGGGCCCACCAATCTCTCCTTAGATGCAATGCCTTGGGGCATGAAGGCTTGCCGGTGGGACACCCGAGGGGGTCTCGGGATTGCGCAATCCGACCTATCTGACCCGACCCCGGCATGGGATCTTCTACATACGGCAGCATCTCCCAAGCGCCACAGAGCCTCCGGGTAAGCCCGTTTTCCTCAAGCCGTCCCTTGGCACCCGTGACCCGAAGCAGGCACTCAAGCTGGCACGGATGCTGTCCGAATCAGCCATTGAGTACGGGCACGGACACGCTAGGGCGACGGGTTACGACGACCTGCGAAAGGCGCCGGAACTGCACTTCCGAGACCTGGCAGACCACAAAGCAAGGACGAGGTGCACAGATTCTCGACGGGCGATCCCCCTTGGGAGATCGCGCATGTTCTCGTGTCTGGGCGCACCGAGACATAGTGCGCATAGTCGCGTCCGAGAACTACCGTTTCCTGCTGAGCCAATCGAACCAGCCTCGCTTCTTCACATATAGAGGCAGTTCCCTTTCAAACCGCGCCTTGGCGTAGTCGAAGTCGCGGACTGTTGCGCTCGTGGCCCAGCCGACCATCTGGACATGGTCACCAGCGAATTTTGCGTCGATGTGCTTGATGCTGCCCTCATAGATTTCAGTCTCGTACCGAGTACCCCGGCGGACAAGCACCCAAAAATCATGCACTCGCCGCATGTCGAAGCCGTGTTCACTTGCAAAGCTTTCCAAGCCTCGCTGCGAATAGAAGAAAACGTGCTGGCCGCAGAACGGGATCAGGTACGGCCATTCCGGCCCTTGCTGCTCGTAGAAGACGGCCGAGAATATGACGAGATCGGCTCCGCTGTCGAAAATCTCGAGCAGTGAAGTCCGCGGATCTGGGAAGTGCTCGAAAACCTCGAACGCAGTCACGATCGCCGGCTTGCATTGCGTGAACGTCGCGATACGGAAGTAGTTCGCGTATTTCGAGTCATCGTATGTGTCATAGGCATAAAAGTTGTAGCCGCTGTCGCGCATCAGACGCGTAAGCAGGCCGGCCGCACCGCCGTAATCCACTCCGACAAGGTCCTTGTCGAAACCAATTTGCTCCAACATCGAATTCAGACGCAGCCATGTTGCTACGACGCGGGCAGCTTGGCCAACATCAACATGGACTCCCGGAATAGCGTAAGCATCCTTCAGCCAGTAAGGCACCTCGGTCTGCGCACTGCCACAGCTTTTGCACTCAAAGTAACGAACGTCGTAGCGGCCAAGCACCTGCAAATTAAACAGCTCTGTCGTCGGTCCGTGGCAAAGGCGGCAGCGTTCCATTGTCGTCCTCGACTGTGATGCGTCTGCAAATTTACAGGCTGATACGCAGGTAAGTGTCAAATTTTTTACATCGTTTGACCAGCATCTCAAACGTGCCTCGATCTTCGTCATGCTTCCGATTGTAGAACACATCTCCAAAAATCTTGAGCAGGTAACAAATAAGCATGCGTAATGCGCGCATCCGCAATATGATTGCGGATGCGCGCAAGTTTGACCCTATAAGGCACTGGGCGGCATACACAGGCGAGACATTAAGGTGGGACACCAACAGCGTGCCCGCTAGTGATCCGTTCTGATCCTAGGCTTTGCAACCGGTTCTGGTGGACGCTCCTGCCGGGCCCACCAATCTCTCCGGCGATCTACACCAGAAACCCCTCGAACACGATCTGATCGGCGTGGCGGCGGGCGTGTTCGGCCTGTTCGGGGCTGCGCACCGTCCAGGTCATCACCGGCATCCGGCCGAGGTGACGGCAGAGATAGGGGGCGGCGTGGGGCAGGTCGCCGACGCGCCAGGAGAGGAAGTCGGGCCGGCTTTCGCCGAGATGCAGGAGGTTGGCGAGCGCGCGCCGCAGCCCCTCGGGGAGGAGCGCGTAGGCGGGATCGTCCTGGGTCGCTTCGGCGACGATCCCGCGAGGGCGCTCCGGGGCGAGGGGGCGTAGCTGCCCAACGATGGCGGGATCGAAGGATTTGAGCGCCAGCGGGCCGTCATAGCCCGCGACCATCTCCGCGACGCGGCGAGCGAGCCCAGGGTCGCCCGAGTAGTCGGATTTCAGCTCGACCACGAGGGGCACGCGGCCGCCGACCGTTGCGAGGAGGTCGCCGAGCGTCGGGATCGTCTCGGCCGTGCCGAGCACCTTCAGACCCGCGAGGACGGAGGCCGGGGTGGCATCGACGCGGCCCGCTGCGCCGGTGAGGCGGCCGAGGGTCTCGTCGTGGAACACCATGACCTGCCCGTCGCCGCTCAGGCGCACGTCGCACTCGATGGCGTAGCCGGCCGCGACCGCCGCCCGCGCCGCCGCGAGCGTGTTCTCCGGGCGGCCGTCGCGGGCATGCAGCCCGCGATGAGCGATCGGGCGCGCGACGAGCCAGCCGGGCGCGGGCATCGTCAGCGGACCTCGAACAGCGCCTCGACCTCGACGGCCGCGTCGAGGGGCAGCTCGGCGACGCCGACGGTCGAGCGGGCGTGGCGACCGCGGTCGCCCAGCACGTCGACCATGAGATCGGAGGCGCCGTTCATGATCGGGGCGAGGCCGGAAAAGCTCGGCACGGCGTTGATGAAGCCGCCGAGCCGGATGCACTGGACGACGCCGTGGTCGAGGTCGCCCACCGCCGCCTGCACCTGCGCCAGCACGTTGATGGCGCAGAGCCGGGCCGCCGCGATGCCGGCCTCCGCCGAGACCTCGGCGCCGAGCTTGCCGACATGCGCCGGGTCGAGCTTGCCGTCCGGGCCGAAGCAGATCTGGCCCGAGATCACCACGAGGTTGCCGCTGCGCACGAAGGGCACGTAGTTGGCCACGGGCGCGGCCGCCTTCGGCAGGGTGAGCCCGAGCCGCTCCAGACGTTCCTTGACGGTGGACATCGAGTCTCCCTTGCCGATTCCGTGCGGACCAGGGCCGTCGAGGCCCCGGAGCCGGGACTGAGCACAGGCAGCCGGCTCACCGCAAGCGGCGGTTTCCGCCGCCTCCGAACCCCGCGCAAGATTGACAGGACGGCCCCGTTTCATAGTAATCGCGCGCGTGCCGCCCCTCCCGAGGCGGCACTTTCGTTTCGGGCCTCCCGCGCCCGAGGGCCGAAAGCGCAACCCTGGAGACCGGATCCGTGACCTCCGCGCTGCTGCCGACCTACGCCCGTGCGCCGCTCTCCTTCGAGCGCGGCGAGGGCGCCTGGCTCGTCGCGAGCGACGGCGAGCGCTACCTCGACTTCGGGGCCGGCATCGCCGTGAACGCGCTGGGCCACGCGCATCCCCACCTCGTCGCCGCGCTCACCGAGCAGGCCGGCAAGCTCTGGCACACCTCGAACCTGTTCGAGATCCCCGAGGGTGAACGCCTCGGCCGGCGTCTCGTGGACGCGACCTTCGCCGACGTCGCCTTCTTCGCCAACTCCGGCGCGGAGGCCAACGAGGCCGCCATCAAGATGGCGCGCAAGTACCACGCCGCCGGAGGTCATCCGGAGCGCTACCGCATCGTCACCTTCGAGGGCGCCTTTCACGGCCGCACGCTGGCGACGATCGCCGCCGGCGGACAGGCGAAGTACATCGAGGGCTTCGGCCCGAAGGTCGAGGGCTTCGACCAGGTGCCGCCCTGCGACGTCGCCGCCCTCGAGGCAGCCATCGGCCCCGAGACCGCCGCCCTGATGATCGAGCCGATCCAGGGGGAGGGCGGCCTGCGGGTGATCCCGCACGAGGAGCTGCGGCGGCTGCGGGCGCTCTGCGACGAACGCGGCCTTCTGCTGATCATGGACGAGGTCCAGACCGGCGTCGGGCGCACCGGCAAGCTCTTCGCGCACGAGTGGTCGGGCATCGCCCCCGACATCATGAGCGCGGCCAAGGGCATCGGCGGCGGCTTCCCGCTCGGCGTCTGCCTTGCCACGCGCGAGGCCGCCCGCGGCATGACCGCGGGCACCCATGGCACTACCTTCGGCGGCAACCCGCTCGCCATGGCGGTCGGCAACGCCGTCCTCGACGTGGTGCTGGCCGACGGCTTCCTCGAGCATGTCCGGCGGACGGGTCTGCTGCTCAAGCAGAAGCTCGCCGCCTTGCGCGACCGCTTCCCCGACGTGATCGAGGCGGTGCGCGGCGAGGGGCTGATGCTCGGCCTCAAATGCGCCGTGTCCAACACGGCGTTCGTGGCGGCGGCCCGCGCCGCCCGTCTCCTCGTCATCCCCGCGGGCGACAACGTCGTGCGCCTCCTGCCGCCGCTGATCATCACGGAAGCGGACGTGTCCGAGGCGGTCGAACGCCTGGAGACGACCGCGGCCGGCCTCTCGCCCGCGGCGCTCCGCCGGGCGGCCGAATGAGCGCCGCCCCCCACCGAGAATCCCCGATGTCCGCCAAGCCCTCCCTCCGCAGCCTCGACGGTGGCGCTGCCCTGCCGCCCCGGCACTTCATCGACCTCAGCGACCTGCCGGCCGCGGAGCTGCGCGGCATGCTCGACGCCGGCGCCGCGATGAAGGCCGCCCGCCGCAAGGGCCGCCCCGCCGCGGAGCGCCCGCTCGCCGGCAAGTTCCTGGCGATGGTCTTCGACCGGCCCTCGACCCGCACCCGCGTCTCCTTCGACGTCGGCATGCGCGAGCTCGGCGGCGAGACCCTGATGCTCACGGGCAAGGAGATGCAGCTCGGCCGCGGCGAGACCGTCGCCGACACGGCCCGCGTGCTCTCGCGCTTCGTCGACGCGATCATGATCCGCACCCTCGACCATGCCATGGTGCGCGAGCTCGCCACCCATGCCGAGGTGCCGGTCATCAACGCGCTGACCAAGGTCTCGCACCCCTGCCAGATCATGGCCGACCTCCTCACCTTCGAGGAGCACCGGGGTCCGATCCGCGGGCGCACCGTCGCGTGGACGGGGGACGCCAACAACGTGCTCACGAGCTGGGTCCATGCCGCCGCCCGCTTCGACTTCACGGTCAACGTCGCCGCGCCCGCCGAGCTGGCTCCGGCGCCCGAGCTGATCGCCTGGGCGAAGCGGGAGGGCGCCCGCCTCAACGTCACCCGCGATCCGTTCGAGGCCGTGCGCGGCGCCGACGCGGTGGTGACCGACTGCTGGGTCTCCATGGGCGACCACGACGAGAGCCACCGCCACAACCTGCTCGGGCCCTATCAGGTCAACGCCGCGCTGATGGCGGCGGCGGGCAAGGACGCGGTGTTCATGCACTGCCTGCCCGCCCACCGGGGCGAGGAGGTCACGGCCGAGATCATCGACGGGCCGCAATCCGTGGTGTTCGACGAGGCCGAGAACCGCCTCCACGCCCAGAAGGGCATCCTGGCCTGGTGCCTCGGCGCCTGAGGCCGGTTGGGATCGGGCGGGGGCGGCCCCATATGCCGGGGGCGGGCGCCTCCGCGCCCGTTTCCCCGCCCCCTGCCGCATCGCGCCCGCGCGGATCGCGGCGCGCCTTCTCAGGTCCCGAAAGGGACCGGGGCGGCTCGTGGCCGGCGGGGACCGTTCGAGGGACTGCCGCATGACCGCCACCGATCCGCACCGGCCCGCCGAGGGCCATCCCGCCCACGCCGGCAACGGCCATGAGGGCCTGGACGACGCGGTGCTGCCCTTCGCCGTGGAGGCTCTCGACGTGCGCGGCCGGGTGGTGCGCCTCGGCCCGGCCCTCGACACGATCCTGCGCCGGCACGGCTACCCGGAGCCGGTCGCGCGGCTCCTCGGCGAGGCCACCGCGCTCACCGTGCTGCTCGGCTCCTCCCTGAAGTTCGAGGGCCGCTTCCAGCTCCAGACCAAGACGGACGGTCCCGTCTCGATGATCGTCGTGGATTTCGAGGCACCCGACCGCATCCGCGCCACCGCCCGCTTCGAGACGGAGGCGGTGAGCGCGCTGGGCGCCGGACCGCTCGCGACCTCGGCCCTGACCGGTGCCGGGCATCTCGCCATGACCATCGACCAGGGTCCGCAGGGGGGCCGCTATCAGGGCGTCGTCGCGCTGCAGGGGCAGAGCCTGGAAGAGGCCGCCCATCAGTACTTCCGCCAATCGGAGCAGATCCCCACCGAGGTGCGCCTCGCGGTCGCCCTGGAGGTCGCCGGGGGCGAGGCCCGCTACCGGGCGGGCGGGCTCCTCGTGCAGTTCCTGCCGCAATCGACGGACCGTGCGCGTCTCGCCGACCTGCCCCCCGGCGACGCGCCGGAGGGGCACCGCGTGGACGAGCCGCGGGAGGACGACGCCTGGACCGAGGCCCGCTCCCTCGTCGGCACCGTCGAGGACCACGAGCTCGTGGACCCGGCGGTGTCGAGCGCGCGACTGCTCTACCGGCTGTTCCACGAGCGCGGCGTGCGGGTGTTCGAGTCGCAGTCCGTCGTCGAGCAGTGCCGCTGCTCGCAGGAGCGGGTGCTCGGCATGATCCGCTCCTTCACGGCCGAGGAGCGGCGGGACATGGTCGGCGAGGACGGGCGCATCGGCATCACCTGCGAGTTCTGCTCGCGTCGCTACGACGTCGACCCGGCCGAGGTGGAGCCGACCGGACAGGAACGGCCGAGCTAGCGTCGGAACGGTCGAAGTATTCGAAAGCTCGTCCGTTCGAACGGCCGAGCTTTCGCCTCGCCGCGCCCTTGACGGGCGCATTTTTATTTGAACCCTTCGCGCAGACCCAGCGTTTTGGTGCGGCAATTCGATACCGGAACCCACTGGAGGTCTTCACGCCATGAACAGGATCGCCATCGGTCTCGCCGCGCTGCTTCTCAGCACCTCGGCCTACGCACAGAACGCGGCCGGCGCCGGTGCGCCCGGCACGGCCAAGGCATCGGGCCAGGAGCGCGGGGCGCTGTCGGCCGGGCAGGGTGCCCGCGGCAGCGAAGGCGCCCGCGCCGAGGGTCGCAGCGGCGCGGGTGAGGCCCGCTCCGAGAGCCGCCAGGGCGGCCAGACCGCCGAGCGCGGCGGCGCCGAGCGCCAGCAGATGGGCGCCAGCCGCGACGGCATGCGGGGCGAGCGCGCCGAGTCCGCGGAGCGGCAGACGCGCGGCGAGGTCCGCGACGGGCGCCGCAGCGAGCGCACGGAATCGAGCCGCACCGATATCCGCAGCTCGACCCGGGTCAGCGGCGGCTTCCACGGCCGCGACCATATCCACGAGGGTCGCCGCGAGGGCCGCTACGTCTTCATCGGCGGCCAGCGCGTCGTCTACGGCTCGCCGGAGTACCGCCGGCTCGTCGTCACCGAGCGTCGCGGCGGCACCCGCTGGGTCACGATCCGCGGCCAGCGCGTGGTCTACGGTTCGCCGGAGTACAAGCGCCTCGTGACCGTGCGCGAGAGCCGTCCGCGCTACGTGGTCATCCGTGGCCAGCGGGTGATCTACGGCTCGCCGGAATACCGTCGCCTGTCGGTCACCGAGCATCGGGGCGGCAGCGTCAACGTCGGCTACCGCGAAGGCGGCCGGGAGGGCTTCTCGACCCGGACCGAGACCCGCACCAGCCAGGGCTTCCGCTCCGAGACGCGCGGCGAGGCGCGCCACAGCGAGACCAAGGCCGACATGCGTCGCGACGGCGCCCGCAACGCCGGCATGGAGAACCGCGGCCAGCGGGAGAACGGCATGCGCAACGCCGCCGATCGGGGCGGTGAGGGCGGCATGCGCAACGTCGGCGATCAGCGCGGCGGCGAGGGCATGAACCGCGGCGGCGATCGCAACGCCACCGGCTCGACCGCCGGTCAGGGCGGCCGCAGCGGCGGCGCCATGCAGCAGGGCGGCGAGCGCGGCGGCCGCAACTGAGCACGCTCGACACGCGAGATTGGAGAGGGCCGGCATCGCCGGCCCTTTTCGCGTCGGAAGGGCCGCGCTACGCGGCGCACTCCGCCAGCACGCGGCGGAGGAAGACCCGGCCCTCTTCCAGCGCCGCGAGCGTGATGGATTCGTCGGGCTGGTGGGCCTGGTCGATGGAGCCCGGCCCGCAGACGACGGTCGGGATACCCGCCTCCTGGAAGCGCCCCGCTTCGGTGGCGTAGGGCACGCTGATCGTGCCGTTGCGCCCGGCCGCCCGCAGGGCGATCCGCTCTGCCTCCGAGCCCGGCTCCGGGGCGAGCCCCGGCACCGCCACCTCCTCGATCGTCTCGATGCGCCCGTAATCGCCGTAGCGGTTGAGGCGCCCGGCCGTCACCGCCCGGACCTTCTCCTCGAACAGCGCCGGGATCTCCGCCCTGTCGAGGTCGGGCAGGCCCCGGAATTCCCACTGGAACGCGCAGAGCTTGGGCAGGATGTTGCGGGCGGTGCCGCCGACGATCGTGCCGACATGGACCGTGCTCCAGGGCGGATCGAACCGGCCGGAGGGGTCGCCCCGGGCGATCATCGCGTCGGAGATGCGGTTCAGCTCGGCCACGAGCTCGGCCGCCGCCATCACCGCGTTGGCGCCGAGAGCGGGCTTGGCCGAATGCGCCTCGTGACCGTGCACCGTGGTCAGACAGGTGACGACGCTCTTGTGCGCGTCGGCGACCTGCAACTCGGTCGGCTCGCCGACGATCACCGCGCCGGGCCGGGGCAGGTCGGTGCCGAAGCGGGCGATGGTGTCGGCGACCCCTAGGCAGGTGGTCTCCTCGTCGTAGGAGAGCAGGATGTGCAGCGGGCGCTTCAGGTCCAGCGCCAGCGCCTCCGGCACCAGGGCCAGCGCCAGCGCGTCGAAGCCCTTCATGTCGACGGCGCCCCGGCCGTAGGCACGCCCGTCCGCGACCCGCAGGACGAAGGGGTCGCCGGTCCAGGCCTGGCCGGCCACGGGCACCACGTCGGTATGGCCCGACAGCACGACGCCGCCGTCGACCTTCGGCCCGAGCGTGGCGAAGAGCGCCGCCTTGTCGCCCGCCGCATTCGGCACGCGGACGTAAGGCACGCCGTGCCCGTCGAGATAGGCGGCGACCCAGTCGATCAGCGCGAGGTTCGATTTCGAACTCTCGGTGTCGAAGGAGACGAGACGCTCCAGGATGTCGAGGGGCTCGAGGCGCTCGGGCATGCCGCCTAGTGTAGCGACCGGCGCACGTGGGGCGAGTCGAGGGAGAAGGCCGGGATCTCCGCCTCGAAGCTCTCTCCGGCGATCGTGGTGATGGTGTAGGTGCCGGCCATCAGCCCGTCCGGCGTGGTGAGCGGGCAGCCGCTCGTGTAGCTGAAGGACTCGCCCGGCTGCAGCACCGGCTGCTTGCCGACGACGCCGGCCCCGCGCACCTCCTGGCAGGAGCCGCGCCCGTCGATGATGCGCCAGTGGCGGGAGCGCAGCTGCACCTGCTCGATGCCGTTGTTCACGATCTCGACCGTGTAGGCGAAGAAGTAGCGGCTCTCGTCCGGCGAGGATTCCTCCTCGACGAAGCGGGGGTTCACGGTCACGCTGATGCCGCGCGTCTCTGCCTTGTACATCGTCCCGGGTGCCTTCCTGGCGACGGGCCCTCTCGGCCGGGTCAGCAGTCAACGACGCCCGCGAAGCAGTCGCGGGGCGTGCAGGCTCGTGGTACGTGGCGACGGAAATGCCGTCAATCGCGGCGGAATACGTCGGGGATGCGCAGCGCGTGCAGGGGCGCGGGGAGACGATGGAGCGGGCCGGCGGACGGCTCGGCGGGCCGGCGCCGTGGAGCCTCGCCGCGCGGGTGGCGCTGGGCTGGCTCTGCCTGCTCTTCGCCTGGAAGGGGCCGCCGGCCGACGGGCTGGCGGCGGCGGCCGTGATCGGGGCGCTCGCGCTCGACGCGCTGGCGCGCGCCGCCCTGCGGCTCGCCGACCGGGAGGGCGCGCTCGCCGTGCGTCTCGGCCGGCGCTTCGCCGGGCCGCCCTCGCTGGTCCTGTCCTTCGCGGAGCCCGCCGGGCCGATCCTGCTCGCCGGGGCGATGCTGGTGCGGCCGGACGCCTTCGCCCTGGTCGCGACGGCCGGCGCCGGCCTGCTGGCGCTCGGCGCCGTGGCCCGGCTGGCGCTGGCCCGCGCGGTCCATCGCGCCGCCAAGGTTGCCTTGAAGGAGGCCGCCGCCGAGCCTCGACCGGGAAGGGAAGCGTGATGACGCGTGAAGAGACGGGCGGGCAGGGCATCCTGCCGGCCCAGGCGATCCGGGCGCTGACGGAGGCCGGGGCGATCCGCCCGGCGAGCCCCTATGCCGGCGACCAGATCCAGCCCGCGAGCCTCGACCTGCGCCTCGGCGACAGGGCCTACCGGGTCCGCACGAGCTTCCTGCCCGGCGCCCAGCGCAGCGTCGCAACTTGCGCCGAGCGCTACAAGCTCCACGAGATCGACCTGCGGGACGGCGCGGTGCTGGAGACGGGCTGCGTCTACATCGCCGAGCTTCAGGAGTCGCTGGCACTGCCGCCGGACCTTTCGGGCAGCGCCAACCCGAAGAGCTCGACGGGGCGCATCGACGTGTTCACCCGCGTCATCGCCGACCGGGCGGAGGCCTTCGACCAGGTGCCCGCGGGCTACCGGGGCCCGCTCTACGCGGAGATCTCGCCCCGCACCTTCCCGGTGCTGGCGCGGCGCGGCTCGCGGCTCTCTCAGATCCGCTTCCGCCGGGGCGAGGTGCGCCTGTCGGATACGGAGCTCGCGACCCTCCACGCCCGCACGCCCCTCGTCACCGCCGCGACGCCGAGCTTCCTCGGCGGCATCTCGGTCTCCGTGGACCTCGCCGGCTTCGAGGGGCTGATCGGCTACCGGGCCAAGCGCCACACCGGCCTCGTCGACGTGGACAGGCCGGGCGCCCACAAGACCGCCGCGTTCTGGGAGCCGCTCCACGCCGACGGCTCCGGCTCGCTGATCCTCGATCCGGGGCAGTTCTACATCCTCGCCTCGAAGGAGGCGGTGCAGGTGCCCGCCGACCACGCTGCGGAGATGGTGCCCTTCGATCCCCTCGTCGGCGAGTTCCGGGTCCACTACGCGGGCTTCTTCGACCCCGGCTTCGGCGCCGCGGCAGCCGGCGGGGCAGGGGCGCGGGCGGTGCTCGAAGTCCGCTCCCGCGACGTGCCGTTCCTGCTGGAGGACGGCCAGATCGTCGGCCGCCTCGTCTATGAGCGCATGGCGAGCCTGCCCGAGACCCTCTACGGGACCGGCGCCGGCTCGAACTACCAGGCGCAGGGGCTTAAGCTGTCGAAGCACTTCGTGGATTGATGGCGCCTCCTTCTCCCCGCCGGGCGGGGAGAGGGCATGCATTTCGAAAGCAGCTACTCCACCCGCTCGATCCCGCCGCGGTCGAGCTTGGCCAGCGCGTCCGCCACGCGCTCGCCGCCGATGGTGAGGTCGGGCGCGATCTCGGCGAGCGGCACCAGCACGAAGGCGCGCTCCCGCACGAAACGGTGGGGGAGCACGAGGCGGGCGTCGTCGACCTGGGCGCCCTCGTAGTGCAGCACGTCGATGTCGATGACCCGCGGCCCCCAGCGGCGCTCGCGCACCCGGCCCATGGCGGCCTCGACGGAGAGGCAGGCGGTGAGCAGCGCGTGCGGGCTGAGATCGGTTTCGACGGCGAGCGCGCCGTTGAGGAACCAGTCCTGGTCCGTGTCGCCCCAGGGGGGCGTGCGGTAGTCGTGGGAGCGCGCCACGACGCGGATGCCGGGATAGCGGCTGAGCCGCTCCACCGCCGCGTCGAGGCGGGCAGCCTTGTCGCCGATGTTGCTGCCGATGCCGAGATAGGCCCGGGTCGCGAGGCCGGCCGCGACGGGCGCTCCCCTGGCGGTCCCCCGTCCGCGAAAAATCTCGACGGAGACGCCGTCGAGGATGGCGGGCACGGGGGCCGAGGGCTTGTCGACGCGCACCCGCACGGTCTCGATGGCCGGGAAGCCTGAGAGGATCGCCGCGGCGATGGCCTCGGCCAGCGCCTCGATCAGACGGAAACGGCGGTTGCCGGCGATGTCGAGGGCGAGCGCCGCGAGGTCCGCGTAGCTGACCGTGTGGGACACGTCGTCGGTGCGGCCGGCCTCGGAGAGGTCGAGCCCGCAGTCGAGCGAGACGTAGAAGCGCTGCCCGAGGACCTCCTCCTCGGGGAGGACGCCGTGGCGGGCGAAGACCGCGAGCCGGGTGACGAGGATGCGGTCGCTCATCGCGCCTCTCCGCGCGGCAGCACTGCGTCGACCACCCGCAGCGCCTCGACATGGGCGGCGACGTCGTGGACGCGCACGATGTCGGCGCCGAGGCTCGCCGCCAGCACATGGGCGGCGATGGAGCCGTTGAGGCGCTCGGAAGGCTTGGTCTCGCGGTCGTGCAGGCGCCCGAGCAGGGACTTTCGCGAGACGCCGACGAGGAGGGGGAAGCCGAGCGCCCGAAGCTCCGGCAGACGGCGCAGGGCCTCGATATGCTGCTCCCAGCTCTTGCCGAAGCCGATGCCGGGGTCGAGCACGATGTCGGCGTCGGGGAGTCCCGCGTGCCGGGCGATGTCGAGCGAGCGCTCGAAGAAGCGGCGCATGTCGTCGAGGATGTCGAGGCTCGGGTCGATCGTCTCCCGGTTGTGCATGACGATCACCGGCGCCCCGTGGGCGGCGGCGACCGTCGCGATGTCGGGCTCGCGCTGAAGGCCCCAGACGTCGTTGACGATGGCCGCTCCCGCTTCCAGCGCCGCGCGGGCGGTCGAGGCCTTGTAGGTGTCGATGGAGATCGGCGCCGGGACGCGCCCGGCGAGCCGGCGGATCACCGGCAGGACGCGGGCCTGCTCCTCCTCCGCCGGGACCGGCGTATGGCCGGGCCGGGTCGACTCGCCGCCGATGTCGAGGATCGCCGCCCCCTCCGCGACGAGGCTCTCGGCCTGCGTCGCGGCTTCCTCCTCGGCGGCGAAGAGGCCGCCGTCGGAGAAGGAGTCCGGCGTGACGTTGAGGATCCCCATCACCAGCACGCGGCGGCCGAGATCGGGCAGCAGGCGGGCGAGGGCAGGGGTGTCGGTCACGGTCAAGCGGGGCCTCGGGCCGGGAAGCCGGCCGCCAAGGCTGTGAACGAAAGCTTTTCGACGCGCAACGCCGCGGCCGCGATCAGCCGCGGAAGCAGCGGATCTCGGCCTCCGCCTGGGCGCGCTTCAGGTCGGCGATCTTGTCGTCGAAGACCTTGGTCGACTTGAACTCGTTCGCCCGCTGGCCGACACCCTGACGCATGGACAGGATGGTGCTGGCCTGGACGTACTTGTCGTAAGGAAGGATCGAGGCGAGCGCGTCGAGCGAGCAGGAGCAGCGCTGGAGCGACTCGCGGGTCTGCCCGTTCGCGGCCATGCAGCCGAACACGTAGTCGGCGCGCGCCTCGGTCGGGTAGTCGTTCTCGAGGTCCGCCGCGGCGCCGGCGGGCAAGGCCAGACCCGCCAGCAGCGCGACACTGATCGCGGCGATGCCGCTCCGCTCAACCAGCCTTCGGATCATAGCTCAACCGCTCCTCGAGAAGCTCGCCCCCTTCGGCGTTGCGCGACGACGCCTCGATCGAGACGATCTCGCCGGGCACCTCGGGGGCGGTGACGAACGTATAGGCGAGATTGTCGAGCCCGCGCATCCGCTGGGCGAGGGGATCGCCCTCGAAGGGCTTCATGGTGATGCGCCAGCCGTCGACCTCGCGGCCCTGGTAGGGAACCTTGACCGGCGTGACGGTCGCCCGCTCGCGCATGCCCTTGCGGATCGCGAGCTTGAGGTAGCGCGGGTTCGCCTCGAGCGCCTTGGCGAGGCCGCGCAGGTGGTTCTCCAGGAAGAGCGGGATGATCGGGTTGCCGGGCATGTCCTCGAAGGGGCCCGCCGGGAAGCGGTTCATGCCCGAGAACATCTGCACGCGGATGGTGCGCTCGTCCGCGCCCTTGCCGGGCTCGATCGCGAGCTTGATCGTATCGTCGAGGTTGGGACCGAAGGGCGCCTTGGCGATGCCGGAGCGGCGGACATAGGCGTAGGTCAGCGTCGAGCCCGGCGCGGCGTTGCGCATCTGCGGCTGCTCGAAGAGCAGATCGGCGGCGTTGGGCGCCGAGACGGCGGCCTTCTGCGGCGCGGGCACAGGCTCCTGGGCAAGCGCCGGCGCCGCGAGGGAGAGGGCGAGGCAGAGGCCGGCGAGCCGGATGACAGGTTCGACCTTCACAGGGGGGCATCCTCCTTGACCGGCGTGCGGATGTTGGCGCCGATCGTGCGGTACGTATAGTCCGGCGGCGTCTCCGCCGCCTCCTCGGTGGCGAGCGCCCGCACCTTGGCATGGAGCGGCGAGAGCGAGCAGGCCGGGTCGGTGGCCGCCGCATCGCCCGCGAGCGCCAGCGCCTGGCAGCGGCAGCCGCCCCAATCCTTCTCGCGGCGGTCGCAGGAGCGGCAGGGCTCCTTCATCCAGTCGGTGCCGCGATAGGCGGTGAAGGCCGGCGCGTTGGCCCAGATGTCGCCGAGCGAGTGCTCGGTGACGTACCAGAACTCCAGGCCGGGGATGGTCTCGGCGGCGTGGCAGGGCAGGACCTTGCCGCCGGGGGTGACGTTCATGAGCTTGCGGCCCCAGCCGCCGGCGCAGGCCTTCGGGTACTTGGCGTAGTAGTCCGGCACCACGAGGTCGATGACGAGCTGGCCTTTCAGGCGCTCGCGGGCCGCCTCGACGATGCGGATCGAGGCATCGACATCGGCCTTGTTCGGCATCAGGGCGGCGCGGTTCACGTAGGCCCAGCCGTAGTACTGGGTGTGGGCGACCTCGAGACGCTTGGCGCCGAGCTTCACCGCCAGATCGATGAAGCCCTCGACCTCGTGGATGTTGCCGCGGTGGATCACGGAGTTGAGGGTCAGCGGCAGGCCGAGACCGGTGACCTTCTCGGCGAAGGCGAGCTTCTGCGGCTGCGCGTTCCTGAGGCCGCCGATCTTCTCGGCATTCTGCGCGTCGACCCCCTGCACGGAGAGCTGCACGTGATCGAGCCCGGCGTCGTAGAGGGCCTGGAGCTTGTCGATCGCCTTGCCGACACCGGAGGTGATCAGGTTCGAGTAGAGCCCGAGCCGCGCGCAGGTCGCGGTGATGTCGACGATGTCGTCGCGGGCCGTCGGCTCGCCGCCGGAGAGGTGGACGTGCAGGATGCCGAGCCCGGCCGCCTCCGTCAGCACCCGCTGCCAGGTCCCGGTATCGAGCTCCCGCGAGCGCCGGTCGAGCTCCAGCGGGTTCGAGCAGTAGGGGCAGCGCAGCGGGCAGCGATGGGTCAGCTCGGCGAGCAGGCCGACCGGCGCCGGGATGTCGGGTCGGGGATTGGGCGCGAGCGCGTTCATCTCTCAAGCACCCTCTTCGTCGCGAGGTCGTTGAGCATGACGAGGATGTCGGCCTCGATCACGGCGCGGTCGGCGTTGTAGGTCTCGGCGAGCCGCGCGGCGATGTCGGCGACCGAGCGCTGGCCGTCGACCAGGGTGAGCACCGCCACCGCGTTGTCGTCGAGGTCGAAGGTGCGCTCGGGGGCGAGGAGCACGTGCTTCTTGCGCACCTCGTCGAAGCGCATGCGCACACCGCGGGGCAGGCGCGGAACGTCTCCCGCCCCGATCCCCCCGGTCCCCGCCGCGCCGGCCGCGGGCGCCACCGCCTTCTCGGGCACCAGCCCCTCGCCGGGCTGCCACGCGTCGGGCGGGACCATGCCGGGGGCGACGTAGGCGAAGTAGAGGGCGTCGAGCTGCGTCCAGAGCACGTTGCACTTGAAGGTCAGCGCATCCATCGCCGCCCGCTGCTGCTCGGGCGTCACCGCGTGGCGCTTGACGTAGTCGAGGGCGAAGTCGGCGTCGCGGGGCGCCTGTGTGAGGCGCTTGTCGAAATAGGCGAGCGTCTCCTTGGTGATGAAGTCGTAGTTCTTGAGCATGCCCGCGACACGCTCGGAGATGATCGTCGGCGAGAACATCTCGGTCAGCGAGGAGGCGATCGCCTCGAGCAGGGAGCGCTCGGAGACGAAGTGCACGTAGGCGTCCACCGAGAAGCGGGTCGCCGAGAGGATGCCCTTCGTGGAGAGCACGTAGTCGCGCTCGAATCCGACGCCCTCGGCGAGCTTCAGCCAGCGCTCGATGCCGCCGTCGCCCTCGTGGTCGCCGTCGTGGTCGACGATGCGCTGGCGCCAGACCCGGCGCAGGCTCGCCTCCGGCAGGCGGGCGAGCAAAGCGGCGTCCTTCACCGGGATCATCGCCTGGTAGTAGTAGCGGTTGAGCGCCCAGGCCCGGACCTGATCCTTGGAGAGCTTGCCGTCGTGCAGCAGCCGGTGGAACGGGTGCAGGTTGTGGTAGCGCTTCGCGCCGATCTCGCGGAGCGCCGCCTCCAGCTCCTCGGGGCTGAGAAGACGCTCCGCGGCGGCGGAGGAGGGCGGCGGGAAGATCGCGGTCATGGCGTTTCCTGAGCTCCGGCTCGGCGCCTTGTGACGCCTTCTTCTGGATCGATTCTACGAAGACGGCGCCCCGGCCGCCAGCATGATATCGACGCGATTATATCGCGCAAAATATATTGCCGCCGGCGCGCTTTTCCAAGCGGCCTAGAGGCTCAGCGCGAGCCCGTCATGGGCCACGGTCCAGCCCGCGGCCTCGACGTCGCGCCGCTCCGGCGAATCCTCGATCAGCACCGGGTTGGTGTTGTTGATGTGCACGAAGACCCTGCGGCCGAGGGGCACGTCGGCGAGCGCCTCGACGGAGCCGCCCTCGCCGCGCATCGGCACGTGGCCCATGCGCCAGCCGGTCTTGGTGCCGACCCCGGCGCGGATCATGTCGTCGTCGTGGAGCACGGTGCCGTCGAAGAGCAGCGCGTCGGCGCCCCCGATCCGGGCCCTCAGCCCGTCGGTGACGCGGGCGCAGCCGGGAACGTAGGCGAGCCTGCGCCCGCCGGCCTCGATCATCGCACCGACCGTGGTCTCGGTCTCGGCGCCGATCTGCATCGTCTCGTCCTCGAGCCAGAGGGGCACCTTGCCCGGCACCGAGAACAGGGTGACCCGCAGGCCGGGCAGGGGCTCGAACGCCTCGTCGAGGCGGATCGGGCTACGCGTCACCACGCCCTCGGCCATCACGTCGAAGACGCGGTTGGCGTTGACGGAGTCGAGGATGCCGGCGGTGGCGTAGAGGGAGAAGAGCTGGCCCTCGCGCAGGGTCAGCAGACCGGCGACGTGGTCGACGTCGCCGTTGGTGAGCAGCACCGCCCGGATGGGGGAATGCCGCAGGCCTTTGCGGGGATGGAGCGCCGGCGTCTGGTTGAGCTGCTGGCGGATGTCGGGGGAGGCGTTGACCAGGAGCCAGTCCGTCCCGTCGGGGGAGATGGCGATGCTCGACTGGGTGCGGGGCCGGACGCGGTGCGGCTCGGTCCGGGCCAGGGTGCAGATGGGGCAGCGGCAGTTCCACTGCGGGAGACCGCCGCCGGCAGACGAGCCGAGGATCACGACATGCATGGCTCTGCGCTCCGCGAAGCCCGCCCGCGATCCCCGGCCCGCCGGATCACCTTAGTGGAAGGTGTCGATCTCGGCCGACTCGTAGCTCGTGACTTCCATGCCGACGCAGATCTCGGAAACGACGGGGGCAGCCCAGGTCATGGTGTTTCTCCGTTTGGTCTTCTCTGGCCAGGCACCTCGGGATCAACCCTAAGAAGATCCTAAGACTCTGACACGCAATACTTTCTTGCGCCGGGAGGTTATGGGATGTCCTGGCGCGGTGTGCAAGGCCAGATTGCCGGATTTACCCAAAAGGCCGAGGCCGCGGGGATAACCTCCGAGCCCGTCGAGAGAGGGGTTCGGCGTCGGGCGGGACGCGCCTCCGGCAGGCTCCGAATCGTCGCTTGCGCGGGCCGGTCCGGCGCCTAGTGCCGGAAGTCCTGCCCCCGCAGGTCGAGCATGAAGCCGCGCCCGCGCACCGTGGTCAGGATCGGGCCGCCGTGGCGGACGAAATCGGCCATCTTGGAGCGCAGGTAGCCGACATAGACGTCGACGACGTTGAGCGAGAGGCCGCCCTGGCTCGCCCAGAGCTTCTCGAAGATGTCGGCGCGGGAGACGGGCTTGTTGGGCTCGCTCATCAGCATGGCGAGCAGTTCCGCCTCGCGGGGCGTGAGGCGGGCGCTGGCCTCGCCGCAGCTCGCCAAGCGGGTGTTGAGGTCGAGGTTGAGCTTGCCCGCCGTCACCAGGGTGCGCGGCTCCTCCGATTCGCTGCGGCGCAGGAGATGGGTACGCAGCCGCGCCACCAGCTCGTCGAACACGAACGGCTTGACGATGTAGTCGTCGGCCCCGAGCGCCAGCCCCTCGGCCCGGTCGCGGATCTCGTCGCGGGCGCTGAGGAACAGGATCGGGCCGGGATAGCCGCCCTCGCGCAGCGACCGGCAGACGTCGTGGCCCGAGCCGTCGGGCAGGGTGATGTCGAGGACGACCGCCCCGGGGGCGTCGTCGCGGGCGGCGCTGAGCGCGTCCTCGACGCGGCCGGCCATGCCCACCGAGAACCCCTCCGCCTCGAGCCCGCGGGCCAGCATGGAGCGGATGTCGGCGTCGTCCTCGACGATCAGGACCCGGGTCATGCTGCGCTCTCTCTCACCTGCGGAATCGCGTCCGCCGAAGCGGCGAGGAGGGGGAGCGTCAGGCTCACCCGCGCGCCCCGCCCGCCCTCGCCCCGGCCGATGCGGATCTCGCCATCATGCTGTTCCACGACCCATCGCGCCAGGGCCAGACCGATCCCGAAGCCGGATTCGCCGGGGCGGCCGCCGCGCTGGAAGCGCTCGAACAGGTCGCTCGCCGCCTCGGGAAAGCCCGGACCGTCGTCGGAGATGCGGATCCGCGCCCGGTCCCCCTCCTGCGAGAGGTCAACGACGACCTGCGTCAGCCCGGTCGCGTGCCGGAAGGCGTTGTCGATCAGGCTCTCGACCACCTGCCGCAGCCATTCCCGGTCGGCGAGGATCTCGGCATCCGCCGCGCCGGGCTCGAACACGAGACGGACCCGGCGGCGGGCCGCCTCGGAGCCGGCATTGTCGACGGCCTCGGCCAGGACCGCGGCCGCGCCGAGGGGCTGCCGGTCGAGCTCGATCCGCCCCGATTCCGAGCGGGCGACGCGCAGCAGGTCCTCGACCCGCATCTTGAGGCGCTGGGCCCGCTTGCGGATGGTGGCGAAGGCCGGGCCGTGATCGACGGGCCTCGCGCTCGGCCGCGCCGCGAGGTCGCACTCGCCGAGGATGACGGTGAGCGGCGTGCGCAGCTCGTGGCTGACATCGGCGAAGAAGCGCCGCCGGGAGGCGTCGACCGCCTCGAGACGGGCATTGGCGGCGCGCAGGTCGGCGGTGCGGGCGGCGACCGTGTCCTCCAGCGCCGCCCGGTCGGCGGCGAGCCTTCCCTCGCGGCGGGAGAGGCGGGCGACCATGCGGTTGAAGTTGGCGACGAGCAGGCCGAGCTCGTCCCGGTCGGCGACGGAGAGCCGCGTGTCGAGGGCGCCGCGCCCCACCGCGCCGGCCGCGCGCCGCACCGCCTCGATCCGCGCCAGCGTCGGGCGGGTCACGCTGCGGTAGAGCACCGCGAGGAAGACGAGAGCGACGAGGAGGGCCGCCAGCGCCGCGAGCCGCAGGCGCCGGGCGAGCGTCTGCGCCTCCTCCGAGCCGAGCACCATGCTGCGCCGCTCGGCCTCGATGAGGAAGGAGAGGGGCTGCCCGGTCATCGCGCCGAAGCCGTTGAGGGCGCCCTTGATCGCGTTCTGGCGGCGCTCCGGCTCGGTCTGCCGCTCGATCTGGGCGACCTGCCGGTCGAGGATGGCACGGGCGGCCCGCAGTTGCGCCATCGGCCGGGCGCGGGCGGCGTAGGCGCTGCGATCCTGCGGATCGCTGCTCTCGCTGACCGACTTCGCCAGAGCCTCGTCGACGGTGGCCAGCGCCCGGTCGACATTGGTGCGGGCGATGGTCAGGGCCTCGGGCTGGGCGTCCGGGTTGCCGGCGGTCTCCAGGGCCGCGAGGCCGAACTGGGTCAGGCGCCCGGACAGCTCGGCGAGAAGCTCGAGGCGCCCCTGCGCGGCGAGCGTCCGGTCGATGGCGCGCTCGGCCGCTCCGACCGCGAGCAGCATCCCGGCCGCGGCGAGCAGGACCAGGAGGCCGCTGACGCCGAGCAGCAGCGCGAAACGGACCTTGAGCGAGCGCATCATCCCCTGTCCCGGCCGCGACCCTGCGATGGGGCCGCGATCCGCTCACAAGGATGTCATCCCGGCGGCGCCGCGCCAAGTGCGGAGAGCCGAGCGCGGCTCAGAGGTCCTTCGGCAGCGTCTCCTTCGACGCGCAGCGCCAGCGGGCGACGTGCCACTCGGGATGCGAGGCCTGCCATGTCGCGAGCGCCCCTTGGGCGTGGCGCAAGCAGACGAAGGCGCTCGTCGCCTCGTAGGAGAGCTCGATGCGCTCGTCCCGGCAGGTGGCCGGCTGCGCGATGAGACAAGCGGAGAGAAGGATCAGCACGGCGTCGACCTCCCGCGGCCGGAGGTTCTTTCGCGCCCTGCACGATCATCGGCGGGCCGGCTCCGTGCCGTCCCGCGAACATATGAACTTCATAAGGACGCCGCCAAGTCCCGGCGCCGTCCCCGTGGATCGTCCTTTGGACGAGCCTACGCCGCCGCCCAGATCTCGCCCTTGGCGAGGGTGGCGAGGTCGCCGGAGTAGCGCTTCAGCGGCCGGCGGGCGAGCTCGGCATGGGCGGGGCTGAGCCGGCTCAGCGAGCGGGCGAGCAGGCGCAGGTAGACGAGGTCGTGATGGCCGGTCTCGACGAAGGTCGGGGTCAGGGTCCCGTGCGCGCCGAGGAGCAGCGTGCCCCGGCGCATGCCGTAGCCCGGATGGTCGCCGACGGAGAGGGCGGCGATGGTACCGGCGATCATGCGCGCCCCGGTGAGCCGTCCGGCCCGGTTGGCAAGGATCAGGCCGCGCCGCATGCGGTCGCCGAGACGCTCCCCGGCCTCGCCCTCGATGACGAGGGTGGCACCGTCGAGCCCCGCCTTGGCGGCGTAGATGGCGCCGCCGGCAGCCTCGCCGGCATCGCCCTTGATCGTGATCCGGCCGCCCGTGGCGGCGGTCGCCGCGAAGGGCCCGGCGGAACCGGAGACGGTGAGCTCGCCCCCCGCCATGGCCTCGCCGAGGCGCTGGCCGACGTCGCCCTCGACCCGGATCGTCCCCTCGGAGAGGCCGCCGCCGACCCGGTCGAGGCGCTCGTGGCCGCCCTCGATGACGAGGTCGGCCGAGCCGTCGAGGCGGATCGCGAAGCAGTCGCCGAGCGTCAGGCCCCGACGGCTGGTGCCGACGGGGAGCCGCGCCGCCTCCGCCTCGCTCAACAGGGAGAGGGCGAGCGGCGTGATGCCGTTGAGGTCGAGGCGCTCCGGGGGCGCCCCGCGCAGGGTGAGGACGCTCATGCCGATGCCTTCGAAAGGAGGTCCCGCAGGTGGTAATGGTGCCGGCCGAGATTGCCGCCATAGTTGCCCGCCGTCACCGCCAGCAGCCCGTGGGCGGCCCCCGCCTCGGTGGCGGCGTGCAGGCCGGCGCGCATCGACTCGGCCACCGCCTTCGAGGTGAGGGCGTCGATGACGATCTCCAGCACCACGCCGCACTCCGGGGGCAGGGCCGAGGCCGCCCGGCCCTTCAGCGTCGGGCAGTAGGCGTCGTTGGTCGAGGCCATCATGCCCTTGGTGCGGCCGCCGACCTTCGAGCCCGAGCGCACGATGCCGCCGGGGAAGGGCAGGATGGCGCCGGGCACGGACTTCGCCGCCTCCACCGCGATCTCGGCGACCTTGAGGGTCTCGGCGTGGGTGCGGCCGAGGAAGAGCAGGTTGCCTCCGCCGACCGCCCCGTCGACGGCGCGAACGGAATCCTCGCAGAGGAACTCGCCGTCCATCACCGGGATGCGCCAGTAGCGCCGCGCCTTGCCCTCGGCGTCGGTGACGCGCTTGGCGATCGCGAAGCCGTCGCCGAAGTAGCGGATGGCGCCGCCGAGCTTGATCTTGGTCGGGCCCTCGACGCCGGCGTAGCAGGCGGTGCCGGGGCAGGTGAGGATGCACTGGCCGACCCGCTTCAGGAGCTGGTCCTTGAGCCCGTTCGGCTCGAAGCCGAACAGCAGGATGCGCACGCCGGGCCGCCCGTCCGGGGTCTCCTCGGGGGAGAGCTCGGCGTCGATGCCGGCCTCGGCGCCGCAGCCGATCACCGAGGTGGCGAAGCCGGTCATCACGGTGGCCGCGATCATCGCCCATTTGGGCGTATCGTTGGTGACGACGATGGCGGTGCCGGCGACGTCGAAGGCCTCGGCGAAGGTGTCGACGACGGGGATGCCGTTGAGGGTGAGGTCAGACATCGTCGTCACGCTTTCCCACGCCGCAGGCAGGATCGAACCACCCGTCTCACGCCCGGCATGCCACGTCCTCGAACACGTCGCCCATGGGGAAGGCCTCGTCGGGCACCGCGAAGCTGTCGAGCCCGGCGCCGAAGCGGTCCTTCAGGTAGGCGTCGGAGCGCCGCGCCATCGCCTTGTCGGACTCGACCGAGAGGCTGAGGCTGTGGCCGGCGCGCCAGTCCACGACCTCGCCGTCCTCGACGATGGTCTGCCCGTCCTTGAGGACGAGGCGGGCGCGGGAAAACATCGCCGTGCGGTCCTTCGAGTCCCGGTAGACCGCCACGTCCGCCCGCGCGCCGGGGCGCAGGTGGCCGCGGTCGTCGAGCCCGAGGAGTTTCGCCGGGCCGGAGCGGGTCAGCTTGGCGATCTCCGAGAGCGTGTACTCGCGCTCCAGACCCGGCAGGGACGAGCGCTCGCCGACGATCTTCGGGAGCGTCGCGATCTCGCGGTCGCGCTCCTCCTTGTCCATGAGCCAGTGGATGATGCGCGGGTACTCGGTGAAGGGGCCGCCGTTCGGGTGGTCGGTCGTCAGGATGGTGCGCTCCGGGTCGCCCGACAGCAGCATCAGCTCGAGGCCGATCGCCCATTGCAACGAGCTCGTCGGGCCCTTCGGCCGGTAGAGGAAGGGCACGACGCCGCCGCCCTCGGCATCCCCGGCGTTGAGGATCCACTTCTTCGGCTTGGCGCCTTTGCGCCCGGCGAACTGGCGCAGGATGTCGAGGGAGATCGTCACGGTCTGGCCGAACACGACCTGGCCGACGTCGAAGGTCGCGTTGGGGTTCGTCTCCATCGCCCGGATGATGCGCTCGGCCGCCGAGCGGAAACCGCCGGTCGCCGGGTTCTCCGGGTCGGCGACGCCGTAGGCGTAGAACTGGGCGTGGGCGAAGTGGATGCGCCGTCCCTCCGCCGCGTCGAGGGTCGCGACGAAGGACTCGTCGGCGCCGGGCAGGCCGAGATTGTTGCAGTGGACGTGCAGCGGATGCGGCACCCCGATCTCCTCGACCGCGTCGAGGAGGGCGCCCATGATCCTGCGCGTCGAGAGGCCGTAGACGGGGATCTCGTCGTCGAGGGACAGGCGCAGCATGCCGTCCTTGAAGGCCGAGGCGCCGCCGGCGTTGATGCACTTCACGCCGAGGCCGCGCGAGGTCGCGACGTTCAATGCCACGAGGTCGCGCACGGCGTTGCGGCCCTCGCCCTCGCGCAGCAGCGAGAGCAGGTGGTCGTCGTTGCCCATCACGGCGAGCGCGCCGCGGTCGAGGAGCGGGATGTCGGCGAGCTCGAGCTGGGTGGCGAGCGCGTTCGAGGGCGGCATCGCCGGCTCGACGGCGGTCGTGTAGCCCATCCGCGCGTAGTTCGCGCCGATCCAGGCCGCCGAGCCGCCGGCGTGGGCGAAGGGATGGCCCTCGGGCGCCGCCTCGCTGACGTAGAGGTCGGGGAGCAGCAGGCGCGAGAGCACGACGTTGCCGCCGGCGATGTGCGAGTGCACCTCGACGCCGCCGGCCATCACCACGCAGCCCGATGCATCGATGGTCCGGTCCGGCGTCCGCTCCGAGGCGGCGACGACGCGGCCGTTCTCGATGTCCACGTCGCCGACGGCGTCGCGGCCGGCGGTCGGGTCGACGACCCGGCCGCCCTTGATCCGGATCAGCATCAGGCGGCTTCCTTGCTTGCGAGGCCCCGGCGGATGGCCTCGATCACCCCAGCGGCGGCGGGCAGGGCGCTCGTGCCGGCGGCCGGGCGATAGGCGATCGCGGCGCGCCCCTCGTCCCACAAGGTCCCGCCGACGCCCTCGCCGGGGACCGCGACCGCGATGACGATCTCGGCCACGTCGGGCGCCGCCGCGCCCTCACCGAGCAGGGCGACCGTGCGCAGGCGCCCGAGCCAGCCAGGCCGCTCGCAGGGCAGGGAGGCGAGCCACAGGGCGGCGTCGGCCTCACCGGAAGCGGCGAGCCGCGCGGCATCGAAGCGCCAGGGATCGTGCTCGGGCAGGCCGCGGCCGAAGCCGACCCGCGGCGCCTGGCCCGTGGTCCAGGCGGAGAGCGGCACCACCGCCCGGTCCTGGCTGCCGCTCCCGAGGGAGAGCGTGAAGACGCGGGTGCTCTCGTTGAGGTCGCGCCCCAGCGCCTGGAGCATCTCGATGCCGAACTCGCCGAGCTCGGCCGGATCGTAGAGGATCACGCCGAACCGCGCGGCGAAGAGCGCCCTGGCGATGTCCGCGCTCGGATGCTCCCCGGCGAGGTGGCCCTTGGCGTAGGCCCGCAGCGTGGCGACCGCCACGGCGGGATCACCGGCGGTGTCGAGGGTGAGGAGCGTGCGCTCGGCGCCGGCCGCGACGCCCCGGCTCGGCCGGGAGGCGCGCAGCGCGTCGATCAGGGGGGCGCTCCGGGCGGCCGCGCCGACCGCGAGCACGGTGTCCGCCCGGCCGATCGTCTCGGCGGGCGTCGTCGTCATGGCGCCGCCCCGGGAGAGCGCGCCGAGTTCGGCATAGGTGCCTTCGGAACCGAGGGTGTCGACGCTCGCGCCGGTCTCGGCGGCGAGGCGGAAGGCGGCGCGCACCGCCGACAGCTCGGCGTTCAGCCCCGCCACGATCGGCGCGCGCGCCGACGACAGCAGCGCCGCCGCCGCCGACACGGCCGCGTCAAGCCCGACCTCCTGCCCCTTGACCCAGGCCGCCATCATCCCCCCGAGCGAAACGTCTGAATGCGATATTCTTTTTCAGGGCCGCGGCGCCGGCATGCGGCGCGCCGACCCCTGCGGCGGGCGCACGTTTGCATCCGCCGGCCGCGCCAAGCAAGTAGCGAACGCAGATCGCGCCGCGATGCGCCCCGACCGAGATCACGAGCCACGACGCTGTTGCCCCCGGCACCGGCTCCGTGGGACAAGCCGGGCCTCGTTCCGCGATCATCCGCAACACCCGCGCCGAGGCGCCGGAGCCCCCCGCAGTGCCGGACCAAGACCGCCTCGATGACCGCCGCGACAACTGCCTTGGCTGAGCGCGACGCCTCCCGCTCCGACGCCCCGCCACCGGACCTGCAGGGCGTGCGCGTCCACGCCCCGGCGCGGCTGCATTTCGGCTTCCTCGACCTGCATGGCGGGCTCGGCCGGCGCTTCGGCAGCATCGGGCTCGCGGTCGACGCGCCGGCCGTCACCCTGGAGGCGCGCGCCGCGCCGCGCCTGTCGGTCGAGGGGCCGGAGGCCGAGCGGGCGCTGGCCTATGCGAAGGCCGCCGCCGGGCATCTCGGCATCCCGGAGACCGGCGCGATCCTGATCGCCGAGACGATCCCGCCGCATGCGGGCTTCGGCTCGGGGACGCAGCTCGCGCTCGCCGTCGCGGCGGCGCTCGCATTCATCGCGAGAAGACCCTTCGCGCCGGAGGATTTCGCCGACGCCCTCGACCGCGGCAACCGTTCCGGCGTCGGGCTGGCGGCCTTCACCGAGGGCGGGCTCATCGTCGACGGCGGCCGCGACGACAGCGGCGCGCCGCCCCCCGTCGTGGCGCGCCTCGCCTACCCGGAGGCGTGGCGGGTGGTGCTGATTCTCGACACCGGCATGACCGGCGTCCACGGCAAGCGCGAGATCGCCGCCTTCCGGGACCTGCCCCGCTTCCCTGAGCGGGAGGCGGCCGAGATCTGCCGGCTCGTGCTCATGCAGGCGATGCCGGCCTGCGTCGTCGCCGACGCACCGGCCTTCGGCGCTGCGATCACCGCGGTCCAGCGCATGATCGGGGACCATTTCGCGCCCCATCAGGGCGGCCGCTACGCGAGCCCGGCGGTCGCGGAGGCGCTGGCCGCCGTCGCCGCGCGCGGCGTCCCCGGCTACGGACAGAGCTCCTGGGGGCCGACCGGTTTCGTGCTGCTCGGCTCGGAGGCCGAGGCGCAGAGCCTCGTCGCCGACCTCGAGGGGCGGGGCGGGGACCGCCTGCGCTTCCTCGTGGCGCGAGGGCGCAACGAGGGCGCCTGGATCGGAACCCTGCGCGAGGGGGAAAATCGCCCGGCCGGACCCGGGATGGGTTGACCCGAGCGCGGCGGCAGGCTCCTCAAGGGCGAGACGAGCCCGGCACCCGCCGCGCCCTTATCCGCGTCGAAACCATTCCCGCGCCAGAACGGACCCCGGCATCAGGGGCGGCGACGAGCGCCGTCCGATCCGAGGGAAGGAGGCAGACCATGGCCCGCTCGATCCTGCACATGCTCACGCCGCTCAAGCACATGAGCCCGTTCGACGTGAACATGGCCGTGGATGCCGGCTTCGAGACCATCGTCACCTATACCGGCGTCGATCTCACCGACGTGGTCTCCCTCACCCAGGACTCGATCTTCTCCCGCGCCCCTCAGGACGGCGTGCGCACCGGCATCTTCATCGGCGGCAAGAACGCCGAGGACGCCCTCGACATGATGGACCGGGCGAAGAAGGCCTTCGTGCCGCCCTTCGCCAACCACGTCTTCGCCGATCCGGCGGGCTCCTTCACCACCGGCGCGGCGATGGTCGCGGAGGTCTCGCGGGCGCTGAAGGCGAAGTTCGGCACCGATCTCAAGGGCAAGCGCATCGTCATCTTTGGAGGTGCGGGCGTCGTCGCCTACGTCGCGGCGGTGATCGGGGCGCTGGAGGGCGCGCGCAGCGTCCTCGTCGGGCATGACGGCGAGGAGCGGGTCTCGAAGATCGCCTTCACGATGAAGTGGCGCTTCGGGATCGAGGTCGGCGCCGTGGACGGCTCGACGCCGGAGGCGCGCCGCGCCGCGATCGTCGACGCCGACGTGATCCTCTCGGCGGGGCCCGCCGGCATCCCGATCCTCTCGGCGGAGGACTTGGAGAGCGCGCCGAAGCTCCTCGTCGCCTCCGACGTCAACGCCGTGCCACCCGCCGGCATCGCCGGCATCGACGTGAACGCCGTCGACGTGGCGCTGCCCGTCGGCAAGGGCGTCGGCATCGGCGCGCTCGCGGTCGGCAACGTCAAGTACCAGACCCAGTGCCGCCTGTTCCGGCGGATGCTCGACGCGCAGGAGCCCCTCTGCCTCGACTTCCGCGACGCCTACGCGCTCGCCGTCGAGATCGCCGGCTAGCGCTCGGGATGCGAGGCGGCCCGGCCGTCCTGATCGCGGCCCAGTCGGGCCGGGCACTCGCCGAGGCCGCCCGCCGGGCGGGGTTCCGTCCCTACGTCGCCGACCTGTTCGGGGATGCCGACACCCTGGACCTCGCCGAGGCCCATCGCGGCCTGCCCGGCCGCTTCGGCACCGGACGGCTCGGCGGGGAGGCGGTGCTAGGCGCCCTCGACGCGCTCCGCGACGCGGCGGGACATGGGACCCTCGGCGTCGTGCTCGGCAGTGGCTTCGAGGGCGCGCCGGACCTCGTCGCGCGGATCGGGGCGCGCCACCGCCTCCTCGGCGCCGGCCCGGAGACGATCGCCGCGCTGAAGGACCCGTTCCGCTTCGCGGCGCTGTGCGAGCGCCTCGAAATCCCGCATCCGGCCGTCACGCCGGGGCCCGTCGAGAGTCCCGAGAAGTTCCTCCTGAAGCGCGCCGGCGGCTCCGGCGGCAGCCATATCCGAGCGGCCGTGCGGGGCAGGGCGCCGCCGGGCCACTACCTCCAGGCGCGGGTGCCGGGCCGGCCTTACGCGCTGAACCTCCTCTGCGACGGCAGCGGCGCCCGCCCCCTCGCCCTCACCGAGCAGTGGGGCTCGCCCTCGCCGCTGCGCCCGTTCCGCTACGCCGGAGCCCTCGCCCGCGGGCGCGACGAGCCCGCGCCGCTGCCGCCGGAGATCGTCGCGGCGGTCGCGGAGGCCGCGAACCGGATCGCCGCCGAGACCGGCCTCGTCGGGCTGGCCAGCGCCGACCTGCTCTGCGACGGCGCCCGCTGGTGGCTCACCGAGATCAACCCCCGCCCCGGCGCCACGATCGACGTGCTCGACCGGCGGGAGAGCCCGCTGCTGGCCGCCCATGTCGCGGCCTGCCTCGGCGAAATCCCGCCGCTCCCGCCCGCACCCGTGGATGCGGCGGCCGCCGAGATCTGGTACGGGGCGCAGACGTACCGCATCGGCACGTCGGCAGGTTGGCCCGATCACCTGCGCGACCGCCCGCGCGCCGGCAGCGTGATCGAACGGGGCTGCCCCGTCTGCACGGTGCTCGCCACGGGGGCCGATGCCGGAGCGGCCATCGGCAATCTGCGGGAGAGGGCGGCCGCGCTGCACGCCCTCCTCGATCGGGAGACAACGCATGAGCACGGCCCAGACCTTTCCGAGCGTGAACGCGCTCACGGCGCCCCTCATTGAGCGCCTCGTGGCGGATGCGGGCGCGCTCCGCCTCGCCGTGACGCAGGGCGCCGGCGGCGCCCGCATGGTCGATGCCGGCGCCTCGGTGCGCGGCTCCATCGAGGCCGGGCGGCGCATCGCCGAGATCTGCCTCGGGGGGCTCGGCACCGTCACCATCGCGCCGACCGGCCCCGTCGCCGCCTGGCCCTACTCCGTCACCGTGCACGCGAGCGACCCCGTCATCGCCTGCCTCGGCAGCCAATATGCCGGCTGGAGCCTCGCCGACGAGGAGGGCGATTCCGGCTTCTTCGCCCTCGGCTCCGGGCCCGGCCGGGCGCTCGCCGTGGTCGAGGAGCTCTATGCCGAGCTCGGCTACCGCGACGGCGGCTCGAAGACCGCCCTGGTGCTCGAGGCCGGCGCGCCGCCCCCGGCGAGCGTCGTCGAGAAGGTCGCCAAGGCCACGGGGCTCGCGGCCGGGGACGTGACCTTCATCTACGCGCCGACCCAGAGCCTCGCCGGCTCGACGCAGGTCGTCGCCCGCGTGCTCGAGGTGGCGCTCCACAAGGCGCACACGGTCGGCTTCGACCTCCACGCGGTCCTCGACGGAATCGGCTCGGCGCCGCTCGCGCCCCCGCACCCGGACTTCATCAAGGCGATGGGCCGCACCAACGACGCCATCATCTACGGCGGCCGGGTGCAGCTCTTCGTCGATGCCGACGATGCTGACGCCAAGGCGCTCGCCGAGCAGCTCCCCTCAACGAACTCGGCCGACCACGGCGCCCCCTTCGCCGAGATCTTCTCCCGCGTGAACGGCGACTTCTACAAGATCGACGGCGCCCTGTTCTCGCCCGCCGAGGCGATCGTCACCTCCGTGCGCACCGGCGCGAGCTTCCGCGGTGGCCGCCTGGAGCCGGCATTGGTCGAGGCGTCGTTCGCCTGAACCCCGACCCTCGCCCTCTGCGGGGGAGAGTGCCCTGCGCAGGCAAGGCTGGAGGGGGAACGACGGCGCCGGACGTGGCGCGCGCCATCCGACGCCGCGCCCCGCTCCGAAGCGTCGCTCCCCCCTCCCGACCCCCTTCGGGGGCCACCCGCTCCCGCGGAGGGGAGAGGGAGAAACCTGAGTGATTCCATGCGCATCGGGCTCGCCGCCGACAACGGCAACTGGCACAAGAACCGGCTCCTCGCCGCGCTCACCGCGCTCGGCTGCGAGCCGGTGCTGTTCTCGCTGGCCGACGTCGCCGTGGTGACGGGCGGCGGCGAGCCGCTGCGGGTGCCGGGCTTCCCCGAGGGCCTGCCGGACGGGGTGCTGCTGCGGACCATCTCCGGGGGCACCTTCGAGGCGACGACCATGCGGCTCGGCGTGCTCCATGCGCTCGTCGCGGCGGGCACCGTGGTCTGGAACGCGCCGACCGCCATCGAGCGCTCCGTCGACAAGGCGGCCACCAGCCTCCTCATCGCCCGCCAGGCCCTGCCGACGCCGGACACCTTCGTGCTCTCGCGCCGGGAGGCCGCCATGGCCCTCGTCGCGAGCGAGGCGGCCCCGGGACGTCCGCTCGTCCTGAAGCCCCTGTTCGGATCGCAGGGCGAGGGCCTGTGCCTGATCGAGCGGCCGGAGGACCTGCCGCAGGAGACGGACGTCTCCGGCGTCTACTATCTTCAGCGCTACGTCGCCCGGCGGGACGGGCTCTGGCGCGACTACCGCGTCTTCGTCTGCGAGGGCCGGGCCATCGCCGGCATGATCCGCGAGGGCGACGGCTGGATCACCAACGTCCACCGCGGAGGCCGGCCGCTCGCCTGGGCGATGCCGCCCCGCGCCGCAGCGCTGGCCGAGGCCGCGGCAGAGGCGGTCGGCTGCGACTATACCGGCGTCGACCTCGTGGAGGACGGGGAGGGGGGCTTCCTGGTCCTCGAGGTCAACTCGATGCCGGCCTGGTCGGGCCTGCAATCGATCACCGAGGTCGACATCGCCGCCTGCATCGCGCGGGGCTTCGTCGCGGCGGTGCGCGCCGCGCGGCCCCCACGCCTCGTCGTCGCCTGATGCCGGCCCTGGCGCCCGAGCGGATCGAGAGCCTCTACCGGGCGGCCTGCCTCGCCGAGCTCGACGCGCTTAAGGTCGGCAACGTCCACGCCTATGCCGGCGGGCACCGCATGGAGACCGCCGACTTCGTGGCGAGCGCCGAGGTCTCGGCGCCGTTCCTGGCCGCCGCCGGAGCCCGTGTCGGGGAGCGGGTCCGCGGGGCGGTCGCCGCGACCCGCGCCCCGACACGGGCTCCGGC
>NZ_BPQR01000014.1 GCF_022179345.1 Methylobacterium jeotgali | reverse complement strand
AAGGTCTCCTTCGACGCCGACAAGCTCGTCGAGAACATCAAGGCGTTCGCGGATGCCGTCTCGAAGGCGAAGCCCGCCGGCGCCAAGGGCACCTACATCCAGCGCGTCGCCGTCACCTCGACGATGGGCCCGGGCGTGAAGGTCGAGCCGGGCTCCGTGCTCACGGCCTGATCGGCCTGATCCCACGCGACGACGAAGCGCCCGGCCCCGCGAGGGACCGGGCGCTTCGCGTTTCGAGAACGGGCTTCCTGAGACCGCGCGCCCGTCAGGGCAGCAGCCGCAGGCGGCGACCGGCGAGCAGGGTCGCGGTGGCGCCGAAGAGCATCGCCGCGGCGAAGACCCAGCCGGATACGGCGCCGGCCATGATCCCGGAGAGCAGCGTGCCGACGCTGCATCCGAGCCCGGTCATCGCCCCCCAGCCGAGGAGCAGCCCACCGAGAAGCCCGCGCAGGACGTGCCCGCCCCCCGGCAGGGCCGGCCTGAACTGCCCGGCGACGAGCGCGGCGGCGAAGGCGGCGAGCACGAGGCCGCCGACGAAGAGCCCGTTCGGGGTCAGCAGGGCGTCGCGCACGGCGGTGGCGCACCCCCGGAAGGCATCGAGCCCTTCGAGCCGATCCGGCAGCAGGCCGAGGGAGGCGGCGGCCGCCCGGCTGCGGCCGCCGATCTCGGCGGTGACGCCGAGGGGACCGACCCGCAGGTAGGCGAGCGTCCCGATCGCCCCGACCGCGAGCCCGCCGAGCCAGGCCGGCCAGCGCTCGACGAAGACCGCGCGCAACGGCTCGACGCGGGCGGGGCGCGTCTCCCGCTCGGGCAGGAGACGCAGCAGCGGCACCGCGAGGGCGCCGATGACGAGGAGCGTCAGGGCGAGGGTGCCTCCGTAGCCGAGATGGCGCGGCAGCCACGCCACCGGCGCCTCGGAGATCGCGGCGAGGTAGAGGTCGTTCCAGGTCGCGAAGCCGAGCACGAAGCCGAGCGCCGTGCCGAGGAGCGCGAAGGGCGCCGTCGGCGAGCCCTCGCCGAGACGGTAGAGATGGGCGCTGATGCAGGAGCCCGAGACCGTCATGCCCGCGCCGAAGGCGGCGCCCGCCAGCGCCAAGATAGGGCTCACCGGGCCGATATGCGCGTCCGGCGGCAGCCGTGCGCCGGAAGGGTCGGGGAGCCAGCCCCCGAACACCACCGCGTAACCGGCGGCCCCCGCCGCCAGCGCCGTGAGCACGCCCAGCGCCCCGCGCGGGTCGCGGCGGTCGAGAAGGTCGCGCCACAGGCAGAAGAAGCAGAAGCGGGAGCGTTGGAGCACGAACCCGAACAGCGCCCCGAAGGTCAGCGACAGGGCGAGCCGCGTCCCGCCGGGCTCGGCGGCGAGGCGCTGCGCGGCGACGACGAGCCCGGCCGCGATCACCAGCGCGACCCCGCGCGCCAGGATCGGCGCGCGGTACCGCTCGGCCGCCGGGGCGAGCGTGGCGCCCGCCCCGACATCGCTCGCCAGGCTCACGGTCGAGCCCGTTCGGAGGCCCGCGGCCGGCGGATCACTTGCCGCCCCAGACCGTGCCGGCGACGTTGGTGATCGGCACGCCGACGGCGTTGCCATACTCGGTCCAGGAGCCGTCGTAGTTGCGGGCGTTGTAGCCGAGCACCCGCGTCAGGATGAACCAGGAGTGGCTGGAGCGCTCGCCGATGCGGCAGGAGGTGATGATCGGCTTCGAGCCGTCGATGCCGGCCTCCGCGTAGAGCTTCTTCAGCTCGGCCGGCGACTTCAGGGTGCCGTCGGCATTCACGGCCTTGCCCCAGGGCACGTTGACCGAGCCGGGGATGTGGCCGGCGCGGATCGCCAGCTCCTGGATGCCGGCCGGCGCGATGATCTTGCCGTTGAACTCATCGGGCGAGCGGATGTCGAGGATCTGCTCGTCGCGCTCCTTCTTCGCCACCGCCAGCACGTCGCCGAAGCGGGCGCGCAGGTTCGAGGCGGCCTGCGTCACCGGGAACTTCGAGGCGGCGACCTCGGGGGCACGGGTGTCGAGGGGGCGCTTCTCGGCCTCCCACTTCTTGCGGCCGCCGTCGAGGAGCTTGACGTTGTCGACAAGCCCGTACTGGGCGAGCACCCAGGCACCCCAAGCGGCGAACCAGTTGTTGTTGTCGCCGTAGAGCACCACCGTGGTGTCGCGGTCGATGCCAAGGCGCTGGGCGAGCGCGGCGAACTTCTCGGGGCTGACGATGTCGCGGGTCACCGTCTCCACGAGGTCGGTGTGCCAGGAGACGTTCGAGGCGCCGGGAATGTGTCCGCGCTCATAGACGCCGGGATCGACGCTGACCTCGACGATGCGGACCTTCGGCGAGGCGAGGTTCTTCTCCAGCCACTCCGTGGAGACGAGGGCGCCGTCATGCGGGGCCTGCGCCGCGGGGGGCGCGTTCGCCAGGGCCGGCAGCACGGGCGCCGCCGTCGCGAGGAGCAGGGCGAGAACGGTTCTGGACAGCACGGGGCGGGCACTCCGGGATCGCGGCGCAGGCCGCGGAAGGCTTCGTCGAGCCGGCCGGCAAAAGCGCGTAGCGAATATTGCCGACCAGCCCGAAAAGTATTGATGATCACAATGTCGTGCGTCAACGAAACTGTTTTTCTTAATACAATCCTTTGGAAGAACAGATTTGTTGATCAGGGCCTTGTTCGAAGAACGCTCATCCAGAGCCGTCGGATCGGAAATCTCGAACCGGGCCCGGCGCCGCCGCGAAGGCCCCGCCACGCGGCATCGCGACCCGCGCAAAAAGCGGATCGGAGGGGGCGCCATCGGCAACGGCCGTGCTACATACCGGGCCATGCGATGCTCCCTGCCGGTCTCGTCCCGCCGACGCATCCTGTGCGTCTTCCCCGCCTACACGCCGTCCTTCGGCACCTTCTCGCACGCCTATCCGCTGATGGGCGGCGTCAAGGCGTTCATGCCGCCCCAGGGACTCCTGCTGATCGCGGCCTACATGCCCGAGAGCTGGGAGTGCCGGTTCGTCGACGAGAACATCGCCCGCACGAGGCCCGAGGAGTTCGCCTGGGCGGACGCGGTGTTCGTCTCAGGCATGCACATCCAGGAGCCGCAGATCCACGACATCTGCGCGCGGGCCCACGCTGCCGGCAAGCCGGCGGTGCTCGGCGGCCCCTCGGTGTCGGGCGCGCCGGAGAAGTACCCGGATTTCGACTACCTCCACATGGGCGAGATCGGCGACGCCACGGACCGGCTCGTCGCGATCCTGGACGAGAGCCTCGCCCGGCCGGACGCCCAGGTGCGGCTGGAGACGAAGGACCGGCTCGGCCTCTCCGACTTCCCCGCACCCGCCTACGAGGCGGTGCCGCTGAAGCGCTACCTGATCGGCTCGCTGCAGTTCTCCTCGGGCTGCCCCTACCGCTGCGAGTTCTGCGACATCCCGCAGCTCTACGGCCGCCAGCCACGGCTCAAGAGCCCCGAGCAGATGTGCGCCGAGCTCGACGCCATCATCGCTCAGCCCGGCCACCCGGCGGTGGTCTACTTCGTCGACGACAACTTCATCGGCAACCGCAAGGCGACGCGGGACATGCTGCCCCACCTCGTGGCGTGGCAGAAGCGGAACGACTACCCGCTCCAGTTCGCCTGCGAGGCGACGCTCAACATGGCCAAGCAGCCCGAGATCCTCGAGCTGATGCGGCAGGCGAACTTCATGACCGTCTTCGTCGGCATCGAGACGCCGGAGGCGGAGGCGCTGAAGGGCATCGACAAGACTCACAACGCCGCCGTGCCGATGTACGAGGCGATCGAGACGCTGAACGCCTACGGCCTGGAGGTGACCTCCGGCATCATCCTCGGCCTCGACACCGACACCGACCGCTCTGAGCAGAACCTGATCGACTTCATCGACAAGTCGGCGATCCCGGTGCTGACCATCAACCTGCTCCAGGCCCTGCCCAAGACCCCGCTCTGGGACCGGCTGGAGCGGGAGGGGCGCCTGCTCCACGACGCGAGCCTCGAATCGAACGTGCTGTTCAAGCGTCCGCATGACAGCGTGGTCTCGAGCTGGCGGCGCGCCATCGCCCATGCCTACGCGCCGGAGAAGATCTTCGAGCGCTTCAAGCACCAGTGCGACGTCACCTACGGCAACCGCATCAAGACGCCGACGGCCGGCAAGCTCACGGCCACCAACCTGCGCCGAGGGCTGATCCTCGGCTTCAACATCATCACCCGCGTCGGGCTGTTCTCGGACTATCGCAAGCCGTTCTGGAACGCCGCAGGCCACGCCCTCCGGAAGGGTCAGATCGAGGCGGTGTTCAACATGGGCTTCGTCGCCCACCACCTGATCCGCTTCACCCGCGAGGCGCTCCGGGGCGAGCACAACGCCTCCTTCTATGCGGCCAAGGCCGCCGAGCGGGAGGAGGCGGGCCGCCGGAGCTGGTGGGAGAACGCCCGCCGCCGGATCGCGCCGGAGCGCGAGGCGGCCTGAGGAAGGCCCGCCGAGGAACCGGCTTGCCTGCGACCGAAAAGTCGCGCGGAAAGTCGTTCTTGGGGACTTGGCAGGGCGGGTGACAGGTTCTATACACCGCGCTCCACGAATTCACATGAGAACAAAGGAGGACGGCTGTCTGGCCGTCATCCAAACGAGATGCCGTCCGGGCGACCGGGCGGCGATGGCCGGAAGGACCCGCATGCCGGAAGGTGCGTGGGGCCGCTCCGGCCGTGTCCTGTCCGAGACTGCAGGCGCCGGGCGACCGGCTTAATCCGCAAAGCCTGCACAGACGGGGAAGACCGAATTCATCTGTCTCGCGCCGGTCCCTGTCGGGCCCGTCGAAGGCATCGGTTCGAACCATCTCGCCCATGGCGTCCGCGCATCCGCGCAGGTTCCAGGGGACAGGGCCGTGAAGCGTCGTCCAGGACGTTCCGGCTGTCTTTCGAGCGCCGAGTTCCGTCCCGGGCGGCATGTGCAACCGGCGGCACCCTGCACGGGTTCCGCCAACCGGAGAGAGCCCCAGTGGACAGGACAGCAAAAGCTGATCTCGTCTCGACGCTCAACGGCGTGTTCTCATCGACCGCCGTCGTCGTCGTGGCCCACTACAAGGGCCTCACGGTCGCCGACATGCAGAAGCTGCGTTCGCAGATGAAGCAGGCCGGCGCCACCGTGAAGGTCACGAAGAACCGCCTCGCCAACATCGCTCTCGATGGCACGGACGTCGCCTCCATCAAGCCCCTCCTGAAGGGCCCGACCCTGCTCGCCTATTCGAGCGATCCGGTCGCGGCCGCCAAGGTTGCGGTGGACTTCGCCAAGACCAACGACAAGCTCGTGATTCTTGGCGGCGCCATGGGAACGACCGCCCTGAACCCGGACGGCGTGAAGGCTCTGGCCTCGCTCCCGTCCCTCGACGAACTGCGCGCCAAGATCGTGGGCCTCGTGCAGGCTCCCGCGACCAAGATCGCCCAGGTCGTCAACGCGCCGGCGGCCAAGCTCGCCCGCGTGTTCGGGGCCTATGCCAAGAAGGACGAAGCGGCCTGAGGCTGTTTCGCACCCCTACCGAACCGATCCCTTCGAACCGATATAAAGAGGAACTGAACCATGGCTGATCTTGCCAAGCTCGTCGACGACCTCTCGTCGCTGACCGTTCTCGAGGCCGCCGATCTCGCCAAGATGCTCGAGGAGAAGTGGGGCGTCTCGGCCGCTGCCGCCGTCGCCGTGGCCGCCGGCCCGGCCGCCGGTGGTGGCGCCGCTGCCGCCGCCGAGGAGCAGACCGAGTTCACGGTCGTGCTCGCCGCTGCCGGCGACAAGAAGATCGAGGTCATCAAGGAGGTCCGCGCGATCACCGGCCTCGGCCTCAAGGAGGCCAAGGACCTCGTCGAGGGCGCCCCGAAGCCCGTCAAGGAGGCTGTGGCCAAGGACGAGGCCGAGAAGATCAAGGGCCAGCTCGAGAAGGCCGGCGCCAAGGTCGAGCTCAAGTAAGTCCCGATGGGCCGTCCCCGGCCCATCAGCTTCCGCGCGGGCCTTCCCGGCACCGCGTGACCGCAGCCCGCGGGTGTTCGCACCCGCGGGCTAAGGCCGCTTCAGGCGGCAGCATCCGAACCGCAGGCAGGTTGCCGGCGGCAAGGGGCACGAACCAGTTTCGGGTGGCGCGGTCCGGCGGGGCGCGCGTCACGGCCCGGTGCGGGAGGCGACTTCCCCGGGCGACCAGGACGCGAAGATGGTGGAGCGAGGTCAACTCATGGCCAACACGCTGGTCGGTCGCAAGCGCATTCGCAAGTTCTTCGGCAAGATCCGGGAAGTCGCCGAGATGCCGAACCTCATCGAGGTTCAGAAGGCGTCCTACGACCAGTTCCTGATGGTGGACGAGCCCGAGGGCGGGCGCGGCGACGAGGGCCTGCAGAGCGTCTTCAAGTCCGTGTTCCCGATCTCGGACTTCTCCTCGACGGCGCTGCTCGAGTTCGTCCGCTACACGTTCGAGCAGCCGAAATACGACGTCGACGAGTGCCGCCAGCGCGGCATCACCTTCGCGGCCCCGCTGAAGGTGACCCTGCGGCTCATCGTGTTCGACGTGGACCCGGACACCGGCGCCAAGTCCGTCAAGGACATCAAGGAGCAGGACGTCTATATGGGCGACATGCCGCTCATGACGGACAACGGCACCTTCATCGTCAACGGCACCGAGCGCGTCATCGTCTCGCAGATGCACCGCTCGCCGGGCGTGTTCTTCGACCACGACAAGGGCAAGACGCACTCCTCGGGCAAGCTGCTCTTCGCCGCCCGCATCATCCCCTACCGGGGCTCCTGGCTCGACGTGGAGTTCGACGCCAAGGACATCGTGCACGTGCGCATCGACCGGAAGCGCAAGCTGCCGGCGACCTCGCTGCTCTACGCGCTCGGCCTCGACGGGGAGGAGATCCTCTCGACCTTCTACAAGCAGGTCACCTACACCCGCGACGGCGCCGACTGGCGCGTGCCGTTCGATGCCGAGCGCCTGAAGGGCCTCAAGGCCTCGATCGACCTGATCGACGCCGATTCCGGCGAGGTGGTGCTGGAGGCGGGCAAGAAGCTCAACGCCCGCAACGCCCGCCAGATCAGCGAGAAGGGCACCAAGTTCCTCAAGGCGACCGACGAGGACCTCGTCGGGCAGTACATCGCCGAGGACCTCGTCAACATGAAGACCGGCGAGATCTGGGCCGAGGCCGGCGACGAGATCTCCGAGAAGCTCCTCAAGAGCCTCGAGGATGTCGGCGTCAGCGAGCTGCCGCTCCTCGACATCGACCACGTCAACGTCGGTCCTTACATCCGCAACACGCTGGCCGTGGACAAGAACTCCGGCCGCGAGGGCGCGCTGTTCGACATCTACCGCGTCATGCGCCCCGGCGAGCCGCCGACGCTCGACACGGCCGAGGCGATGTTCCACTCGCTGTTCTTCGACGCCGAGCGCTATGACCTCTCGGCGGTCGGCCGCGTGAAGATGAACATGCGCCTCGACCTCGACGCCGCAGACACCGTGCGCACGCTCCGCAAGGAGGACATGCTCGCCGTCGTCAAGGCGCTCGTGGACCTGCGCGACGGCAAGGGCGAGATCGACGACATCGACCACCTCGGCAACCGCCGGGTGCGCTCGGTCGGCGAGCTCATGGAGAACCAGTACCGTCTGGGCCTGCTCCGCATGGAGCGCGCCATCAAGGAGCGCATGTCGTCGGTCGACATCGACACCGTGATGCCGCAGGACCTCATCAACGCGAAGCCCGCGGCCGCCGCCGTGCGCGAGTTCTTCGGCTCGTCGCAGCTCTCGCAGTTCATGGACCAGACGAACCCGCTCTCCGAGGTGACGCACAAGCGCCGCCTCTCGGCGCTGGGCCCGGGCGGTCTGACCCGCGAGCGCGCCGGCTTCGAGGTGCGCGACGTGCACCCGACCCACTACGGCCGCATCTGCCCGATCGAGACGCCGGAAGGCCCGAACATCGGCCTGATCAACTCGCTGGCGACCTTCGCCCGCGTGAACAAGTACGGCTTCATCGAGACGCCCTTCCGCCGCGTGCGCGACGGCGTCGTCACCGACGAGGTCGCCTACCTCTCCGCGATGGAGGAGGCGAAGTACCACGTCGCCCAGGCCAACGCCGTCACCGACGAGAACCGCCGCCTCACAGAGGAGCTGGTGGTCTGCCGTCGCGCCGGCGAAGTCATCGTGGTCGGCCCCGAGCGGGTCGACCTCATGGACGTGTCCCCGAAGCAGCTCGTCTCGGTCGCCGCGGCGCTGATCCCGTTCCTTGAGAACGACGACGCCAACCGCGCGCTGATGGGCTCGAACATGCAGCGCCAGGCGGTGCCGCTCGTTCGCGCCGACGCTCCCTTCGTCGGCACCGGCATGGAGGCCGTGGTCGCCCGCGACTCCGGCGCCGCCATCGCCGCGCGGCGTTCGGGCATCGTCGATCAGGTCGACGCGACCCGTATCGTCATCCGCGCGACGGAAGAGGCCGACGCCAACAAGCCGGGCGTCGACATCTACCGCCTGCAGAAGTTCCAGCGCTCCAACCAGTCGACCTGCATCACGCAGAAGCCGCTGGTGCGCGTCGGCGAGCCGGTGAAGAAGGGCGAGATCATCGCCGACGGTCCCTCGACCGAATTCGGCGAGCTGGCGCTCGGCCGGAACGTGCTCGTCGCGTTCATGCCGTGGAACGGCTACAACTTCGAGGACTCGATCCTGCTCTCCGAGCGGATCGTGAAGGATGACGTGTTCACCTCGATCCACATCGAGGAGTTCGAGGTGATGGCCCGCGACACCAAGCTCGGGCCGGAGGAGATCACCCGCGACATCCCGAACGTCTCCGAGGAGGCGCTCAAGAACCTCGACGAAGCCGGCATCGTCTACATCGGCGCCGAGGTCCATGCCGGCGACATCCTCGTCGGCAAGATCACGCCGAAGGGCGAGAGCCCGATGACGCCGGAGGAGAAGCTCCTGCGCGCCATCTTCGGCGAGAAGGCGTCGGACGTGCGCGACACCAGCTTGCGGGTGCCACCGGGCGTCACCGGCACGATCGTCGAGGTGCGGGTGTTCAACCGCCACGGCGTCGACAAGGACGAGCGCGCCCAGGCGATCGAGCGCGAGGAGATCGAGCGGCTCGCCAAGGATCGCGACGACGAGCAGGCGATCCTCGACCGCAACACCTACGCGCGCCTCGCCGAGTCGCTGATCGGGCAGGCCCCGATCGCCGGCCCGAAGGGCTTCAAGAAGGACACCACGCTCACCCGCGAGGTGCTCAACGACTACCCGCGCTCGCAGTGGTGGCAGTTCGCCGTCGTCGACGACCGTCTCATGACCGAGATGGAGGCGATGCAGAAGCAGTACGACGAGTCGAAGAAGCGCCTCGAGCAGCGCTTCCTCGACAAGGTCGAGAAGCTTCAGCGCGGCGACGAGCTTCCCCCCGGCGTCATGAAGATGGTCAAGGTCTTCGTGGCGGTGAAGCGCAAGATCCAGCCCGGCGACAAGATGGCCGGCCGCCACGGCAACAAGGGCGTGGTGTCGCGCATCGTGCCGATCGAGGACATGCCGTTCCTCGAGGACGGCACGCATGCCGACATCGTGCTGAACCCCCTCGGCGTGCCCTCGCGCATGAACGTCGGCCAGATCCTCGAGACGCATCTCGGGTGGGCGGCGGCCGGCCTCGGCCGCAAGGTGTCCAAGGCGGTCGACGCCTACCTGAAGACCCAGGACATCGGCCCGCTGAAGGAGGAGATGCAGGCCATCTACTCCCCGGCGGAACTGGAGGGCCTCTCGGACGAGGAGTTGGCGGAGGTCGGCAACAACGTCCGCCGCGGCGTGCCGATGGCCACCCCGGTGTTCAACGGCGCCAAGGAAGCCGACATCGAGCAAATGCTGGAGATGGCCGGGCTCGACCGCTCGGCGCAGTCGACCCTCTACGACGGTCGCACCGGCGAGCCCTTCGACCGCAAGGTCACCATGGGCTACATCTACATGCTGAAGCTCCACCACCTCGTGGACGACAAGATCCACGCCCGCTCCATCGGCCCCTACTCGCTCGTCACCCAGCAGCCGCTGGGCGGCAAGGCGCAGTTCGGCGGCCAGCGCTTCGGCGAGATGGAGGTCTGGGCGCTGGAGGCCTACGGCGCGGCCTACACCCTGCAGGAGATGCTGACGGTGAAGTCCGACGACGTCGCCGGCCGCACCAAGGTCTACGAGGCGATCGTGCGGGGCGACGACACCTTCGAGGCGGGCATCCCGGAGAGCTTCAACGTTCTCGTCAAGGAGATGCGCTCGCTCGGCCTCAACGTCGAGCTCACCTCCTCGAAGAAGGCCGCCAACGACCAGATCGAGCCGCCGGCGGACGCCGCCGAGTAGGCTTCGAGCCAACCTCCCGTGCCGGCGTGACCCGCCGGCACGGTTCGAGCGGGGAGGGGCGGGGCCTCCGACGAGTTGGAAGACGGCCAGCAGCGCCCCGGCCGGGCGCGGCGCCGAACGGAATCGGCACGGGGGCCCAGGCGCGGGGCCGTCCCGTCAGAGAAGGAGCGGATCATGAACCAAGAGGTCATGAACCTTTTCAACCAGCAGGCCCAGCCGCAGAGCTTCGACCAGATCAAGATCTCGATCTCGTCGCCTGAGAAGATTCTCTCTTGGTCCTACGGCGAGATCAAGAAGCCTGAGACCATCAACTACCGGACCTTCAAGCCGGAGCGCGACGGCCTGTTCTGCGCGCGCATCTTCGGGCCCATCAAGGACTACGAGTGCTTGTGCGGTAAGTACAAGCGCATGAAGTACAAGGGCGTCATCTGCGAGAAGTGCGGCGTCGAGGTCACCCTCGCGCGCGTCCGGCGCGACCGCATGGGCCATATCGAGCTGGCCGCCCCCGTCGCCCATATCTGGTTCCTGAAATCGCTGCCGAGCCGCATTGGCCTGCTGCTCGACATGGCGCTCAAGGACCTCGAGCGGATCCTCTACTTCGAGTCCTACTGCGTCATCGAGCCGGGCCTCACCCCCCTGAAGGAGCGTCAGCTCCTCTCGGAGGAGGAGTACCTGCGCGCCCAGGAGGAGTACGGCGAGGACTCGTTCACGGCGATGATCGGCGCCGAGGCGATCCGGCGCATCCTGCAGGAGCTCGACCTCGACGGCATCGCCAACAGCCTGCGGGAGGAGATCGCCACCACGACCTCCGAGCTGAAGCCGAAGAAGCTCCTCAAGCGCCTGAAGATCATCGAGGCCTTCCAGCAGTCCGGCAACCGGCCGGAGTGGATGATCCTCACCGTGGTGCCGGTGATCCCGCCGGACCTGCGCCCGCTCGTTCCCCTCGACGGCGGCCGCTTCGCCACGTCCGACCTCAACGACCTCTACCGCCGCGTCATCAACCGCAACAACCGCCTCAAGCGGCTGATCGAGCTGCGGGCGCCCGACATCATCATCCGCAACGAGAAGCGGATGCTGCAGGAGGCGGTCGACGCCCTGTTCGACAACGGCCGCCGCGGCCGCGTCATCACCGGCGCCAACAAGCGCCCGCTGAAGTCGCTCGCCGACATGCTCAAGGGCAAGCAGGGCCGCTTCCGCCAGAACCTGCTCGGCAAGCGCGTCGACTACTCCGGCCGCTCGGTCATCGTGGTCGGCCCGGAGCTGAAGCTGCACCAGTGCGGCCTGCCGAAGAAGATGGCGCTGGAGCTGTTCAAGCCGTTCATCTACGCGCGCCTCGACGCCAAGGGCTTCTCGGCCACCGTCAAGCAGGCCAAGAAGCTCGTCGAGAAGGAGAAGCCCGAGGTCTGGGACATCCTGGACGAGGTGATCCGCGAGCATCCCGTGATGCTCAACCGGGCGCCGACGCTCCACCGCCTCGGCATCCAGGCCTTCGAGCCGAAGCTGATCGAGGGCAAGGCGATCCAGCTCCACCCGCTGGTCTGCGCCGCGTTCAACGCCGACTTCGACGGCGACCAGATGGCCGTGCACGTCCCGCTGTCGCTCGAGGCGCAGCTGGAAGCGCGCGTCCTGATGATGTCGACCAACAACATCCTGCACCCGGCCAACGGTCAGCCGATCATCGTGCCCTCGCAGGACATCGTGCTCGGCCTCTACTACCTGTCGATCGTGGCCGAGGGCGCACCGGGCGAGTTCAAGCCGGGCAACACGAAGAACCCGATGCAGGGCGTCTACGGTAACCTCGGCGAACTCGAGCACGCGCTCGCCGCCAAGGCCGTCTCGCTGCACTCGAAGATCAAGTGGCGCTGGAAGGGCATTGGCCCCGACGGCGAGCCGCTGACCAAGACCTACGACACCACCCCCGGCCGCGTGATCCTGTCCGGCGCCCTGCCGCTGCACGCCAAGGTGCCCTTCGACGTCGTGAACAAGCTCATGACGAAGAAGGAGATCTCGGCGATGATCGACACCGTCTACCGCCACTGCGGTCAGAAGGAGTCGGTGATCTTCTGCGACCGCATCATGGGTCTCGGCTTCACCCACGCGTTCAAGGCCGGCATCTCGTTCGGCAAGGACGACATGGTCGTGCCGGACAACAAATGGTCCATCGTCGACGACACCCGCACGCTCGTGAAGGACTACGAGCAGCAGTACAACGACGGTCTGATCACCCAGGGCGAGAAGTACAACAAGGTCGTCGACGCCTGGGCGAAGTGCTCCGACAAGCTCGCCGCCGAGATGATGGGCCGCATCTCCTCCGTGCAGAAGGACGAGCACGGCGCCGACAAGCAGGTCAACTCGATCTACATGATGAGCCACTCCGGTGCGCGCGGCTCGCCGGCGCAGATGAAGCAGCTCGCGGCGATGCGCGGCCTGATGGCCAAGCCCTCCGGCGAGATCATCGAGACGCCGATCATCTCGAACTTCAAGGAAGGCCTCGACGTTCTCGAGTACTTCAACTCGACCCACGGCGCCCGCAAGGGCCTCGCCGACACCGCGCTCAAGACCGCGAACTCCGGCTACCTGACCCGCCGCCTCGTCGACGTGGCCCAGGACGCCGTCATCCGCGAGAAGGATTGCGGCACGACGAACGGCATCCGCATGCGGGCCATCGTCGACGCCGGCCAGGTGGTGGCGACCCTCGCCACCCGCATCCTCGGCCGCGCCGCGGCGGAGGACCTGGTCGCGCAGGACGGCACCGTGATCGTGGCGACCGGCGAGACCATCGAGGAGAAGCATCTCCCGGCGATCACCGCCGCCGGCATCCAGGAGGTGAAGATCCGCTCGGTCCTCGTCTGCGCGACGAAGAGCGGCGTCTGCGCCACCTGCTACGGGCGCGACCTCGCCCGCGGCACGCCCGTCAACATGGGCGAGGCGGTCGGCGTCATCGCGGCGCAGTCCATCGGCGAGCCGGGCACCCAGCTCACCATGCGCACCTTCCACATCGGCGGCGCCGCGCAGATCGCCGACTCGTCCTTCATCGAGTCGAGCTTCGAGGGCACCATCAAGATCCGCAACCGGGCGCTCGCCCGGAACTCGGACGGCGACCTCATCGCCACCGGCCGCAACGTGGCCGTGGTGATCGTGGGCTCCGACGGGGCGGAGCGCGCCGTGCACCGTCTCCAGTACGGAGCGCGTGTGCGGGTCGACGAGGGCGACAAGGTGAAGCGCGGCCAGCGCATCGCTGAGTGGGACCCCTACACCCGCCCGATCATCACGGAAGCCGACGGCGTGGTCGCCTACGAGGACCTCTACGACGGCCAGTCCATCACCGAGACGACCGACGAGTCCACGGGCATCGCCAAGCGCGTGGTCATCGACTGGCGCGGCTCGCCGCGCACGTCGGACCTCAAGCCGGCGATGGTCATCCACGACGCCTCGGGCAAGCCGATCAAGCTGCCCCGCGGCTCGGAGGCCCGCTACTTCCTGCCGGTCGACGCCATCATCGGCTACGATCCCGGCGGCAAGGTGAAGGCCGGCGACATCCTCGCCCGCGTCTCGACGGACTCCGCCAAGACCCGCGACATCACCGGCGGTCTGCCGCGGGTGGCGGAGCTGTTCGAGGCGCGCCGCCCCAAGGACGCGGCGATCATCGCCGAGAAGTCGGGCACCATCGCCTTCGGCCGCGACTACAAGAACAAGCGTCGTCTCACGCTGACGCCGCATGACGGTTCGGAGGCGGTCGAGTACCTGATCCCGAAGGGCAAGCACATCCACCTTCAGGACGGGGACGTGGTCGAGCTCGGCGACTACATCGTTGACGGCAACCCGGCGCCGCACGACATCCTGGCCATCAAGGGCGTCGAGGAGCTCGCCGCCTACCTCGTGAACGAGATCCAGGAGGTCTACCGGCTCCAGGGCGTTTCGATCAACGACAAGCACATCGAGGTGATCGTCCGGCAGATGCTGCAGAAGGTCGAGGTCACGGACGGCGGCGATTCCGACATCCTGTCGGGCGACCAGATCGACCGCACGGAGCTGACCGAGATCAACGAGCGGCTGATCGCCGAGGGCAAGAAGCCGATCGAGGGCGTGCCCGTCCTGCTCGGCATCACCAAGGCCTCGCTGCAGACCAAGTCGTTCATCTCGGCGGCCTCGTTCCAGGAGACGACCCGCGTCCTCACCGAGGCGGCCGTCAACGGCAAGGTCGACCACCTCGAGGGCCTCAAGGAGAACGTCATCGTCGGCTCGCTCATCCCGGCCGGCACCGGCTCGCTGGCCGCCGACATCCGGGCCGTGGCGCGCCGGCGCGACGGGCTGATTCTCCAGCAGCGGCAGGCGGAGAGCGCGGCGAACACCTTCGAGGAGCTGCCGCCCGCCGCCGAGTGAGTCGCGGACGGCGGAGATCGCGAGAATCGAAAGGGCGGCCCGCGAGGCCGCCCTTTCTTTTTGGGCGCGCAACCCGCTTCGAGACGCGCACCGGCGTCCCCGTCGGCGACTGAAATCCTTCGATGCGCTTATCGGGGCACGGAAAATCCCGTCGCGGCATTGACGATGACACCGGTGCCGCGTAGAAGCGCGCCACTCCGATCGCTCGTGAGTCTCCGACGACGCGAAACCCCAGGGTTTCGATATCCGTCGCAGGCCGACGCCGGAGCCCACAAACCTGACGTGACTGTCAGAACCGATGACACGAGCGCGTGCGAGCGTGCTCCTCTGTCCTCACCACGCCAGAGGCCGCCAGCGGCCCATGGCGTTATTCGTTTTTGCGATCGGCCGCCTTCGGGCCGTTCGGAAGAGGAACCAGGATGCCGACGATCAACCAGCTGATCGCCCAGCCGCGGAAGGCTCAGAAGGCCCGCAACAAGGTGCCGGCGCTCGACGCCTGCCCCCAGAAGCGCGGCGTCTGCACCCGCGTCTACACGACGACGCCGAAGAAGCCGAACTCGGCGCTCCGCAAGGTCGCCAAGGTCCGCCTCACCAACGGCTTCGAGGTGATCGGCTACATCCCCGGCGAGGGCCACAACCTTCAGGAGCACTCCGTGGTGATGATCCGCGGCGGCCGCGTGAAGGACCTTCCGGGTGTGCGCTACCACATCCTGCGCGGCGTGCTCGACACGCAGGGCGTCAAGAACCGCAAGCAGCGCCGCTCCAAGTACGGCGCCAAGCGTCCGAAGTAATTTCTTCGGACAGGCCGATACGAATTTCCACGGCCTCGTAAGGATGCCGCTGCTCTCCGGAGAAAGGCGGCCTGCGCGAGGTGCTTCAGACCATAGTTTTCGAAGGTCGAAACAATGTCCCGTCGTCACTCAGCCGAGAAGCGCGAGATCATCCCCGACGCCAAGTACGGCGACGTGGTGCTGACCAAATTCATGAACTCGATCATGTACGAGGGCAAGAAGTCGGTCGCCGAGCGCATCGTCTACGGTGCCTTCGACATCGTCGAGAACCGTGCCCGCGCCAACCCGATCGAGGTGTTCCGCGCCGCCCTCGACAACGTCGCCCCGGCGATCGAGGTGCGCTCCCGCCGCGTCGGCGGCGCTACTTACCAGGTCCCGGTCGAGGTCCGCACCGAGCGCCGCCAGGCGCTCGCCATCCGCTGGCTGATCCAGGCGGCCCGCGGCCGCAACGACCGCACCATGGTCGAGCGCCTCTCCGCCGAGCTGCTCGACGCCGCCAACAACCGCGGCAACGCGGTGAAGAAGCGCGAGGACACCCACCGGATGGCCGAGGCCAACCGCGCCTTCTCGCACTACCGCTGGTAATTCCCGCAGGCGCAGCCACCGGGCCGCGCCCTGTCCGCCCTATCCGGAGAGACCCCGATGCCCCGCACGCATGCGATCGAGGACTACCGCAACTTCGGCATCATGGCCCACATCGATGCCGGCAAGACCACGACCACCGAGCGGGTCCTGTACTACACCGGAAAGTCCCACAAGATCGGCGAGGTCCATGAGGGCGCCGCCACCATGGACTGGATGGAGCAGGAGCAGGAGCGCGGCATCACCATCACGTCCGCCGCGACGACGTGCTTCTGGCGCGAGAAGCGCCTGAACATCATCGACACCCCCGGCCACGTCGACTTCACCATCGAGGTGGAGCGCTCGCTCCGCGTGCTCGACGGCGCCGTCTGCGTGCTCGACGGCAACCAGGGCGTGGAGCCCCAGACCGAGACGGTGTGGCGCCAGGCCGACAAGTACGACGTGCCGCGCATCGTGTTCGTCAACAAGATGGACAAGATCGGCGCCGACTTCTTCAAGTGCGTGGCCGACATCATCGACCGCGTCGCCGGCAAGCCCGTCTGCCTGCAGCTGCCGATCGGCTCCGAGTCGAACTTCCAGGGCGTCGTCGACCTCATCAAGATGAAGGCCATCGTCTGGTCCGGCGAGGCGCTCGGCGCCAACTTCTCCGAGGAGGAGATCCCGGCCGACCTGAAGGATCAGGCCGTCGAGTACCGCACCAAGCTGATCGAGGCCTGCGTCGAGCTCGACGACGACGCCATGTCCGCCTATCTCGACGGCAACGAGCCGGACGAGGCGACCCTGCGCACCCTGGTGCGCAAGGCGGTGCAGCTGCGCGCCTTCCATCCGGTGCTGTGCGGCTCGGCCTTCAAGAACAAGGGCGTCCAGCCCCTCCTCGACGCCGTCGTCGACTACCTGCCGTCCCCCGCCGACCGCGGCGAGATCAAGGGTATCGACTTCAAGACCGAGGAAGAGACCGTCCGGAGGCCCTCCGATTCCGACCCGTTCTCCATGCTCGCCTTCAAGATCATGGACGACCCCCATGTCGGCACGATCACCTTCTGCCGCGTCTACTCGGGCAAGGTCGAGTCGGGCGCCAACGTCATCAACTCGACCCGCGACAAGAAGGAGCGGGTGGGGCGGATGCTGCTGATGCACGCCAACAACCGCGAGGACATCAAGGAGGCCTTCGCCGGCGACATCGTGGCGCTGGCCGGCCTTAAGGACACCCGCACTGGCGACACGCTCTGCGATCCGCAGAAGGCAGTGATCCTGGAACGGATGGAGTTCCCGGAGCCCGTCATTGAGATCGCCGTCGAGCCGAAGTCGAAGGCCGACCAGGAGAAGCTCGGCATCGCGCTCTCGAAGCTCGCCGCCGAGGACCCGTCCTTCCGCGTCTCCACGGACCAGGAGTCGGGCCAGACCATCCTTCGCGGGATGGGCGAGCTCCACCTGGACATCAAGGTCGACATTCTGCGCCGCACCTACAAGGTCGACGCCAATATCGGCCAGCCGCAGGTGGCGTACCGCGAGAAGCTGACCCGCCGTCAGGAGATCGACTACACTCACAAGAAGCAGACCGGCGGCACCGGCCAGTTCGCCCGCGTCAAGCTGGTGGTCGAGCCGAACGAGCCGGGCGCGGGCTTCTCGTTCGAGTCGAAGATCGTCGGCGGCGCGGTGCCGAAGGAGTACATCCCCGGCGTCGAGAAGGGGCTGAACTCGGTGCTCGGCGCCGGCATCCTCGCCGGCTTCCCGGTGGTCGACATCAAGGTCGAGCTCGTCGACGGCGCCTTCCACGACGTGGACTCTTCGGCGCTGGCCTTCGAGATCGCCTCTCGCGCCGCGCTCCGCGAGGCGCTCCAGAAGGGCGGCTCGGTGCTGCTCGAGCCGGTGATGAAGGTCGAGGTCGTGTCGCCTGAGGACTACACCGGCTCGGTGATCGGCGACCTGAATTCCCGGCGCGGCCAGATCCAGGGCCAGGACATGCGCGGCAACGCCAACGTCATCAACGCGATGGTGCCGCTCGCCAACATGTTCGGCTACGTGAACAACCTGCGCTCCATGAGCCAGGGCCGGGCGAACTTCACCATGCAGTTCGACCACTACGAAGAGGTGCCGCGCGGCGAGGCGGACAAGGTCATCGCCAAGTACGCGTAACCCCTTTCGGCAGACATCAGCCGCGGAAGGCGGCCCGGTGACGGGCCCTTCCGCGAATTCTCGGACCCTACGGAGGCTACCATGGCCAAAGAGAAGTTTTCGCGCACGAAGCCGCACTGCAACATTGGCACGATTGGTCACGTTGATCACGGCAAGACGTCTCTGACGGCGGCGATCACGAAGGTTCTTGCGGAGTCGGGCGGGGCGACGTTCACGGCCTACGACCAGATCGACAAGGCTCCGGAGGAGAAGGCGCGCG
>NZ_BPQR01000013.1 GCF_022179345.1 Methylobacterium jeotgali | reverse complement strand
TTCCACGGAGCGGAGGTCGCAGCCCAGCTCGACCTCCGCTCCGTGGAAGGTCGCGTCCGCCTGCGAGTAGGCCACCTGCCGGAAGGGGCCGCCGTTCACGCCGCAGGTGTCGAAGGTGTCGCCGCAGGTGAAGCCGGTCAGGCGCTTATAGATGAAGCCGGTGTAGCGGGTGACATAGCCCGTCGCGTCGAGGCGCAGCGGGCCCTCGGCGCGGCGCAGGCCGATCTCGACGGTGCGGGCCCGCTCGATCTTCAGGTCCGGGTCGCCGATCTCGAAGGTGGCCGGCGCGTCGTGGGCGCCGCGGGAGAACAGCTCCGTCGCGGCAGGCGCCCGCTCGACATAGGCGGCGTTCAGGCTGCCGACGAGGCCGAAGGGCAGCTCCTGCAACGCGCCGATACTGGCGCTCTTCGGAGCGAAGCGGCGGCGGCGTCCGAACTCGGTCGGCTCGTCGCCGGGGAAGCGGGGAAGGTAGTCGGCCGGGAACACCGCCTCCGTCCCCGTCACCCGCGCGCCCTCGATGCGCCCGGCCGCCTGCACCCGCAGGCCGCCTCCGAGGACCAGCTCCTCGAACAGGTAGGCGGCGCTCGCCCGCGAATCGGTCGGCCGCAGCAGGCCGCCCTCGGCGCCGAGGATCGACAGCACGCGGCGGTCCGACTGCACGCCGAGGGTCCCGGTCAGAGCCCCGAAAGGAGTGGCGACGGGCACGTGGTCGAGCTCGATCCGCCCCTCCGCCTCGCGGTTCTTGAAGCTCGCCTGGATGCCGTCGACGCCGTTGCCGCCGATGCCGATCTCGTTGTGCTTGTAGACCGACCCGCCGAGCCAGAAGCGCATCGCGGCGACGGGGCCGTCGAGGGGCCGGTACTCCCCTCGCGCCTGGAGCTTGTCCTGCGTCGGATCGAGGCGGGTGCGCCGCTGCGAGGCGGCGATGCCGGGGATCTGGTAGAGCGCGTCGTAGTGGCTGAAGGACAGCCCGACGAAGCCGCGCTCGAGGATGTAGGACGCGCCGACCGATCCGCCCTGCGACTCGGAGGCCGAGTTCGCCTGGATGCCGAGCGGCGTCCGGTAGCTGTCGGCCACGCTGCGGAAGGCGTCGGCATGGATCGCGACCGAATCGCCACCGGCATCGACGCTGGCCGCCGCGTTGCGCCCGTTGTCGACGGCGGAATAGCCGCCCGTCACCTGGCCCGCGATGCCGCCCGGCGGGATGAAGGTCGGCACGCGGTTGTTCTGCGCCGAGACCACGCCGCCGATGGCCTGGCTGCCGTAGCGTAGCGCCGCCGGCCCGCGGATCACCTCGATGCGGTCGTTGACGAGCGGATTGATCGGGACCGCGTGGTCCTCGCCGAGGTCCGACACGTCCTGCACGCCGGTGCCGTTCTCCTGGATGCGCACCCGGCTGTTGTCGAGGCCACGGATGATCGGCCGCGAGGCCGAGCCCGGCGCGAAGGTCGAGGCCGAGAGGCCGGGACGGTCGAACAGCGCATCGCCGAGCGAGGTCGGCTGCGCCCGCTGCAGCTCGGCGCTGGAGACCACCGTCACCGAGGAGAACGTGTCGGCGACGACCGGGAGCACCCCGTTCGGCAGCCGCGGCGGCGGGCTTCCCAGGCCGCGCTCGCGCACCGGCGCGGTCCCGACGACCGAGAGCTCGTCCAGGGCGACTTCCTGGGCGGAGGCCGGCTCCATTCCCAGCGCCGCCGCGCCGAGGATCACGATGCGAAAGGCGTTGTAGGAGTGTCGCGACATGTCAGCCCAGGCGGCGAGTTATAGCTTATGCTATACAGATACGGTCGGGCTTATCGTGCGGTCAAGCCGTTGCCGGCCCACGTGCATGGGCTATGAGCGCGGGCGATGCCCGATGCCGATCGCCACCGCGCTCCGACGCCCCCGGCCCGCCTGAGCCTGCGGGGCATCGGCCGCCGCTTCGGCGGTGTGACGGCGCTCGCCGACGTCTCGTTCGATGTCACCCCGGGCGAGGTGGTCGGGCTGCTCGGCGATTCCGGCTGCGGGAAGAGTACCCTCCTGCGCATCGTCGCCGGGCTGGAGCGGCCCGATGCCGGCGCGATGCATCTCGACGGCCGCCCGCTCCCGCCCGACCTACCGCCGGAGCGGCGGGGCATCGGCATGATGTTCCAGGACTACGCGCTGTTCCCGCACCTGACGCTCGCCGAGAACGTCCGCTTCGGCCTCGCCGGGCGGCCCCGGCGCGAGGCCGAGGCGATCGTTTCCGCCCGCCTCGCGGATGTCGGCCTCGGGCACCGGGCCGGAAGCTATCCGGGAACGCTCTCGGGGGGCGAGGCGCAGCGGGCGGCGCTGGCCCGCGCCCTGGCGCCGGGGCCGCGGGTGCTTCTCCTCGACGAGCCCTTCTCGAACCTCGACCGGCGGGGCCGCGAGCGGGTGCGGGCCGAGACCCTGGCGCTTCTGCGCGCGGCCGACACCACGGCGCTTCTCGTGACCCACGATCCGGAGGAGGCGCTGGCGGTCTGCGACCGGGTGGTGCTCCTGCGCGACGGCCGCGTCGAGCAGGTGGGCACCGGCGAGGCCCTCTACCGGCGTCCGGCGACGCGATTCGTCGCGCGCTTCCTCGGCGAGTTGATCGAGTGCGCCGGCCGCTGCCAGGGAGGGGCTGTCGAGACGCCGTTCGGACGCGTCCCGACGGATTTGCCCAACGGATCTCCCGCCGTCGCCTGCTTTCGGCCCGAGGCCATCCGCTTTCACGACGCGGGGGCCGCCCGGGGTCGTGTCCTGCGCCGCGCCTTCCTCGGCGCGCGGGCGATGCTGCTCGTCACGGTCGACGGCCTGGCGGAGCCGGTCTGTCTCTCCTGTCCGGCGGGTGAGGGACCGGAGGCGGGAGATGCCGTCCGCCTGGACTGGGACGGTGCGCAAGCCTTCGTCTTTCTCAGGGAGGCGGATTAAAAGGCTCCCTGAAACGACATCCTACCGCAGATTATAACCGTTATAAAACAATGCCTTAGCGCTTGCTTTTCGTCGCGCGTTCCGGCCTTTCCTGGCCCCGGATCAGGGAGGATGGGATGTCGGCTCGGGTTTCGTTCGCTGTCGCGTGGATGCTGTCGCTGGGCACGATGGCCTCGGCCGCCGAGGTCAACCTCTACACCACCCGCGAGCCGGGCCTGATCCGGCCGCTCCTCGACGCCTTCACCGCCAAGACCGGCGTCACCGTCAACACGGTCTTCGTGGAGAAGGGCCTCGCCGAGCGCGTCGCCGCCGAGGGCGAGCGGGCCAAGGCCGACGTGCTCATGACCGTCGACATCGGCAACCTCGTCGACATCGTCGACCGCGGCCTTGCGCAGCCGGTGAAGTCGGCGACCCTCGATTCCGCCGTGCCGGCCGCGCTCCGCGATGCCGAGGGCCGCTGGTTCGCTCTCTCCACCCGCGCCCGCGTGCTCTACGCCGACGCCAAGGATTTCGCCGACCTCAAGAGCATCCGCTACGAGGACCTCGCCGACCCGAAATGGAAGGGCAAGCTCTGCCTGCGCTCGGGCCAGCACCCCTACAACACGGCGCTGATCGCCCACCATCTCGTCAAGCACGGGCCGGAGAAGACCGAGGCCTGGCTGCGCGGCCTCAAGGCGAACCTCGCCCGCAAGCCCGCCGGCGGCGACCGGGACGTGGCCCGCGACATCGTCGCGGAGACGTGCGAGATCGGGCTCGGCAACTCCTACTATGTCGGGCTGATGCGCTCCGGCCGCGGCGGTCCGGACCAGCAGAAATGGGGCGAGGGCATCAAGGTCGTGCTGCCGACCTTCGAGGGCGGCGGCACCCACGTGAACGTCTCGGGCGCGGCGGTCTCGAAGAACGCCCCGAACCGCGAGGAGGCCGTGAAGCTCCTCGAGTATCTCGTCTCCGACGAGGCCCAAGGGATCTACGCCAAGACCGACTACGAGTACCCCGTGAAGGCCGGAGCGCCCGTCGATCCGCTGCTGACGAGCCTCGGTACGCTCACCATCGACACGGTGCCGCTCACCGAGATCGCCCGCAACCGCAAGGCGGCGAGCCTGCTCGTGGACAAGGTCGGCTTCGATCACTGAGATCGCGCTCCCGGCGCGGTCCCGGCTCGCGGACCGGGCCGGGCCGATCCTCTGGCGTCTCGGGGCGCTGGGGCTGGCCGGGCTCGTCCTCAGCCCGGTCGTCTCGCTGGCGCTCGCCGCGCTCGGCGGCGACGGCGCGCTGTGGCCGCACCTTCTCGAGCACGTGCTGCCGGATGCGCTGACGCAGACGGTGCTGCTGCTGGCCGGCGTCGCGATCGTGGCCGGGGTGGTCGGCACCGGCTGCGCCTGGCTCGTCTCGGCCTACGCGTTTCCGGGGCGGCGGCTGCTCGACGTGGCGCTGCTGCTGCCGCTCGCCGTGCCGACCTACATCGTCGCCTTCGCCTATCTCGATCTCATGCACCCGCTCGGGCCGGTGCAGTCGGGGCTTCGGGCCCTGCTCGGGCTGTCCGGTCCCGGCGACCTGCGCCTGCCGGACATCCGCTCCCTGCCGGCCTGCGTGCTGCTGCTCGGGCTCGTCCTCTACCCCTATGTCTACCTGCCGACGCGGGCGCTGTTCCGGATGCAGGCGGCGACCCTGCTGGAGGCCGCCCGCAGCCTCGGCGCGGGTCCCGGCCGGGTGTTTCGCAGCGTGGCGCTGCCGCTCGCCCGGCCGGCGATCGCCTTGGGTCTCGGGCTGGCGCTCATGGAGGCGCTGAACGACATCGGCGCGGCCGAGTTCCTCGGCGTGCGCACCCTGACGGTGCAGGTCTACGCGACCTGGGTGAACCGCACCGACCTGCCCGGTGCCGCGCAGATCGCGCTGGCGAGCCTCGCCGTGGTGCTCGTCCTCATCGGCGTCGAGCGCTGGGGCCGGGGTGGGCGCGGCTACGCCACGGCCGCGCAGCGTCCGCGCCCGCTGGAGCGCCGCCGGCTACGGGGCACGGCCGGCGTCATCGCCCTCGGCCTCGGGCTCCTGCCCGTCGCCCTGGGCTTCCTGGTGCCGGCGGCCTACCTCGCCCGCGAGGCCGGCACGCGCATCGCCCGCTTCGGCCTGCCGGAGCGGCTGGCCTCCGAAGCGCTCGGAACGCTCCTCTACGCCGGAGCGGCGACGCTCGCGGCCGTGGTGCTCGGCCTCTTCGCCGCCGCGAGCCCGGCCCTCGTCGGGCGCCGATGGGGCGGCCTGCTCGTCCGGCTCGCCGGCCTCGGCTACGCGCTGCCCGGCGCGGTGCTCGCCATCGGGCTGCTGACGCCACTGGCGCTCGCCGATTTCGGGCTCTCCTCCCTGACGCGCGCGCTCTTCGGCACGACGCCCGCCCTCGTCGGGCTCGGCACCGGCACCGCCCTGGTGCTGGCCTACGTCATCCGCTTCCTCGGGGTCTCGACCGGCGCCTGCGAGGCGGGGCTGGCGCGCCTGCCCCGCAGCCTGGGGGACGCCGGGCGCACCCTCGGGCGCGGCGCCTTCGGCGCGCTGATGCGTGTGCAGCTGCCGCAGCTCTGGCCGGCGCTGGCCAGCGGGGCGGTGCTCGTCTTCGTGGACTGCGCCAAAGAGCTTCCTGCGACGCTCCTCCTGCGCCCCCTCAACGTCGAGACGCTGGCGACGCATCTCTACGGGGAGGCCGCGCGAGGCACCTACGAGGACGGCGCGGCGGCGGCGCTCCTCATCGTTCTCGTCGGCCTGGTGCCGGTTGCGATGCTGATGCGGCTCGACCCCGCATTTCGTATGCGTTCCCGGCTCCCCTCCGCCTGAAATTCGTCTAAACAGCGCAGCGATCAAGGCCCCGTCGCGCACCGCCGGGGCGGCTCACAGGCTCGAACTTCCATGGCTTCCCTGCCCGCGACGCGCCCTGAATCCCAGCTCGTGACGGTCTTCGGAGGCTCCGGCTTCCTCGGCCGGCAGGTGGTGCGGGCGCTCGCCAACCGCGGCTACCGCATCCGGGTCGCCGTGCGCCGCCCGGATCTGGCCCTGTTCCTCCAGCCGCTTGGCAAGGTTGGCCAGATCGTCGCCGTGCAGGCGAACCTGCGCTTTCCGGCCTCTGTCGCCGCCGCGGTGAAAGGGGCGGATGCCGTGATCAACCTCGTCGGCATCCTCCAGGAGACCGGCGCCCAGAGCTTCTCCCGCCTCCAGGCGGCCGGCCCCGGCCTGATCGCCCGCGAGGCGGCGGCGGTCGGTGCGCGCGTGGTCCACGTCTCGGCGATCGGCGCCGACGCGGCCTCGCCCGCGGCCTACGCCCGGACCAAGGCGGAGGGCGAGGCGAACCTGCTCGCCGCCGCGCCCGACGCGGTGATCCTGCGGCCCTCCCTGATGTTCGGCCCGGGCGACGGCTTCTTCAACCGGTTCGCCAGCCTGTCGCGCGCCCTGCCGGTGCTGCCGATTGCCGGCGCCGAGAGCCGGATGCAGCCGGTCTTCGTCGGCGACGTGGCCGAGGCCGTGGCGCTCGCCGTCGACGGCGCGGCCAAGCCCGGCACGGTCTACGAGCTCGGCGGCCCCGAGGTCGCGACCTTCGAGCATTTCGTCCGCTACGCCCTCGACACCGCGCAGCGCCGCCGCACGATCGTCGCCCTGCCGGAGCCCGCCGCCCGTCTGCAGGCGCGGGTGATGGAGATCGTCGACCTCGCGACCTTCGGCCTGCTGCCGGACGAGCTGAAGCTGACCCGCGACCAGGTCGCGATGCTCCAGAGCGATAACGTCGTGTCGGAGGCCGCCAAGGCCGAGGGACGTACCTTCGAGACCTTCGGCATCCAGCCGACCGCCGCCGAGGCCGTGGTGCCGAGCTACCTTTGGCGCTTCCGCAAGGCCGGCCAGTTCGCCACCGGCCGGGGCACGGAGAGCGAGGAGGAGATCCCCGACAGCATCGCCCCGACGCCGGAGGGGCCGGGCTCGCAGCACCGTCCGTCCCGCGCCAGCGGTCCCGCCATCGGCCCCGACACCTCGCGGCCGAGCCAGATGGGCGCCCGCTGGGGCACCCGCGGCGGTTAGGGTCCCCTCAGCGCCCGAGCGTCGGGCGCCGGCAGCTGCCCCCGGCGGGCGATGCCCTTGTGGACATGGACCATGAGGGCGATGCCGAAGAGCGGCGTCAGCAGGTTCAGGATCGGCACCACCATCATGCCGGCGAGCAGGCAGCCGGCGGCGAGCGTCGTCGCCGCATTGCTCCGGCGGAGGGAGGCGGCCTCGTCGAGCGGCCGGAAACGGGCGGCCGCCATCTCGAAGTACTCGCGGCTCAGCAGGTAGGCGTTGGCGCCGAAGAAGGCCGCGATGCCGACGATCGGCACGAAGAAGATCAGCAGCGCGCAGAGGTTCACGAGCAGCGTCAGCCCCGCGAAGCGGACCGCGTAGAGCAGGCTGGTGCCGAGCGCCATCGGCTGTCCGGGCGGATCGTTCGGGAAGTCCGTCCGCTCCACGATCTCGGCGGCGTCGTCGAGGAAGAACCCGGCGACGAGGATCGAGACCGCCGGCAGGATGTAGACCAGCGCCACGAGAAGTCCGAAGCCCGCCAGGAAATAGGCGAGCGTGTCGAGGATCGGGTAGTCGGCGGAGATGTGGTGGCTCGCCTGGAACCACTGGATCAGCCGGGTCAGCCCGAACCAGACCGTCGCCAGCAGGGCGAGCGTCAGGGCGAGGGACTTCCACAGGATCGCGCGGAGCGCCGGCGAGAACACTTGGCGCAGGGCCGCGACGGCCGCCTGGATGAGCATGGATGCGGGTCCCTTCGAGCGTCACGGTTGTGGTGAGCGCGAGGGCGCGGCGCAAGATGCGGGACGATGGGGCGCGGCCACCTTGCCGCGGTCCGTGCGTTCCCCGAGACAGATATCGGAGGACCGCCCATGCTCCGTTCCGCGCGTCTCGCAATTGCCCTGAGCCTGACGTTCGCCCTGCCCGCTCCCGCCGCCGAATGGTCGAGGGGGCGCGAGGCCCCGGCGCCGCGCTCCGAGGTCGGCGTCGCGGAGACCGGCGGCAAGGCCTACGTCGTCGGCGACTACAACGGCGCGACGGAGCTCCTGATCTACGATCTCGCCGCCGACAGCTGGCGCGAGGGCGCGGCCTTTCCCTACCATGTCCATCACCCGATGACGGTCGCGACCGGCGGCCTCGTCTACGTCTTCGGCGGCTACCGCGACGGCTGGACGGCGACCGCCGACGTCCACGCCTACGATCCGGGGACCGACCGCTGGAGCCGCCGATCCGCGATGCCCGGCGAGCGGGCGGCCGGCGGCGCCGCGCTCCTCGAGGGGCGCATCCACATCGTCGGCGGCAGCCATTCCGGGCGCGGCAACAGCACCGGGCACCTCGTCTACGACCCCGAGAAGGATCGCTGGAGCGAGGCCGCCGCCCTCCCGACGCCCCGCGACCACCTCTCGGTGCAGGCCGTCGCGGGCAAGCTCGTCGCCGCGGGCGGGCGCATCGACGGCGAATCGAACCGCAACCTCGCGGTGACGGAGGTCTACGATCCGGGCGCCGATGCGTGGATCAAGGCGCCGGACATGCCGACCGCCCGCAGCGGCACCGCCTCGGCGGTGATCGACGGCGAGATGGTGGTGCTGGGCGGCGAATCGCGGAGCCAGACCTACGGCGCCGTCGAGGCGTTCGACCCCGTCCGCAACGCGTGGCGAAAGCTGCCCGACCTGCCGACGCCGCGCCACGGCTTCGGCGCCGCCGTGCGCGACGGGCACCTCTTCACCCTCGTCGGCAGCCCCAAGCCCGGCGGCGACCGCTCCGGCCGCGTCGAGATCCTGAAGCCCTGAGGCATCGACCCCGCATGAGCGAGGACGCATCCGTCCCGCGGCCGGCGCACGCGCGCTTCCGCCCCGCCGGCTCTCCCCGGCTGGCGCCTCTGCCGCCCAACCCCGACGTGGTGGTGATCGGGGCCGGCGCCGCCGGCATCGCCGCCGCCCGGCGGCTGATCGGGGAGGGCCTGAGCGTCGCCGTGCTGGAGGCCCGCGACCGGGTCGGCGGACGCGCGGTGACGACGCTCCTGCGCGGGCACGCGATCGACCTCGGCGCCCACTGGCTCCATGCCGGAGGCATCAATCCCCTCGTCCGCCTGGGCCATGAGCGGGGCGAGCCCCTGCGCCGCGCCCCGCAGGAGAGCCATGTCCGGATCGGGCGGCGGCCGGCCCGCGCCGCCGAGGCGGAAGCCTCCGCCCGCGCCTTCGACCGCGCCGACCGCGCGATGACGCGAGGCGCGGCGGAAGGCGGGCCGGATCGCCCGGCGAGCACCGCGCTGCCCGTGGGCCTCGGCCCCTGGCGGGCGCGGGTGGCGCTCGTCCACGGCCTCGTCTCGGGACGGCCGCTGGAGGAGGTCTCGCTCCACGATTTCCCGAGCCTCGAGTACGGCGACAACTTCTTCGTCGCCGGCGGCTACGGTGCCTATCTCGCCCGGCTTGCCGTGGGCCTGCCGGTGCGGCTCGGCGCGGCGGCGTCCTCGGTCGACTGGTCCGGTGGCGGCGTGCGCGTGGCGCTGCGCGACGGCGGCACGATCGCGGCCCGCGCCTGCCTCGTCACGCTGCCTGTCATGGTGCTGCGGGAGGCCCTCCGCTTCTCGCCGGCCTTGCCCCCGGCGACCCGCGGGGCGTTCGACGGCTTCATCAGCGGGATCTACGAGCACGCGGTGCTGCACTGGCCGTCGAGCCCGTTCCGAGGCGCTGACCGTCTCGTCAGCCTCGTCGGCACCCGCCACGCGCCGCCGGGGCTGCTCGCGCGCATCGACGGCACGCCGTTCCACTATTTCGAGCTCGATTCCGCCTGCGCCGCATCGGTTGGCGAGGACGGGGTGCGCCGCCTCGTGCGGGAGGTCCTCGCCGAGCATGTCGGCCGGGCCCGGCTGCGCGATCTCGCGATCCCTGCGGTCAGCGAGTGGCGGCGCGATCCCTGGTCGCGGGGTTCCTGGGCGGTGGTGCCGCCAGGCCACGCAGCGGCGCGGCGGGCCCTGCGCGATCCCGTGGGCAGGCGGGTCTGGTTCGCGGGCGAGGCCCTGTCGCGGGAGCAGTGGGGCACCGTCGGCGGTGCCTGGGCGGAGGGCGAACGGGCGGCCGCCGAGATCGCCGCACAGGTTCGAAACGGCACAGCCCCTGAGAAACCGGCCGCCTGAGGACCGGCGACCTTGCCTGCGCCGCCGCGATCCGCCATCGCGAAGGCTCTCGGGAGGGGCGCATGGACTGGATCGCCGCGAACTGGATCGAAGCCGTCGGCTATCTCGGCACGGCGCTGACCATCACCTCGTCGGCCATGAGCACGATGATCCCGCTGCGGATCGTTTCGCTCTGCGCCAGCGTCGTGGTCATCATCTACGGCGGCATGATCGGCAGCGTGCCGGTGGTGCTCACCGAGATGATCCAGATCCCCTTCAACGCCTTCCGCCTCTGGCAGATGCTGCGCCTCGTGCGGCAGACGGAGAAGGCGGCGGACGGCGACCTCTCCCTCGACTGGCTGGAACCCTTCGGCACCGAGCGCCGATTCAAGGCGGGCGAGGTCGTCTTCCGGAAGGGCGACGAGGCCTCGGAGATGTTCTACGTGAAGAGCGGCCGCTACCGGGTGGTCGAGCCGGACATCGAGGTCGGCACAGGCGCGGTGGTCGGAGAGCTCGGCCTGCTCTCGCCGGGCAACCTGCGCACCGGCTCCCTGGTCTGCGTCGAGTCGGGCACCGCCCTCTCGATCGCCTACTCGGACGTGAAGCAGCTCTACTACCAGAACCCGGAGTTCGGGTTCTCCTTCCTCAAGCTCACCAGCGAGCGGCTCTTCCAGAGCGCCGGGCTGAACGGCGGCACGGCCCTGAAGCCTACGGCCGACGCGATCTGAAGCCCCATCCTACCGGTGGCGCACGACGGTTTCGGAGAACCGGATTCCACCTTTCCGCATCGTGCTCAGTCCCGCTGGCGCATGAAGGTGTCGGGCGTGCCCGTGCCCTCGCTGACGAAGCGGATGTCGCGGGGCACGCGGCGCGGCGTGTCCACCGACAGGAACACCAGCGGCTCCTCCAGGATCTCCTGCACGGAGTGCACGACGTCGCGCTTGAAGACCACGAGCTTGCCGGGGCCGACCTCGACCGCCGGCTCGTCGGCAAAGCGCATCCGGCAGCGGCCGGAGAGCACGTAGAGATACTCGTCGCAGGAGGCGTGGCTGTGGGGCGGCGTCGGCGCGTAGACGCGGAACACCCGCGCGCTCGCGGTGTCGTCCTCGGTGAAGCGGTGGTCGGCGACCATCGTCGACGAACGCTCCGGCAGGGCGGCGACGGCGGCGCCGACGTCGAACACCGCGTGGGCGAGGGGCGCGGCGGGCTTCGTCTCGGCGCTCATCCGCCCCTCCCCGGTCAGAGCATGCTCGGCAGGATGCGGTCCGGCGGCCGGTGCCCGTCCATGAAGGTCTTGATGTTGATGATGACCTTCTCGCCCATGTCGGTGCGGCTCTCGTGGGTCGCCGAGCCCATGTGGGGAAGGAGCACGACCTTGCCGTTGCGGGCGAGCCGCACGAGGCGGGGGCTTACCGCCGGCTCCTGCTCGAACACGTCGAGGCCGGCCGCTGAGATGTCGCCGGCCTCGATGAGCCGGGCGAGCGCGTTCTCGTCGATCACCTCGCCGCGGGCGGTGTTCACGACGATCGCCTCGGGCTTCAGGAGCTTGAGGCGGCGGGCGGAGAGCAGATGGTAGGTCGCCGGCGTATGCGGGCAGTTCACCGAGACGATGTCGACCCGCGCCAGCATCTGGTCGAGGGATTCCCAGTAGGTCGCGTCGAGGCCGGTCTCGATCGGCGCCGGGACCCGGCGGCGGTTGTGGTAGTGGATCTGGAGGCCGAACGCCTTGGCGCGCCGCGCCAGCGCCTGCCCGATGCGGCCCATGCCGACGATGCCGAGGCGCTTGCCGGTGATGCGCCGGCCGAGCATCCAGGTCGGCGACCAGCCGGTGTCCCAGTCGTCGTCGGGGATGATGCGCGCGCCCTCCGCCAGCCGGCGGGCGACGGCGAGGATCAGCGCCATGGTCATGTCGGCGGTGTCCTCGGTGAGGACGCCCGGCGTGTTGGTGACGGTGATGCCCCGCTCCAGCGCCGCGGCGACGTCGATGTGGTCGACGCCGTTGCCGAAGTTGGCGATGAGCCGCAGGTTCTCGCCGGCCTGGGCGATGAGGCCCGAATCGATCTCGTCGGTGACGGTGGGGACGAGCACGTCCGCCTCGCGGAGCGCGGCGGCCATGGCCTCCTTCGAGAGGGGCGTGTCGTCCTGGTTGAGGCGCGTGTCGAAGAGTTCGCGCATGCGCGTCTCGACGGCGTCCGGCAGGCGCCGCGTGACGACCACGAGGGGCTTGCGCTTGACCGACATGCTTCCTCCCACGCCCGCGCCTTGCGCGACGAGCCGGCTTCAGGCTCCGTTAACCACTCTGGACCAGACACGACGATGCGTCGTCCCAGGGTCGGCCGTGGCCATCCGGCCTCTCTAGCAGAGCGAGGATGGAAGACAATGCGCCGCCCGTGGCCGCATCCCGACGGATCGACGCCGATGCCGGACCGGAGGCGAGTGATGCCATCGAGACCTTTCCGCGCCGTCCTTCTCGCCGCGCTCGCGCTGGGGCTCGCGGATGGCGCCTTGGCCGCGCCGGAGCCGGCGCTCGGCCCCGTCACGAAGCTTCCGCTGCCGCGCTACGCGAGCCTCAAGACCGACCGGGTCAACCTCCGGGAGGGGCCCTCCAAGGATCACCGCACCCTGTGGGTGTTCCAGCGGGCAGGCCTGCCCGTCGAGATCGTGGCCGAGTTCGAGACCTGGCGCCGCATCCGCGACTCGGAGGGCACCGAGGGCTGGGTGCTGCACTCGCTGCTCTCGGGGAGGCGCACGGCCATCGTCACGGCGCCGAAGGGGGGCGACGCCAACGCCTCGATCTCGCTGCGCTCCAAGGCCGACGATGCGGCCGGCGACGAGGCCCGTCTCCAGCCCGGCGTCATCGGCAGCGTGAAGACCTGCAGCGGCTCCTGGTGCCGCCTTATCGTCGCGATTCCCGGCAAGCGCGGGGACGTGGACGGCTACATCCGCCAGGACCGGCTCTGGGGCGTCTACCCGAACGAGCGGGTGGAATGAGAAAGGCCCGGGGGATGCCCGGGCCTCTCGAACTCTCAGGTCGACGGCGTCGCGTCAGAGCTTGCGGTTGCTGCCCCGGCGGCGCAGACGCACGATCACCTCGACGCCCGCGATCTCCATGCCCTCGGGGGCCTCGGGGAGCGCGTCGACGGTGATGCCGCAGTCGGGCATGTCCATCACCTCGCCCTCGTCCTCGAGGAAGAAGTGGTGGTGCTCGCTGGGGTTGGTATCGAAATAGGCCTTCGACCCGTCGAGCGCGAGCTGGCGCAGGAGGCCCGCCTCGGTGAACTGGTGGAGCGTGTTGTAGACGGTGGCGAGCGAGACCGGCACCTTGGCTCGCATCGCCTCGTCGTAGAGCATCTCCGCCGTCAGGTGGCGGTCGCCCCGGCCGAAGAGGAGCCAGCCCAGCGACAGGCGCTGGCGCGTCGGGCGCAGGCCCGCGCGGCGCAAGCGGTCGCGGAGATCCGAGAGCGGACAGCCGCGCCGGCCCGTCGCCGTCAGGGCGTCGGCGGGAAGCGAGGGAACGCGCGCGTTCAGCATCGCCTTCAGGGGCATCAGGTCGGACATCGCTCTGGCTAACGCTCTTTAGAAACGTACAAAACTTAGCCAAGAGTATACGGGACCCCCCGCCGCACCGCAACCGATGCCGGCCGGCGGCGGTGACGCGAGTCCAAGTCCGGTGTTCTCGACCGGGAGCTGACGCGAGCCGCAGCGTCGGACATTGCCGCCTGGCCTCGAAACATCGAGACCATGGCCAGGCGGATTGTCCTGGCTGGCGACCGGGAGCCTGGCAAGGCCGAGCCCGTTGTCCGTCGATGACACCCGTGAGCGCATCCGATGTCGAGCGAGATCTCGCCGAGGAGGCCGCCCGGTCCCGCCTGCGCTTGCGGTTCGACAAGGTCGCCCTGCGGGTCGTCGGGGCGCTGCGGAGCCGGCTGGCCGCGATTGTTCCGGAAGGGGAGGCGGTGCTCGTCGCGATCGCGGCCCCGATACGGCGCCCGACCGAGACGGCAGCGTCGATCGAGGCTCTGGCACCCCGCGCGTCGGCCGGACCGGTCGGCGAGACGGTTCACGGCAACGACGTTCGTCTGCGCTGGATAAAGGGTGCCCGAGCGAACATGCCCAGGGTGATCGCCTTCGTCCACAATCCCGGACCGGACGGCGAGCGTCTGCTCGACCTCGCGGAAGCGCGAGTGACCGGTGCCGAGAGACCGGATCAGCGGAGCGCGTCCGATCCGAGCTGAGACACGGCTTATGCTGCGCTCCATGCCGACGCGGTCCGGCCTCTGGGACGCCCTGAGGCCAGCTCAGCGGGCCAGCGCCGCGAGCGCGACGAGCACCGCCACGGGGATCGCCGCGCAGGCGAATCCGAGGCCGGCGACGCCGAAGGCGCCGGCGATGGCGCCGATCGCGAAGGCCACCACCGCCGGCAGCATCCGCCGCATCCGGCCCCGTGCGGGCGAGCCCGGCGGTACCGCTCCGCGGGCGAGATCGACGGCGTCGATCACCGCCTGGGTGACGTTGCCGGTCATCACCGTCGTCTGCGCGAGATGGGCCAGTGACAGTCGCGCGAGCGCGTTCTGGATGCCCATCGCGGCGACGCCCAGCATGCCGACGAGGATCGCGTCGGGCGCGTCGGCGGAGGCGAAGGGCGCCCGCAGGGTTCCGATGATGCCGAAGCCGGCCAGCAGCAGCCCTTCGAGGCCGAGCAGCCAGCGCAGCGAGCCCCGGCCCCGCGCCTCGAACCCCAGGGCGATCACGCGGGAGAGGGCCACCGCCAGGAGGAAGACGGGAAGCGCCAGGAGCTTGGCCAGAACGCCCGTCGAGGTCGTGACGAGCTCGGCGCCGATCAGCACGAAGTTGCCGGTCACATGCGCCGTGAACAATCCATAGAGGGCGATGAAGGCCGCAGTGTCGACGTACCCGGCGGCGAAGCTGAGGCCGGTCGCTGTCGCGAGGTCGCGCGCACTGTCGCCGCGCCCCGGCGCCTCGGTCTTTCCGGCCATGCCCCTTAAGCTCTCCGCTCCCGCCAAGCTCGGAGGTGCTAGCACGCCGTGCGGGGAAGGGCAGCCACGCCTTTGAAGGCGTTTGCCCCCTGTGGTAACGAGGCGCGCGGCGATCATGCGTCTGTCCGATGATGGACGGGACGGACGGGCACCGCCAACGATTTCGAGACACGAGGAACGACCCGCTTTCATGGCATCGGACACCGATCAGACGGCGGCCCCCGCGCGGGCTTCCAGCTACTCCTACGAGGAGCTGCTCGCCTGCGGACGCGGCGAGCTGTTCGGGGCCGGCAACGCTCAGCTTCCGCTGCCGCCGATGCTGATGTTCGACCGCATCACCTCGATCGGCACGGACGGGGGCGCCCACGGCAAGGGCCATGTGCGCGCCGAGTTCGACATCCGGCCGGACCTCTGGTTCTTCGGCTGCCACTTCAAGGGCGACCCGGTGATGCCGGGCTGCCTCGGCCTCGACGCCCTCTGGCAGCTCGTCGGCTTCCATCTCGGCTGGCTCGGCGCGCCGGGCCGGGGCCGCGCCCTTGGGGTCGGCGAGGTGAAGTTCACCGACCAGGTCCTGCCGAGCGTCGGCCTCGTGACCTACACGATCGACCTCAAGCGGGTGCGGCAGGGCAAGCTCGTGCTCGGCATCGCTGACGGCACCGTCGAGGCCGACGGCAAGCGCATCTACGAGGCGCAGGACCTGCGCGTGGCGCTGTTCCAGTCCTGAAGCCCCACGGCCGGGACCTGTTGAGATTGCCGGCCTGCCGCCTTACGTGACGCCCGAGGGATCGGGCGACGCCGGGGAGCGCCGCCTGCAGCGGAAAGACGTGAGCCTCATGCGGCGTGTCGTGATCACCGGGATGGGCATCGTCTCGTCCATCGGCAACAACACTCAGGAGGTGCTGGCCTCCCTGCGCGAGGCGAAGTCCGGCATCGACCGGTCGCCTTCCTATGCCGAGCACGGCTTCCGCAGCCAGGTCGAGGGCCGGCCCGGCCTCGATCCCGAGAGCGTCGTCGACCGCCGCGCCATGCGCTTCCACGGCGGCGGCACCGCCTGGAACCACGTCGCCATGGATCAGGCGATCCGGGACGCGGGGCTCGACGAGGGCGACGTCTCGAACGACCGCACCGGCATCATCATGGGCTCCGGCGGTCCCTCGACCCGCACCATCGTCGATTCCGCGGCCATCGCCGTCGAGAAGGGCCCGAAGCGCGTCGGCCCCTTCGCGGTGCCCAAGGCGATGTCCTCGACCGCCTCGGCGACGCTCGCCACCTGGTTCAAGATCAAGGGCGTGAACTATTCGATCTCCTCGGCCTGCGCGACGTCGAACCACTGCATCGGCAACGCCGCCGAGATCATCCAGGCCGGGCGCCAGGACGTCATCTTCGCCGGCGGCTGCGAGGACCTCGACTGGACGCTCTCGGTGCTGTTCGACGCGATGGGCGCCATGTCCTCCCGCTACAACGACACGCCGGCCCGGGCGTCCCGCGCCTACGACGCCAACCGCGACGGCTTCGTCATCGCCGGGGGCGCCGGGGTGCTGGTGCTGGAGGAGCTGGAGCACGCGAAGGCGCGCGGCGCGCGCATCTACGGCGAGGTCGCGGGCTACGGTGCCACCTCCGACGGGCACGACATGGTCGCGCCGTCCGGCGAAGGTGCCGTGCGCTGCATGCGCCAGGCGCTCAGTGGCCTGAAGGGCGCGCGCATCGACTACATCAACCCGCACGCCACCTCGACGCCGGTCGGCGACGAGAAGGAGATCGAGGCGATCCGCGAGGTCTTCGGCCGCGGCGAGGATTGCCCACCGATCGCGGCGACGAAGTCGCTCACCGGCCATTCGCTCGGCGCCACCGGCGTGCAGGAGGCGATCTACGCGCTCCTGATGATGAACAACGGCTTCATCTGCGAGAGCGCGCATATCGACGAGATCGATCCGGCCTTCGCCGACATGCCGATCCTGCGCGAGCGCCGCGACGGGGCCAGGCTCGGCCACGTGCTCTCGAACTCGTTCGGCTTCGGCGGCACCAACGCGACCCTGGTGCTCAAGCACGTCGACGCCTGAGAGCGATCGCCGTGCCGGAACCCGGCCGCGAAGCGTCCTGTTCCCCCGGCGAGAACGGGAAGCCATGCTCGCCTTCATGCTCGGCGCGGCCGGCGGGATTGCCCTCGCCGGAGCCGCCCCCGTCTACGCCCGGCACTCCCTGATCGAGGATGCCCGACGCGAAACCAGCGGCTCTTTCGAGCCGCCGGCTCCCGTTCGTTCCTAGCTGCGCTGGCCGATCGGCATGTACTCGCGCTGGGCCGGGCCGATGTAGAGCTGGCGCGGCCGGCCGATCTTCTGCGACGGGTCCTCGATCATCTCCGCCCACTGCGCGATCCAGCCCGAGGTGCGGGCCAGCGCGAACAGCACCGTGAACATGTCGGTCGGGAAGCCCATCGCCTTGAGGGTGATGCCCGAGTAGAAGTCGATGTTCGGGTAGAGCTTCTTCTCGATGAAGTACTCGTCCTTGAGCGCGATCTGCTCGAGCTGCACGGCGACCTCGAGCAGTGGATCGTCCTTGATGCCGAGCTCGCTCAGCACCTCGTGGGTGGTGTGCTGCATGATGCGCGCGCGCGGGTCGTAGTTCTTGTAGACCCGGTGCCCGAAGCCCATCAGGCGGAAGGGGTCGTTCTTGTCCTTCGCCTTGTCGACGTACTTCTTCACGTTCTCGGGCGTGCCGATCTCCATGAGCATCTTGAGCGCGGCCTCGTTCGCCCCGCCATGGGCCGGACCCCAGAGGCAGGCGACGCCGGCGGCGATGCAGGCGAAGGGGTTGGCGCCCGAGGAGCCGGCGAGGCGGACCGTCGAGGTCGAGGCATTCTGCTCGTGGTCGGCGTGCAGGATGAAGATCCGATCGAGCGCACGGGCGAAGATCGGGTTGATCTTGTACTCCTCGCACGGGACCGCGAAGCACATCCGCAGAAAGTTCGACGTGTAGTCGAGATCGTTCTTCGGATACACGAAGGGCTGACCGATGGAGTACTTGTAGGCCATTGCCGCAAGCGTCGGCATCTTGGCGATCATGCGGATGGAGGCCACCATCCGCTGGGTCTCGTCGGTGATGTCCGTCGAGTCGTGATAGAAGGCCGAGAGGGCGCCGACGCAGGCCACCATCACCGCCATCGGGTGCGCGTCGCGCCGGAACCCCTGGAAGAAGCGGCTCATCTGGTCGTGCACCATGGTGTGGCGCGTGACCTTGTACTCGAAGTCGGCCTTCTGCTTCTGGGTCGGCAGCTCGCCGAACAGCATCAGGTAGCAGGTCTCGAGAAAGTCGCCCTGCTCGGCGATCTGCTCGATCGGGTAGCCGCGGTAGAGCAGCACGCCGGCGTCGCCGTCGATGTAGGTGATCTTCGACTCGCAGGAGGCGGTCGAGGTGAAGCCCGGATCGAAGGTGAAGGCGCCGGTCTGGGCGTGCAGCTTGCCGATGTCGATGACGCTCGGCCCGATGGTGCCGTCCTTGACCGGAAGCTCGACCTTCTTGTCGCCCACGGTGATGGTGCTGGCTGCGCTCATGGAGGCGTGGACCTTTCTGACGACGGAGACGGCGCCGTCCACCGGCGGGCCAGGGCGTGCCCTGGCGAGCCCGCGGTCCGGAGCGCGGCGGCGATGCTGCGGTTGCTCACAGGCCCATCCGGTTAGCGGATCGGCCGACCGCCAGCAACGGGCAGGATGACATCCGCCGTGCTTCGCCAAGCAGTTTCCGGGCCGCCCGGCGACGCGGTCTTCAGGCGCCGGTCGCCTGGTCGCGCAGGCGTGCCAGGCTCTCCTCGCGGCCGAGCACCGCGAGCACGTCGAAGACCGGCGGAGAGGTTGCGCGCCCGGTGAGCGCCGCCCGCAGCGGCTGTGCGACCTGGCCGAGCTTGAGCCCGTTCGCCTCGGCGAAGGCCCGCACGGCGGCTTCGGTGCCGGCGGCGTCCCAGGGCGTCACCGCCTCCAGCGCGGGCAGGATCGCGGCGAGCCGGGCGCGGGCCTCGTCGCCGAGGAGCGTGGCCGCCTTCTCGTCGAGGGCCAGCGGCCGGGCGGCGTAGAGATAGGCGGCGCTGTCGAGGAGCTCGACGAGCGTCTTCGCCCGCTCCTTGAGGCCCGGCATCGCCGCGACGAGCTTCTCCCGCAGCGCGGAATCGAGGGGCAGGGCCAGGCCGCGGGAAGCGCCGACGCTCGGCACGATCGCCTCGATCGCCGCGACGAGGTCCGCGTCGGAGGCGCCGCGGATGTAGAGGCCGTTGAGGTTCTCGAGCTTGGCGAAGTCGAACCGGGCCGGCGAGCGCCCGATGGCGCCGAGATCGAAGGCCGCCGTCATCTCCTCCGTCGTGAACACCTCCTGGTCGCCGTGGCTCCAGCCGAGGCGCACGAGGTAATTGCGCAGCGCCGCCGGCAGGTAGCCGAGGTCGCGGTAGGCATCGACGCCGAGCGCCCCGTGGCGCTTCGAGAGCTTGGCTCCATCCGCCCCGTGGATGAGCGGGATATGGGCCATGCCCGGCACGTCCCAGCCGAGCGCCCGGTAGATCTGGCTCTGCCGGGCGGCGTTGGTGAGATGGTCGTCGCCGCGGATAATCTGGGTCACGCCCATGTCGTGGTCGTCCACGACCACGGCGAGCATGTAGGTCGGCGTGCCGTCCGAGCGCAGCAGCACGAGGTCGTCGAGGTCCTTGTTGGCCCAGGTGACGCGCCCCTGCACTGCGTCCTCCACCACGGTCTCCCCCTCCAGGGGCGCCCGCAGGCGGATCACCGGCTTCACGCCGGCGGGCGCCTCGGAGGGGTCGCGGTCGCGCCAGCGGCCGTCGTAGCGGGAGGGGCGCCCCTCCGCGCGGGCGCGCTCGCGCATCTCCTGCAGCTCCTCGGCGCTGGCGTAGCAGCGGTACGCGTGGCCGGAGGCGAGCAGGCTCTCGGCGATCTCCCGGTGCCGCTCGGCGCGGGCGAACTGGTAGACGACCTCCCCGTCCCAATCGAGGCCGAGCCAGGACATCCCGTCGAGGATCGCGTCGATGGCGCCTTGCGTCGAGCGCTCGCGATCGGTGTCCTCGATGCGCAGCAGCATGCGGCCGCCGAAGCGGCGGGCGTAGAGCCAGTTGAACAGGGCCGTGCGGGCGCCGCCGATATGGAGGTAGCCCGTGGGCGAGGGCGCAAAGCGCGTGACGACGGCTGACGACATCGGTCCGGGACAAGTGTTGGAGAGGCAAGGCAGCGGATCGACCCGCCGCGCCGCGCGCGTGTAGCATGGCCCGACCGGGGCGTTAAGGAAGCGGCCGACGATGACGCAGGACGGGAGACGGGGCGGCGGAGGCGCGCTCGCGCTCCTGCCCGCCGCCCGTCTTCCCGCGCTGCCCGAGCTGGTGCCGGCCGCGAGCGGCTGGGTCGCCGGCAACCTCGCGGTCGAAGCCGAGCAGCGGCGGCTGTTTCCGTGGCTCGCGGTCGCCTTCGGCGCCGGCATCCTCATCTTCTTCGGACTGACCGACGGCGAGCCGGCGCTGTGGGCGCCGCTCCTCGCGGCGGGCGTCTGCGCGGGGCTCGTCCCCGTCCTCGCGACGCGGCCGGCCGGGCGCGCCGTCGCCCTCGGGCTGGCGGCGGCGGCGCTCGGCTTCGCGGCGGGCACGGTCCGCGTGGCGCAGGTGAAGGAGCCGATCCTGGCGCGCACGACCATCGGCCCGCTCACCGGCTTCGTCGAGACTCTGGAGGAGCGGGAGACCGGCGGGCGCCTGATCATCCGCGTCGCGAGCTTCGCTGGCCTCGGGCCCGAGGCGCGCCCCGAACGGGTGCGCGTCTCCTTCCGCAAGGCGCAGAGCCTGCGGCCGGGCGACTTCGTGGCTCTGAAGGCCCGGCTACTGCCGCCCCCCGAAGCCGCGCGCCCCGGCGGCTACGACTTCGCCCGCGACGCCTACTTTCGCGGCATCGGCGCGGTGGGCTCGGTGCTCGGAAACGTCGAGGTGAAGCCGCCGCCGGAGGCGGTGCCCCTCGGCCTGCGGCTCGCGGCCTCCGTCGACGAGGCCCGCAACGTCCTCACCCGCCGCATCGCCGAGGCCGGGGGCGGGCAGGCCGGCGCCGTCGCGGCGGCGCTGGTGACGGGCAAGCGCGGCCTGATCGCGCAGCCCACCAACGACGTGCTGCGCGCGGCCGGCATATATCACGTCGTCTCGATCTCCGGGCTGCACATGGTGCTCGCCGCCGGCGTCGTGTTCTGGCTGGTGCGCGCCGCTTTCGCCCTGGCACCGCCGCTCGCGCTGCGCTGGCCGATCAAGAAGATCGCCGCCCTCGTCGCCATGGTCGGCGTAACAGCCTACTGCGTGTTCTCGGGCTGGGACATCGCCGCCGAGCGTTCCCTGTTGATGACGCTGATCATGCTCGGCGCCATCCTCGTCGACCGCCCGGCGATCAGCATGCGCAATCTCGCCCTCGCCGCCCTCGTCGCGCTGGCCCGCGAGCCCGAGGGGCTGCTCGGGCCGAGCTTCCAGATGTCCTTCGGCGCGGTCGCCGGCCTCATCGCCTGCGCGCGGCTGATCGAGGGGCGGCTGCCGGCGCGGGAGGGGAGGGGCGCCCTCGCCCGCGGGTTCCGGTTCGCGGTGACGGCGGTCGCCGGGACCCTGGCCACGACCCTCGTCGCACAGCTCGCGACGGCGCCCTTCGCGACCTACCATTTCCAGACCGTGCAGCCCTTCGGACTCATCGGCAACGCCCTGACTCTGCCGCTCGTCTCGCTCGCGGTGATGCCGGCGGCGGTGCTCGGCGTGCTCGCCTATCCCTTCGCCCTCGACCGTCCGATCTGGTGGCTGATGGGGCAGGCGGTGCAGGGGATGCTCGCCATCTCCGGCTGGATCGCCGGCTTCGCGCAGGCGAACCTCGTGATGCCGGCCTTCGGCCAGGGCGCTCTGCTCCTGCTGGCCGCGGCTCTCGTCCTCGCGACGATTCCGGCGACGAGCCTGCGCTGGCTCGCCGCCGTGCCGGCCACCATCGGCCTGCTTCTGGCGACGAACCCCGTCCGGCATGACCTCTACGTCGACCGCGACGGCGCGGGCGCCGCCATCCGCGGAGCCGACGGCCGCCTCGTCGCCCTCGGGCGACCGCCGGCCTTCGTGCTCGAGCAGTGGCTGCGGGCGGACGGCGACGGACGCAGCGCCGCGCAGGCCGGGGAGGGTGCCGCCTGCGACCGGCTCGGCTGCAACGCCCGCGCCCAGGACGGCCGCGTCGTGGCCCTCATCAAGGACAAGCGCGCCTTTCCCGAGGACTGCGCCCGCGCCGACATCCTCATCACGGCCCGCACCGCACCGCTGACCTGCGCGGCCGGGCTCATCATCGACCGGGCCCGCCTCCAGGCCTCCGGCGCCCTGGCGATCCGCCTGCGGGACGGCGGCGCCGAGATCAGCCCGAGCCGCGATGCGGACCGCGCACGGCCCTGGCGCCCGCGTTCCGACTCGAAGTCGGCTACGAGTCCTCCTGTTTCACCGCCACGGACGGTGGAAGCACCGGCCGAGCCCGAGCCCCGCGAGCAGAGCGACGGGCTCGCGGACGCGCCCGTCGAACCTCTTCAGTAGCGGCGCACCAAGCTGACGAGGCGGCCCTGGATACGCACCCGGTCGGGGCCGAGCACACGGGTCTCGTAGGCGGGGTTCGCCGCCTCGAGGGCGATCGAGGAACCGCGGCGGCGCAGGCGCTTCAGGGTCGCCTCCTCGTCGTCGATCAGTGCCACGATGATGTCGCCGGTGTTGGCGGTGTCCTGCTTGCGGATCACCACGAGGTCGCCGTCGAGGATGCCAGCCTCGACCATCGAGTCGCCGCGCACCTCCAGGGCATAGTGCTCGCCGCCCGAGATCATGTCCGGGGACAGGGTGATCGCGCTGCTCTGCGTCTCGATGGCCGAGATCGGCGTGCCCGCCGCGATCCGCCCCATCACCGGGATGGTGACGGCGCCGCCGCTCATCTGCGGCGGAGCGGCGAGGTCGCGCGCGGGCGGCGCGGGCGGCGCGCTCTTGCCGCGCCCGCCTTCCACGACGCTCGGGGTGAACCGGCGCGGCGTCGTCGCGGCCGGCGCCGGGATCTGCCCGAGGCTCTCCGGCATCCGGATCACCTCGATGGCCCGGGCCCGGTTGGGGAGCCGCCTCAGGAAGCCGCGCTCCTCCAGCGCCGTGATCAGGCGGTGGATGCCCGATTTCGACTTGAGATCGAGGGCGTCCTTCATCTCGTCGAAGGACGGGGGGACACCGCTCTCGCTGAGCCGCTGCTGGATGAAGCGCAGCAGGTCGAGCTGTTTACGGGTCAGCATCGTGGTGGCCTTCCATCGCCCGACGACCGGCAGAATCGTCGTGTCAGAAACAAATCGCGAACATGCTAGGTGTTCGCGTCCTGTTCCGCAAGGCCGCGCCCGACGATCCTACCCGGCGCGGGCGGGCCGGTGGGGCTTGCGATCCGCCGCGCGGGCGTGCTTCGCCCCACGGGGGCTCTTGAGGCCCTTCGGGCCGGCGGCGGGCGCGCCGGAGATCGCCTCCACCTGAATCTCGGGGGAGCCGTTGCGGGCGAAGGCGGCAGCGAAGGCGGCGGCGGCCTCGCCGCGGATCTCGAACTTGGTCTCCCGCTCGAAGATGCGGATCGCGCCGATGTCCTGGCGGCCGATGCCGCCGCGGCGGGTCAGCATGGGCAGGAGGCGGCGCGGGTCGGCGTTGTCGCGGCGCCCGAGGTTGAGCCGGAACCACGCGGCCGGTCCCGAGGCCACAGGGTTCTCCGGGCTCTGCGGATCGTAGGGCGGACGGCGGGCGTCCCGGGTGGCGCGGCCCTCGCCGGGGTCGCTGACCTCCTCCGGCGCCGGCAACCGGGTCCGGTAGACCCGCGCCAGCGCCGCGGCGAGCTCCTCGTGCGTCCGGTTCTCGCCGATGATCCGGGCCAGCGCGAGGTCCTCCTCGGCCGGCGGCTCGGTCAGCAGCGGATCGTCGAGGACCCGCTCGGCGTCGCGGCGGCGGATCTCGTCCGCCGAGGGCGGGCCGGACCATTCGGGATTCACGCGGGCGATGGCGAGCATCTGCTCGGCGCGGCGGCGGCGGGCATTCGGTACGAGGAGCACGCTCGTGCCCTTGCGGCCGGCCCGGCCGGTGCGGCCGCTGCGGTGCTGGAGCACCTCCGCGTCGTGGGGCAGGTCGGCGTGGATGACGAGGCTCACCGTCGGCAGGTCGATGCCGCGGGCGGCGACGTCGGTGGCGACGCAGACCCGCGCTCGCCCGTCGCGCAGCGCCTGGAGGGCGGCGTTGCGCTCGCCCTGGCCGAGCTCGCCGGAGAGCGCCACCACCGAGAAGCCGCGCTCGGTCAGTCCGGCCTGGAGGTGGCGCACCGCGTTGCGGGTGTTGCAGAAGACGATCGCGGTCGGCGCCTCGGCGGCGCGCAGCACGTTGAGCACAACGTGCTCGATCTCGCGGGGCACGACCCGGATCGCCCGGTAGGCGATGTCGGCGTGGCCGCGGTCCTGGCCCTTCACGGCGATGCGGAGCGCGTCCCGCTGGTAGCGCTCGGCCAGCGTCGCGATGGCCTTCGGCAGCGTCGCCGAGAATAGCAGCGTGCGCCGCTCCGGCGGCACCTGCGAGAGGATGAACTCCAGATCGTCCCGGAAGCCGAGGTCGAGCATCTCGTCGGCCTCGTCGAGAACCGCGACCCGCATCGCATCGGTGACGAGGTTCCGGCGCTCGAGATGGTCGCGCAGGCGCCCCGGCGTACCGACGACGATATGGGCTCCCTCGGCGAGCGCCCGCTGCTCCCGGCGCGGGTCCATGCCGCCGACGCAGGAGACGATCCGGCCCCCGGCCGCTCCGTAGAGCCAGGCCAGCTCGCGATGGACCTGAAGGGCGAGCTCGCGGGTCGGCGCGATCACGAGGCAGAGCGGGGCGCCCGCCGGAGGCAGCCGGTCCTGCCCGTCGAGGAGCGTTCCGGCGAAGGCGAGGCCGTAGGCGACGGTCTTGCCCGAGCCGGTCTGGGCGGAGACGAGCAGGTCGCGCCCGGTGGCCTCACCCTCCAGCACGGCGGACTGCACGGGGGTCGGGTCGGCGTAGCCACGCTCGGAAAGGGCCCGGGTGATCGGCTCGGGCAGGGTCGGGAAGGGCACGGGGTGACGGTCTCTCTCACGGGCGGCGGCGCCTGCCGCATCGCTTGCGGAGGACGGCGTCGGCCGGAACGGGTTCGCGAAGCATCAGTCTCTAGCCGCAACGGGGCCGCGAGGCCATGGGGCGTTTCGCATGGCTCGCCGGCGTACGGGCCGTCGCGTCCGCGATCGCGTGCGCAAGCGCACTGCGGGCCGGAATTCGCTCTGTCGCTCCGAGGCTTGGGATGGCAGAAGCCTTTGCGACTCTCGAGCGACGGGCGGGGTGATGGGCGGTATTCTTCGGCTGGTGGTCGCGTGGGCGACGGTCGGTGCCTTCACGGTCTACGGCAAGGATTGGCTCGGCGGCCTCGCCGACCCGATGTGGGCGAGCCTGCTGTTCGCGTGGCTCCTCGGCGTCATCCTCTGGGCCGCCTTCGGCGTCGTGCACGAGGCGGAAGAACTCGCCCACATGCTCGGCGAACCGCTCGGCACGCTGATTCTGACGCTGGCAATCGTCATCATCGAGGTAGTGCTGGTCTCGGCCGTGATGCTCTCGGCCAAGGACGCCCCGACGCTCGGCCGCGACACCATGTTCGCGGTGCTGATGATCGTGCTCAACGGCGTCGTCGGCCTCGGCCTGCTCATCGGCGGCCTGCGCCACCACCAGCAATCCTACAACCTGCAGGGGGCCTCGGCCTTCCTCTCGGTGATCATCCCGCTGACGGTGATCGCGCTGGTGCTGCCGAACTTCACCACCTCGACGCAGGGGGGCACCTTCACGACCCTTCAGGCCATCGCATTCTCCGCCTTCACCGTGGCGCTCTACGGGGTTTTCCTGCTCATCCAGACCGGGCGGCACCGGGACTTCTTCATGGATGCCGGCGAGAAGGCCCGCGCCGTCGAGGCCGCTGCGGCGGCCGAGGGCGGCAAGCCGCCGGTCCCGAAGGCGGCGATCCTGCGCCACACGGTGCTGCTCGTCGCCAACATCCTGCCGATCGTGCTCCTGTCGAAGAGCCTCGCGACGATCCTCGACCACGGCATCGCCGCCCTGAAGGCGCCGACCGCCCTCGGCGGCGTCGTCATCGCGATGATCGTGTTCACGCCGGAGGCGATCTCCTCGCTGAAGGCGGTGGCCCGCAACGAGCTGCAGCGGGCGATCAACCTCTGCCTCGGGGCGGCGACCTCGACGGTCGGCCTGACGGTGCCGGCGGTGCTGGCGGTCGGGCTCCTGACCGGGCAGACGGTGGTCCTCGGTCTCGCCCCGACCGAGATGGCGCTCCTGGTAATGACGCTGATCCTCTCGACGCTCACCTTCTCCGGCCTGCGGACGACGGTGCTGGAGGGCGCGGTGCACCTGATCCTGTTCTTCGTCTACCTGGTGCTGATCTTCAGCCCCTGACGGGGAGCGCCATGGCCGGCTTCAAGGATCACTTCTCCGACCGCGCCGCGGCCTACGCGGCGCACCGGCCGAGCTACCCGGACGCGCTCGCCGCGCATCTCGCGCGCCTCGCGCCGGGGCGGGGCCTCGCCCTCGACTGCGGCTGCGGGACCGGCCAGCTCGCGCAGCTGCTCGCCGGGCATTTCGAGCGGGTCGTCGCCACCGATGCCAGCGTCGAGCAGATCGGGCAGGCGGGGGTGCTGCCGAACCTCGCCTTCCGGGTGGCGCCGGCCGAGGCGAGCGGGCTGCCGCCGGGCAGCGCCGATCTCGTGACCGCGGCGCAGGCGGCGCACTGGTTCGACCTGCCCGCCTTCTATGCGGAGGTCCGCCGGGTGGCGCGGCCGGGGGCGGTGCTGGCCCTCGTCAGCTACGGCATCCCGCATCTCGACGGGGCGCCGGGCGAGGTCGTGGCCGCGTTCTACCGGGACCTCGGACCCTGCTGGCCACCCGAGCGGCGGCACGTCGAGGAGGGCTATCGCGGCCTGCCCTTTCCGTTCGCCGAGCTGCCGCAGCCCGCCCTCGCCATCGAGCGCGACAGGGGGCTCGACGATCTCGTCGGCTACGTGGCCACGTGGTCGGCGGTCGCCGAGCTGGAGCGGCGCGGCGGCGCATCGCGGGTTGCGGCATTCCGGCAGGCTCTCGCCGAGCACTGGGGCGATCCCGCCACGCGCCGTCGGGTCACCTGGCCTCTGTCCATGCGCCTCGGGCGTGTCGAGGCCGACTGAGCGGTCAAGCCGCCTTCGCGTCGGCGGAGCGTTTCGCCGGCCGCTCGTCGGCGGTGGCGTTGAGCCAGACCACGATGGCGAGCGCCCCGAGCCCGGCCGTGCCCAGCGCCAGGAAGCAGCCCGACCAGCCGAGCCAGGCCTGCACCACCCCGCCGAACCAGGCGGAGAGGGCGCCGCCGGCGCCCTGCACCGCGTTGATCGAGCCGAGCACGGTCTGCGTGCGGCCCGAACCCCAGGTGATGTCCGCGATGACCACCGGCACCGCCACGCCGACGATGCCCGCCGCCACCCCGTCGAGGACCTCGGCGGCGATCAGCCAGGTCGGATCGTCCACGAAGGCGCTGATGAGGGCGCGCAGCGGCAGGGCGGCGCAGGCGGCGATGAGCAGCCAGCGCCGGCCGCTGCGGTCGGCGACGGAGCCGGCGAGCAGCGCCACCGGCACCATCACGAGCTGGGCGACCATCACGTAGCGGGCCGTCCAGGCGGTGCCGCCGGCCCCGGTCTCCACGAGCTTCTGTCCGAGCAGGCTGAGCATGCCGCCGTTGCCGAGCTGGAACAGGGCGAGCGCCACCGCGAGCACGAGGAGCCGGCGGTCCCGGAAGGTCCGCAGGAGCGGCGAGCGTGCGGGTGTCTCCTCCTCGTCCTCCTTCCAGCCCACGGCGCGCCGGGAGTTCCAAGAGGCCTTGGGCGTCGTGGCGGCTGCGACCGCCGCCGCGATCGCCATGGCGCCGAGCACCCAGAACGCGACTGCCGGGCCGGCGTAGGGCGTCGCCACCCCGATGATCCCCGCCGCGATCAGGATGCCGACATGGTTGAACGCCTGGTTCCGGCCCTGCTGCTTCGGAAACCGTTCCTTGCCGACGAGACCCAGCGTCAGGGCGGTGACGGCGGGAATGAGGAGCGTGCCGCCGGCGCCCGCGACGAGCTGCGCCGCCGCGACGCCGAGGAACGAGCGGGCCGGCAGCAGCAGCAGGGTCCCGGCGAGGATGGCAAGGCAGGCGGCCACGATCAGAAGGCGCGGCCGCTGCACCCGGTCGACCAGGGCTCCGAACGGACCGCTGAGCAGCAAGGCCCCGAAGCTGACGAGCGTCGTCACCGTGCCGACCCGCGCCGGGCCCCAGGACGCGACCTCGGCGAGCCAGGTGCCGAGAAACGGGCCGAGGCCGCCCTGGATGTCGCCGGTGAAGACGTTGACGAGCGCGAGATGGAAACCTGGCGTCATGCCGCTCTGCAATCGAAGGTGGAACGAAGGGTCGGTCGCGCGCCCTGCCAGCACTTGGTCGACCAGGCAAGGATGGAGATCGCGCACGGCGGAGACCGGCGGTCGACTGGGCGATCCGCCCGCGGATTTAGCCCGACGCGGCGGCGACCCGCAGATGCGCCTCGATGTCGGTCGCGTCCCCGGCGCTCAGCGCCCGCCGGGGCAGGGGCACGTAGCTGCCGGTGCCGAGCATCAGCAGCACCAGATTCGGCGTGTCGAGGCGGTCCCGGAACACCGACCAGCGGTAGCGCGACTCCCCGAAGGCGTTCTCGACGAAGAGGCCGTCGGGCTCGACCGCGACCTGCCACGGGTTCCGGAAGCGCGCGTCGCGGGCGAGCAGGATGCGGGTCTGGACCGGGATCAGCACCCGCTTCAGCGCGAAGGGCACGAGCAGCGCCAGGAGTGGCAGCGTGATCGCCATGGCCAGGGCGACGACCGGCCCGTCCTTGAACAGGACGACGAGGAGGACGACCAGCGCGAAGGCTCCGGCGAGCGCCCGGAGCTTCGGCCGGCGCAGGTTCGCGTCGAAGGTGGCTCCGCCAGCCTCGACGAGATCCGCCTGGGTCAGCGTGAACACCCGCGACTCCCGCCCACCCGCGCCGACCGCGTCCGCCATGCCGATCCTCCGCTCCCTCGCCGGCGCGCCGGACCTTTCACGATCCGGCCCGCGGATGTCGAGCCGGGCCGTCCCCGCGGTTGACCCCTGCCGGAGGAAGCCCCACACCCCCTGCGAGCCATGAGCGGGCCGGCACCCGCACCCGAACGAGCGCGCGATGTCCAGGGTCCTCGTCATCGACAACTACGATTCCTTCACCTGGAATCTCGTCCATCTCATCGGACCGCTCGCGGATTCGATCGAGGTCGTGCGTAACGACGCGCTCACCGTCGCCGACATCCGCGACAGGGCGCCGGACGCGGTGGTGCTCTCGCCCGGCCCCTGCACGCCGAACGAGGCGGGCATCTGCCTGGACGTGGTACGCGAATTATCCGGCGAGGTGCCGATCTTCGGCGTCTGCCTCGGTCTCCAGGCCATCGGGCAGGCCTTCGGTGGTAAGGTGGTGCGCGCGCCAGCTCCCATGCACGGCAAGGTCTCGACCATCCGCCACCGGGCGACGGGCATCTTCCGGGGGCTGAACGACAGCTTCGAGGCGACGCGCTACCACTCGCTCATCGTCGAGCGCGACGGGTGCCCGGAGGCGCTTGCCGTCACGGCCGAGGCGGACGGGCTGGTGATGGGCCTGGAGCACACCAGCCTGCCGGTGCACGGCGTGCAGTTCCATCCGGAGAGCGTGCTCTCGGAGCATGGCGGCCGCATCCTGCGCAACTTCCTCGACATCGCCGCCGCCTGGAACCAGGCGCGTGACAACCCCGGCCGCGGCGTGCATTGACGCCCGACACGGCCGGCGCTTCGAAGTCATGCACTCCTTCAGGACACATCTCGCGAAGGTCGCGGCCGGCGAGGCGCTGAGCCGCGACGCGGCGCGCGCGGCCTTCGACGACCTGCTCTCCGGCGAGGTGACGCCGGTGCAGGCCGGCGCCTTCCTCACGGCCCTGAAGGTCCGCGGCGAGACCACCGACGAGATCGCCGGCGCCGTCTCCGCCATGCGCGGACGGATGCTACGGGTCGAGGCGCCCGAGGGCGCCATCGACATCGTCGGCACCGGAGGCGACCATTCCGGCAGCTACAACGTCTCGACGCTCGCCGCGATCGTCGCCGCCGCCTGCGGCGTGCCGGTCGCCAAGCATGGCAATCGGGCCGCGACATCCCGCTCCGGCGCCGCCGACGTGCTCGCCTCCCTCGGTGTCAAGCTGGGGCTCGATCCGGACGGCCTCGGCCGCTGCCTGGCGCAGGCCGGCCTCTGCTTCATGTTCGCGCAGACCCATCACGGGGCCATGCGCCACGTCGCGCCGGTGCGGGCGGAGTTGCCGGTGCGCACGATCTTCAACCTGCTCGGGCCGCTCTCGAACCCGGCGGGCGTCGAGCGCCAGCTCCTCGGGGTCTCGGCGGCGGAGTGGGCGGAGCCGCTCGCCCGCGTCCTCGCCGATCTCGGCACGCGCCGGGTCTGGGCGGTGCATGGCAGCGACGGGCTCGACGAGATCACCGTCACGGGACCGACGGAGGTCGTGGAGATCGCGGACAGGCATCTGACGCGCTTCTGCATCGACCCGCGGGAGGTCGGCCTGCCGCTGTGGACGCTCGACGACCTGCGCGGCGGCGACCCCGATCACAACGCCCGCGCGCTGCGCGCCGTCCTCGACGGCGAGGCGGGCGCCTATCGCGACATCGCCGTGCTGAACGCGGGCGCCGGTCTCGTCGTTGCCGGAGTGGCGGGAACGCTGGCGGAGGGCGTCGCCCGGGCCGATGCCGCGATCGGCTCTGGCGCGGCCCGCGCGACCCTGGCACGACTGGTCGCCGTCTCGAACGCCTGAGGAGGGCCCCGATGGCCGACACGAGTCTCGCCGAAGGCGCGCAGGGCAGCACGGTGCTCGCCCGCATCAGCGCCTACAAGCGGCGCGAGATCGCCGAGGCGAAGCTGCGCGTGCCCCAGACGAAGCTCGAGGCGCTGGCCGCGGCCATGGACCCGCCCCGCGGCTTCGCCGACGCGCTCGCCGCCCACGTCGCGAAAGGGCGTCCCGGCCTGATCGCCGAGGTGAAGAAGGCCTCGCCCTCGAAGGGGCTGATCCGGGCCGACTTCGACCCCGCGACGCTCGCCGCCGCCTACGAGGCCGGCGGTGCGAGCTGTCTCTCGGTGCTCACCGACGAGCCCTCCTTCCAGGGCCGGCCGGAGTACCTCACCCAGGCCCGCGAGGCCTGCCACCTGCCGGTGCTGCGCAAGGACTTCCTCTTCGAGCCCTACCAGGTCTACGAGGCGAGGGCCTGGGGCGCCGACTGCGTGCTCGCCATCATGGCCTGCCTCGACGACGAGGAGGCCGCAGCCCTGGTCGAGACCGCCCACGACCTCGGCATGGACGTGCTGGTCGAGGTCCACGACGCCGAGGAGCTGGCCCGCGCGATCCCCCTCGGCACGCGCATGATCGGCGTCAACAATCGCAACCTCAAGACCTTCGAGGTCTCCTTCGAGACCGCGATCAGGCTCAAGCCCGGCATCCCCCTCGACCGCATCGCGGTCGCCGAGAGCGGCATCACGAGCCACGCCGACGTGCTGCGCCTTCGCGAGGCCGGGCTCGACACCATCCTCGTCGGCGAGAGCCTGATGCGGCAGCAGGACGTGACGGCCGCCACCCGCCGGCTGCTCTTCGGCGACAGCAAGGACGCGCGCGCTTGAGCACCCTGACCCATCTCGACGCCAGCGGCGCGGCCAACATGGTCGATGTCGGCGACAAGGCGGTCACCACCCGCACCGCGACCGCCGAGGGCCGGGTCGTGATGCTTCCCGAGACCCTGCGCTTGATCCGCGAGGGCGACGCCAAGAAGGGCGACGTCATCGGCACCGCGCGGCTCGCCGGCATCATGGCCGCTAAGCGCACCCACGAGCTGATCCCCCTCTGCCATCCGCTGCTGATCGCCGGCATCCGCGTCGACTGCGAGCCGGACGACGCCCTGCCGGGGCTGCGCGTCACAGCGCAGGTGAAGGTGCAGGGCCAGACCGGCGTCGAGATGGAGGCGCTGACCGCCGTCTCGGTAGCCTGCCTGACGATCTACGACATGGTGAAGGCCGCCGACCGGGGCATGCGCATCGAGGGCATCCGGCTGCTCGCCAAGGATGGCGGCCGCTCCGGCGCCTACGCCGCATGAGCGGGCTGATCCCCGTCGCGGAAGCGCTCGCCCGCATCCTCGCGAGCGTCGCCGGCCCCGTCGAGGCCGAGACCGTGCCGGTCGCCGAGGGCGCCGGGCGGGTTCTCGCCGCCGACCTCGCCGCGCGCCGTACGCAGCCGCCGTTTCCGGCTTCCGCCATGGACGGCTACGCCGTGCGGGCCGCCGATCTGCCGGGCCGCCTGCGCCTGACCGGCGTGAGCGCCGCCGGCCACGGCTTCGCCGGACCGCTCGGAGCCGGCGAGGCGGTGCGCATCTTCACCGGCGCGCCGGTGCCTTCGGGCGCTGACGCGATCCTGATCCAGGAGAACGCGACCGCCGGGGACGGCTTCGTGGAGTCCGCCGAGCCCCTGGAAACGGGCCGCTTCCTGCGCCGTGCGGGCCTCGACTTTTCCGAGGGCGAGCCCCTGATCGCCGCCGGCGAGACCCTCGACGCCCGCCGCCTCGCGCTCGCGGCGGCCGGCGGCCACGGGTCGCTCAGCGTGCGCCGGCGCGTCCGCGTCGCCATCGTGGCGACCGGCGACGAGCTCGTGGCGCCGGGCGAGACGCCGGAATGGGACCAGATCGTCGCCTCGAACAGCCTCGCGCTTTCCGCGCTCGCCCGCGCGGCGGGTGGCGAGCCGGTCGATTTCGGCATCGTGCGCGACGACCGGGCGGCGCTTTCCGGCGCCTTCCGCCGGGCTCGCGACACCGGCACCGACATCCTCGTCACCCTCGGCGGCGCCTCGGTCGGCGACCACGACCTCGTGCAAGCGGCGCTCGGCGACGAGGGGCTGGAGCTCGGCTTCTGGCGGGTCGCCCTGCGGCCGGGCAAGCCGCTGATGCACGGCCGGCTCGGGTCGACCCTGGTGATCGGCCTACCGGGCAACCCGGTCTCGTCCATCGTCTGCGGGCTGCTCTTCGTGGTGCCGGCGATCCGCGCGCTGCTCGGCGACCCGGCCGCCGGGGCCGACCGCTCGGAGCCGGCGACGCTCGGGCGCGACCTCCCCGAGAACGACGAGCGCGCCGACTACCTGCGCGCCAGCCTGGACACCGCGCCGGACCGCCTGCCCGTCGCCCATCCCGAGTCGCGCCAGGATTCGTCGATGCTCGCCGTGCTCGGCCGCTCCGAAGCGCTCCTCGTCCGCCCGCCGCACGAGCCCGCCCGGAAGGCCGGGGCGCCGTGCCGGATCATCCGTCTCGACCGGGCGCTGGTCTGACATCGCCCGATCCGGCGCGCTTCATTCGCGCCGGCGGATGCTGGCGAGCAGGGCGCGGGCGTCCCGGTGTCGGATGGCGCCGGTCTCGCAGGTCCTGCAGATCGCCCCGAGGTAGCGGCCGCCGATGACCGTCTCGGCGAACAGGCCCGACTTCTTGTTGTGCTTCGCGTCGGTCTCGACGGCCGTCCAGTCGCGCTCCCCGATGCGCAGGGTCTGCAACGGGCTGCGCAGGCTCGCGCCCGCGCTCGTCGATTTCAGCACCGCGCGCAGGCGAAAGTACCGCGCGAGCGGCTCGGCGTAGAGGCCGGCGAGACGTGCGGCGTCGTCCGCCCCGGCCACAGGCTCGGCTCTCAGCAGCAGCGTGCAGGTCTCCTGCGTGCGCTTGCAGGCCGGCGTGCGGCAGACGAGATGCACCCGCCTCCGGCCGGTGGCGTCGCCCTCGTCGTCGCCGGCATCCTCGAGTTTCCAGCCCTCGGGGGCGACGAGGCTGAAGCCTTGGTCGAGGGTGACGGTGCGGTTCCAGGGGACGTCCGCCGTTTGCTCCTGCGCGTCGGCGAGGCCGGGGCAGAGGGCGAGCATCGCGAGTGCCGCGAGACGGCGTCGGAGCCGCATCATCGCCGGCTCCTCAGCGGGAGATGACGCGCGAGCAGCGCCTCGAACCGGGGAAGGTCACCGGACGCGAAGGCGCGCGCCGGCACCGGCACGACGCTCCCCCAGGGCAGCTTCAGGAGGATGAGGTCGCCGGCCCGTGCCCGGCCGCGGAAGGCCTCCCAATGGAAGCGAGCCTGGGCGCGTCCATGTGACGATGCGAGCCCGTCCGCATCGAAGGCGACGTGGTAGTCGCCGGGGCGCGCCGCGGCGGTGGCTTGGCGGGCGGGATCCCTGGCCGCGAAGCGCCGCAGAAGCGGGTTGATGGCGAGCATGAGGCCCACCAGAGCCGTGGCGCCGATGGCGGGTTGCCAGGCATCTGCGCGGATCATCTCGAGATAGAGCGGAAGGGCGGCCTCGAACGGCACGCGGTAGGGGTCCATCGCCCAGAGAACCGCGAGAAGCAGCGGATAGAGCAGGCTCAAGCCCGCGATCCAGAACAGCGCGCTGCGCAGCCGGCTCAGCCGCATCGATCGCGTGTTCATCGTGTACAGGATCAGCGCCGCGCGCTCTTTCTCGCTCAGGGTGTAGGAGAGGCGCACGGCGTCCGGGGCCGCCTGCGGCACGGCCTCGCCCCCGGCCGCGTCCGGCCGGCCCGCGGCCTCCGTCACGCGAAGGCGGATCGCCTCCAGCACCTCGGCGCCGAGCGCCGCCTTCCGCAGGACGAAGGGATTGTCCGGCACGTTGGTGAGCACGAAGATCCGCTCCCGATCCTCGTCGAGACCGCTCAGGAACGACCAGGGTGTGAAGCTCTTCAGGTCGGCCCCGTCCCAGGTGATCCCTTCCTCGTCGAGGCGGTAGCGGACGGTCACCGGCCCGTCGGCGCCCCGGGGACCCAGCGCCGCCCGCAGCTGCTGCCGGATCAGGACGGGATGGAGCAGCCACGCGCCGACGCACATCACGACGACGACCGCGAGGCCGGCGAGAAGCGGCAGCCAATCGAAGCTCCCGACCTCGCGGAAGAAGTCGGCGAAGCCGTTGCGGCGGTCGGACGTGGCCCACGCGGAGACGGAGCCCAGGACGACGAGAAGGCAGAGCACCGGCAGGACGACCGTCAGGGACCGCCGCCGCTGCCGGTCGAGCCGCGGCTTCTGGACGCGCAGCACGCTGGCGAAGCGGTCGTCGTAGGAGAGCGGCGCCTCGAAGAGGAGCGGCGGCTCCGGCGGCGGCCGGATCGCTGGGAGGGTCGGGACGAGAGCCACGGGACCGCTCTCAGCGGGCGTGCGGATCGGCAGCGGCGGGCACCGCGGCGATGCCGGCGCCCGCCGCCCAGGCCGACACGTCCGCCTTGCGGATCGCCGTGGCCATCAGGTCGGGAAACCGGTCTGGCGTGCAGGCGAAGGAGGGCACGCCGAGCGCCGCGAGCCGGGCGGCGAGCGCCCGGTCGTAGGAGGGCGCGCCCTCGTCGGAGAGCGCAAGGAGTGCGATCATCTGCACGCCGCTGCCGACGAGGCGCTGCGCGCGGGCCAGCAGCCCCGCCTCGACGCCGCCCTCGTAGAGGTCCGAGATCAGGACCAGCACCGTGTCCTCCGGCCGGGTGATGCGCGACTCGCAATAGCCCACCGCCCGGTTGATGTCTGTGCCGCCGCCGAGCTGGACGGAGAACAGCACCTCCACGGGGTCGTCCATGTCGTCGGTGAGGTCGACCACCTCGGTATCGAACACGACGAGCCGGGTCGAGACCGCGGGCAGCGAGGCCATCACCGCGCCGAAGATGCTCGAATAGACCACCGAGTTCGCCATCGAGCCGGACTGGTCGATGCAGAGGATCACGTCCTTGAGCGAGCCGCGGCTCTTGCGGCCGTGACCGAGGCGGGTCTCGGGGATGATGGTGCGGTACTCCGCCTGGTAGTGGCGCAGGTTCGCGCGGATGGTGCGGTTCCAGTCGATCTCCGCGTGGCGCGGCCGGCGGTTGACGCTCGCCCGGTCGATGGCCCCGTTCACCGCCTGGCGCAGCGGCTCCTCCAGGCGCTTCATCAGCGCCTCGACCACCTTGCGCACCACGAGGCGCGCGGTCTCCCTGGTGCGGCCGCCGAGCAGCGAGCGCATGGAGATCAGCGTCGAGACCAGGGACACGTCGGGGACGACGGCCTCCAGCATCTCCGGCTCGGTGAGCATCCGCTTGAGGTCGAGGCGCTCGAAGGCGTCCCGCTGCATCACCTGCACGACGGAGGCCGGAAAGTAGTCGCGGATGTCCCCGAGCCAGCGCGGCACGGAAGGCGACGAGCCTCCGAGCCCGCCCTTGCGGTCGGAATCGTAGAGGGCGCCGAGCGTCCGGTCGAGCCGCTGGTCCCGCTCGACCAGGGTGCAGCCGGTGCCGTCGGCGGGGCCGCCGCCGAGGACGAGGCGCCAGCGGCGCAGGCGTTCGGTGTCGCTCATGCCGTTTCCCCGCCGTTGGCTCCCTTCACCGGTTCCGGTCCGAGCAGCAGGCGCAGGATCGGCAGCACCTTGGCGGCGCGCTCGCCGTCGAAAACGGTGCCGTCCGCGATGCCCTCGGGCGCGGCGCCGCCGGGGCGCCGGAGCGCCTCGCCGATGGCGCGCCGCTCACCCTGCGGGATCGTCGCGAAGGTGCGGCGCACGAGAGGCAGCAGCTCCACGAACAGCGCCTCGTCGAGGCCGGAGAGCCAGTCGTCGACGATCGCGAGCAGGCCTTGTCCGTGGACGAGCACGGTGCCGCTATCCTCGAGGAAGCCCTCGATCCAGGCGCCTGCCGCGGCCGGCGCCGTGGCGCGGGACAGGGCGAGACTCAGGCGCCGTCCCGCTTCCTCCGCATCGAGGGCTGCGGCGTCGAACAGCAGCCGCACCGCCCGGCCGACGACGCGGCCGTGAACGTGCTCCTGGTCGGCTAGCGCCCGGAGCGCCTCCTGCCAGACCTGCCAAAGCTCGGCCTCCTCGAGGAGCGCCACCGCCGAGGAGACGCCGACGATGCGGTTGCGGGCCTCCGCCGCGGCCTCGTCGTCGAGGCTCTGGCAGGCGGCAACGAGCCCCGCGGCGATGCGCGGCACCAGCCCGCGCACGATGGCGAGCACCGGCTCGGTGTCCGACGAGCGCACGGAGCCGTAGCGGGCGAGCTCGGCGAGCGGCGGCAGCGCATCCATGAGGTCGAACACGTCCGCCGAGACCGCCGCGCGCTCGTTCAGGGCGGCGATCACGTCGCCCGCGGCCGAGGCGAGGTCGGCGTCGAGCAGCGTACCGATCAGGCCCGACAGTTCGGAGACGCGACGCGTCTCGCGCGCCCGCGCGCGCACCCGACCGGCGGCGGCCTCGGCGACGGTACCGCCTTCTGCGGAGGCGGCGACCAGCTCGACCACCCATTCCGGTTGCCAGCTCAGGAACCAGCCTTCCTTGAAGGTGCCGCGCCCCCGCGCCTCCCGCCGCTGGCCCCAGGGGATGCCGATGAGCGCGAGCCGGTTGAGGAAGTGGCTGCGGGCGAGGTCGCCCTCCTTGCGCAGGTCGAGGGTCAGCTCGCCCGCATCCGCCGCGGGTTTGAGGCGCAGGCGCTTGCACTGGGCGGCGAAGTCCGCCTCCACCGGCGTGCCGGGGCTGTCGGGGGGCGTCGCGCCGAGGCGTTCGCCGATGACGAGCTTGGCGCGAATCAGAGCCATCGGCGCGGCGTCGGCGAAGCAGAGCGTGGCCTGCGCGGCCTCGTCGAGATCTTCGAGCGACGGTCGCGAGCGGCCCCGGAACCCCGCCAGCGCCTCGGCGAGGCGGGCGGCCTCGATCACCGAGGCGGGGGAGGCGTCGAGGTCCTCCGCGCGCAGCAGCGCCGCGGCGCGGGCGAGCCAGCGGGCGGCGACCCGGCCCTCGTGGTTCCAGAGCGTGTCGTACCATTCCGGCGAGAGCACGCCGGCCCGGTACCCGCTCGCCGTGGCGAGCCGCTCGTAGGACCAGGGCGCCCAGGCGGCGGCGACCTTAATCTTCGGCAGGCCCTTCAGGGTCGCCGCGTCCGCGCTGGCCTGACCACGGGCGTCGTGCCGGGCGAGCGCCGGCACGTGCCAGGCGCCGCAGACCACGGCGATGCGCGCGAACCCGTCCTTGCCGGCCTTTCGGATCGCGGAGCGCATATGCGCCTCCCGCGCCTCCTCGCGGAACGCCTCGTCGGGGTCGGGATCGGCGGCCTCGCGCAGCGCCGACATGGCCTCGGCGATGGCGGCGAAGACGTCGCCGTCCTCGCCGGAGCGGCTCTCGACGAAGGCGTCCCACCAGCGCTCGCCGTCCGGGTAGCCCGCGGCCTGTGCAAGTTCGCCGAGAGGATCGCGCCGGACCGCCTCGGCCGGAGCAGAAGCCGACGCGGTGTCGGCGACTGGCGCGACGGGCGCGGATTCGTCGCCTGTACCCTCACCGTTCTCGGACTCGTCCTCCGCCGGCTTGCCGAAGCCGTCGGCGAGCTGGATCGCATGGGGCAGGTCCATGAAGCAGATCTCGGCGCCCGCCGCGAGCCCGAGGCGGATCGCCACCCATTCCGGAGAAAAGCCGGCAAAGGGAAAGAAGGCGCAGTCCCGCGGACGGTCCGGCCGGTAGACGAGGAGCGCCACCGGCGGCGTCATCCCCTGGTGGGCGGCGAGCGGGATCAGCGCATCGGCGTCCGGCGGGCCCTCGATGAGGAGGCAGTCCGGGGCGAAGGCGTCGAGCGCCGCCTGCAGCGATCGGGCAGAGCCCGGCCCATGGTGGCGGATGCCGAAGATTCGGATGTCAGGCATCGGGCTTCACGCCCTTGAGAGAGGAGAGGATCGTCACGGACTCGACCGTCCTTATGGCTCGGACGACGGCGCTCGCGTGAGTGAGGGTCGGGTGAGAGGAGCGACGCTTCCGGAAGGACCGGAGTCGGCCCCTCTCCCGACCCGCCTCGCGGGCCGCACTCCCCTGCAAAGGGGGTAGGGAAAGCGGCGGCGTTCTCACGCGCTCTCGCGGGCAGCCTTATAGAAATCCTTCCAGTCCGATCGCTCCACGACGACGGTCTCCAGATACTCGCGCCAGACGATGGCGTCCTGCACCGGATCCTTCACCACGGCGCCGCTGATCCCGGAGACGAGGTCCCGCGGCGACAGTTTGCCGTCGCCGAAATGGGCGGCGAGCGCCAGCCCGCTGCCGACGACGCTGATCGCCTCCGCCGTCGAGAGCGTGCCGGAGGGCTGCTTGACCTTGCTCTTGCCGTCGACGGTCACGCCCTCCCGCAGCTCGCGGAAGATCGTTACGACCCGCCGGATCTGGTCGGCGCCGGGCGGCTCGGCAGGGATCTCGAAGGCGCGGCCCAGCGAGGCGACGCGGCTCTCGACGATGGCGATCTCCGCCTCGATGGTGGCCGGCGGCGGCAGCACCACGGTGTTGAAGCGCCGCTTCAGGGCGCTCGACAGCTCGTTGACGCCGCGGTCGCGGTTGTTGGCCGTCGCGATGAGGTTGAAGCCCTTCTGGGCCGGCACCTCCTCGTTCAATTCGGGGATCGGCAGCGTTTTCTCCGAGAGGATGGTGATGAAGCTGTCCTGCGTCTCGCTCGGGATGCGGGTCAGCTCCTCGACGCGGGCGATGCGGCCCTCGTTCATGGCGCGCATGATCGGCGAGCCGACCACCGCCTCCCGGCTCGGCCCCTTGGCCAGCAGCAGCGCGTAGTTCCAGCCGTAGCGGATCGCCTCCTCGCTGGTGCCCGCCGTACCTTGCACGATGAGGCGCGATGTGCCGCAGATCGCCGCTGCGAGGTGCTCGCTGACCCAGCTCTTCGCGGTGCCGGGCACGCCGAGCAGCAGCAGCGCCCGGTCGGTGGCGAGCGTCGCCACCGCGACCTCCATGAGGCGCCGGTCGCCGATGTATTTCGGCGTCACCTCGAAGCCCGACTTGAGCTTGCCGCCGAGGAGGTAAGTGACGACGGCCTGGGGCGACATCTGCCAGTTCGGCGGCCTCGGCCGGTCGTCGGCCGCCTTCAGGGCGTCGATCTCCTCCGCGAAGGCGTCCTCGGCGGCCTGGCGCAGCTGCGCGGGCTTGGTTCCGTTCGTCGTCATCGTTCAGGGGTTCTCCCGTCCGGTGAGGTGCGAGGGGCGCCGCTCAGGCGAACTCGCGGCGCATGGCGGCCCGCAGGTCCAGGGTCGAGGCGAGCGTGGTGAGCTGGTTGCGCAGGCGCTCCTCGGAATCCTCCGGCAGCCGCGCGAGGATGGCCGCCGCGGCCGCCGCGGCGGCGGCGCTCGGATGCAGGTGCTCCCCAAGCCGGCCTAGGGTCCAGGGCTTGGCGAGCTCGGCGCGCAGGGAGGGCGTGCCGCGCGTGACGAGGGCCAGGAAGTCGAGCAGCGCCCCGGTGAAGCGCGCCGAATAGGCCGGCCGCCCGGTCTCGAGCAGGGCGAGCACCGGCTCGAGACGCTTGGCGCGCAGGGCCTCGGTCGCCAGCGCCTCCCACTCGTCCTGGGGCAGGAGCCGCACGGCATCGGCCCACATCTTCGCCAGGGGATTGGTGACCTTGACCCCGGCAAGCCGTCCGGAGGCCGCCTCTCCCAGCACCGCCGCGAGATCGCGCACCCAGGCCGGATCGCGTCCGCGACGCACCGCCCGGAACAGCCCTTGGACGATCGGCTCCGACCACTCGGAGCGCAGGGCCAGCTCGATCCAGAGGCGGGGCGGATGCCCGGCGAAGGCATGCAGCGGCGCGCCGGCTACGATCTGCTGGAGGAGGTTCGCCCGCAGGCCGCCGCCGCGGCGCTGGTACTCGCTGACCTCGATGCCGTCGCGGGTGAGGTCCGGCGCCTCCTCGGGCAGAGTCACGACGAGTCCGTGCTTGGTGCCTCCGATCAGTCCGCCGAGCAGGCCCTTCTTCGTCTCGATGGCCAGCGCCGCCCGGACGCGCTCCGCCATGCGCTGCGCGAGGCGCGAGCCCGGAAGACGCGGCAGCAGGTTCTGCGCGGCGCCGCGCACGCCCGAGGCGCGATCGTCGAGGCAGGCTTCGAGGAACGGCTCGTCGGCCTCGCCGAGACCGTCGTCCAGGGCCGAGACCAGGGCCTGGCGCATGTCGGCCTTCTCGCCGCGGAAGCCCGCCTCCAGGGCGGCGCGGGCCGCTGCCGGATCGCGCCGGCGGAACGCGGCGAAGGCGGCGCGGCGCTCGGCCGGCGTTCGCTCGGTCCAGTCCTGCGCAGCGTCCTCCGGCGTCTCGCTGCCCGGCGCGGCCAGCCAGTCGAGCTCGGCGCCGGCGATGCGGGCGATCGTTTCGGGCCATTCCCGCCTCAGGGGCGCGAGCGCCGGCACCAGCCAGGGCGGGGCGCGCAGGCCGGCGTCTGCGGCGAGCTCGCACCATTCGCGCAGGCGGACCTTCGGGGCGTCCGCAGCGAGGAGCAGGGCGAGACGGTCCGCGGCGGCGGGAGGGCACACCGGCCCCGACGCCTCGCGCTCGGGGAGGGGATGAAGCGTCTCCGCGGCGCGCCCCGTGCCGGCGAGATGGTAGAGGCCATGGGCCGCGAGCCGCACCAGCAGCGCTCCGCCGGCATCCTCGCCGGAGGGAGGGCCCGAGAGCGCGTCGGGCGGCAAGTGCGGGGCCCGGTCGGCGCCGAGGAGCGCGGCGGCGAGCGTCGGCTCCCAGCCGTCGCCCGATCGGGGAGAGGCCGTCGCCGCCATCAGGCCGCGCGCATCAGCAGGGGCCGGTCGTCCTGAGCCGGCACGGCGTAGAGCGACTCGTCGGAGACGAGGGCGAGGGGTTCGAGGCCGTAGCCGTCGTAGAGGCCGAACAGGTCGACCGCGCGTCCCGCCGCGACGCTGGCGAGCGCCGGCAGGTGCGGACCGGCCCGCAGGATCAGGCTGCCGGTGCCGTCGCCGACCCCGAGCGCACCCTCGGGCGCGAAGCGGCCGAACCGGACCCCGGCGAGACGAAGCGGCCAGCGCTCCGTCCAAGGCGCGCGGGCGAGGGCATCGGCGAAGCCATCGAGGGCGGCGGCGATGGTGGTCGCGCCCGGCAGCGAGCCCCCCCGCGAGGGCCCCGCGCGGCCTTCCCGAAGCACGGCCCGCAGGGGCGGATCACCGGGATGGAAGGCGAGGAGGCCGGCGAAGTCCTGGCCGGGGGCGGGCGCCGGGGGCAGGGGAGAGCCCGGCGTGCCGTAGTCGAGGATCTGCGCCAGGGCGCCCGTTCCCCGGCCGACGAGCCAGACGGTCCGGGCGGTGAGCTTGTCCTCGTCCTGGACGGCATGGGCGAGCACGGCCCAGTCGTCCGCGATGCCGGGCCGCGCCGCGATCTCCTCGGCGCTCACCGGATGGCCGAGCGCGGCGCGGACCCCGGCCGCCTGCTCCGGCTCCAGCGCGTCGAGACGCCGGGCGGCGCGCATCAGCAGGGCGAGGCGGCCAAGCGCGAGGCCGAGGGCCTCCTCGGGGCGCGGCGCCCCGGCGACGGGCTGCGCGGCCAGCAGGCCGGGCATGGCCCGCACCCGCCGGGCGAGGCCGGGGGCCTGCCCGTCCACGAGGCGGCCCGCCATACGGTCCCAGAACCCGTAGGGCTCGGACCGGGCCGCCGCGAGGCCGCGCCGCATCAGGTCGCGCAGCCAGAGATCGAGCTCGTCGAGGGCGCCGGACACGCGGTCCTCGCGGGCCTGCCGGCGCTTGGCCTGCGCGCGCTCGTCGACGGGCTTCTCCGGCTCGCGGGCGCGGGTCTCGGCCGCGGCGGCGCGGCTCTCGCGGCCGCGGGTCCAGGCCTCCACCCAGTCCGGCGCGGGCGCCTCGGCGAGGGGCGCGGCGGTCTCGACCAGCATCAGCCCGAGGGCGTGCTTGCAGGGAAACTTCCGGCTCGGGCAGGTGCATTTCGAGGCCGGGCCGGAGAGGTCGGCGACGGTGCGGTAGGGGGTGGCGCCGCTGCCCTTGATCTCGCCCCAGATCACGCTGCCCGCCCGGCCGAGGGCGCTCCACTTGGCCGGCCTCGCCTGATCCTGCCCGGCCTTGCGGCTCGATGCGTCGGGGGCGAGATCGAGGATCTGTGCGGCGGTCAGGCTCATGCGGCGAGGGTGTCGCGATCCCGTTCGATGATTTGGTTCCCAGGACAGTCTAGCCATCGAGAACGGCAGTGCAACCCCGCTTACGCTGATGATTTGTGTTGCCGGGCTTCGAACAATTCCGTCCTATAGCCTGGGAGGCGCAGGCATGGACTGAGATTATTGTGCGCAATCCATATCATTTGCACGCGATGCTTTCAGTCGGGGCCGGTGGGCAACAGTGTCGGGGAGGCCGGCGGCCAGATCCACGCCTTCTACGAAGGCCTCCTCGACCGCGCCCCGACGGGCCCTGCCTTCAGGGATGGGTGGACGCAACCAATCGCGGCGCGACACCCCGCGATATCGCGCGGGCCTTCCTGAGCGCACCGGAGCATACCACGCGGCATCCCGGCGAAACGAGCGACGCCGCCTTCCTCGCTGATCTGTACCATGACGCTCTCGGCCGGACGGCCAACGCGCAGGGCCTCGCGACCTGGGCGGAACGTCTCGCGAGCGGCGCCTAGCGAGCCGACGTCGCGATCGGCATCACCCAGAGCGCGGAGGCGCAGCAGCACTGGCTTTCCGCGATCGAGACCGGTCGCCACCCGCACGCGTCGCCGCCGGCCCGAAGGCCGGTTCCGCATCCGATCGCAGCCGATGAGAAACGGCCGGACAATCTTTAGGAAAGTCATTACGCAAGTCGGGAATCGTGCGCCCGTCGCGCATTCCTTCGAAGACGCCCGGTCATGTCCGAACTGCCTCCATCCCCGCTCGACCATCGTGGGGCGATCGCCGGCACGGCGCGGAACACCTCCCTCTGGCTGCTGCTCGTCGGCCGCGCGGAGGTGCGCCGCCACTGGCGCCTCCTGTTCGCGGCGGGCCTCGTCTGCGCGGCCCTCGGCATCCTGACCGTGATCGACTCCCTCGACGGGGCGCTGCACGTGCCCGATCGCTGGTTCGGGGTCCTGCTGCTCATCGAGAGCCTGGGCTCGCTCGTCCTGGCGACGACCGTCACGGGGACCGCACGGCGGCTGCGGCTCCTCAAGGGCGCGCTGCTTCTGGCGATGGCCGTGCTGATCGTGGCGTCCACGCGGCACAGCACCTTCCTGCTCGCCATGATCTTCGGGACGGCCTTCCTCGTCGACGGCACGGTCCGGATCGTGATCGCCGGCCTGCTGAAGTTCTCCGGATGGCGCGTCTCCGTCGCCCTGGGCGCGCTGGGCGTCGGGTTCGGCCTGTTCCATCTGCAGCCCTGGCCCACCTGGTACGCGGGAACGGTGGGCTACTGCCTCGGGATGTTCCTGATCCTCAACGGCGCCCGCTTCGCGCTGGCCGGCGTGCGCGCGCGGCGGGTGGCGTCGGAATCGGTCGCGGCGCCGGCCTCGGCCGCCTCGGACAGCCTCACGGTCTATGTCTGGACCCCGACGGGGAGGGCGACGACGCCGGCCCGGCAGCGCCTCGTCCGGCGCTACGTCGCCTCGGTCGATGCGCGCGGCGTGTTCTCGACGGGTCACGCGGCCCTCGGGCAGGGCAGCGATCTCTACGTCAGCCACTATCCCGCGGTGGAGATCGACCGGTCGCCCGCCAACCTGCGCGCCAGCCTGCGCGCCGGGCCCGAGAACGACGTGCCGGGCCGGTTCCTGCCGTCCTACGCGTACGAGTCGGCGGACTGGTGCGAGGCGACGGTCGCGGTCACGCTCACCGGAATCGACGCCGCCCGGCTCCGGGCGTTCTGGGACGCCTATCGGGCCGACACCACCTACAACTTCATCAGCCGCAACTGCTCCACCACCGTGGCCGCGGCGCTGGATGCGGCGGTGGAAGGCGCCTTCGCCCGCACCGGGCATCCCTGGCGGCGCCTCGCCCGCGCCCTGACGACCCCCGAGTTCTGGGTCGCGGCTCTTCTGCGGAACCGGGCCGCCAGCATGACGTGGACGCCGGGCCTGGTGCTCGACTACAGCCGCGCCCTCGGCGTGCTCCTCGACTCCGCCTCGCCGGTGCCGGGCATCGCCTGGAAGAGCGTCGGACGCGGACTCCTCCGCAACGGATGGGGCGGCCCGATGGCCGCGTTCTCGCGGATCGCCCGGCGCCGGCCGGCCCCGAAACCGACCGAGATTTGAACGGCGCGGTGCCGCGTCAGGGCCGCTTGGCGCCGAGATCGGCGGCGATGGCCTGCATCACTGCGAGCGTCTCGGTCTCGTCCTGCTCGGCGCCGTAATCGCTGAGCTTCACGACGACCGTGCCCGTCACGCGGTTCACGTAGACGTACTGACCGTAGACGCCGATCGCCGAGATGTCGTCGTCGTCCCCGCCGGGGGCGTGCCACCACTGGGCCGAGTACTGCCAGCCGTCGACGGCGCGGCGGGCGGGTGTCGAGATCCGCTCGATCCAGCGGGCGGGAATGATGGCGGCGGCGCCCGCGCGCCCCCGGTCCGCCACGAGCAGACCGAGCCGGGCGAAGTCCCGCGCCGTCGCGTTGATGCAGCAGAACGCCTTCTCGACGCCGCCCGGACGGTCGAGGTTCCAGGTGGCTGCCGCCTGGGCGCCCATCGGCTTCCAGATCCGCTCCGAGAGGAGGTCCGCCAGGGGCTTGCTCTCGACCCGGGCCAGGATCAGGCCGAGCACCTCGGTATCGATGCTGCGGTAGCGGCCCTCGCTGCCCGGCCTGAACGCGAGATGCGCGTGATCGCGCACGAAAGCGGTGATGTCCCGGGTCAGGTACATCCCGGCCGTGCCGGTCAGGGGCCGGCGAGGGTCGTAGTTCTCCGGCACGGCGAGCCCGCTCGTCATGTCGAGGAGGTTGCGCACCGTGATCTGCCCGAACACCGCGGCGTTGCGCAGCTCGGGGAGAAGGTCGGAGACGCGGTCGGTCTCGGAGAGCTTGCCGCGCGACAGGGCCGATCCGACGAGCAGCGACACGATGGACTTCGCCACCGACCAGGACGGGAAGAGCGTCGCCGGACCGGCGCCGGACCGGTACCATTCGTGGACCAGCACGTCGTTCTGCACCACGAGAAAGGCGTTGGTGCGGGTCGCCTCCAGCATCGAGCCGAGCGGAACCGCCTTCCCCTTCCAGTCGACGCGATCGAGGATCGGCCGCGGCCGGAACGGCAGGGCGCGGGCCTCGGCGGGCGCCGGCACGGTGCGGCTCGGGAACCAGGTGCCCACCGCCGACGGCTCGATCACCGCGAGCGCCGTGAGGGTGACGGGATCGGGGACGCCGACCACGGCGGTGGCGGTCCAGGCGCCGCCCGCGACCAGCGCCGTGCCGGCCGCCGCGGCCGCGATCCATCGGCGGGCGGGCCGCCGGCGGATCGAGGGTTCGGAAGGCGTGGGTGGCGGGACCATAGGGGAGCGATGTCGCGCAGTGTCTTGAAGATTCCCTTGACGCCGGCCCGCCCGGCGGACGGTTCGGTGCCGTCGCTCGTGCCTCGCGCCTGCCGGGCACCGATCCGGCCTGCGGATAAAGCCTTCACCAGTTTCGCGGTAGAGCCCGGCCCCACGGACGCCGCCGCCGCGGGCGCGTCTCTCCGTCGAGGAAGCACCGGCCGCCATGCACCCCTTCCTGATTCTCGGCCTCGCGATCTGTGCAGAGGTGACGGCGACCCTCGCCCTCAAGGCCGCGGAGGGTCTGACGCGGCCGGGTCCGACCGTGATCGTGATCCTCGGCTACGGGACGGCGCTGTGGCTGATGTCCACGAGCATGGACATGCTGCCGATCGGCGTCGTCTACGCGATCTGGGCCGGGGTTGGCATGGTGGGGGCGGCGCTGGGCGGCGCCTGGCTCTACGGCGAGCCGATCAACACGACCCTGCTGATCGGCATCGCGGTCGTCGCGGTGGGCGTGACGATCCTCGCCGTCGGACAGGGCCAGCACTGAGGCGCCGAACGGCCAGACGGCGCCTGGCGAAGACATCGGTTGCAGGGTCGAGAGCCGGTTCTGTACGCTTGCCGCACGCCGGTCGGCAGGCGAGTGCCGGGCGATGGTGCCGCAAGAGGGATTCGAACCCCCGACCCCCTCATTACGAATGAGGTGCTCTACCAGCTGAGCTATTGCGGCATGACGTGGGCGGCGGCTTTCCGCGCGCTCGCGTCGGCCGGGTCTTATCCGTCCGCTCCGCGAATGGCAAGGCGATCGGCCGATGCAGGCGCGCAACGGCGGCGGCCGGAACGACGGCGCCGCCCGGCGATGGCTTGACCGCGTGTCGCCGCGCCCCGAAAAGTCGCGTGCCTATCGGAGGTTGTCTCGGAATGTCGCTCGTCGCTCGCCTCCGGGCCTACGCCGCGAACGCCTTCGGCCTGTCGGCCGAGCCGACCGCCGAGGTCGACGACGAGCATCTGGCGGCGACCGCCCTCCTCGTCCATGTCGCGCGGGTGGACGGGGTGCTCGCGCCGACCGAGGTCGAGCGCCTCGCACGCCTCGTGCGCGGACGCTACGCCGAGACCGACGCCGAGGCCCGCGCCCTCATCGAGCGCGCCACCGCGATGGATGCGGCGACCCGCGACGTGGCGCAGCTCGTGGAGATGATCGGGCGCGAGGGCGGCGAGGATGCCCGCGCGCGCCTGCTCAGCATGGCCTGGTCGGTGGCCGGCGCCGACGGCCAGGTGGACGAGTTCGAGGAGGCGCTCGTCTGGCGGCTCGGCCGTCTGCTCGGGCTCGACGAGCCGGCCATCGCCTTCGCCCGCGCCCAGGGCCTCACCGGCACGGACGCGGGACCTCTTCAGATCTCCTGAGCCGATCTTTCCCCTCCGGCGTGGCGCGCCTGCAACGGAAAAGTTTCCGCTGCCGGCACAAGACTGGTGCGCTTCTTCAGCTAAGCAGTAACGGCGCCCTGTTGCGGCCGATATTTGCGTACAGATGCGAATCGTGCTTCTCGCACACTTGAACCGGATTGCGGTTTCGGCCGACTATCCAGTCAAGAGTGCCACCACACACGGCACCGAACGAGGGGGCTCGTCAATCAAATCGCGGTCTCGGGCCGTGCGCTCTTCCACGTGGAGAGGCGCCGGCCTTCGCCTGTGCCGGGCCGGTGCCCCGTGGAGGTGAGCGACCGCACGAACGGCTGGGAGGCGCGCACGTAAGGGTGGCACCTCGATGCGCCGCGCCGATCGTCCGATCGCGCGGCGTCGATGGCCGGTTCGGGAAGTCGATGCGCCCTCGCGGGCGGACCGTTTCCTGCACCGGGAGGACAGGCCGGCACGGATCTGTGCCGGAGCAGCACGGTGGTAGGGTCGTGAACACGTTCGGAGAGATCGCGGCGGGCATATTGGGGGCGGGCATCGGCCCGGCCTTCCCGCGCGCGCTGACGGCGGAACCCGGCGCCGCGATCCGGATCGACGACGCGGACCTGATCTTCAAGGGCGACTACGCCCGCGCCGGGCGCGACCTCGTCATCAGCCATGACGGCAAGCAGCTCGTCGTCCACGACTACTTCGCCCCAGAGAACCTCGTCCACGGGCGCCCCGCGTCGCTGCGCGGCCCGAACGGCGCCGGGCTCGAGGGGGACATCGTCGCAGGGCTGGCCAAGGCCGGCACCCCGGACGTCTTCGCCCAGGCCGGTCCCGCGCCGACGAGCGACGCCAGCGCCGCGATCGGCCGCGTCCAGACCCTGACGGGCAGCGCCACCGCGATGCGCAACGGCGTGAGCGTGACGCTGCATGTCGGCGACCTCGTCTACAAGGGTGACGTGCTCCAGACGGACGGCGGCTCGTCGCTAGCGGTCTCCTTCCTCGACGGAACGCTGTTCAGCCTCGGGGCGAGCGCCCGGATGCTCCTGAACGAGATGGTCTATTCGGCGAACGGCGCCGGCAACGCCTCGATGTTCAGCCTCGTCCAGGGCTCGATCACCTTCGTCGCCGGCCAGGTCGCGAAGTCCGGCGACATGAAGGTCGGCACGCCGGTCGCCACGATGGGCATCCGCGGCACGGCGGTCCACGTCACCATCGAGGCTGACAACGGCACCACTGCCTTCTCGGTGATGACCGAGCCGGACGGGCATACCGGCCGCTTCGACGTCTACGACCGCAACGATCCCTCGAAGCTCCTGTTCACGGTCTCCGATCCCGGGGTCAGCACGGTGGTGCGTCCCGACGGGCCGTTCCAGGTCACCTTCGAGCAGGTTGCGAAGTCGCCCGCGGAGACGGCGGCCGAGATCGCGATCGTGCAGACCCTGTTCCGCACCGTTGCCGAGGCGCCCCGCCTGCCGGTGTTCCAGGGCCCGCAGACGGGCGGCGGCGCCGGCTCCAGCACCGCGCCGAACCTCGTCCTGCCGGACCCGGCCGCCCCGCCCGCCGGCCCGAACGGCGGCGGTGGTGCGCCCGGAACCTCGCAGCAGCCGCAGAGCGCTCCGGGCTCCGGACCCGGAACCGCCCCGCCTCGCGACGACGATCGGCCGACGCAGCCCGTCGTGCCGCCTGCGGAGGAGCAGCCCCGGCTCGTCCTCGAACCCCGCAACGGCACGGTGGCGCAGGACGCCGCTCTCGTCGCCGCGACCGCCACGCAGGGCCTGCTCGGGCCGGTCCTGGCCGGCACGCCGCGGCCGGTGAGCATCGTCTCGGCCCATGCCGGCGGAAACCTCGACGATCCGGGCGCGCCGCTGACCGGCGAGACGATCCTCCTGCGCGGGCTTTACGGCGTGCTCTCGCTCGCCCGCGACGGCACCTACGTCTACCTCGCCGACCGGGCCGCCTCCCTGGCCGCCGGCCAGCACGGCTCGGACGTCTTCGCGTTCCGGGCGGCGGACGGGACCGGGCAGGCGAGCGCGCTCCTCACCATCGACGTGGTCGGCGTCAACGACGCGCCCGTGCGGACCGCGCCGCTGCATCTGCCCGCGGTCGAGGACGGCGGCCCCGTCATCCTCACCGCGGCCGAGCTCCTCGCCGGGGTCACGGATGTCGACGGCGACGCGCTCTCCGTGACGGCGCTGCACGTCGCCAGCGGCGGCGGCACGCTCACCGATCTCGGCGGCGGGCGCTACCGCTACACGCCGGCCGGTGCCCACGGCTCGGATCAGCCCGTGGTGCTCGCCTACACCGTCTCGGACGGCCATGGCGGCACCCTGGCCGAGACCGTCGAGCTGGCGCTTCCCTTCCACAACACGGTGCCGGCCCTCGCCGGCCCCGTGACGCTCGCGAACAGTGCCGAGGATACGGCGCGGATCGTCACCGTCGCGGAGCTTCTCGCGGGCGCCTCCGATGCCGACGGCGATGCTCTGTCCGTCGCCGGGCTGCACGTGACGAGCGGGGGCGGCACGCTCACCGATCTCGGCAACGGGACCTATCGCTACACCCCGGCCGCCGACGCGAACGGGCCGGTGGTGCTCGGCTACACGATCACGGACGGCTTCGGCGGCACGGTCGCACAGATCGCCTCCTTCGCCGTCACGCCCGTCAACGATGCGCCCGTCCTGACCCTGCCGGATCGGACGCTCGGCTACGTCGAGGACGCCGCGCCGCTCGCGGTCGCCGCCGACGTTGCGGTCGCGGATGTCGACAGCCCGATGCTGCGCGGCGCCACGATCCGCGTCGCCGCCGGCTTCCATGCCGGGGAGGATACGCTCGCCGTCACCCTCGCCGCCGGCAGCGGCCTCACCGCCCAGTACGACCAGGCGACGGGCACGCTCACGCTCGCGGGCCTGGCGACGCTGGCGGCCTACAGCGCCGCGCTCGCCTCGGTGACGTATCACAACGACAGCCAGGCGCCCTCGGCGGAGACGCGCGTCATCGCTTTCACCGTCATCGACGATGCGGGGCTCGAGAGCGCCGCCGTGATCCGCAGCGTGACGGTGACGCCCGTGAACGACGCGCCGACCGTTTCGGGAGCGGTCACCCTGGCCGATAGCGCCGAGGACACGTCGCGGATCATCTCGGCGGCGGAGCTTCTGGCGGGTGCCAGGGACGTCGACGGCGACACGCTCTCGGTGCTCGGCCTGCACGTTGCGAGCGGGGGCGGGACGCTCGCCGATCTCGGCAATGGCCTCTACCGCTACACGCCGGCCGCCGACGCGAACGGTCCGGTGGTGCTGGGCTACACGATCGGCGACGGCCATGGCGGCAGCGTCGCGCAGACGGCCTCCTTCACGGTGACGCCCGTGAACGACGCGCCGACCGTCTCCGGCTCGGTCACCCTGGCCGACAGCGCCGAGGACACGTCGCGGATCATCTCGGCGGCGGAGCTTCTGGCAGGCGCCAGGGACGTCGACGGCGACACGCTCTCGGTGCTCGGCCTGCACGTAACGAGCGGGGGCGGTACGCTCACCGATCTCGGCAACGGGACCTACCGCTACACGCCGGCCGCCGACGCGAACGGCCCGGTGGTGCTGGGCTACACGATCGGCGATGGCCACGGCGGCAGCGTCGCGCAGACTGCCTCCTTCACGGTGACGCCCGTGAACGACGCGCCGACCGTCTCCGGCTCGATCACCCTGGCCGACAGCGCCGAGGACACGTCGCGGATCATCTCGGCGGCGGAGCTTCTGGCGGGCGCCAGGGATGTCGACGGCGACACGCTCTCGGTGCTCGGCCTGCACGTTGCGAGCGGGGGCGGGACGCTCGCCGATCTCGGCAATGGCCTCTACCGCTACACGCCGGCCGCCGACGCGAACGGCCCGGTGGTGCTGGGCTATACGATCGGCGATGGCCACGGCGGCAGCGTCGCGCAGACGGCCTCCTTCACGGTGACCCCTGTCAACGACGCGCCCCGCGCGCAGGACGACAACGCCTTCGTCAATGCCGGCGACGAGGTTCGGATCGCCGTCCTCGCCAACGACACCGACGTAGACGGCGACGCCCTGACCGTCAGCGTGGTCGGCGCCGCCGGGCACGGCACCCTGCACGTCAACGCCGATGGGACGATCACCTACCGTCCCGCTACCGGCTACTTCGGCGTCGACAGCTTCGTCTACGAGGTCGCCGATCCCTCGGGAGCCACCTCGCGGGCGACCGTCGACATCATCGTCGGCATGGCCGACCATCAGACGGTCGGCGACGACGTGTTCCTCCAGGGCGCCTACATGGAGATCGGCGTCTCGAAGAGCGGCTCGCTGGGCTCGGCCTCCGCGGCGCCGGGCAACTTCCACCCGCAGGGCTCGACCGGCATCTCCTTCGTCGTCGACACGGACGGCTGGAACACCGGCGCCATGCCGACCTCCAACGACGTGACGCTGCCGGGCACGCCGGAGGACGCCATCGTCATCGCCCATGACGGGCGCAGCTTCGCGAACTCGGAGCGGACCGGCGCCATCGGCTTCAGCGCGGTCACGACGGACACCTCCAGCGGATCCCGCCTCCAGGCGACCACGGTCGGCACCTCGAGCGACGGTCTGCACATGAAGCAGGTCATCGATCTCGACCCGAACGCCAGCTACTTCTCCACGACCGTCACCTTCACCAACACCAGCGGCGCGGCGATGCAGAACGTGCGCTTCATGCGCAGCTTCGACCCGGACCAGGACGCGCTCTTCCACGGCGACTATTCCACGAACAACGACGTGCTCGCCAATCCCACCGCGGCCGGCGGGGGCGGCGCGATCGTCCAGGCGCTGGGCACGGGCTCGGGCGTCTCCGTGAACCTCGTCGCCTTCGATCCGGGCGCCCGCGCCTCGAGCGACGCGTTCACCAACCACAACGCCTACGCGCGGGGCGTCTATGACGCGCCGTCCGACCCGAACGGCGCGCACGCCGATATCGGCATCGCGCTCAACATCGACTTCGGCACCCTGGCGCCCGGCGAGACCGCGACGCGGACCTTCTACACGACGCTCAACACGCGCTCCGGCGCCAACGACCTCATCATCGGCAGCGACGGAAACGACGTCATCGACGGCCTCGGCGGAGACGACATCATCATCGGCCTCGGCGGGGACGACGTGCTGACCGGCGGCTCCGGCAACGACACCTTCGTCTTCATGCCGAGCGGGCCGAACGGCACCGTCATCCCGACCCGCGCGATCCGGACCGACCGGCCTCAGATCACCGACTTCACGCCGGGCGCCGACCACCTCCAGTTCGACCACACGATCTACGCGACCGTCGAGGCGGCCCTGGCGGGTGCGCGCCAGACCGGCGCCGACGTGGTCTTCGACTACACGGTCGACAGCGTCCACACCGTGCTGACCCTGCGCAACGTGCTGCTGGCGGACCTCCACGCCCGCGACATCCACATCGTCTGACGCGGCGCGCCCGAGCCGCATGGTCCCGCCCCTGACGCGAACGGAACGGCCGCGCCGCTTTCGGGTCGGCCTCGATCGCTGGCTGGCGCTGGCCCTGCTGCTCGCCTGGGTGCCGATCCGCCTGTGGGATCCGGCGCCGGTCGAGGCCCTGCGCCTGCGCACCTTCGACGCCTTCCAGACCCTGCAGCCGCGCCCGGTGACGATGCGGCCGGTGGTCATCGTGGACATCGACGAGGAGAGCATCCGCGCGCTCGGTCAGTGGCCCTGGGCGCGGACCCGCGTCGCCGAACTCGTGCGCCGTCTCACGGAAGCCGGCGCGGCCGTCATCGCCTTCGATGCGGTCTTCCCCGAGCCGGACCGGCTGTCCCCGGCGCTCGTCGCCGGCACCCTCGACGGCCTCGATTCGGCCACGCGCGAGCGGCTCGCGGCGCTGCCGGGCAACGACGCGGCGCTCGCCAAGGCCATCGCCGCCTCGCGGGTCGTCGTCGGGCAGACGGCCCTGGAGCAGGCCGTCGCGCCCGTTGCCGGCATGCCGCAGACCGGCTTCGCGGTGCTCGGCCCCGACCCGTCCGGGTTCCTCGCCCGGTTCCCCGGCCTGCTGCGCAACGTCCCGGAGGTGGAAACCGCCGCCGCCGGTCGCGGCCTGTTCACGATCGTGCCCGAGCGGGACGGCATCGTGCGGCGGGTGCCCCTCGTGATGGTCGCCGAGGGGCACATGGTCCCGGCACTGAGCCTCGAGGTCCTGCGGGTGATCACCGGCGGCGATTCGGTGCTGGTGCGCAGCGACGCGGCCGGGGTCTCCGGCGTGGCGCTTCCCGGATTCGAGGTGCCGACCGATGCCTCCGCCTCGGTGTGGCTGCATTTCAACCATCACGACGCGGCCCGCTTCGTGTCGGCCAAGAGCGTTCTCGACGGCAGCCTCGACCCGGACCGCGTCCGCCAGCGCATCGTGCTGATCGGAACCTCGGCGATCGGCCTTCTCGACAACAAGACCACGCCCATCGACCGCACCATTCCCGGCGTCGAGGTGCACGCGCAGGTCTTGGAGAGCGTGCTGACGAAAGCGACGCTCGCCTACCCGAGCTACTCGATCGTGGTGGAGCTGCTGCTCACCGTCGGTGTCGGTCTGTTCGTCGTGCTGTTCGCGCCGGTGCTGGCCGCGGCCTGGCTGCTGCTCCTCGGCGCCCTCGTCGCCGCGGTGATCGTCGCGACCGCCTGGTTCCGCTTCACGCGGCTCGGCATCCTGATCGACCCGACCTTCCCGCTGCTCGCGACCTTCAGCGTCTACGCGACGCTCGTCTTCACGAACTACACCCGTGAGCAGCTCGGCCGGCAGCGCATCCGCTCGGCCTTCGGGCAGTACCTGTCGCCGGCCCTTGTCGAGCAGCTCGCCGCCCATCCCGAGCGCCTGAAGCTCGGCGGCGAGGAGCGGCGCATGACGATCATGTTCAGCGACGTGCGCGGCTTCACGACCATCTCGGAGTTCTACAAGACCGACCCCGCGGGCCTCACCGCCCTGATGAACCGCTTCCTGACGCCGCTCACCAACGCGATCATCGACCGGCGCGGCACCATCGACAAGTACATGGGCGACGCCATCATGGCGTTCTGGAACGCCCCCCTCGACGATCCCGAGCAGGAGGCGAACGCCTGCGCGGCGGCCCTCGAGATGATCGCGCGGATGAACGCGCTCAACGCCCTGCGCAAGACGGAGGCCGAGTCCGGCGGCCACCCGGTGCTGCCCATCGATATCGGCATCGGCATCAACACCGGCCGCTGCGTCGTCGGCAACATGGGCTCGGACCTGCGCTTCGACTACTCGGTCCTCGGCGACACCGTGAACCTCGCCTCACGGCTCGAAGGACAGTCGAAGACCTACGGCGTGAAGACGATCCTCGGCGCGGCGACGGCCGGCGTGGTCGCGGGGCGCTTCGCGATCCTCGAGATCGACCGCATCCGCGTGAAGGGCAAGGCCGAGGCCGAGACGATCTCGACGCTGATCGGGGACATGGCGATCCGCGCCTCGGCGGATTTCGCGGCGCTAGCGCGGGACCACGCCGCCATGCTCGCCGCCTATCGCGACCGGGATTGGGACAGCGCGCGCCGCCTGATCGACGCCTGCCGGGGCAACGGCCTCGCCGCATCGCTCTCCGGCCTCTACGATCTCTACGCCGAGCGCATCGCCTCCTTCGAGGCCGAGCCGCCCCCCGCGGATTGGGACGGCGTCTACGTCGCGCAATCGAAGTAGCGGCCGGGCGGTCTCCGCCGTGGTCCCGAGAGTGGGAGAGCCGGTGATCCGTCGGACCTTACGTCTCGGTACCCTCGCAGGAGGGCTCGCCGTTGCGATGCTCGGCCTCTCCCCGGCGCGGGCTGCGGAGGAGACGCAGATCTTCGGCATGACCGTGAGCCTGCCGGGCGCAAGCGAGGGCTGGGCGCGGAAGGACGCGAGCGACGGCGTGCTTCTCAACCGGACCTGGCTGCGCGAGGGCCGTCGAGGCGGTGGCGCGGCGTTGATCCAGATCCTGAAGCCCGTGCCCGGTAAGCCGGCGGCCCTGCCCGAGGCGTTCGCGCGCTTCGTCGCGACCTTCAAGCCGCTCGCCGACAAGCGCCCGATCACCAAGGGCGGCGGCCTCACCGTGAACGGCCACGCCTTCGTCTTCGATCGCCGCTGCTGCGGGCGGATGAACGACATCAGCGTCGACTCGGTCTCGGTCGGCATCGCGAGCCCTGCAGGGCATCATTTCCTGAGGTTCGTCTCACTCGGCCTCTCCCGCGACGACGAGAAGGCGGCGGAAGCCGAGTTCGAGGCGCTGGTGCGCTCCCTGCGCCCCCAAGCCGGGGACAGGGCCTTCGAGCTGAAGGGCGACGGCAAGGGATTCGAGGGCGCGTACACGCATCTGAGCACAGGCCTGCGTCCCAACGCCTTCGGCGGCATGGATTTCTACGCCGACAACGACGTGATGCTGTTCGATCCCTCCGGCCTGTTCAGCCGTCGCATCCCGAAGCACGGCCTCGGAATCGCCGAGCATTGCCGGACTGCTCCGACCGAGTGCGGCACCTATCGGCTTCTCGGCGGCGGCTTCCTGCGCGGGCCCGACCGCATCGAGTTGCTGGAAGCCGACAACCGCTTCGGCATGCTGACCCGGCGCGAGGAGAGCTTCACCCGCGAGAGCGGCGACCTCGTGATCGACAAGGGGCGCTACCGGGCCATCGCGCCCCTGGCGCGCGGGACCACCTTCGAGGGGACTTGGCGCCACTTCTTCGCCTCGAGCGGCAGCGGCGCCTTCACCTCCGGCAGCGTCGCCGTGGAACGCATGCTCACGCTCGGACGCGACGGCCGCTTCCGCCGCAGCGGCTTCACCGGGTTCTCCTCGACCACCGAATCCGCCAGCGTCGCCGGCGGCCGCAGCCGGCCCGCGGAGGCCGGGCACTACGCGATCGAGGGGCGGACGCTGACCCTGACCGGCGACGATGGCACCACGGAGCGCCTGAGCCTGTTCGCGCCGGAGGCCGGCTCCGACAAGCTCCTGGTGATCGAGGGCAGCAACTACCTCAAGCAGTACCGCACCGCCCGCTGACGTGCCGCTCGGGCGGAAGCCGGACCGATCGTTCTGCAGGGAGTGCCGGAAGCGTGGAGCGGGCGATCGGGATCGAACCGACGACATTCAGCTTGGGAAGCTGACGTTCTACCACTGAACTACGCCCGCGTGCCGCCATCGACGACAGGCGGCGGACCATAGCAGAGACGCCGAGCTTGTCCACGGCCGCGCTGCGGCGCGTTTCCATCGGGAGGGCTTTCGCGTAGTGCTCCCCGGCGCCGCGCTGCCTCGGGGCGCTGCGTCGGGAACAGAGATGGACACCACAACGGCCCCGCGCCCGCTCGACGAGACTTCGGTCCGGCCGCGACCGGGACTCGTCCTGGCCTCCGCCTCTCCGCGCCGGCTGGCTCTGCTGCAGCAGATCGGCATCGAGCCCCGCGCCTTGCTCCCCGCCGATCTCGACGAGACGCCCCGCAAGGGCGAGTCCCCCCGCGAGCTCGCCCGGCGCCTCGCCCGCGAGAAGCTCGCCGCCTCGGCTGAGGCGGCCCGTGGCCGCGACGATCTGAGGGACAGCTGGCTTCTCGCCGCCGATACGGTGGTGGCGGTCGGCCGCCGGGTGCTTCCCAAGGCCGCGACGCCCGACGAGGCCGCCGATTGCCTGCGCCTTCTCTCCGGGCGCCAGCACCGCGTCTACACGGCGGTCTGCGTGCTCTCGCCCCGCGACGAGCGCCGCGAGCGGGTCGTCGAGGCGCGGGTGCGCTTCAAGCGGCTCTCGGGCCGCGAGCTGCAGGGCTACCTCGCCTCGCGGGAGTGGGAGGGCAAGGCCGGCGGATACGCCATCCAGGGCCTTGCCGGCGCCTTCGTGGTGAAGCTCGTCGGCTCCTACTCGGCGGTGGTCGGCCTGCCGCTCTACGAGGCCATGACGCTCCTCGACGGCGCCGGCTTTCCCGTGCGCGAAACCTGGGGCGGGCTCGCATGACCGGCGCGCGCACTTCCAAGCCGGGCTGTCCCATCTGCGGGCGTCCGACCTTAGCCGAAGTCGCGCCCTTCTGCTCGACGCGCTGCGCAGACGTCGATCTCGGCCGCTGGCTCAACGAACGCTACGCGATCCCCGGCGAGGAGCTCGACGGCGACAGCGAACCGTCCCCGCAGGAACCCGCCGATTCTTCCCCAAACCGGCGCTGACGAGGCTGGACAGCCCGCCAAGCCGTCTCTATACCCCCGCAACCGGCCGGGCCGCCCCGCGGACCGTCGGTCGCCCAGGTAGCTCAGTTGGTAGAGCATGCGACTGAAAATCGCAGTGTCGGTGGTTCGATTCCGCCCCTGGGCACCATCGATTGTATGATGACAGGCTGGCTGCAACAAACGACAGCTAGTCGGAACAAGCCTTCCGTCGTCTGTTCCCCTCGATCATCGATTCGATAGCCCGCTTCGAGCCGCATCTTCGGCTATGACGCCGCGGAAATGCCGTCGTCATCGGCCGCTGCCGCCGAAGCACTCTTCGCCGTTTCGAGGAACACACCCTGATGATCAAACACGTGGCTTCGCATCCTTCCATCTGATCCCGGAGCGCGGTCCTGTGGGCCGAGCCTCCGCCGCGCTGCGAGGCTCCAATGCAAATTCCTATTGATGCGCGTGCGCCGCTTGCCGCAGGCATGAAACCCGCACTCGTCGGCGCCCCGGTGAATTCCCTAGGCTTCTGCTCGACCTGGGTGGAATCACGGGAGCGCGCGGTGACCTCGCCGCGAATTCGCGCCTGGATTATCAGTGACCTTCACCAGGAGCGGCCAGGAAACGCCTGGGGCCCTGCCGCGCACGCCCCTGCTTGGAGCGCGTCTCGTGCGGAAAGCCTGAAGCGCTCCACGAGACCGGGTCAACTCCAGGTGCTTCGGCCGGAGGAGGCAGGTTGGCGAGGGATCTGGGTCATGTCGGAATCGACAGGGCCTTATCCCGCGGGTGAGATCGTGCTGTGGGCGATGCGCTGGTCATACTGCTATGGCGTCAGCTATCGCGATCTTGAGCAGATGATGGTTGAACACGGCGTTCCGGTCGATCGCACCACGATCTACTGCTGGGTCCAGCGCTACGCTCCTGAGATCGAGACGCGGCTGCGCAACCCCGACCAGCTCTGCCGGTTATCCGTTGGTCCCGCCGCTGCAACGCGCCAATCCCAAGCCGCCAGTTTGGCCTCCACCGGATGAGCGACGGGGATCACGTCACGAACCTCAGCGGATCGAGTTCGCCGTTCACATCACGATCGCAAACCGCGCATCACGCTCGCACGGCCGGTCTCGGGGCGTATCCGCTGACGCCGCGGCAGAGCCAGGGCCACGCCAGATCGCCTCCGTGCACCGGAGCCCCGCAACACCAGCCATGGCGTTCAGGCCGACAATGCACTACCGTCAACTCGGACCACACAAAGAGGGCAGGCCAATCGAATTTGGCCCTGCCTCGAACCTTGGGGCGCGACGCATGTTCTGGGCACGACCTCGGCGCACGACGCCCGTGATAGGCGTTCGCCTTGGCGGTTTTGATGAGGCGTACTATCGCTGGCGATATCGCGATGTTGCCGAAGCAGATATTGATCCCTTAACGCATTACCTCGAGCACGGATGGCGAGAGGGGCGCGACCCTTCTGCATATTTCAGTACACGGGGCTACCTCGAACAAAACCCGGACGTGGCGCAAGCCGGCGTGAATCCCCTCGTTCATTTTTGGGAGAACGGTTTGTCCGAAGGCCGGAAAGGGTGGGAGCGATGAGCTTCTCGAAATCGATCTTCGAGATTTCCATTAAAGAAGTATGTCTTTTGTAGTTCTCTGAAAGAAGACAGGCAGAGTTCTCAGTAGTTCCTGGCAGATCTTGGTTCAACCACGCTTGATTGTGATTATCGAACCTCATAGACTGAATTTAGTCCTTTCAGCTATCCAGCCTCACCAACGTGGAGCAGCGGATTGACAGTAAAGGTCGGCTGGCGGCTGACTCTCGGCGCGGGTGGTCGGCGGGCGATGGCGTCTGCACAAACCCCGGCCAGATGAGACTCTCGCGCTGGCGTCAAAGCCAACCATCCACTAACGATCGCGGCGAACCACCAGCGACGGCAGATCACCGAGATCTAAATGAAAACTGACAAGCCGCTTCGTGTTGCGCACCTAAACCCAGCCTACTTCTCTCCCGATTCCTATGTCGGCGGCGGCGAGCGCTACGTCGACTATCTGATGCAGTCCTTGCAGACTGTAGGCGGGTTCGAGCAAGTCCTCTTCTCAATGGGCAAGGAAGATCAGTTTTTCCTGCGCGATGGTATCCCCATCCGTGTGTTGCGTAACGAGTCGTCGCATCCCGGCATGACGAACGCGGTCTCCGCCGCGCTTTGGCGCGAGCTTACCGACTTCGATCTCGTTCACGTTCATCAATGTCTCACGCTCTTCGGCGCCTACAGCACTGCGATTGTGCGCTCGCTGAAGATCCCGATGATCGGGACCGATCTCGGCGGCGGGGAGGATCCCCAAATGCTACGCGGGCGCGGCGTGGGGCTGCTTGACGGTGTCGTATCGATCTCGCAATACGCGCACAATCTGCTCGGCTCGTTCTTCAAGGGGCCACACGAGATCCTGATCGGCCCGATCGACACGGAGCGGTTCAGGGCCGGAGCCGCCAGACCGCCGCGCGATCCCCGAAAGCTGATCTGCGTCAGCCGGATCCTTCCACATAAGGGAATTGATCGCGTCATAGCAGCATTGCCCGAGGGGTTGTCGCTGACGATTGTGGGTCGCGTCTATCACCAGCAATACTATGAACTTCTGCTCGGCATGGCCGCCGACAAGGATATCCGCTTCGTACTCGACGCCGACGACAGCGCTCTTCTTGCGCTGTATGACGCGCATGGGATTTTCGTTCAGGCGTCGACGGCGCGCGATATCTACGGGAATGACGTCGCGAAGCCCGAGTTGATGGGTTTGACCACGCTCGAAGCCATGTCGTTCGGCTTGCCGGTCGTGGTGTCCGATGCCGGATCGCTCCCCGAACTCGTTCCTGATCCTCGGTTCGGGCGCGTATTCTCCGACGTCCCCACCTTAGCGGCGATCTTGCGCGAGGTGGTGGCGGGTTCATGGCCGGGGCCGAATGCTGGCGATCTTGCGCGGGCGCACGTCGTGCAGCATCACGGCATGGAGACGATCGGGCACCGCCTGGCCGATTTCTATCGGCGGACCCTTGCCGGCAAGAACCAGTAGAGGCAGTCCTTGCGCATCCTGTTCCTGACGAATCTTTATCCGCCGGTGATTCTGGGCGGTTACGAGATCGCTTGCGCACAGACAGCGGAGGCGCTGAAGAAGCGCGGCCACGAAGTGCGCGTGCTGACGAGCTGGTCTCATCTGCCGACGCCGATCGAGGCGGCCGACTGGGTCCATCGCCGCCTCGACCTGCATTGGCACATCCCGCACATGCCAAATCTCACCTACGAGGTGCGGGAGCTCCATAGTGCGGTCTGCTCATCCTACTCAAACACTCTGCATCTCTTGAACGCGCTGACAGAGTTCAAGCCGGACATCGTTTCGCTGTGGAATATGACCGGCATCGGCGGCCTGGCGATGATGGACTTGTTGAACTACCTCGACGTGCCTTGGGCGATCTATCTCGGCGATCGGGTCCCAGTCGATATTGCTGCGAACGTGCCGGAGGACGTTCGGGGCCTGTTCAATGCACAGGGCAGCCGACTCTACGAAAAGGCGCGGATTCAATCGGTCAGCCAAAATCTGCTCGACGAGATCGAGGATCACTCGGGCATCACGTTCGCGCACGGAGCCGATATCGTCGCCGGCTGGGCTGATCTCTCCTACGCGGTACCCCATGGCCCCTACATGCCGGACGGCAAGGCGCGGTTCGTCGCCGCCAGCTCGATCAGCGCCCACAAGGGCACAGACCTGATCATCGAGGCCAGCGTGCGGCTGAAGGATGCCGGGATCCACTTCTCTGTTGACCTACTCGGCGAGGGTGACGTGCCCCGCTACATCGACATGGTCAAACGGCTGCACCTGCAGGAACACGTCCGTTTCATAGGACAGAGGTCGTATCCCGATCTGCTGAGATCATATGCGGATTACGATGCGTTCCTGTGTCCGACCTGGGAGCGCGATCCCTTCCCGTTTGCGCCCCTTGGCGCCGCCGGGTGCGGTACGCCACCCATCATCACCGGCAATTGCGGGACAAGCGAGCGACTGATCGACAACGTCCACTGCATCAAGATCGACCGCACTGTCGACGATCTGGCCAGAGCCATGATGGAAGTTGCCGCCGGGCAGCATGATCTGGCCAAGATGGGTCGGGCTGGCCGACGGCTGGTGACCAGCGACCTCTCGTTCGACCGTCATCTCGATCGCATGGAAACCGCATTCGGCGAGCACATGCGACCCTGGAATGTGTCGATCGATCCGACGCTGCCGTTGCTCCTCTTCCTGAAGCATAATCTGTCGGTTAGGTTGCGCTTTGGCTGAGAATAAAGCGTCGGTGGAGCGACAGAATCATCTCATCCTGGGTGGCGATGGCTTCATCGGCCGCCACGTTGCGCTTCAGCTGGCAAGAGATGAGCATCACGTCACGATCGCGACGCGCTCGCTGCCGCGGTTTAGCTTCCCATCCGATCTATCGGATAACATCGTGCGGGTCGGCTTTGAACTTGCCTCCGCGGATTGGGACAGCTTGATCGCGGGCATCGACGTAATCCATCACTATGCGTGGAGCTCGATTCCGGCCAGCGCGAACGCCAACCCGGGCGGCGACCTGCTGATGAACGTCTCCGCCACGATCGGGCTCCTCGAGGCGCTGAAGCGCCGCGGCCACGGTCGCGTCCTCTTCACCTCGTCGGGCGGCACGGTTTATGGGCGGGTCGGTAGCATCCCCATCACCGAGGATACGGTGCTGAAACCGATCACGGCCTACGGGGCCGGCAAAGTCTGCGCGGAGGTATATCTGGGGCTTTATCGCGCTATGCATGGGCTCGACTGCAGGATCGCCAGGATTGCGAACCCGTATGGCGCTGGACAGAACGTGGCGCGGGGTCTGGGCGCGGTCACGACGTTCCTCCACCGCGCCGTCAACGGGCAGGAGATCGTGATCTGGGGCGATGGTGAGATCATCCGCGACTTCATTCACATCGCGGATGCGGCGAGCTGCCTGGCGAAGCTCGCCTGCGCGCCCCGCGTCGATGATTTCGTCTTCAACGTAGGGACCGGCGAAGGCGCTAGCCTCAACCAGACCATAGCCGTGATTGAAGACGCTCTCGGCACGCCGATCGCCGTGAACCGCCTGCCGTCCCGGTCGATCGATGTGCCGGCTAACGTGCTGGCCATCGATCGGGTCTGTCGGGTTCTCGGTTGGGCTCCGCGCGTATCGCTCTCGGCGGGAATCGCCAATACTATCGCTGACGTCAAGACTCACTGCTCGTTCTCGAGCCTGATCTGATCGGCGCGTCTCGACGCTGTAGCATGCACCTGGGGATATGAGATGGGTTTTGGCAATCTCGCAGAATTCGGTCGGTCGACTTCTGGGATGGCTTGGGCGACCAACCCCGTGCGCAGAGTACTCTGGTGGCTGATTGCGCCGTTCTTCCGCGGTGCGAGCGTACGCATCACGGCTTACATCGCGGTCGTTGAACGGGCCACGAACGCCCGGATTGACCAGCTGGCGGCGACGGTTTCCGCTGCGGACGGGGCCGCGAACGCCCGGATCGACGCGCTGGCGGCGACGATTTCCGCTGCCGAGGAGGCCGCGAACGCCCGGATCGACGCGCTGGCGGCGGCATCCGCCGCCGCCTCGCCGGCCGGCAGCGAGGCTTTGACGGCTGGCGATGACGCCAAGAACTGGCAGGACTTGGCGACGGCCGCTTTCGCCTCGCAGATGGGCGGTCTGCGCAAGGATTCTTATGCTGTGGCCCAGCGGATCGCAGGTCTCGAAGAGGAGCAGGGCAAGTCGGTCGAGCGCGTGGCCGAGCTGGCCCGCGAGCTCCACGCCGTGTTCGATGGATTGGATCGGCGTTACATCAAGCTTGAGCGCGATCTCGACGAGATCATGCAGGGTGCTGCGGTGTCGGAGCGGTTCAACGGCCTGGACGCGGCGATTGAGGAGTTGCGCGGGCTCGTGAAGCCGTCCCCTGACGAGCGCGGTCTGGTGCTCGCCAAAAGCCCAACGGGCGATCGCCTGTTGGTCCGTCCGCATGATCACATCGGCAGCCTGATTCTGGCCGGGAAGGAATGGGAGCCGCATGTCAGGGAAGCGATTGAGGATGCCGCGGCGTCGGATGGCGTAGCCGTCGACGCGGGCGCTTACATCGGCATCCACACGATGACCATGGCCCGTTGCTTCCGCACGGTCCACGCGTTTGAACCGCAGACGGGCATTCTCCAGGTTCTAGGCGGGAATCTGGCGCTCAACGAGCGGTCTAATGTCGTCACCCACCCGATGGCGCTCTACGATCGCAAGACCGGGATGAAGCTCGCCTCGCAGGAGCGTCAGGAGGTCGACCTCCCGATGCGAAACGGCCAAATCCTCTACCGCAAGCTGAGCAACGCAGCGGCTCTGACTTTCGAGGTTGCCAACGAGATGGATAGCCAAACCGCTGCCATCCCGCTCGACGAGCTTGGTCTCAAGAACGTCAAGCTGATCAAGGTCGATGCCCAAGGCGCAGATCTGCATGTGCTGAGGGGAGCGAGGGAGACGATCGCAAGCTGCCGGCCCATCATCCTCTTCGAATGGGAGCAGGATTTGGCCGCCTCCCACGGAACGAAGCTGGACGATCTGCACACGTTCCTGTCCGAGCTGGACTACGACGTCGCAGTCCTGCACGAGACAACGCCGGACCGGCAGCTCGACTATATCGCCAAGCCGCGCGCCGTCTCTGCGGGCTGATCGCTCGAACCCTCCGCGAGACGCTGTCATGACCCTGAACGACCTGTGTTGCCTTGGCGAGCATGATGCGAGCGAAGGCGACGATGCAAAGGCCTTTGAGGGTCTCGGGAGATCGTCGGTAGACCGTGGTCAGCAGCCGCAAGAGAGTTGCCTAAGCGAAGGAAGGCTCGGCGACCCGGCAGCGGGTCAGGACGAGGACATGCTTCTCGGCCTTGGGCACCTTGACGACTTGGAAGCGGATGCTGCGGGCCTGCGCTGCCTCGGACGGATAAGAGTGACGAACTATCCTGCCACGCTGAATCGGCGTGGATTCTGAGTCCATGACAGTGTCCAGGGAGCGGTTCGCCCGCATGCGTTTACTTCTGCTCGCACCCTGGCCGTTCCGTCGTCCGCGTAATGGCGGGCAGTTGCGGGCCAGCGCGACCGTGCAAGCGTACGCGAGCGCGGGTTTCGACGTCCGCCATGCAGGGTTCTACCACGCCGCCGAGACGCCGGCAGCAGACGTCTGGGCGAGCGACATCGCGCTCGATGCAGACGTCATGGCCGAGTTGGACCGCATGCCGGCTCAGGAGCGACGCTCGGAGATGGCGTGGTGGAAGGCGGTTGCGGGCGCGCCGAACACCTACGCGGCGTTCGTCGCCGCAGTCACGAACGCCGGCCCTCAGGTGCTGCAGTTCGAGGAAATTGCGCTATGGCCTGTCGTGAAGCGGCTGTGCGCCGACGGGCACCTGGACGGCGTGATGATCGTCCACTCTTCCTATAATTTCGAGACGGTCGCTTGGCGTCACCGGGCCGTGGCCGGGGCCAGCATCACGCCCGAGACTGTCCGCGACATCGCGGCGTTCGAAAGAGAGATCGCTCGGGAATGCGATCTCATCGTTACGGTTTCGGAGGGAGATGCTGCCCAGTTTCGTAGGCTGGGCGCTGGCCAGGTCTGCGTCGCGCCGAACGGCGTGGCCTCGCTGCCGACGCAACCTCATGACGCCGTCTCGACCTATCTCCCCCTTGGCTCGCCCTACGCGATCTTCGTCAGCAGCGCTCACCCGCCGAACGCTCACGGAATCGTCGACCTGGCGGCACAGGCTCAAGGCCACCCCCTGTCCGGAGGCGAAATCGTCGTCTGTGGCAAGGTCGGTTCGCTGATGCGGGCGGCGCCTCGTTTCCAGAAGGCCCGCCGCGTCCTGGACCGGTGCCGCTTTCTCGGCTGGGTCGACGATCACGCCCTAGCTACGCTTTATGCCGGCGCGCGGGTCGTTATCCTGCCCAAGCTGTACAGCGGCGGCTCGAACCTGAAGACCGCAGAAGCGATCGTTAGCGGACGCCCGATTGTCGCGACGCGCCTTGCTTTCGAGGGATTTGAGGCATGCACCGATCTAAACGACATCACAATCACCGATGATCCCAGCGAGTTTTGGGAATCTGTGGACCGCTATCTGTCAAGCGGTCACACAACTGCTCATCGCTCGCCGGAATCTGTTCAAGATCTGCTCTGGGAAAATTCCCTGCGGCCAATGGTTGCGGCTGTTTCCAGTGCATTTGGCTGATTAATTATTGGCTTAATCTACTCAAATCGAGCCGGAATTGCCTTTGTGAAACCCGTACAGCCCGTCGATAATGCAAGAATGGCGTGGGTCACTTTGATGGCATTGCTGTAATCCCTAGAGCTGGGCCCGACCATATACTAGCAGTTACGTCGCCTGCGTATCCGGCGGCGGTGAGGCGTTGCGGCACTCCTGAGCTGTGAAACGAGTGAGTGCCTGCCGGATGGTGGCCCAGAGGTCGACACGGTGCGGGCGGTCCTGGTCCGGACCAGGCGCTTGAGCTTGGAGAAGATCTGCCCGATTGTGTTGAAGTCTTTGCGCGGTCCTTCGGTTCGGGCGCGTTAGGCAGGAGGTAGAGGAGCCGCGTCCCCGCCACCTCGATCATCTCGCACACGCCAGCCACCTTGTGCGTCCCGAGGTTGTCGATCGTATCACCGGGCCGCAGCACCAAGGCCAGGATGTCTGTGACGTAGGCCCGGAAGTGCCCCCGTTCGTGGCGCCATCGGCCAGATTAAGTGCCACAGGCCGTCGGCGCGCAGCGCTTTGGTGACCGGTCGTCTTGCAGTAACCTTGCGACACGGCGGTCCGGCGGCGCTGGCCGCGCGGCGCCCATCCGTAGCGGCGGGCCATGTTGGTGGTGGCGGTCTCGTCGAGGAACATCAGCCGATCCGGGTCGAGGATGTCCTGGTTCGCGAACCAGTTCTCCCGGGCGGCCTCCACGTCCGATCGATCCTGCTTAGCGGCGTGCAGGTCCCCTTCCGCCGCCTGGCGC
>NZ_BPQR01000012.1 GCF_022179345.1 Methylobacterium jeotgali | reverse complement strand
GGCGGCGCTGGGGCTCTACCACCGTCTGGAGGCGGACGCCCTCGTCGTCGAGGTCAACCAGGGCGGCGAGATGGTGGAGGCGGTCGTCGCCGGCATCGACCCTCACGTGCCGGTGGTGCCGGTGCGGGCGACGCGCGGCAAGTATCTGCGGGCGGAGCCGGTCTCGCTGCTCTATGCGCAGGGGCGCGTGCACCATGCCGGAGCCTTCCCGCTCTTGGAGGACGAGATGTGCGACTTCGGACCGGACGGCCTCTCCGGTGGCGCCTCCCCGGACCGCCTCGACGCCCTGGTCTGGGCGCTGACCCACCTGATGCTGACGGGGCCGGAGCCGCGGATAAGACAACTATGAATTGTATTTCGGGCGCCGAGCCGTGTTCGTCCCGTTGAAATCAGTCGTCTCGATTAAGCTGTCGTCAAAGCTCTTCCGCTAGACTGCAGGAATATTGTTGAGAGGTGAACGATGGCCAAGTGGATTCCCGGCGCGGCCCTGTTCGGCCTCGTCTGCCTGATGATGCTGCCCGCGCCGGGCATCTGGGGCGTGCTGATCGGCGGCATCTGCGCCCTGGCCATCGTGGTCAGCGCCGTGATGTGGGTTCTCGACCGGATGGCGGGCCATATCGTCAACTGGCGCGAGGCCGCCAACGCCAAGCGCCTCTCCGCTCAGCGCCGCCGCGCCGTGCATGCGGGCTCGGGCATGGCCCGAAAGGTCTGACCGACCCCATGCCCCCCAGCGGTTTCCCTTAGCGGGACTGCCGCACCACCACCTTCGAGAGCCGCCCCGTCCACCGACGGGCGCGGCTCTCGTCGTTTCCGCTCCCATCCGAAAGGTCTCCGGCCTATGGCGAACCTCGTGTCGCGGTTCATGCGGGCGGCCGGCCTCGCGCCGGAGGCGAAGGCGGCGCCGCTCTCGGGAGCCACGGTCTGGGTCTACGGCGATGCCCGCGCCGTCTGGACCGCCCGCGACGGCACGGCGCTCGCTCGGGAGGGCTTCCAGCGCAACGCCGTCGTCCATCGCGCCGTGCGGCTCGTCGCCGAGGCGGCGGCCTCCCTGCCGCTGATCCTCACCGGCACCTCCGCGGGCGAGCCCCACCCGCTCTCGGCGCTCATCGCCCGGCCGAACCCCCGCGAGGGCGGGGCCCGGCTGATGGAGAGCCTCTACGGCCACCTAATGGTCTCGGGAAACGCCTACCTCGAGGCGGTACGCCTCGACGGCGTGCCCCGCGAGCTCTACGTGCTCCGCCCCGACCGGATGCAGGTCGTGCCCGGCGCCGATGGCTGGCCCGCGGCCTACGACTACACGGTCGGCGGGCGCACCCTGCGCTACGACCAGGCGGCCGGCGCGGTCCCGCCGATCCTGCATCTCGGCCTGTTCCACCCGACCGACGACCATTACGGCCTCTCGCCGATGGAGGCGGCAGCGGTCGCCCTCGACATCCACAACGCCGCCGGTGCCTGGAACAAGGCCCTTCTCGACAATGCCGCCCGGCCCTCGGGCGCGCTGGTCTTCGGGGCCGGCGCCGGCGCGTCCTTGAGCGACGCGCAGTTCGCCCGCCTCAAGGGCGAGCTGGAGGCGAACTACCAGGGTGCGGGCAATGCCGGGCGGCCGCTGCTGCTCGAAGGCGGCCTCGACTGGAAGCCGCTCTCGCTCTCGCCCAAGGACATGGACTTCGTCGAGGCGAAGGCGGCGGCCGCCCGCGAGATCGCCCTCGCCTTCGGGGTGCCGCCCCTGATGCTGGGGCTTCCCGGCGACAGCACGCACGCGAACTACGCCGAGGCGAACCGCGCCTTCTACCGGCAGACGGTGATCCCGCTGGTGCGCCGCACCGCCGATTCCATCGCCCACTGGCTGGAGCCCGCCTTCGGCCCCGCGACGCTGGAGCCGGACCTCGACGCCATCGAGGCGCTCGCGCCCGAGCGCGAATCCCTCTGGCGCCGGGTGCAGGGGGCGGACTTCCTCACCCAGGCCGAGAAGCGCGAAGCGGTGGGCTACCCGCCCGAGAAGCCCGCCGCCTGAACCCGAAGTCCTCACCGGAGACCCCCATGGACGGCACCTTCACCGGTTACGCCAGCCTCTTCGGCGTGCCCGATCTCGGCCGCGACGTGGTGGCGCCCGGCGCCTTCGCCGCGAGCCTCCAGCGGCGCGGGATCGCGGGCGTGCGCATGCTCTGGCAGCACGACCCGGCCGAGCCCATCGGCCGCTGGCTCTCGATTCTCGAGGATGCCCGCGGCCTGCGTGTCACCGGGCGCCTCAACCTCGCCGTGCAGCGGGCCCGCGAGATCGCGGCGCTGATGGAAGACGGCTCCCTCGACGGGCTCTCGATCGGCTTCCGCACCCTCCGCGCGGTTCCGGAGGGGCGCCTGCGGCGTCTCGCGGCGGTCGACCTCTGGGAGATCTCCCTCGTGACCTTCCCGCTCCAGGCCGGCGCCCGCGTGGCGCCCGTCACCCGGCCGCTGGCCGCCGAGATCAGCGGCCTCGCCCGGCGCCTCGCCGCCTGACCCCTTTCCTCCGCCAACCCGAGGTTCCCATGACCCGTCACGCCGCCATTGAGACCGCTGCCCACGCCCCCGTTCCTGGCCTCGAGTCGAAGGCCGGCGCCGGTGCCGCAGACCCCGCGGTCGCCGCCGCCATCGAGGAGTTCGGCCGCGCCTTCGAGGCCTTCAAGGAGACGAACGACGCGCGCCTCGCCCAGATCGAGGGCCGCATCGGGAGCGATCCGCTGACCGAGGAGAAGCTCGCGCGCATCGACACCGCCCTCGACGCCGCCCGCGCCCGCCTCGACCGGATGAGCCTCGACCGCGCCCGCCCGCCGCTCTCCAGTGGCGAGCGCGTGCCGGAGGCGATGACCGAGCACAAGGCGGCCTTCGACCTCTACGTCCGGGCCGGCGAGAGCGCCGGCCTGAAGCGCCTCGAGGAGAAGGCGCTCAGCGCCGGCTCCGGCCCGGACGGCGGCTACCTCGTGCCGCCGAACGTCGAGCGGGAGGTGCTCTCGCGCCTCTCCAACCTCTCGCCGATCCGCGCCATCGCCACGGTGCGGGCCATCTCCGGGGGCGTCTACAAGCGGGCCTTCGCTGGGACCGCGGCGGTGGCGGGCTGGGTCGCGGAGACCGCGCCGCGCCCGCAGACCGATGCGCCGGTGCTCGCCGAGCAGAGCTTCCCGGCCATGGAGCTCTACGCGATGCCGGCGGCGACGCAGACGCTTCTCGACGACGCGGCGGTCGATCTCGACACCTGGCTCGCCGACGAGGTCGAGACCGCCTTCGCCGAGCAGGAGAGCATCGCCTTCGTCACCGGCGACGGCATCGGCCGGCCGAAGGGCTTCCTCAGCTACGAGACGATCGCGAATGCCGCCTGGGTGCCCGGCAAGGTCGGGTTCGTGGCCACCGGTAGCAGCGGCGCCTTCCCCGCCGACAGCCCGACGGACGTGCTCTTCGACCTCGTCTACGCGCTGCGGGCCGGCTACCGCCAGAACGCGAGCTTCGTCATGAACCGGCGGGTGCAGAGCGCCATCCGCAAGTTCAAGGACGCGGACGGCAACTACCTCTGGCAGCCGCCGCTCGCCGCCGACCGGGCCGCGACGCTTCTCGGTTTCCCGGTGGTCGAGGCCGAGGCGATGCCCGACATCGCCGCCGGCAGCCTCTCGATCGCCTTCGGCGACTTCAAGCGCGGCTACCTCGTTATCGACCGCACCGGCCTGCGGGTCCTGCGCGATCCCTATTCCGCCAAGCCCTACGTGCTGTTCTACACCACGAAGCGCGTCGGCGGCGGCATCCAGGACCACGATGCCATCAAGCTCCTGAAGTTCGCCTGATGGAGGCGCGTCGCGGCCTCGATATCTCGGGGCCGCGACGGTGCGGCGCCGGGCGCGCGTTGCCTCAGCGGCGCTGGCGGCCGGGCCGGGACATCCAGTCGGAGCGGTGGCCCCGGGCGGGCATCGCGTCGCCGACCTGGATGCGGGCGAGCTCGGCCGCCCGCGAGGCGATCCAGCCCGCGTGCTCGGCCACCGGCGTCACCGCCGTGAAGCCGCCGCAGGCGGTGCGGGTGCGCCCGTTCTGCTGGAGGGCGCCGCTCGACCAGCTCACCACGCCGACGATCTGGTAGCCGCCGGGCCCGCCCCGCAGGATCGGGCCGCCGGAATCGCCCAGGCACGCACCGGCACCCGCCGTCTCCGCGAAGCGGCGCCGGTCCGTCACCACCGTGACCCGGTTGGCGACCTGCAGCGAGCCGATCGAGACGAGGTTCGCCTCCCGGAGCGTCCGGGCGGTGTTGCGGCGGTTCTCGGCGACGACGCCGAAGCCCGCGATGTGCACGCTGTCGCCGGTGGCGATCGAGCCGGCGCCGCGGGGATCGAGGGGCACGAAGTCGCCGCTCACCGGCTCGGCGAGCTTGATCAGCGCGAGGTCGATGCCGGGCTGGTCCTCGGGCGTCGTGCCGGGCACGAAATCGGGATGCATCGAGGCGGCGATCGCCTGTACGCGATGCTGCCGGAAGGCCCGGTCGACGGTGACGACGCTGTAGCCCGCCTGATGCATCACGCAGTGCGCGGCGGTGAGCACGAGATCCGGCGCGATTAGCGTGCCGGAGCAGATCTCCCCTTGCGTGCTCTCGATGCGCACCACGAAGGCGCGGGCCCCGTTGGGGTTGCGCGAGACCTCGCCCTGGATGACCGCCTGGGCCGGCAGGATGGGGCCGAGGAGCCCGAGGGTCGCGCCGAGCACGACCCGCCGGAGAAGATGAGCGACCATGCCTGTCTCCCGTGGCGGGCGTGTCGTCGGGAACCGTAGACCAAGGCAGTCTTCCGGCCAAGCCTGGGTTCCGGGGGCGGCCGCCGCTTCCTAGCGCCAGACTGCGGAGAGGCCCCAGCCACTGAGCGTCCCGTCGATCCAGCCTCGCTGCGGGCCGACGCGCACGCCCTGCACGAGGCTGCCGCAGGTGCCGCCGGACCAGGCCGAGACCGCCGCGACCGATCCGTCCACGCTCACCGGCCCGCCGCTGTCGCCCCGGCAGGCGCTGGCACCCGCGGCGGCCCGGAGCCAGAGCAGGATGCGGCTCGGGCCGTAGGGCTCGACGACCGTGAGGGGCAGGGCCCGCAGCGTCCCCGTGCTGCGGGGGCCGCCGCCGGCGGTCTCGCCGTAGCCCGCGAGCAGCGCCGACGCTCCGGCGTTGGGCGCGTCGATCGCGAGCGTCGCCGGCCGGAAGCGGCCGGGCAGGGGCCTTTCGAGGCGCAGAAGCGCGAGGTCGATCGAGCGGCGGCGCCCGGCGACGGCCCCGGCATCGTAGCCGGGATGGACCGCGCGCCCCGCGACCTCGGCGAGGACGGGCTGCCCCCCCTCCCGGTAGTGGACCCGATGCTCGGCGCCCGCGGCCGCGCAGTGGGCGGCGGTGAGCACGGCCGCCTGCGCCACCACGATGCCGGTGCAGACGCCGCCCTTCGAGGACAGGACCATCACCGTGGTGCCGTCCTCCGGCACCTCGGCGCCTCCCGAGACGGCGCCCGCGGGCCCCGCCGCGAGGATCGACAGAACAGCAAGCAGCGGACCGAGACCGCGAGCCGACACCGCACAACCCCGTCTCAAACGCCCCGGAGGGCTTGGCCACGATGACCCCGATACGCGTCGAGAGCAGCGTGGTCGAGCCGGTGAGCGTCGCCGAGATGCGCGCCTACCTCCGCCTCGACCCCGACGACGGCGGCGCCGAGGACGCCCTGATCGGAAGCCTGATCGGAGCCGCCCGCGCGGCGCTCGAGCGCGAGACCCGCCGCCTCCTTGTGCCGGGCCGCTACCGCATCGCCCTGCCGTCCCGGCCGCCGGACGGCATTCTCCCGCTGCCGCTGAGCCCGCTCGCCGGGGTGACGCGGGCAGCGCTTGCCGAGGCGGGCGGGGCCTTGAGCGACTTGCCGGAAGGGAGCGTCCAGGTCGGGAGCGATGGTCTCGAAGGCCCCTGCCTGCTCTTCGCCTCAGCTCTGCCGCCGCTCGGCGGCCGCACCCTGCTCGTGGAGGTCGAGGCGGGCTTCGGCACGGCGGCGTTTCCGCTGCCCCTCCCCCTCGCGCTCGCCATCCGCCGGCTCGCGGCGGGCTGGTTCGAGCACCGGGGCGACGAGCCGGAGGCGGGGCTTCCGGCGACCGTCGCGGCGCTTCTCGCACCGTACCGCTGGCGCCGTCTCTGAGCCGGCTCAAGACATTGCTTTCAGGATCGGCACGATGGCTGCGAACTCCCTCAGGTCCGCCCTCGGCGCGCGCCGCCGCCGCTTCGTGCTCGAGCGCCCGGTGGACGATCCGGACGGCTTCGGAGGCCGGGTCCGCCGCTACGTCGACGGGCCTCTGCTGTGGGGGGCCCTGAGCCCGCTCTCGCGGGCAGAGCGCCTGCGCGGGGGCCGTTCCGACGTGGTCGCCACCCACCGCATCACGATCCGCGCCCGCCACGGAGTCGGACCGCCGATGCGCCTGAAGTCCGGCTCTCGGCGCTTCGCCATCCGCGCCGTCACCGACCCCGACGAGCGGGGCCGCGACCTCGTCTGCGAGGTCGAGGAACTCATCGAGGCGAACGGGGAGGGCAGCCCGTGACGAGCCCGATCCTGGCGCTGCGCGCCGCCCTCCTGGCCCGTCTCTCCGGGGACGCGGCGCTCGCCGTCCTGATGGGCGGCACCGTTCAGGTCTACGACGAGCCGCCCCGCGGAGCCGTTCCGGTCTACGCCCTGTTCGGCGATGCCGAGGCCCGCGACGACTCCGTCGACGGCGCCGGCCGCTACCTTCTCAGCCAAGCCCTCGCCGTCGTCGCCCGGCCGGGCTCGGCGGGCACCGCGCTCGCCGCCGCCGCGCGCATGGCGGCGCTGCTCGCCGATCTCGGGCCCGATCTCCCCGGGCATGTCCTGATCCGGCTCCGCATCCGCTCCGTCTCCGCCGCCCGCGACGAGCGCAGCGGCGAGGCCCGCGCGAACCTCCTCATCGAGGCCGTCGCCGAGACCGCCTGACCCTCTCTCATCCGGAGCCAGCCATGAGCGCCCAGAAAGGCAAGGACCTGCTCGTCAGGGCAGGGAACGGCAGCGGCGGCTTCGTCGCCGTCGCGGGGCTACGCGCCCGGCAGATCGCCTTCAACGCCGAGACCGTGGACGTGACGAACGCCGATTCCGCCGGCCGCTGGCGGGAGCTTCTCGCCGGCGCCGGGGTGCGGCGCGCCGCGATCTCCGGCTCCGGTGTCTTCCGAGACGAGGCCTCGGACCTGCGCCTGCGGCAGCTCTTCTTCGAGGGGCTGATCGAGACCTTCCAGATCGTCGTGCCGAGCTTCGGCACGCTGGAGGGGCCGTTCCAGATCGCGAGCCTCGAGTACCGGGGCGACCATGCCGGCGAGGTCACCTTCGACATGAGCCTCGACTCGGCCGGCGCCCTCTCCTTCACGGCGCTCTAAGGCGATGGCGAACCGGCATCGCGGGGAGGTCGATCTCGACCTCGGGGGCACCCGCTACACCCTCTGCATCACCCTCGGGGCGCTGGCCGAGATCGAGAGCGGCCTCGGCGGCGGCGATCTCGACGGCCTCGCCGCCCGCTTCTCGGATGGGCGGCTCGCCGGAAGCGACCTCATCGTCCTCCTCGGTGCAGCCTTGCGCGGCGGCGGCCACCCCCTCGACGACGCGGCCGTCGCCCGGCTGCCGCTCGCCGGCAGCCTCGACGCGATCGGCGCCGCGCTCGGCGCCGCCCTCACCCTCGCCTTCGGGGAGCCCGAGCCCCGCCCTTGACCCCCACGGGAGGAGCGGCGCCGGGGCCCACCCCCGCCTTCCCGTGGGACGACGCGCTGCACTTCGCGCTCAGTCGTCTCGGCTGGCGCCCCGCCGAGTTCTGGGCCGCGAGCCCCCGCGAACTCGCCGCCGCCATCGGTCCGTCCCGTCCCGTCATGGAGCGGGCCGGTCTCGATCGGCTGCTCGATGCCTTCCCGGATGAGGAAGAAAGTATTCAATAGCATAGAAGGATATCTAAAATGGTCGATTATGTGAACAAGTCCGGAGATACTATGACTGGAACTTTGTTTGTTCCGCAATCCTCTACGAGAAGTTCGGCGAACACGGGTTCGATCTGGAGCCAGCCTGGAGATGCTAATTACTCAGGTTATGCGGAATTTCGCGCGGGTGATAACAGTCGACACGGGTACATTGGCTACGCTCACAAGGATAATGGAATTATCCAGATCGCTGCCGAGAAGAGTGGAGGTCACGTTAATTTTTCGACTGGAACCGGTGCCGGTGGGCCGCGTGTCAATGGAAATGAAATCTGGCATGCCGGAAATTTCAATCCATCGCAGGCAGCGAATGCATTTGGCTGGCGCGATGCTAGCAAGTATGGCGTTCAAGCCAACACAGGTACTTCCCAGAATGCTAGCCTCGCGCTGGCTGAAGCTTCTCTGCCGGCAGATGGTGGTGTGATCGTTCTGCCTCCCGGTACCATCACGCTCGGTGATACCTTCACGTTCACGCGCCAGAATGTGACCTTGCTCGGATCAGGCAAGTACGCAACCTTCATCGATTGCACTCGACTTGATACAGACGTTATTTGTTTTAACGGAAATTATTCGGGTGTCAAAGATTGCGCGTTTAAAAGCAGTGCAGGAGATAGAACGAGTGGATATACAGTCAATTTGAGAGGCGCATATACTTTCTGCCGAGATGTAGATATTCGTCACTGCTTTCGTGGTATTCGAATGGGGCCAGTCGCGGGAAACTGTCTGGTACACAATAATACTATGACATTTATTGCGACCGGTAGTAATCGCGGCGCGATTGTCGTCGACAACCCGTCATATGGGCCATCAAACTGGATTAGTAACTGTACGATCTATGGCGATGGTAATGACCCGACCAGTAGTGGCCCGGTTGGTCCGCGCCCCGAGTTCGGAGTCCAAATCGTAAACTCCGGGGCAACGATGATCAACAACACGGACATTCTTGGTTTCTTCAATAATCTAATTATAAATCCCGGTAATGGACAGACGGCTCAAGCAACTTACTGCTCAGATGTCTATTTTGACAGTGGTCAGCGCGATAATATTTTGATTTCACCAAGCGGTAACGGATTTGTGTTCGAGACCTCTTTTTCGAACTGCTGGCTGACGAACACTCGATCAGAAAATTCCTTTGGCCTTCGTATCCTTGGCAACGGCGCAACAGGAAATTCCGGGCGCCCTGTGATGAATACCCGCTGGGATAATGGCATTATTGCAAGCACATCAAATAATCCCGGCTATGGATTTCTCGTTGAAGGAGTTGGATGTATCAACACGGTGCTATCGAATTCCACGGTGGCTGGGTGGGGTATCGGCGTATGTGTTGGAACCAATACGAGCCATGTCATGATCGTGAATAATATGATTGGAAAGTATCTGCCTTGGGATCCAAATAGAGCTAACAGCACCGGTCTGGCCCTTGTCGCCGGGAACGGGGGTTGGATCATGGCTAGGAACAACATGGTCTATGGGAATAATCAGGCATTCCTTAATCAAGGACCTACGGGCGGAAATAACTATGTTGATGGAAATCCAGGTATTTAGGAAGATATATCAATACGTGATGGTCTATTCCGTAGTATAAAGATATTATAATTAAGAAGTGTCGGCCGAGAAAGATATATTCTCGGCTGACATCATAGAAGGTGTGCGTAAAGTATTACCAAATTCAACCACGCTAAATTTAATGTGCTGTAATTATTTGGTTCCATGGAAGTATGATCATGATGGAACTTGACGCCGAACGCGCTACTGCCGCCCGCGCAAGACAACTCGAAGGGCTCGACCGGCTCGCGCAGCGCTTCGGGCAGAGCCTGACCAAGGCGCTCGCCGGGAATCTCGGGGCCGGGCGGCAGCTCGACGGCGTGCTGGGTTCGTTAGCGACCCGGCTCGGGAGCCTCGCCGCGCGGACCGCCGCGGCGCCGGTGCGGGCGGGGGTCGCGAGCCTCGTCAACGGCCTGCTCGGCACGGCCTCCGAGACGCCGGCGGCCTTCGCCCGGGGCGGGGTGCTGATGGGCGGGCGCGTGCAGCCCTTCGCGGCGGGCGGGGTGATCGCCGCGCCGACCTACTTCCCGATGCGCGGCGGCACGGGGCTTGCCGGCGAGGCGGGGCCGGAGGCGATTCTGCCGCTCCGCCGGGGCAGCGACGGCCGCCTCGGGGTCGCTGCCGGATCCGGTGGACGGCCGGTCGCGGTGACGGTCAACATCGCGACGCCGGACGCGGCGAGCTTCCGCAAGTCGGAAGCCCAGGTCGCCGCGAGCCTCGCCCGCGCCGTCGCTCGAGGGCAGCGCGCGCTCTGAAGACGCGGGATCGTTCCGAACACATCGCAAGGGGGCAGCATGGCCGGCGACTTCCACGAGGTGCGCTTTCCCCTCGACGTGTCCCTGCGCGGCAGCGGCGGCCCGGCCCGGCTGACCGAGATCGTGACGCTGGCCTCCGGGCGCGAGCACCGCAACAGCCGCTGGGCGGATTCTCGCCGCCGCTACGATGCCGGCTTCGGCATCCGCACGCTCGATGCGCTCCACGCCGTCATCGGCTTCTTCGAGGAGCGCCGCGGCCGGCTCTACGGCTTCCGCTACCGGGACCGGGTCGATTTCCGCTCCGGGGCGCCCTCGCAGGCGCCCGCCGCCGGAGACCAGCCGCTCGGCATCGGCGACGGCGCGACGCGGGTCTTTCCCCTCGCCAAGACCTACGGAAGCGGCGCGTTGCCCTATCGGCGCACCATCGCCAAGCCCGTCGCCGGCAGCGTGCGCGTGGCGATCGCCGGCATCGAGCTCGAAGCCTCCGCCTTCTCCTGCGATCCGGCGACAGGGCTCGTCGCCCTCGTCGAGGCGCCCGGCCCGAGCCAAGCCGTCACCGCCGGCTTCGAGTTCGACGTGCCGGTCCGCTTCGACACCGACGAGATCACCGTCAACCTCGAGGCCTTCTCGGCCGGCGAGATCCCGAAGGTGCCCCTCGTCGAGATCGTGCCCTGAGGATGACATGCGCGACATCGGCCCCGCCCTCGCCGCCCGGCTCGAAGCCGGCGCCACGACGCTCTGCCGCTGCTGGACCCTGCGGCGGGCCGACGGCGCCGTCCTCGGCTTCACCGACCACGACCGCGACATCCCGCTGAACGGCACGCTGCACGCCGCCCGCACCGGCCTTGAGGCGGCGGAGGCGAGCGCCGAGCTCGGCTTCGCGGTCTCCGGCGGCGACGTCTCCGGGGCGCTGACCTCGCTGGGGCTCACGGAGGCCGATATCGCCGGGGGCCTCTACGACGGGGCGAGCGTCGAGACCTGGCTCGTGGACTGGTCGGAGCCGTCCGCGCGGCTCCTCCTCGACGTGGCCCGCATCGGCGAGGTCCGCCGGGCGGGCACCGCCTTCGTCGCCGAATTGCGCGGGCTGATGGACGAACTCGACGTCGAGCGCGGGCGCACCTACCGCGCCACCTGCGACGCCGAGCTCGGCGACGGGCGCTGCCGGGCCGACCTGACGGCTCACCGCGCGGCGGGAACGGTCGCCGAGGTGATCTCGCCGGTGCTGGTCCGGGCGGCGCTTTCCGTCGGCCTTGCGGAAACGGGGCTCGCCGGGGGGCGCCTCGTCTGGACGACGGGCGCCAATGCCGGCCGCGCCGCCGACATCCGCGGGGCCGGCGAAGGCGGCATCGAGCTTTGGGAGGTGCCGCCGCGTCCGGTCGCGCCGGGCGACGGCTTCTCTCTCACGCGGGGCTGCGACAAGAGTCTCGCCACCTGCGCCGGCACCTTCGCGAACGCGGTGAACTTCCGGGGCTTCCCGCACATGCCCGGCAACGACTTCGTCGTCCGCCCGGCCCCGAGCGCCGGCACCACGCTCGACGGCAGCAGCCTGTTCCGCGGCTAGAGTTGGTCCAGGAGAAGTGGAAGCCGGTTCTCCGTCAGGACCAACGATCCAACAAGACCCTAGCTCAAGCCTCGTTGGCGGCGGTTCCGCAGGCCCGCAGGCGCTCCGCCACCAGCGCCTGCACCCGCCAGAGATGGGGATCGTGGATGCCGAGCTCGGCGCAGGCGCGCACCGTGCGCAGCAGGTATTCGGCGCTGGGGCCGAGATGGCCGCAGGCCGCGGCGATCCGCTCGGCGGTCTCCGCGTCGCTGAGACGGCCGGTGTAGCGGTCTCCCGCCCGGTTCACGACGAAGGTCAGCGCCCGCACCGGCCCGTCCCCCGTCTCGACGGTGACCCAGCGGCCCTCGTAGCCGAGACCCTGCATCTCGCGCCGCCAGACCGGCATCAGCGCCGCCCGCGGGTCGAGCCCGGCGAGGCGGAACGCGACGCCCTTGCATGAGCCCCCTCGGTCGAGGGCGAGCACCAAGCCCGGCCGCTCCCGCGTGCCGCGGAACCGGCGCTGGAGCAGGCAGAACCGGCGGTGGAAGCCGTGCACGGTGCCCACGCGTCGCGCGTCGAAGGCGAACTCCGGCTTCCAGAGCAGGGAGCCGTAGGCGAACACCCAGAGCCCCTCGCCGGGCGCGTGGCCGGCGAGCATCCGCTCCAGGCCGGGGCCGAGCTCCTCCTCCGAGAGGAGCTTCAGAGCGGTCTCGTCGTCGGCGACGGCGCCCGGATGGGCGCGGGCGATCAGGTCGAAATCGAGGCTGAGAGCCTCCTGAAGCGATCCCTTCGGCATGACGCCAGGGGACCATCCCGCGGCGCCCGCTGCAAGCGTGGCGCGGCCGGCACGAGAGGATTCGGTGACATGGACGGGTCGGCGCGCATCGTGGCGGAAGCGCGGGCCTGGATCGGCACGCCCTACCGGCACCAGGCGTCGCTGAAGGGCGTCGGCTGCGACTGCCTCGGTCTCGTGCGGGGCGTCTGGCGGGCCTGCCTCGGGTCGGAGCCGGAGGCGCCGCCGCCCTACGGTCCGTCCTGGGCGGAGTCGGCGCCCGCCGGCTCCGAGCCGCTCGTCGATGCCGCCCTGCGCCATCTCCTGCCGGGGCCGCCGATCACCCCCGATTTCAAGCCGGCGGCCGGCACGATGCTGCTTTTCGCCTTCCGAGCGCATCTGCCCGCCCGCCACTGCGCCATAGCCACGGGCGAGGGCTGCATGGTCCACGCCCATGACGGGGCCTGCGTGGCCGAGGTTGCGCTCTCGGGCTGGTGGCGCCGCCACCTGCGCGCGGCCTTCCGCTTCCCCGAACCCGACGAGAGGAGCCCCGCATGGCGACGCTGATCCTGTCGACGGCGGCGAGCGCGGTCGGCACGGCGCTGGGCGGCCCGATCGGCGGCGCCATCGGAAAGGTCGTCGGCGCCGTCGCGGGCAGCGCCATCGACAGCGCCCTGTTCGGGACCGATGCCAGCCCCCGCCGGGTCGAGGGTCCGCGCCTGTCGGAGGTCGCCGGCCTCTCCTCGACGGAGGGTGACCCCGTGCCTCGCGTCTACGGCCGGGCGCGGATCGGCGGCACCCTGATCTGGGCGACGCGGCCGCTCGAGGTCGCCAACACCACCGTCGAACGCTCCTCCACCGGCGGCAAGGGCGGGAGCGGAAGCAAGACGGTCCGGACGGCCTACGCCTACTACGCCAATCTCGCGGTCGGCCTCTGTGAGGGCGAGATCGCGTATGTCCGGCGCGTCTGGGCGGACGGGGCCGAGCTCGACCTTTCGGCGATCACCTGGCGCCTGCACCGGGGCGGAGCGGACCAGGCGCCCGATCCGCTCATCGTCGCCAAGGAGGGGGCGGAGCGCGCGCCGGCCTATCGCGGCCTCGCCTACGCCGTGTTCGAGCGCTTGGCCCTCGCCGACTACGGCAACCGGGTGCCGCAGTTCGCCTTCGAGGTGGTGCGGCCCGTCGAGGGGCTGGCGGGGATGATCCGCGCCGTCGACCTCATCCCCGGCTCGACGGAGTTCGGCCTCGACCCGGCCCCCGTGAGCGAGGATGGCGGGCTCGGCACCACGAAGCCCGCCAACCGCTTCCAGTTCCAGCGCGGCACGGACGTGCTCGCCTCCCTCGACGCCCTCCAGGCGCTGTGCCCGAACCTCAAGCGCGTCGCGGTGGTCGCGTCCTGGTTCGGCAGCGATCTCCGGGCCGGCGCCTGCACCATCGTCCCGAAGGTCGATTCCGCGCTGAAGAAATCGGCCGGCGACGCCTGGTCCGTGGCGGGTCTGACGCGGGAGACCGCCGACGTCGTCTCGACGGCGCCCGGCGGCGGTCCCGCCTATGGCGGCACGCCCTCCGACGCGGGGCTCGGCCGGCTCGTGGCGGAGCTGCACGGGCGCGGCCTCGCGGTCGTGCTCTACCCCTTCGTGATGATGGACGTGCCCGCCGGCAACGCCCTGCCGAACCCCTATGCGCCGGGCGGTCCAGGCCAGCCCGCCTATCCCTGGCGCGGGCGCATCACCTGCTACCCGGCGCCGGACACCGCCGGCAGCACGGACGGGACGGTGGAGGCCGCCCAGCAGGTCGGCGCCTTCTTCGACGGCCCTTCCGGCTATGCGGCGATGCTGCTGCACTACGCCGATCTCGCCGCCGGCTGGGCGGCGGGGGGCGCGCCGCTCGCGGGCCTCATCCTCGGCAGCGAGTTCCCCGGCCTGACCCAGGTACGCGACGAGGCGGGCGGCTACCCGGCGGTCGCCTCCTTCCGCTCCCTCGCGTCGGCCGTCCGCGCCCGTCTCGGAAGCGGTACCGCCTTGGTATACGCCGCCGACTGGACCGAGTACGGCGCCCATGTCCGCGACGGCGGCGCCACGGTGCGCTTTCCCCTCGATGCGCTCTTCGCCGATCCTGCCATCGACGCGGTCGGTATCGACTTCTACCCGCCGCTGAGCGACTGGCGGGAGGGCCGCGACCACGCCGACGCGGGCCTCGCGGACGCCGTGACCGACACTGCCTATCTCCGCTCCCGCCTCGGCGCGGGAGAGGCCTTCGACTGGTACTACGCGAGCGGGGCGGACCGGGCGGCGCAGGTCCGCGCCCCGATCACCGACGGCGCCTACGGCAAGCCCTGGATCTACCGGGCGAAGGACCTCGTCTCCTGGTGGTCGAACCCGCATGTCGAGCGCGACGGCGGCGTCGAGACCCGCACCACCGCCTGGGTGCCGTGCTCGAAGCCGATCTGGCTCACCGAGATCGGCGTGCCCGCCGTCGACAAGGGAACCAACGGCCCGAACGTCTTCCCCGACCCGAAATCCTCTGAGAACGCCGCCCCGCCCTTCTCGACGGGCCGCCGCGACGACCTCATCCAGGCCCGGGGCCTCGAAGCGATCATCGGTCGCTTCGACCCCGCCGCGCCGGGCTTCGTGGAGGCGCACAATCCGGTCTCGTCCTTCTACGGCGGGCGCATGGTGTCCCCCGAGAGCGTCTTCGTCTGGTGCTGGGACGCGCGGCCCTTCCCGGCCTTCCCGGACTATTCCGAGGTCTGGGCGGATGCCGGCAACTGGTCGGTCGGCCACTGGATCACCGGCCGCGTCGAGGGGCTCGACCTCGCCCGCCTGATCGCGGCGATCCTGGCCGATCTCGGCGTCTCCGCGCCCGCCGCGATCGCGGCCGACGCCTTCCTCGACGGCTACGTGCTCGACCGGCCGCTCTCCGCCCGCGGCGCCCTGGAGCCCCTGGCCCAGGCCTTCGGGCTCGACGTCTCCGCGAGCGGCGGACGCCTGCGCTTCCGCGGCCCCGGCCTCGCGCGGGCCCTGCCGCTCTCGGCGGGCGAGCTCGTCGAGAGCGGTGACGAGCCGACGCTCCGCCGGATGCGCGCCGAGGAGAGCGCGCTGCCCCGCTCCGTCGAACTGGTCTTCGGCGATAGCGAGAGCCCGGAGTATCGCCGCGCCTCCGCCGCGGCCTCGCGGCCCACCGGCGGCCGGCGCCGGGAGACGCGCCTCGACCTTCCCGTCGTCACGCGGCGCGGGGCGGCGGAGGCGCTCGCCGAGTCGCTCCTCGACGCGGCCATCGCCGGGCGGGAGACGGCGGCCTTCGCGGTGAGCCCCCGCCGTCTCGACCTGGAGCCCGGCGATCTCGTGACCCTGCCGGGCGGGACGGCGCACCGCATCCTCCGCATCGAGGACGCGCCGGCCGGCCGCCGCATCGAGACCCGCGCGGTGTCCGAGCCCGGCCGGGCGCCGCGCCCTCGGGACGGCGAGGGGCAGCCGCCCCGGCGCACCCGTCCCGCCTTTCCCGGAAAGCCCTTCGTGGTCCCCCTCGATCTCCCGGCGGATCGGGGGGAGCCGACGATCCTCCAGCATCTCGCCGTCGCCGCCCAGCCCTGGCCCGGCGCGCTGGCCGTCTGGCGGGGCGAGGGTGAGGCTGGTCCGCTCGCCTTCCACCGGCTCGTGGAGCACGGGGCCTGCCTCGGGCGCACCCTGAGCGAGCTGCCGCCGGGCCCGCTCTGGCGCTTCGATCGGGGTCACGCCCTCGACGTCGATCTGCGCAACGCCGGCACGCTCGCGAGCGCCGACGAGGCCGCCGTGCTGGCGGGCGCGAACCTCTTCGCCCTCGTCGCGCCGGACGGCACCGTCGAGATCGTCGCCGCCGCCGTGGCGGTTATGACCGGCGCCGGCCGCTTCCGTCTCGCGTGCCTGCTCCGGGGCCTGGCCGGGAGCGAGGCGGCGGCCTCGCGGCCGACGCCCGCCGGCAGCCTGATCGTGCGCCTCGACGAGGCGGTGGTGCCGCTGGTGGACCGGCTCGACGAGACCGGCCGTCCGTTCCGCTACCGGGTCGGCCCCGCCGACCGCGACCCCGGCGATCCGGCTTTCACCGAGATCGCCGCCACCGCCGGCATCGAGGCGCTGCGGCCGCCGGCGCCGGTGCATCTGCGCGCCCGGCGCGGGCCCGAGGGCGTGCGCTTCACCTGGATCCGCCGTGCCCGCCGGGCAGCGGATGCCTGGGAGCCTGCCGACATCCCTCTCGACGAGGCGGCCGAGCGCTACGCCCTCGACATCCTCGGCCCCGGCGGCGCCGTCCTGCGGACGCTGACCGTCGCGGAACCTGCCGCGCTCTACCCGGCCGCCGACGAGGCCGCGGATTTCGGCGCTCCGCAACACGCGATCGAGGCGGCGGTGGCGCAGGTCGGCGCGGTCGCGGGCTTCGGGCCTCGCTGCCGTGCCCGCGTGCCCGTCCGCGCCGGTTGAGACCAGGAGCACACGCATGTCGCAGACGACCCGCAACCTCGCCCTGCCGCTGATCGCGGCGGGGCAGGCGCAGAAGCACGTCACCCACAACGAAGCGCTGACCCTCCTCGATGCGCTGGCGCAACTCGCCTGCCTCGACCGGGACCTCGCGGCGCCGCCCGTAAACCCGGCCGAGGGCGACCGCTATATCGTCGCGGGGCCGGCGCCGACCGGGGCCTGGGCGGGGCTCGCCGGTCAGGTCGTGCGCTTCGAGGACGGGGTCTGGGCGGCGTCCGCGCCCCGGCCGGGCTGGATCGCGTATCTGATGGACGAGGGCGCGCTCTGCGTCTTCACCGCCGCCGGCTGGACCGGGCTCGGAAGCGCGCTGGGCGGCGCCGCGAGCCTCGCCGGGCTCGGAATCGGCACGCAGGCGGATGCCGGCAACCCCTTCGCGGCGAAGCTCAACGCCGCCCTGCTCACGGCACGCGCCCCGGGCGAGGGCGGCAGCGGCGACCTGCGCTTGGTCCTTAACAAGGAGGCGAGCGGAAACGCCCTCTCGCTCCTGTTCCAGAAGGGTTATTCGGGCCGCGCCGAGATCGGGCTCGCAGGCGAGGACGCGCTGTCGGCCAAGGTCTCGCCGGACGGATCGGCCTGGACCGGCGCCTGGCGGATCGACCCTGCCACCGGCTTCGTCGGCTTCGGCGCCGCCGCCTCACCCGGTGCCGGGGCGCCCGCCGCTCCGGTTACGGCGGCATCCCAACCGGGCTCCCCGGCGATCGAGATCGCGAGCCACGCCGCGACCGGTGCGCCGGAGGCCGTGCTGCGCGCTCGTATCGGTCGCGGTACGTCCTCATCGCCCGGCGCGCTCGCGGCCGGGGACCGGCTCTTCACCCTGGCCGGCCGCGGCTACCATGACGGCGGCGCCTATTCGGGGGATGCCGTCTCCCTCGGGGCCTACGCGGAAGAGGGGTTCGCGGCCGGGGCCCGCGGCACCGCCATCGAGTTCCAGACCACCGACCTCGGCTCGACCGTTCGGCGTCCGGTCCTGCGGCTGCGGGCCAACGGCGCCCTGGAGCTTCAGCCGCGGGCAGGCGTTCCGGCCGCCGGGGCGAGCGCCGGGCAGATCGTGTTCGACAGCACGGCGAGCGCCTTCCGCGCCTATGACGGCGTGGGATGGCAGCGGCTCGGCAATCCGGTCCGCTTCTGTGCGGCGACGAATTTCGACAACTACCTCGCCGCCGATGCCTGGACGCGGGTGCAGTTCAACGAGGCGGCGATCAATGGGCAGGGAGCCTTCGACGCGGGGACCTCGCGCTTCGTGGCGCCGGAGGCGGGGGCCTATCTATTCGGGCTGAGCCTCGGCTACCGCCGCAACGGCACGTCGTCGCCGGCAGGCTTCGAGGCACGCTTCCGACGCAACGGCGTGGCCGAGGCCGGGCGCTGCGCCGTGCCGGCCCCCGTCGACGGGCTCGGCACCCTGGTGCTCACAGCGATGCTCGGCCTCGCGGCGGGCGACCGCGTCGAGGTCTTCGCACGCATGAGGGGCGCCGACGGTTATGCCGCCGGCGCCGAGTCGCAGTTCTGGGGACACGCCCTCGGGTGAGGGCGGCAGGTCCGCTCAGTACGGATAGCCGTAGTAGTACCCCGGCGCCGGCCGGTCGTATTCGCGAACCGGGCGCCCGTAGGTGCGGGTGTAGGGATTGAAGCGCGGCTGCGTGTAGTTGCCGTTGTTCACCCCCGCCGAGCGGTCGTTGCCGCTCTGGGCCGCGTAGGGCGAGAGCCCGCTTCCGGAATTGCTGTTGCCGGCGAGCGCCGTGCCGGCGCCGGCGAGCGTCAGGGCCGCCACCGCGGCCAGCATCGTTCCCGTCCTCATCATCCTCTCTCCTCGCGGAAGGTCGTGCCGGATCAAACGGCCGTCGCCGCCGGGCGTTCCGGGCCGCACCGTCGCGGCCTCCGCCACACCGCTTCCCAACCTCACCGGAGATCGACCATGGAGCTCAGCGCCATCGGCAGGGCAGTGCTCGTCGCGCGGGAAGGCGCGCGGCTCGAGGCCTATCGCGACTCGGTCGGCGTCTGGACGATCGGCGTCGGTCACACCTCGGCGGCGGGGCCGCCCACCGTGCGGCCGGGCCTGACGATCACGCCGGAGGAATGCGAGGCGATCTTCGCGCGCGACGTCGCGCGCTTCGCCCGCACCGTGGCGCAGGCGGTGCCGGAGGATCTGCCGGACCACGCCTTCGACGCCCTGGTCTCGCTCTGCTTCAACATCGGGCAGGGGGCCTTCCTGCGCTCGACGCTGCTGCGGCGCCTCCGGGCCGGCGACCGGGCGGGCGCGGCCGAAGCGATCCTGATGTGGAACCGCCCGGCCGCGATCCTGCCCCGCCGGCAGGCCGAGCACGACCAGTTCCTCACGCCCTACGCCACCGCGATGCCCTGCGCCCGTCGCGGGGATACCGGTCCCGTCAACGCGCCGCGCCCGGCGCGATCCGCGGAGCGTCGGCCCCTGCCGCGCGGCCCGGCTCCGGTGGCGCCGCGGCGACCGGCGGAGCCCCCGGCTCCGCCACGCTCCGGCCTCGCCGCCCTCTGGCGCTGGCTCCTGCGCCGCTGACGCCTCCGAACCGCCCGAAAGGATATCCGATGCGCCCTCTCGCCCTCTCCCTCGCCCTGCTCGCGTGGTTCGTCGCCGTGCCAGCGGCCGCCGCCGAGACCGCTGCCGTCGCGCTGCCCTGGGGGGATGCGCTCCTCCCCGTCCTACAGGGCCTCGCGAGCGCCGCCGTGCCCTTCGCTGCGGCGGCGGTGACGGCGCTCGTCGCGCGGCTGGCGGGGCCGCTGCGCCTGTTCGTCACCGCGACTCTCGTCGAGCGACTCGTCCGCAACGTCACCGACTTCGCGCTGAACGCCGTGGCGGGCGCCGTGAAGGGCCGCACGCTCACGATCCCCCTCGGCTCGGCGGTCATCGCCCGCGCGGTCCAGCGAGCCGCCGACCAGGCGCCGGGCTGGCTTCTCCGCCAGGCCGGCGGCATCGAGGGGCTCGCCGAGAAGGTCTTCCGCAGCCTGCCGCTCGAAGAGGCGGCCACCGTCGGCAACACCCTGCGGCCGGCGGTCGAGGCCGGCCGGCGCCTCGGCGCCACGCGTCGTCCGGCAGGCTAGGGACGCTTGGGCTTCGCCGGAGGGGGCGCGCGATGGAGAAGATCGCCATGGAGGCAGCCCGCCTGCTCTTCGCGGACGGGGGCGCGGGCTGGGTGGTCGCGGTCCTCCTCGGTCTTGCCTGCCTGCACCTCTACCGGGAGAACCTGCGCGTCCTCGAGGCGCGCATCGACGACACCGGCGCCACGGCCACCGCCCTGGAGCGGGCCTCGCAGACCAACGCCGCCGTCGCCGCGGCCTTGGAGAGCCGCACCCGCGTGCTCGAGGACCTGTCGCGGCTCTCCGCAGAGATCGCGCGCGGCATCGACCGCAACGACGAGCGCGTGCGCGACCGCTTCGAGGAGCTGACGCGGGCGCTGACCGAGCTGCGCCGGGCGGGCGCCGCGTGAGGAGGCGGGGAGGCGGAGATGCGGGCAGGCGGGATCGAGCGGCCGGCGGCGTCGGGGAACGCCCGCCTCAGGGGTCGGGCGGCGGCGGGCCGGCTGGAGGCCGCGCGCCGGCAGTTCGAGCGCTCGACCGTGGCGCTGCGGCGGGCGGCCTTCGACCACGTCGATCGCCAGATCGTGCTGAGCACGGCCCTGCGCGCGAGCCTCGACCGCTTGTCGGAGCGTTGAGCGTCTCGCGATTCACATGCGCGCGAGCGATCGGCTGGAACCGGTTGCCGGGCTCGGCCGTAAGCTCTGCCCGCGTCCCTATTCAGGGCGCATTCAGTGCCCTCGGCCGACAGTGGCGACAGATGCGTTACCTCCTCGCCCTCCTTGCAGCCGGCCTTTCGGTCACGGCCTTCGTCGCGGGCGAGACCGGCACGCAGGCGGAGGAGACCGCGCCCGCCGTGCAGGCCGTCGCCGATAGCGGGCCGCGGGTCGAGAGCTGCCTTTCGCCCGCCGATCTGCGCGAGGCGGTGGCCGAGCGGCAGGTGATCGAGCCCGTGGCCGCGATCCGCGCCGCGCGCACCGTGATCCCGCGGGCCGAAATCCAGCGGGCCCAGCTGTGCCGCCACGCGGAGGGGCTCGTCTACATGCTCACGGCCTTGCGCAGGGACGGGCGTTTCGTGCACGTCGTCGTCGACGCCAAGACCGGCGCCGTGGCAGGACAGTACTGAGGCGGGGCGCCGCCGAACCGGAGTATCGCTAGCCGTGCGTCTGCTCGTCGTCGAGGATGACCGAGACATCAACCGGCAGGTGGTCGCTGCGCTGGAGGAGGCCGGCTACGTCGCCGACAAGGCCTTCGACGGCGAGGAGGGCGGCTATCTCGGCGAGAACGAGCCCTACGACGCCATCATCCTCGACATGGGGCTGCCCAAGGCCGACGGGGTCAGCGTCCTGCAGAAGTGGCGCCGCGCCGGCATCAAGACGCCGGTGATCATCCTCACCGCCCGCGACCGCTGGTCGGACAAGGTCGACGGCTTCGATGCCGGCGCCGACGATTACGTCACGAAGCCCTTCCACATGGAGGAGCTGATGGCCCGCGTCCGCGCGCTCCTGCGCCGCACCGCCGGGCACGCCACGAGCCAGATCGCCTGCGGCCCCGTCACCCTCGACACCCGCTCCGGCCGCGTCTTCGTCGACGGCATCCCGGTGAAGCTCACGAGCCACGAGTACCGGCTGCTCTCCTACCTCATGCACCATACCGGCCGGGTGGTGTCCCGGGCGGAGCTGACCGAGCACCTCTACGACCAGGATTTCGACCGGGACTCGAACACCATCGAGGTCTTCGTCGGCCGCCTGCGCAAGAAGCTCGCCGTCGACCTCATCCAGACCGTGCGCGGCCTCGGCTACCTCGTCGACCCGAGCCAGCCCGCGCCGAGGGTGTGACGATCTCTGAAAGCCCGCAGCCGATCCGGGGGGCGCTCCCTTGAACGGCCTGATCGGCGCCCTCTCCCTGCGCCGCCGCTCCATCGCGGTGCGCCTCGCCGTCTCGGCGCTGCTCGCCTCGACCGCGATCCTGCTGATCGCCGCCCTGGTGCTGACGACCCTCTACCGCGAGAACACCGAGCGGGCCTTCGACAGCCGGCTCCTCGTCTTCGCCAACAACCTGGCCACCGATCTCGTCTCGCCGAACGAGCCCGAGAGCCGCACCTTCTCGCTGGGCGATCCGCGCTTCGACCTGCCCCTGTCCGGCTGGTACTGGCAGGTCGGCAAGCAGGACGCCAAGCCGCGGGACCTGCGCACCTCCCGCTCCCTCGTCGGCGTGCCGCTGAAGCCCGCCACCGATCCCGACGGCAAGGCCGGCGTCGGACAGATCCGCCAGGGCTACGGCCGCGCCCAGGACGATCGCCTGCTGCGAATCATCGAGCGCGACGTCGATCTCGCCTCGGACGGGCGCTACACGGTGCGCGTCGCCGGTCCCGCCGACGAGATCGTCAACGATGTCGACCGCTTCCGCGCAGCCCTGTTCGTCACCTTCGGCGTGCTCGGCGTCTTCCTTGCGGCCACGACCCTCCTCCAGATCCGCTTCGGCCTGGCGCCCCTCTCGCAGCTGCGCACGGCGCTCGGCGCCATCCGCCGGGGCGAGGCCGACCACATCACCGGCGACTACCCGCGCGACATCGCGCCGCTCGCCGGCGAGGTGAACCTGCTGATCGACACGAATCGCGAGATCCTGGAGCGGGCCCGGACCCAGGTCGGCAACCTCGCCCACGCCCTGAAGACGCCGCTCTCGATCATCGTCAACGAGGTCGGCGCGGCGGACGCGCCGGACGAGCTCGCCGCCAAGATCCGCGAGCAGGCGGCGGTGATGCGCGATCAGGTCAACTACCATCTCGACCGGGCGCGGGCGGCGGCGCTGGCGGGCACGCTCGGCACCTCGACGGAGGTCGAGCCGGCGCTGGCCGGGCTGGTGCGGACCTTCGGCAAGATCTACCGCGACAAGGACATCGCCTACGACGTGCAGGTCTCAGCCGGCCTGCGCTTCCGGGGCGAGCGGCAGGATTTCGAGGAGATGGTCGGCAACCTCGTCGACAACGCCTCGAAATGGGCGAAGGGCCGCGTCGCCATCCGCGCGGCGGCCGTGGCCCAGGACGCCTATCCCCATCTCCAGATCACCATCGAGGATGACGGGCCCGGCCTGCCCCCGGAGGCGCGGGAGGCGGTGCGGGCGCGGGGCCGGCGCCTCGACGAGACGAAGCCCGGCTCCGGCCTCGGCCTCTCGATCGTGGCTGATCTCGTCGCCCTCTACCGCGGGCGCTTCCGCCTGGAGGAGGCCGATCTCGGGGGCCTGCGCGCGGTGATCGAGATTCCCGGCGATGCGCCGTCCGGAACCCCCCACCATTGATTTCCGGGCTCTTTTGTCGTCTTCGCGGGAATGCGGGACGCCTCGCGTGACACCGTGTCGCCGAAGGGCCACGTCGTGGCGGGCGCCGGGTGCCGCTACATCAGAGCCGGACGCTCGAGGTCCGTCAATCCGGGAGTCCGAGTGTCGGCGATCTGGTTCATCCTGCCCCTGATGACGGGCGCCGCCGTGCTGCTCCTGCTGCGCCCCATGGCCCGCCGGGGCGGCCACGCGGAGCCTGCCCGCGCCTCGACGGAGACGGCCTTCTACGAGGATCAGCTCCGCGAGATCGAGCGCGACCTCGGCCGCGGGCTGATCGCGCCGAGCGAGGCCGAGGCGGCGCGCACCGAGGCGGCCCGGCGGCTCCTGCGGGCGAGCCGGGCGCCGGCCGCCGGCGAGGCGCCGGGCCTCGCCGAGCCGCATCTGCGCCAGCGCCGGGCGGCCTCGGCCTTCGCGCTCTCCACGATCCCCCTCGTCGCGCTCCTCGCCTACGGTCTCTACGGCTCGCCGAACCTGCCCGCGCAGACCGCCGCCGACCGCGAGGCCGCGCAATCGGGCAGCCAGGACCTGATGAAGGCGATCGCCCAGATCGAGGCGCGGCTCGCGAGCGACCCCGGCGACGTCAAGGGATGGTCGGTGCTGGCGCCGGTCTACAAGCGGCTCGGCCGCTTCGACGACGCGGCCCGCGCCTACGCGAACGTCGCCCGCCTCGCCGGCGAGAACCCGGCGGTGCTCGGCGACTGGGGCGAGGCGCTCGTCGCCGCGGGCAACGGCGTCGTGCCTGAGGACGCCGCGAGCCTGTTCGAGCGGGCGCTCGCCCTCGATCCGAAGGCGGCCAAGCCCCGCTTCTATCTCGCTCGCATGGCCGAGCAGAAAGGCGACACCGCCGGCGCCGTCGCCCACCTCACGGCCCTCGCGGAGGCCGGGCCGGCCGACGCGCCCTGGCAGCCCCTGGTCCGCGAGAGCCTCGCGCGCCTGAAGGCGGAGCCGGCGCCCGCCGCGGGGGAGCCGCCTCCGCCGCAGGCATCCTCCGATCCGTCCGCCGCCATCCGCGGGATGGTCGAGGGGCTCGATACGCGCCTCTCCAAGCAGGGTGGCAGCGCCGACGAGTGGCTGCGCCTCGTGCGCTCGCGCAGCGTGCTCGGCGAGCGCGACAAGGCGGTCGAGACGCTCTCCCGCGCCCGCGCCGCGCTCGCCGCCGACGCGGGCGCCCTCGACCGGCTGAACGCCCAGGCCCGCGAGCTCGGCCTCGAGAGCGGCGCGTCGGCGCCGGCCGGCAAGGCCGAGGGGGCTCGCACCGCTCCGCCTCCGGAGGCCGCCAAGGGCGAGGATGCCGCCCGTGCCGAGACCGACGCGGCGGTCGCGGCGGTGCGGGCGATGCCTCCGGCCGACCGGGACGCGGCCATCCGCGGCATGGTCGCGAGCCTCGACCGGCGCCTGACCGCCAAGGGGGGCAGCGCCGACGAGTGGCTGCGCCTCGTGCGCTCCTACAGCGTCCTCGGCGACCGAAAGCAGGCGAGCCGCACCATCGACCGCGCCCGGATGGCGCTGGCGGCCGATCCCGCTTCCGTCGCCCGCCTCGACGCGCTGGCCGCCGAGCTCGATCTTCATGGCGAGGGCCGCAAGCCCTGAGGCGCCGATGCGCAGGCCCCTGACAATCGGTCCCGGTCGCGGCTCTTGACCCGGACCGCGGCTGCGCCGACACCCTCACAGGATAGAACAATGTCAGGGAGCGCTCCGGCGTCCCGGCACGGGCAGGGTGGGGGAGACCGCAAACCGTGACGCGCAAGAGCCGCCGTCTCGTCGTGATCGCCGCGTGCGGTGCCGTGCTCGCCCTGGCGCTCGGGCTGATCCTGTCGGCGATGAGCGGCTCGATCGTGTTCTTCCGCTCGCCCAGCGAGGTCGCCGCGCAGGCCGTCCAGCCGGGCGTGCGCTTCCGCATCGGCGGCCTCGTGAAGGACGGCTCCCTCCAGCGCGGCGCCGACCAGAGGGTCGCCTTCGCCGTCACCGACACCGCCGCGACCGTCGAGGTCGCCTATCAGGGCCTGCTGCCCGACCTGTTCCGCGAGGGGCAGGGCGTCGTCGCCGAGGGGACCCTCGACCCGACCGGCGTCTTCCGGGCCGACACCGTGCTCGCCAAGCACGACGAGCGCTACATGCCGCGTGAGGTCGCCGACGCGCTGAAGGCGCAAGGGCGCTGGCAGGAGGGCGAGGGCAAGAGCCCTCCCGCGCAGGCCGCCGCGCCCCGCGAGAGCGCGGCGGGCATGCCCGCGACCCTCGGTCCCCGCAGCGAGCGGTAGAGCCACCGATGATCGTCCACCCCAGCAGCGAACGGAACCGCACCGCGTGATCGTCGAGATCGGGCATTTCGGGCTGGCGCTCGCCCTGGCCCTTTCGCTGGTCCAGGCCGTGATGCCGGCCTGGGCGATGCGCAGCGGCGATCCGGCGCTGCGCGGCGTCGCGACCGCCGCCGCGCTCGGCGCGTTCTTCTGCGTGGCGCTCGCCTTCGCGGCGCTCACCTACGCCCACGTGACCTCGGACTTCTCCGTCCTCAACGTGGTCGAGCATTCCCACACCACGAAGCCCCTGATCTACAAGGTCTCTGGCGTCTGGGGGAACCATGAGGGCTCGATGCTCCTCTGGCTCCTGATCCTGGTCCTGTTCGGCGGCCTCGTTGCGCTGTCGCGCCGCTCGGTGCCGGCGGTGCTGCGCGCGAACGTGCTCTCGGTGCAGGGCGCGGTCGCCTTCGTGTTCGGGCTGTTCATCGTCGCGACCTCGAACCCGTTCACGCGGGTCCGGCCGGCGCCCATCGAGGGCAACGACCTCAACCCGCTCCTCCAGGACATCGGCCTCGCGATCCACCCGCCTCTGCTCTACCTCGGCTATGTCGGCTTCTCGATCACCTTCGCCTTCGCGGTGGCGGCGCTCATCGAGGGACGCATCGACGCCGCCTGGGCGCGGGCGGTGCGGCCCTGGACGCTCGCCGCCTGGAGCTTCCTGACGCTCGGCATCGCCATGGGCTCCTACTGGGCCTACTACGAGCTCGGCTGGGGCGGCTGGTGGTTCTGGGACCCGGTCGAGAATGCCTCGCTGATGCCCTGGATCGCCGGCACCGCCCTCGTCCACTCGACGGTGGTGATGGAGAAGCGCGACGCCCTCAAGGTCTGGACGGTGCTCCTCGCCATCCTCACCTTCTCGCTGTCGCTTCTGGGCACCTTCATCGTGCGCTCCGGCCTTCTGACCTCGGTGCACAGCTTCGCCAGCGACCCCTCCCGCGGCATCTTCATCCTGGCGATCCTGGTGCTCTTCATCGGCGGATCGCTGACGCTGTTCGCCTGGCGGGCGCCGCTCCTGCGCCAGGGAGGGCTGTTCGCGCCGCTCTCCCGCGAGGGGGCGCTGGTGCTCAACAACCTGTTCCTGGTCGCCGCCTGCGCCACGGTGCTCGTCGGGACGCTGTATCCGCTGCTCCTCGAGATGGCGACGGGCGAGAAGATCTCGGTCGGGCCGCCCTTCTTCAACGCGACCTTCCTGCCGCTCGCGGTGCCGCTGCTGCTGCTGGTGCCCTTCGGGCAGCTGCTGGCCTGGAAGCGGGGCGACGTGCTCGCTGCCGCGCAGCGCCTCTACGCCGCCTTCGGGCTCGCGCTCGTCGTCGGGATCGTGGCGCTCGCCCTCACCTGGGGCGGTCCGGTGCTCGCTCCGATCGGGGTCGGGATCGGCGCCTACCTGATCCTCGGCGCCGCGACCGAGATCGCCGCCCGGGCCCGGGGGCAGGGGCGCAACCGCTCCCGCACGCCTCTCGCGATCTGGCGCCGGGCGAGCGGCCTGCCGCGCTCGGCCTGGGGCACGGCGCTGGCGCATGCCGGCGTCGGCGTGGCGGTGATCGGCATCGCCGCGCAGGGCTGGGCGACGGAAGGGCTCGGGACGCTGCGCCCCGGCCAGAGCCTCGCCTCCGGCCGCTACGTCGCGACGCTCGAGCGCGTCGGGCCGCGCTCGGGACCGAACTACGAGGAGACCGTCGCGACCCTGCGCATCCGCGACCGCGCCGGCTCCGAGATCGGCACCATCGAGACCGGCAAGCGCTTCTACCCGAGCCGGCGCATGACCGTGACCGAGGCGGGCCTGCTCACGGTCGGCACGAGCCAGGTCTATGGCAGCCTCGGCGAAGTGCAGCCCGACGGCAGCATCGGCATGCGCCTCTACGACAAGCCCCTGGTGCTCCTGATCTGGATCGGCTCGCTGATCATGGCGGCCGGCGGCGGGCTGTCGCTCACCGACCGCCGGATGCGGGTCGGGGCGCCGGCCGCTGCGCGCGCCCGGCCGCTTCCTCCGACGGCGGTCCCCGCCGAATGAGGGCGCGCGTTCTCTTGTGGCCGGCGCTCGCCCTCCTGGCGCTGCTGGCCGGCGTCACCATGGCCGCCGCCGTCCAGCCCGACGAGGTTCTCAAGGACCCGGGCCTGGAGCACCGGGCGCGGGGCATCTCGGCCGGCCTGCGCTGCCTCGTCTGCCAGAACCAGTCGATCGACGATTCCGACGCGCCGCTCGCCAAGGACCTGCGCGTGCTCGTGCGCGAGCGTCTCCAGGCCGGCGACAGCGACCAGCAGGTCGAGGACTACGTCGTCGGCCGCTACGGCGAGTTCGTGCTGCTGCGGCCGGTCTTCGCCTGGCACACCCTGGCCCTTTGGGCGACGCCCATCATCGTGCTGCTGCTCGGCGCTTTCGGCGTCCGGCGCCTTCTCGCGAACCGGGCGCCCGCCAGGTTCGATCACCTGTCGGCATCCGAGGAAGCGGAACTCCAGCGCCTCCTCAAGCGCGAATAGACGCTGAGATATGCACTGAAGTGCCGTATACGGTGTCATAACGCACGAGTTATGCTTAGACAGCATTTGTGCGATGCGGTAAGAGATCTTCGCAAAGCAGCACTGATCCCACATCTTGCGGTCTCCCGGTGCAACCGGCTTTCCGTACGGGCGCTCCCGGCGGACAGTAACCGCACAGGACGATTCCCCATGCGCATCAAGACCATCGCCCTCGCCATGGCGGCGGCAACGGCCGCCCTCACTGCGACCACCCCCGTCACCGCCGCCGAGTGGAAGCCCGCGACCAACAAGCGGATCGAGCTCGGCAACTTCCGCGGGATGGCCTACTACACGGTCGAGAAGGACGGCTATCGCGTCGTGACGACGCTCGCCGCCCTCAACACCAATGCCGATCACCCGCAGGTCATCCGTTTCGTCACCACCCTCAAGGGCGACCAGACGGTGAACCTCTCGGTACCGGGCACCCTCGGCGCCGACGGCAGCGAGACGACGATCGCGCTCTCCCGCAAGGGCGACGTCGTCGAGGTCGCCGACGCGTCCTACTGACGGCACGACCTCTCCGCGCCCCCGCCCGGCGGGGGCGCGGACCCTCCCGCGCCTCGCTTTCGCCCCACTGGAGAAGGACATTCGGCGCCTCCGCCGTTGACCTTTCGTTAACCGTGAGGGACGAGCGTCCGAGGCCGCCATGCCGACCCTCCCGCGCCATCTCCGACTGCTGCCGACCCTGCTCGCGGCGCTCTGCGCCGGCCCGGCGCTCGCCCATCCCCATGTCTGGGTGACGGCCAAGGCGGAGGTCGACTACGTCGACGGCAAGGTCGTCGGGCTCCGGCACGCCTGGTCCTTCGACAAGTCCTACTCGGCCTTCATCACGCAGGGGCTCGACCGCAACGGCGACGGCGTGCTCAGCCCCGAGGAACTCGCCGGGCTCGCCGCCGAGAACACCACGGGGCTCGCCGAGTTCGGCTACTTCACCAAGCTCAAGATCGCCGGCCGCGACCAGGCCTTCGCCGAGCCCGTCGAGCCGCGCATGGAGATGAAGGACGGGGCGCTGACCCTGGCCTTCCGCCTGCCGCTCAAGACCGCGGCGGCGCCGGGGCGCGGGGTCGTGGCGCTGGAGGTCTACGATCCGACCTACTTCGTGTCCTTCGCCCTCGCGGAAGGCACGGATGCCGCCCGGCTCGAAGGCGCGCCCCCCGGCTGCACCACCACCGTGACGCGGCCGAAGACGATCGAGCCTCAGACCGCCGAGGCCGGCAAGCCCGGCCTGTCGGAAGCGTTCTTCGAGGCTCTGACGGCCGCCTCCAACTACGGTGTCCAGTTCGCGAACCGGATCATCGTCGCGTGTCCCTAGGCGCCGCCCTGGCCGAAGGCGACGGACGGGGGCGCGTCCTTCTGCGGCTCGCCCTGGCGGTATCGGCGATCGCTCTCGCCGCGCTGGTCGTCGCGGGACTGCTCCGGCTGACCTCCGCCGGCGTGGCGCCCCCGCAGCGCTCCCCCTTCGGGATGGGCTTTCGCGAGGCGGCGCCCTCGGCCACCAGCCTCGGCGCCTGGCTTCTCGCCTTCCAGGCGAGCTTCTCCCGCAATCTGGAGGCCGCCGTCGCCGCCGTGCGGACGGGGGGCGGCTGGCACACGCTGGCGCTGCTCGGCTTCGCCTACGGCGTCTTCCATGCCGCCGGCCCCGGGCACGGCAAGGCGGTGATCGCCGGCTACATCGTGGCCGGCGAGCGCAGCCTGCGGCGGGGCATGGCGCTGAGCGCGGCCGCGGCGCTGCTGCAGGCCTGCGTCGCCATCGCCATCGTCGGAGCGGGCGTGCTCGTCCTCGGCGCGACGGCGGCGGCGATGAACCGGGCCGGGACCCTCATCGAGAGCGTCAGCTTCGCCCTCGTCGCGCTGGTCGGCCTGGCGCTGACCTGGCGCAAGGCCGGGCGTCTCGCCGCCGTCGAGGCGGAGGGCTGCGGTCCCGGCTGCGGGCACGTGTCGCCGGAGATCGGCCGGAGCAGCTCCTGGCGCGAGCGGGCGGGCATCGTCGTTGCGGCGGGCTCGCGGCCCTGCGCCGGTGCGGTGCTGATCCTCGTCTTCGCGGCGTCTCAGGGGATTCTCTGGGCCGGTGTCGCGGCGGTTCTCGCCATGGCGCTCGGCACGGCGCTCACGACGGGACTTCTGGCGAGCCTCGCCGTCTTCGCCAAGGCCCTGGCGCTGCGCTTGTTCGGCGGACGTGGGCGGACGGGCGCCCGCGTCATCGGCGGCCTCGAACTCCTGGCCGCCGCCTTCGTGCTGGTGATCGGGGTCGCGCTCCTCGCCGGGCTGATGCTCGGCGGCGCGCCCGGCCTGCCGAGCTGATCCTCAGCTTCCCGGCTTCCACACCGCATCCGACACGGTGATCGGCTTCGGCAGCAGGCCGAGCTTGTGGAAGGTGTCGGCGATCGTCTGCTGGTCCGCGACCGCGGCGGCATCGAGGGGCGCGACGCCGTAGCTCTGCCGCCGGAGCGCCACGGCGAGCACCGGGGCCGGGATGCCGACGGATGGGGCGAGCTCCGCCGCCGCGGCGTCGGTGTTCGCCCGGGCCCAGTCGTCGAGCTCCCCGACCGCCGCGATGACGGCGTTCAAGGCCTCGCGGTTGCCGTCCGCGAAGCGGCGCGCGGACAGGTAGAACTGCCGGTTCGGGGCGAGGCCTTCGGCGCTGGCCAGGGTGCGGGCGCCGGGGATGCGCTCGCCGGAGGCGAGGTAGGGGTCCCAGATCACCCAGGCATCGACGGCGCCGCGGGCGAAGGCGGCGGCGCCGTCCGCGGGCGCGAGGAAGGCGGGCTTGATGTCGCCGTAGCTCACGCCCGCCGAGGCCAGCGCCTGCACGAGCAGGAAGTGGACGTTCGAGCCCTTGTTGAAGGCGACCGTGCGACCCTTCAGGTCGGCGAGGCTGCGGACGGCCGAGTCGCCCGGCACCAGGATTGCCTCGCCGCGCGGGGCCGGCGGCTCGGCGGCCACGTAGACGAAGCCGGGGCTCGCGGCCTGCGCGAAGATCGGCGGGGTCTCGCCCGCGGAGCCGAAGTCGATGGCGCCCGCGTTCAGGGCTTCGAGCAGCGGCGGCCCGGACGGGAACTCCGACCAGCGCACGCTGTAGCCGAGCGGCGCGAGCTTCTTCTCCAGGAGTCCCTTGCCCTTGAGCAGCACCAGCGTGCCGTACTTCTGGTAGCCGACCCGGATCACCTTCTCCTGCGCATGCGCGACCGTCGCCGCGAGGCAGAGGCCGAGGAGCAGGGCGAGGGCCCCCCAGGTCGCGAGGAGGCGGCGCAGGCGCAGAGCGGGCGCGTCGCGGCGGAGCGTGCGGGAGGTCGCTGGCATCGAGATCTCCGAGGGATCAGTGGGCGGCGACGCGGCGGCCGGGCACGATGTCGTTGGCGATGACCTCGCCGAACGGGCCGTTATTGCGGGCGTTCGAGGGGGCGGTGCCGGTGGTGTCGCGCAGCGGCAGCTTCGGGAAGACGAGCTCGGCGAAGCGGTAGGCCTCCTCCAGGTGCGGGTAGCCGGAGAGGATGAACCGGTCGATGCCGAGGTCGATATACTCCTTCATCCGGTCGGCCACCTGATCGGCCGAGCCGACGAGCGCGGTGCCGGCGCCGCCGCGCACGAGGCCGACGCCGGCCCAGAGGTTCGGCGAGACGACGAGCTTGTCGCGGCTGCCGCCGTGAAGCGCCATCATCCGGCTCTGGCCGACGGAATCCTGCCGCTTCAGGGTCGCCTGCGCCTGGGCGATGGTGTCCTCGTCGAGGCGCGAGATCAGCGCCTCCGCCGCGTCCCAAGCGGCGGCCTCGGTCTCGCGCACGATGACGTGGAGGCGGATGCCGTAGGAGAAGGTCTTGCCCTTGGCCTCCGCCGCGGCGCGGGCGATGGCGATCTTCTCGGCGACGCCCGCCGGGGGTTCGCCCCAGGTGAGGTAGACGTCGCAGTGCTCGGCCGCGACCTCGATGCCCGCCGGCGAAGAGCCGCCGAAGTAGAGCGGGGGGTAGGGTGACTGCACGGGCGTGAAGATCACCCGGCCGTTCTCGGCGCGCAGGTGCCGGCCCTCGAAGCTCACCGTCTCCCCGGCCATGAGCCCGCGCCAGATGTGCAGGAACTCGTCGGTGACGGCGTAGCGCTCGTCATGCGCCAGGAAGACGCCGTCCCCGCGCAGCTCCACGGGATCGCCGCCGGTGACGACGTTGATGAGGAGCCGCCCGTCCGAGATCCGGTCGAGGGTCGCCGCCATGCGGGCGGCGGCGGAAGGCTCCATCAGGCCGGGCCGCACCGCCACGAGGAAGCGCAGGCGCTTCGTCAGCGGCGCCAGCGCCGAGGCGACGATCCAGGAATCCTCGCAGGAGCGCCCGGTCGGCAGCAGCACGCCGTAGTAGCCGAGGTCGTCGGAGGCCTGGGCGATCTGCCGGAGATAGTTCAACGACACGTCCCGCGCGCCCTCGGAGGCGCCGAGATAGCGGCCGTCCCCGTGGGTCGGCAGGAACCAGAGGACGTCCGTGCGGCCGTCGGTCGATGCGCTCATGCGAGCTCTCCTTGTGATGGCTTCTCCTCCCGGCCGGGGCCGTGGAGGAGGTACTGGAGGATGCGGCCCTCGAGCCGGGCGAGGTCCGGGTCGCCGCGCCGGCGGGGCCGGGGCACCTCGACACGGAGATCGAGGGCGATGCGGCCCTCGTCGATGACGAGGATGCGGTCGGCGAGCGCCACCGCCTCGCCGACGTCGTGGGTGACGAGGAGCGCCGTGAACTCTTGCGCGCGCCAGATCCGCTCGATCAGCTCCTGCATGCCGATGCGGGTCAGGGCGTCGAGGGCGCCAAGCGGTTCGTCGAGGGCGAGCAGCCCCGGGCGGCTGACGAGGGCGCGGGCGAGCGCCACCCGCTGCCGCTGGCCACCCGACAGCGTCGCCGGCCACTGCCCGGCCTTGTCGGAGAGCCCGACCTCCTCCAGCGCAGCCCGGGCCCGCTCCCGCCGCCACGCCTTCTTGCCGTGACCCGTCAGCCCCACCGCGACGTTATCGAGGACGCGCGCCCAGGGCAGCAGGCGCGGCTCTTGGAACATGATGCGCTTCGGGGCGCCGTCGCGGCGCGTTCCGTCCTTCTGTTCCAGCAGGATGCGCCCCCCGGTGGGCTCCTCGAGGCCGAGGATCAGGCGCAGCAGGGTGCTCTTGCCGCAGCCGGAGCGGCCGACCACGGCGGTGAAGCTGCCGGCCGGCAGGTGCAGGTCGAGCCCCCCGATCACGGCGTGGTCGTCAAAGCTCTTGCGCAGGTCGCGGATCGTGACCGCGATGCCGGAACCGGGCGCGGCGGCGCGCGGCAGGGCGCGTCCGTCGAGCGCCTGCGCGTCGGCGACCCGCCGGGCGGCGTCGGGGGCGAGGGCGTCGAGGAGCATGGCGGTCACACCGTCCGGTAGGCGGGGTTCCAGGCGAGGCAGGCCCGTTCCAGCACCCGCGTCAGCGCGTCAGCGATCTTGCCGAGCGCCGCGTAGATCAGGATCGCCAGCACCACGACGTCGACGAGCATGAACTCGCGCGCCTGCATGGCCATGTAGCCGAGGCCCGAGGAGGCCGAGATCGTCTCGGCGACGATCAGGGTCAGCCACATGATGCCGAGCGCGTAGCGCAGGCCCACGAAGATCGAGGGCAGGGCGCCGGGCAGGATCACCCGGCGGAACAGCTCCGCCTCCGACATCCCGTAGACGCGGCCCATCTCCACGAGGGCGGGATCGACGGAGCGGATGCCGTGGAGCGTGTTGGCGTAGATCGGGAAGAACACGCCGAGCGCCACGAGGAAGAGCTTCGCCTCCTCGCCGATGCCGAACCACAGGATCACCAGCGGGATCAGCGACAGGTGGGGCACGTTGCGCACCATCTGCACGGTGGTGTCGGTGAGCCGCTCCGACAGACGTGAGAGCCCGTTGGCGAGGCCGAGCGCGAAGGCGATGCTGCCGCCGACGGCGAAGCCCGCGAGCGCCCGCAGAGTGCTGACGCCGAGATTCGTCCAGAGCTCGCCGGAGCGGGCGGCCGCGATGCCGGCCCGCACCACGTCGAGGGGGGCCGGCATGAACCGGTTCGAGACGATGCCCGTCGAGACGGCGGCCTGCCAGCCGAGCAGCACCGTGACCGGAAGGAGCCAGGGCAGGGCGTTGCGGCCAGCGGCGGTGAGGGGCGCCGGAAGCGCCGGGGCGGAGCGGAGGGCGGCTGGCATCGATCTCACCCGTTGCGGGCCGGCGGCGTCCACACCGCGTCGGCGATGCGGATCGGCCTGGGGATCAGGTTGAGGGACCGGAACCGGTCGGCCACGCGCTGCTGATCGGCGACGACGGAGGGTGTGAGGGGACCGATCACGTAGTCGGTCCGGTCGACCGCCCGGCGGGTGGCGGGGAGCGGCACACCGGTGCCCTTCGAGAGGATGGCGGCGACCTCGCCGCGGTTCTCCGTGCACCACTTCGCGACGCCGCCGAGCCCGTCGATCGCCTCCGCAAGCACCTCGCCGCGCTCCCGCGCGAAGTCCCGGTTGGCGAGGAAGAAGATGTTCTGGCGGGCGATGTCGCCGGCGCTCGCCAGCACGCGCACGCCCTCCCCGCCTTCCGCCACGGCGAGATAGGGGTCCCAGATGGACCAGGCGTCGACGCTGCCGCGGGCGAAGGCCGCCGCCGCGTCGGCCGGCGCCAGCGTCACCGGCTCGATATCGGCGTAGGTGAGCCCCGCCTTCTCCAGGGCCGCCACGGTGAAGTTGTGGGCGCTCGATCCCTTGGCGAAGGCGACGCGCTTGCCCTTCAGCTCGGCGAGCGCGCCGATCTGGGAGCCCTTCGGCAGCAGGATCCCGAGCCCGGAGTTCCCGGCCTCCTGGGTCGCCGCGTAGACGAGGTTGCCGCCCGCCGCCTGCGCGAAGATCGGCGGCGCGTCCCCGGTCTGCCCGAAATCGATGCCGTCGAGGCTGAGCGCCTCGAGGAGCGGAGGTCCGAAGGAGAACTCGACCCAGCGCACGGTGTGGCCGAACCTCTTGAGGCGCTCCTCGATCACACCCTGCTGCTTGGCGACGACGAGAATGCCGTTGCGCTGATAGCCGATGCGCAGCACCCCCCTCTCCGCGGCCCTTGCGCCGCGGGGCGCGAAGGCGGAGGCGAGCGCGCCGGCCAGGATCGTGCGGCGGCCGATCATCGCGCCGCTGCCGCCGTCTGCCGGGTCACCGGCGCCTGCGCGCTGACGGAGAGGCCGAGAAGGGCGGCAAGCTCCGTGGCGGCCTGCCCGGCGCGGTCGGCGACGCCGGGTTCGACGAGGCGTCCGTCCACGAAGTCCGCATCCGATGCGTAGACCGCCGTCGGGACCTGAAGGGCTCCGAAGAATCCGAACAGGGGCCGCAGCGCGTGCTCGACCACGAGCGCGTGCCGCGCGCCGCCGCCGGTGGCCGCGATGGCGACGGGCTTGCCCGCCAGACGCGTCGGCTCGACGAGGTCGAAGAGGTGCTTGAACAGCCCGGTGACCCCGCCCTTGTAAACCGGCGAGCCGACCACAAGGGCGTCCGCCTCCTCGATCGCCTCCACGACCCGGCGCGCGGGGAGCGGGAGCGCCTCCCGGCTCCAGGCGGCGCCGAGGCCGGTGCCGGCGTCGAGGAGATCGAACAGCCGGATCTCGGCACCGGCCTCGGCGCCCGCCTGCCCGGCGATCGTCTCGACGAGCGTGCGGGTCCTCGACGGGCGCTGGATGTTGGCCGAGAAGCCGACGAGCCTCGGACGGGTCATGGGTCTACTTCCGGTTGTGCGTCCGCTGCCCGAAGAGTCTCGACCTGCGATCATTGTCCCCAGATGAGGACCCATGCAGAGGGGGGAGAAAGCGGGTGACGATCTTCGTTCAAGGCTGGCCGGAGTCCAATCGACAGTCAATAAAACGATCTTTTCAATGGAAGATCGTACGGAGATGATCGTGCCATCCTGCCCGGCCGGGATGGATCATCCTCGTTTCCCGAAGGAGAGATGCGCTGAAGACGCTGGATATGACGGCGGCAGCGTCCGAGAGGACGCCTTTCTGCGATGCATGGGGAGAGGGTTGTCTCGGCCCGTCCCGCGAATGCGACGCCATGGAAGGCCAAAGGCTCCGTCGATTGCCGCAAGATGATCGATTTTTACTTGAGCGTAACCGTATTCATGAGGTCTTGTCATTGTTCGTGCGCGATTAAGTGGCATCGCCTATGATGAAGAAAGATAAAACCATGGGTTGTTGAGATGATCAGAGTCGTCGGCTGCATCGTGGATCAGCACGACCTCGCGCTCGTCGCGCTCGCCGCGACGCTGTGCGTGCTCGCTGCGGTCGCGACGGTGATGCTGGCCAAGCACGCCGCCAGCGCGGGCGGACGGGTACGGGCGGCATGGTTCGCCGTGGCCGCGATCACCATCGCGTCCGGCGCCTGGACCACGCATTTCATCGCCATGCTGGCCTTCTCGCCCGGCCTGGCGACGGCCTTCGATCTTCGGCTGACGGTTCTCTCCTTCGTGGTCGCGGTCGCCTTCACCGGCGCCGGGGCCATGCTGCGGACGGTCCGCCGCTCCGCGGCCACGGCCTGGATCGGCGGAGCCGTGGGCGGCGCGGGCATCTCGGCCATGCACTACATCGGCGTGAGCGCTCTCCAGATCGAGGGGCAGATCCTCTGGGATCGGCAGCTGGTCGCGGCCTCGGTTCTGATCGGCATGGGGCTCGGCGGAGCCGCGCTCGCCGCGCTCGCCGACGGGCGCAGCCTGCCGAGGCAGGCCGCGAGCGCCACCCTGCTCGTCCTGGCGATCGGCGGCCTTCACTTCACCGGGATGGGAGCCATCACCATCGTCCCGGATCCGACCGTGGTGGTGCCCGAAAGCGCGCTGCCGAAGGCATGGCTCGCCGTTGCTGTCGCGCTCGCGAGCGTCGTGATCCTGGCGCTTGCCGGGGCGGGGCTGGCCATGGATCTGCGCGAACGCCGGCGCTCCCAGGGCGAGTCGGCGCGCCTGCGCAGCCTCGCCAACGCGGCCGTGGAAGGGCTGCTGGTCTGCGACGGCGAGACCATCGTCACCGCCAACGACAGTTTCGCGGCCCTGGTCCGGCGGCAGCCGCAGGACGTCCCCGGGACGGCGCTGGCCGAGTACCTCCCTCGGGAGGGCGGCCGCCTTCACGCCCTCGACCAGCCGCTGGAGACCGATCTCGTCCGGAGCGACGGCTCCCGGATCCCCGTCGAGCTGATCGTCCGGACGATCGACTACGCCGCAAGGCCGCACTTCGCCGTGGCCATGCGCGATCTCCGCGCGCGGCGTCGGGCCGAGCGGCAGATCGAGTATCTCGCCCATCACGATGCCCTGACCGGACTGGCCAACCGGGCGAGCTTCGACCGCCGCATCGGCCAGGAGATGCAGCTCGCCTCCGCCAGCGGACGCAAGCTCGCGGTGCTGTGCCTCAACCTCGACCGCTTCAAGGAGGTCAACGACCTGTTCGGGCATGCCGCCGGCGATGCGCTCCTGACGATGATCGCAAGGCTGGTCACCGGGTTGCTCGACGAGACGCAACTGATGGCCAGGCTCAGCGGAGACGAGTTCGTGGTGCTGGTCCCCTGCGATCATGCCGCGACCGCCGGCCGCCTCGCCGAGCGCATCCTGGAAAGCCTTCGCGAGACCGCCCGCGGCACGGACGGTCCCAAGGCGGCCACGAGCATCGGCATCGCCGTCTACCCGGACGACGCCAGCGACCATAACGCCCTCCTGATCTGCGCCGACACCGCGGTTTATCGCGCGAAGCAGGAGGGCCGCGGCACCTACCGCTTCTTCGAGGCGCGGATGGGAGCGCAGGTCCGCGAGCGCCGTCTCCTCGAGCACGATCTGCGCATGGCCGTGGACCGGGGCGAGCTCGAACTCGTCTATCAGCCGCAGACCGGCGGCGAGGCCGGAGCCGTCGTCGGCTTCGAGGCCCTTCTGCGCTGGAATCACCCGAGTCGCGGCAGCATCTCGCCGTCGGTGTTCATTCCGATCGCCGAAGAGAGCGGAGCGATCCTCCAGGTCGGGGAATGGGTGCTGCGGGAGGCGTGCCGCGAGGCGGCGCGCTGGCGGCGTCCTCTCAGCATCGCGGTGAACGTCTCGGCCGTGCAGATTCACGCGCCGAACTTCCTCGACCTGCTGGTGGCCATTCTGCGCGAGACCGGTCTCGCCCCCAGCCGCCTCGAGATCGAGATCACGGAGACCGCGCTGATCCGCGACCCTTCAAGGGCCCTGACGGTGCTGCGCGGCGTGAAGGAGCTCGGCGTGCACATCGCCATGGACGATTTCGGCACGGGCTACTCGTCGCTCTCGAACCTGCGCACCTTCCCGTTCGACAAGATCAAGATCGACCGCTCCTTCATCAGCCAGATCGAGTCGAATCATCAGGCGGCGGCCATCGTGCGCTCGGTGCTCGGGCTCGGCCACGGCCTGCAGATGCGCGTCATCGTGGAGGGCGTCGAGACCCAGGCCGAGCTCGCCTTCCTCGAGGCGGAGAACTGCCGTTCCCTCCAGGGCTACCTGATCGGCAGGCCGGCGGCGATCGAGACCTTCTCGGCGCTCACCATGGGAGGGACGATCGCCGAGGAGCGTCTGGTGGCCTGATCAGGCCGGATCGAAACGTGAGCTTGAGCGTTCCCTTTGCTCGACTCTTTCGCTTCTGAAACCCCCAGCCGGGAGATCGCCCATGCAGGTGCTTGCCACGCTCGTCGACGAGCTGAAGCACAACGAGGCGGCGCAGGCCGCCATGGACGTGATCGCATCCTCCCTCGAGCGCAGGACCGAGGAGGAGCAGGGCGCGTTCTGGAAGGCGGTCGGGCTCTACTACCTGTCGCGCAAGCACCCCGGTGCCGAGGCGAAGCCCGCCGCGGAGGCCGAGGGCGCCTGAGACGCCGCGTCCGGTCAGGCGCCGGAACCGATCGTCCAGGCCAGGAGCGGGCTGACGCATACCGCGATCAGCAGCGCGGCGCGGGCGGGACGGGTGCGCAGAAGGGCGAAGATGCCGCGCACGGGCAGAAGGATCAGCTTGGCCAGACCCCGGACGGCGAGGATCGCCAGGATCGGCACGATGGCCAGGCACAGTCCGATCACAGGCATGACGGCCCTTTCCCCAGTGCCGAGCTGCAGAGCGGCACAGGGGCAGGAGGCCCGCCGATTGCGTCGAGAGTGAGGAGAAGACGGCCGCCTGGACCGATCCGGACGAAACGGCCGGAGCGCTTCGTCGCCCCGGCCGCGCGCTCCCGCGTCCTCCTCGCGGGAATCCTGCCCCGCTTGCGGCGGGAGCCCGACAAAGCCCGCCGCGCCGCAAGGAAACTCGGCTAAGAGAGCGGCAACTCTCGGGAGGCGGACCGGACGGTGGAAGAGGCGCTGTATCGCTGGATCGAGGCCACCGCCGCGATTCGCGCCGAAATCCTGCGACTGGGGGGCTTCGGCCTCTCGCTGGTCGTCACGGTCCACGCGCTCCTGCGCAAGCGCGAGGCCGGCGTCGCCATCGGCTGGATCGGCCTCGCCTGGCTGTCGCCGCTCTTCGGCACGACCCTCTACGCGCTGTTCGGCGTCAACCGCGTCTCGCGCCGGGCGCGGCGCCTGCGTCCGAGACCCTCCGAGACGCGGGACGACGATCCCGATCCGAGCGTCGCGGTGCCGGAGGCGTTCGCGCCCCTCGGCCGGGCCATGCGCCGCATCACCGGCCTGCCGCTCGTCGGCGGCAACCGCGTCGAGGTCTACCGCAACGGCGACGCCGCCTATCCGGCGATGCTCGCGGCCATCGCCGGCGCTCGCGAGAGCGTCGGCCTGTCGAGCTACATCTTCCGGGACGACGAGACCGGCCGCACCTTCAGCGCGGCGCTCGCCGAGGCTCAGGGGCGCGGCGTCGCCGTGCGGGTGCTCATCGACGGCGTCGGCGGCGGCTGGTTCAACCCGGCCGCCTACCGGCGCCTTGTCCGGCTCGGGGTGCCGGCGGGGCTGTTCCTGCATTCGGCGCTGCCCTGGCGGATGCCGTTCCTGAACCTGCGCACCCACAAGAAGCTGCTCGTGGTCGACGGCCGCATCGGCTTCACCGGCGGCATCAACGTCTCGGACGCCAACCGCGTCGCGCTCTCCCCGCCCCGCCCCGTGCGCGACACCCATTTCCGGCTCGAAGGGCCGGTGGTCGAGCAGCTCGCCATCGCCTTCGCGCAGGAATGGTCCTTCGTGTCCGGCGAGGATCTCGAGGGGGAGCGCTGGTTTCCGCCCCTGCCGCCCACCGGGGACAGCGCCGCCCGCGTCGTCACCTCGGGACCGGACGCCGATCTGCGCAAGATCGAGATCGCGGTCTTGGAGGCGATCGCCACCGCGCGCCGCCACATCCGGCTGGCGACGCCCTACTTCCTGCCCGGCGAGCTGGTGGTGAACGCCCTGTCCCTCGCGGCGCTGCGCGGCATCGAGGTCGACGTCGTCGTGCCCGGCCGCAGCGACCACCGCTTCGTGGACTTCGCCATGCGGGCCCATGTCGACCCGCTGCTCGACGCGGGCGTGCGCATCTGGCTCGACGACCCGCCCTTCGACCACTCGAAGCTGCTCGTCGTCGACGGCGCCTGGTGCTTCGTCGGCAGCGCCAACTGGGACATGCGCAGCTTCCGCCTGAACTTCGAGCTGAACGTCGAGATCTACGATACCGACCTGGCGGGCCGGCTCGACGCGGCGATGCGGGCCAAGATGGGCCGGCGCCTCACCCGCGAGGACCTGCGCGCCCGTTCCCTTCCCGTGAGGCTGCGCGACGCAGCCGTCCGACTGCTGCTGCCATACCTCTGACCCGCAGCACCATCCGGCGCTCGCGGGCCGGCGCCTCGGCGGGCGCGGGGCCGAGATGCACCACGATCGGCCGGTGGTCGGAGGGGCCGCGGGGCAGCACGCCCCGGTCGTGGCAGACGAGGCCGCGCACGAGGCAGCGATCGAGGCGCAGGGGCAGCACGTCGACCATGGCATGCGTCGGCGCCCGCGGCCCGACATCGCGAAAGCCCGGCAGGAAGGCCGGGCCGACGATGTTGTAGTCGCCGAGCACCGCCGCCCGCTCCGGCAGCGCCCGCTCGATGCAGCGGAGCTGGCGCCGGTTGAGCACCTGCCCGTGCGAGAGATGCACGTTGGCGATGCCGCAATCGCCGAGATCGATCACCTGGCAGACCCGGTGTACCAGCGCCCCCGAGGGCAGGGTCACCACGACGGGCTCGGCGGGCCAGGGCCGCGGGCTCCACATGGCGAGGCCGTGGATGCGGCCGGGCAGAGGCACCCAGGCGTAGGAGCCGCCGACCCGGTCGCGGATCGCGGCGATGCCGCGGGTCGCCTCCTGCATCAGGAGGAGGTCGGGACGCTCCTGCTCGATCAGCGCGACGACGTTCTCCACCGCCGCGCCCGTGCGCCGGAGGAGGTTCCAGCTCACGATCTTGCGGGCGTTCTCCGGCACCTCCGGCCGGTTGTGGATCGGCGCATCCTGGGCGCCGACGGGCACGAAGGGCTTGAAGCGCTCGCCTGTATCCATGCCCCCGGTCCGGCCTTCCTGATGGTGCGGTGTCCGTCTGCGTCGGCAGCCGGGCATCGCCACAACGCGCGGTCGGCGCGCGCGGCTCCGCTTCGCTCGGCCGAAACCTCGAGACGGCGACCGAACGGCATCGGGCCGGCGTCTCGTGGCTCTCGTCTCGACGCGCAGTCTTTCGGCAAGCCGCAGGCCGCCTCGCCGGAACGCGCTCAGCGGCAATGCATGCCGGGCGGGCAGCGGGTTCCGCCATGCGGTGCCGGAGCCCGGGGAGGCGGGGCTGCCCTCTGCTGCATCATCTGCTGGCGCTGCATGGCCCGCTGCTGCATCGCCTGCTGCCGCTGCATGGACTGCTGCTGGCGCATCGCCTGCATCTGGGCCTGCTGCGCCTGCCGCTGCTGGGCCATCGCCTGCTGGCGGGCGGCCTGGGCCTGCATCTGCCGGGCGCGGGCCTCGGCGCCGGCCGCCTGGCGCTGCATCGCGGCGGCCCGCTGCGCGGCCATCGCCTGCTGGCGCTGGGCGTTCCGGGCCTCGATCTCCGCCTGCCTCTGGCCGGCGAGATTCTGCTGGCGCGCGGCCTGAAGACGGGCGCCCGAGGGCACGGGCGCGGCTGCGGCGGGCGGCGCGGCTTTCGCGGCGACTGCAGGAGCCGGCGCCGCGGCCGGAGGCGGGCCCTTCTGCGCGGGCGCAAGGCCGGGGCCCTGGCCGGCCGGCGGCGTCGCCGGTTTCGCAGCGGCCGGCTGCGGGAGCGGCGCGAGGCCGGGCTTCACGCCCTGCGGCAGGGGAGACGCCGCCGAAGCTGGAGCGCCGGGCTTGCCGCCCGGCTGCACCGCATTCGGTACGGTGGCGTTCGGCAGCGTCGCGGCCTTCGAGGGCAGCGCTTGAGCCGGGAGCTGGCCCGGCAGGGGCGTCGCCTTGGCGGGAAAGCCTGGGGCCGGCGCCTGTCCCGGCAGGGGCTGCCCCGGATGGAACCCGCCCGCGCCGGATTGCGCCGCGCCGGGCGCATTGGCCGGCAGCGCGGCCTTCTGCGCGACGGAGGGCGGCAGCGCGATCTTGGCCGCGGTGATCCCGGCGGTGGCGCCGAGCGCGCCGGCCCCGACCACCGCCGCGGTCGAGGGGCCTCCGATCGACTGCGCGGCGCCCGGGTTGGCGGCGCCGGCGTTGATCGCGTTGATCACCGTCGTGTTGTGGATGTTCTGGAAGATCACGTTGTTCGGCGGGGGCGAGATGTAGGCCGGCGCGCTCACGTAGGCGGCCATCGGCACGAAGGCGGGCACCGGCAGGGCGTAGACCTCCACCGGCGGCGGGGGCGGTGCCAGCGCCACGATGTAGGCGGGCGGCGGCGGCAGGAGCACGACCGGCGGCGGGGGCGGCGGCGCGAAGGCGTAGACCGGATCGTCGAAGGTGACGACCGGGCGGTCGACATAGACGATCTCCTCCACCGGCGGCGGCGGCACGTCGTAGACGATCGGGGTGAAGGCCGGCGGCGGCTGCAGGGCGGCCGCGAGACGGGCGAGGCGATGCCGCGCCTCGGCGGCATGGGGCCCCTTCGGATAGCGGCCGAGATAGGACCAGTAGGCCTCCGGAGAGCCCGCGGCGAGGGTGCGCCGCCAGGTCAGCGCCTCCCGCCGGGCGGCCAGGATGGCGCGCACCCGCGCGGCGAGCGCGTCCTGCGGGTAAGCGGCGAGGAAGTCCTGATAGCCCTGCAGCGTGTCACGCTCCAGGCAGAGAGCGTAGGCGTCCCGCGCGCCGATCTCGCGCAGGGGGCGCCCCCGCAAGGAGGCGGTCGTGGCCGGCTGCGCGACCGCGGGGGCGTCGGCCGCGCGCTCCAGGAACACGAACGGCGTCTCGATCCGGGAAGCGTGCCAGGGCACCTCGCCGCCGGCCGTCCGCTCGTTGACGCGCAGGCGCACCCGCTCGAACAGCGCCTCCGGCTGCAGGCCGCCCTCGCGGATCATCTCGACGAGCGCCTCGGCGTAGGCCCCGTACGGGCCCTTCGACTCGGGCCCGACCGTTCCCGGCGCGGCGTTGAAGGCGACGAGGCTGCCGGGGTCGGCCTCGACCAGGGCGAGGCCACCGGCCAGCGGATCGCCGCTCCTCGCGTAGGGGTTGGCGCGGCCGGCATCGAGCACCACGAAGCGCGCCTTCAAGGGAAGGCCGGCGAGGCGCTTGGTGAAATCGGAGACCCGCACCGCCGCGGCCGCGACGTCCGCCGCCCGCTCGATCCGGGCGTCGACGGGGGCGAAGTAGTTTTCACCGTCGAGCTGGAGCCCGTAACCGGAGAGGTAGAGGAAGGCGACCGTGTCGGGGCCCGAGGCCGCGGCCTTGTCGACGAAGTCGCGCAGCGCCCGCCGCAGGCCGTCCTCGTCGAGGTCGCGGGCGCCGGCCACGTCGAAGCCCGCCGCCTGGAGGGTCTGCGCGACGAGGCCCGCATCGTTGGCGGGCGTCGCCAGGGGTGCCCCGGTATAGGCCGCGTTCCCGATGACGAGGGCGATGCGCTTCTCGGGCCCTTGCGCCTGCGCGCGGGGCGCGCCGCAGCCGAGCGTCGCGGCGATCGTCAGCAGCAGCGCCGGCAGCCATCCCCGTATCGGGCGCGCGCGAAGCCCGTTCATGCGTGGAATCGGCATGGCGCCCTCCATTCTTCGCATCGGGAACCCGGCGATCCGGGCCCGGCATCCGCCTTGACTTGCCGTCCGGTGGCGTGAACTTGGCCTGAACCCGGGCCGGCCGGCATTCACGTTTCCGGGAGCCGTCCGGCCCGGGTGCGGCGATGCCGCGCGCTCGCGCCGGGCACCCGGTCCGCGCCGACGCGTTGTCGGGATATCGCCCCGCTTGGCTCCTCGGATCGAAGGCACTGCCCATGAACCTCGACCTCACCGGCCGCCGCGCGCTCGTCACCGGCTCCACGGGCGGCATCGGCTACGCCATCGCCGAGGCGCTCGCCGAGCTCGGCGCCACCGTTGCCGTCAACGGCCGCACGCCGGCGCGGGTGGAGGAGGCGATCGGCCGCCTGAGCGGTGCGATGCCGGCGGGCCGCTTCGAGGGCGCCCCTGGGGACGTGGCGACCGCCGAAGGCGCCGAGGCGCTCGTCTCGGGGCTCGGGCCGGTCGACATCCTCGTCAACAACGCCGGCATCTTCGAGCCGAAGCCGTTCTTCGAGATCCCGGACGGCGACTGGCAGCGCCTCTTCGACGTCAACGTGATGAGCGGCGTGCGCCTGTCCCGCGCGCTGACGCCTGGCATGGTTGAGCGCGGTTGGGGACGGGTGGTGTTCATCTCGAGCGAGTCCGCCGTGAACATCCCTCTGGAGATGATCCACTACGGCATGACCAAGACCGCGCAGCTCGCGGTGGCCCGCGGCCTCGCCGAGACGGTCGCCGGCTCCGGCGTGACCGTGAACAGCGTCCTGCCCGGCCCGACGCTCTCGGAGGGCGTGGAGACCTTCCTAAGGCAGATGGCGGGCGATCGGCCGGACGCGGATCTCGAGGCTCTCGGCAAGGCCTTCGTCGCGGAGCATCGCCCGAGCTCGATCATCGGGCGCCTCGCCTCGGTCGAGGAGGTCGCGAGCCTTGTGGCTTACGTCTGCTCGCCGGCGGCGAGCGCCACGACGGGCGCCGCGCTCCGCGTGGAGGGCGGACTGCTCCGTTCGATCATCTGACCGGCACACGCCGCGAGACCCCCGGCGGCCTGAGGGGCCGGCCGGGAGCGCGCGAGCGCCGGAAGCGAGTCGATCAGGACTTCAGGTGCGCGGCGAGATGCTTGTTCATCTCGAACATGCTGCACTTATCCTTGCCGAAGATCTTCTTCAGCTTGTCATCGGCGAGGATCTCGCGCTTGTTCTCCGGGTTCTGGAGATTGTGCTTCTTGATGTACTCCCACACCTTGCTCACCACCTCGCCGCGGGGCAGCGGGCTGGTGCCGACGATGGCGCCGAGCTCGGCGGAGGGCTTGAGGGGCTGCTGAAGGGCGTTCGGCTTCGCATCGGCCGACTTGGCCTTGGGCGCGGCGGCCTTCTTAGGGGCGCTCTTCGTCTCTGTCGTCTTGGTGGCCATCGCTTTCCTCCGGTTCCGGCGCTGCCGCGCGCTCGCGGTGAGGCGCCCTCGGGGCGCAACTCAGGCTCAACAACTAAGCGGTGCCGCAGCCGTTCCAAGGGGGAAGGGCCGCCTGCTCCCTCTCATCCACAAGGGGAGGCGCCCTTCGGGGGCCCGAAACCCTTCCTTCACGCTTCCTCACGGCGCTCTCGGCGGAAGCGGCGTGTCATTTTTCGCACGTCGCCCGCTGTGCACGGGATCGGACGCGATCCGCCCTTGACGGTCCGCGGCCGATTTCGCCATCGGTGTGGGTGAC
>NZ_BPQR01000011.1 GCF_022179345.1 Methylobacterium jeotgali | reverse complement strand
CGGCGGGCGGCCTCGGCGAGCGCTCGTAGCTGTGCGGCCGAAAGGATGCCGAGGCGCGGGTGGACGCGGGCGAGGAGCCCGTCGCCGCTCGGCATCGGCCGCATCAGGCTCGGGCACCAGCCGCGGCGGGCCGGCGCCTGTGGCGCGACGCGGCGGGGCAAGGCGCTCATGCCGCGTTCTCCGGCAGAAGCGCCTCCGGCGGCATGGCGTTGCGGCGGCTCTGCCAGAGGCCGCGGCGGCGGGCCCCCTCGAAGCGGTCGAGGATGGCGCGGGCGGCCGCCGGATTCGCCGCGCTCAAGGGCTCGAAGACGTCCGGGTCGCTCACGGTGGCGGCGTAGAGCCGGTCGATCTCCGCGCTGCCGACCGCGTCGCTGGCGGCCGCGAGCACGAAGAGCGCGTCGACGCCCTGGGCCAGTTCCTGCGCGCCGCGATAGCCGTGGCGGAGCTGCGCGGCGATCCAGCGGGGATTGGTCAGGCGGCCCGCGATCAGTCGCCGCGCGTCCTCGGCGGCCGTGCGCACCTTGGGGCGCTCCGGGTTGCCGGTGTCGAGGCTGTAGAGCGGCGTCGCGCCGCCGGTGAGCGCGGCGGCGGCCGCGAAGCCGCCCATGGCGTCGACGGCGGCGTCGCCGTCGAGGAGGTCGCGCTCGGCCACGTCGAAGGCGTGGACGTAGGCGTCGGCCGACGCGACGCGGCCGGCGAAGGCGTCGGGGGCGGCTTCCTCGGCATCGCCGTAGGCGTGAGAGGTGGCGGCGAGATAGGCCCGGCCAAGGTCGTCGCGGGCCTCCCAGGCGCCGTCGAGGGCGACGCCCGCGGTGCCGGCGCCGTAGCGGCCCGGGGCGGCGCCGTAGACGCGGGCCGGCGCCTCGCCCCGGCGGCGGGCGGCGGCCAGCGGGTTGTCCTCGTCCTCCTCCTCGCGGGCGGCGACCGCGCGGGCGGCCCGGTCGAGGAGGGAGAGGGTCTCGGGAAAGGTGTCGCGGAAGGCGCCGGAGACCCGAACCGTCACGTCGATGCGCGGCCGGCCGAGGAGGGCGGGGGGCAGCACCTCGAAGCCGGTGACGCGGGTGGTGGCGTGGTCCCAGGTCGGGCGCACGCCCATCAGGGCCAGCGCATGGGCCACGTCCTCGCCGCCGGTGCGCAGCGTCGGGGAGGCCCAGAGGTCCATGAGGATGCGGGCCGGGTAGCTGCCCTCGTCCTGGAGGTAGCGGGCGACGACCGCCTCCGCCGCCCGCTCGCCGAGCAGGCTCGCGGCGCGGGTCGGCAGGCTGCGGGGGTCGAGGGTGGCGAGGTTGCGCCCCGTGGGCATCACGTCGCGGCGGCCTCGCGAGGGCGAGCCGGCGGGGCCAGGGGGCACGAAGCGCCCGTCGAGGGCGGCGATGAGTCCGTCGCGCTCGGCCTCGGCGCACGCTTGCCGGGCTGTGTCTGCCTCCTGCGCCGCCCGGCCGAAGACGTGGAGCCCATCGCGAAAACTGGTCTCGCCGAGGTCGCAGAGATGGGCGTCGAGGGCGGTGAGCGCGTCGGCCATGGCCGTGCCGGGCGCGATGCCCGCCGCATCGAGCAGCCCGGCGGTCTCGGCCTCGTCGAGGATGGCGCGGGCGATCAGCCCGGCCCGGCGCGGATCGAGGACGCTGGCGGCGGAATACTCCTCGACGAGCTCGCGCAAGCGGGCGCCTTCCGCATCGAGCGCAGCCGTCGCGGTCTCGGGCGTGAGGTGTCCGAGGGCGACCCCGCCGAGGCGGCGCTTGAGGGGGGCGGCCTCGCCGGGATCGTCGACGATGAAGGGATAGACGACCGGCAGGGTCCCGACCGCACGGGCGGGCCAGCAGTCGAGCGAGAGCGCGACCGCCTTGCCGGGGAGCCACTCGGTGGTGCCGTGGGTGCCGAGCTGGACCAGCGCGTCGAAGCGCTGCCGCAGGCCGAGATGGAAGGCGAGGTAGGCGTGCGTCGGGGTGAGATCGGGGTCGTGGTAGCTGTCCTTGCGCTCGAGTGAGCGGCCCCGGTCGGGCTGGAGGAACAGCGTCGCGCCGCCCCCACATTCCAGGGCGCGGAAGCGGAAGGCGCCGTCCCGGCAATGCGGGTCGGCCTCCGGCGCGCCCCAGGCGGCGGAAACTTCGTCGCGGGAGGCTTCGGGCAGCGTCGCGAGCCAGGTCTCATAGGCGGCGAGCCCGACGCGAAAGCCTTGCTCGCCCTCCGTGAGCACGCGCATCAGCGCCACCGGCTCCGGGATGCCCTCGATTGTGTAGCCGGCTTCCGCGATATCGGAGAGGATGGCGGCCGCGCTCGCCGGGGTGTCGAGCCCGACGGCGTAGCCGGCCCGGCCGCCGCGGGCGGGATAGTCGGAGAGCACGATCGCCAACCGCCGCTCCCCACGGGGCAGGCGGGCCAGACGCACCCAGGCGGCGGCGCGCTCGGCGAGCGCGGCGATGCCCTCGGGGTAGGGAACGGCCCGGCGCTCGGAAAAGCCCTCGATCTCCGGCGCCTCCTCCTTGAAGGAGATCGGGAAGCCGGAGAGGCGCCCGTCGAACTCCGGCAGCGCCACCTGCATGGCGAGGTCGGCTGCGTTCATGCCCCGGGCCGAGCCCTCCCAGGCGGCCCGCGCGCTGCCGAGGGTGAAGGCTTGGAGTACGGGGCAGCCGGCCCGGTCGAGGACGAAGCCGGCATCGTCCCGCGCCGAGAAGGCCGTGGCGGCGAGGATGATGTCGGGCCGGCGCGCGTCGAGGGCCTGCGCAAGAACGGCGACCGCCTCTGGATCCTTGAGGCTCGACACGGCGAGCACCTGCGGAGCGAGGCCGCGGGCGGCGAGCGCCTCACAGAGCGCCTGAACCGGCGCGGTGTCGCCCCCGAGCACGGCCGAGCGGTAGGCGAGCACCAGCGCCCGCGCCGAATCCTCCGGCACGGCGACCCCATCGGGCGTCCAGGGGAAGGCGCGGGGCATCGCCTGCGGCGGCTCGGCTTGCCCCCGATGTCCGAGCTCCAGGCCGAGCCGGCCGAGCATCCGGCGCAGGTTCGCCTCGCCCCCGGCGCGGAAGTAGCCGTCGAGGACGGGCGCGAGTTCGGGGCGGGTCGCGTAGGAATCGAGGCGGCGGTCCGGCCGGTCGTCGCCGGGCAGGAGCACGAGGCCGATGCCGTTGGCGCGGGCGACCTCGGAGGCCCGCTCGATCCCGTAGCGCCAGTAGTCGAGCCCGCCGAGACAGCGGATCACGACGAGCCGCGCCTTGGCGATCACGCCGTCCACGTAGAGGTCGACGGAGAGCGGGTGGCGCAGGCGCGCGAGCTTGGCGAGCCGAAGCGAGAAGCGCGGCTCCTCTGCCGCGTAGGCGCGGGCGAGGCCAGCGAGGTCCGAATCGGTGAAGGAGAGGAACACGACCTCGCCCGGCGCCTGACCGAGATCGACCGCCGCCTCGCCCTCGTCAAGGGAGACGGTATCGATCCGGATCAGATGCATGGCCGGGCCCCGGCCGTCACGGCCGCTCCTCCACCTGCAGGCGCGGCGGTCGCGCCCGGCGCCGGCGGCGCAGGCGCCACAGGGCGCGCAATATCAGGAACACGATCAGAACGAGCGGGATCCAGGGCAGGCTCGCCACCGCGACGCGCAGGGCGGTGCCGGCGCTCTCGCCGAGGATGCGCCCGCTCTGCGCCCAGGCGTCCGAGACCGGGGCGAAGGGCCCGGTGCGGGTCTCGTCGGAGCGCAGCGAGATCGTCACGATCTCGGTCTCGACCCGCTGCCGCACACCCCGCTGAGCGGCTTCCGCCTCCTCGATCTGCGACTGCACCTTGGCCAGCTCGTCGGCGACCTTGATGAGGCTCTCGACGCTGATGTCGGGCCGCTCGGAGAGCGCCGTCAGCTTCGCGCGGTAGTCGCCGAGCTGCGCGATGCGGCGGGTGCCGTCCTGGATCACCCGCGTCACGTCGTCGGCGCGGGTCGACTGATCGCGGACCACCACGTCCCCGGCCGCTTCGCCGGGGAGCGGCGCCGTGACGAAGGCGACGTAGGGCGCCACCGCGTCATGCGGCAGACGGACCTGCAGCGACGCGCTCGGCCGGCCCGACGGGCCGCGGCCCTCGCTGAGCGAGGATTCGAGCAGCACGCAGCCCTTCTCGGCCTCGCCGTTGCAGCGGTCGCGGGCGGCGGCGAAGCGTGCGGCGACCCGGTCCGAGCGCAGGCCGATGGTGAGGCTGTGCCGGTAGGCGAGCTGGACGTCCTGATTGCGCCCCAGCGCCGGCGACGCCGCGAGACCGCGGATCTCGGGCGATGCCGTGCCCGCGTCCCGATCCGCGCAGCCGCCCGCTGCCAGCAGGAGGGCGAGGGCGAACCCGCGCAGGAGGGTCGGAAGGGCGCTCATCCCGCCTATCCCGCGAGCGCCGTGGCGACGGCCTGCCGGTCGAAGCCCTTGAGGCCGATCACCACGAGGCGGCCGTCGCGGGGCTCTCCGCTGCGCCAGGGCCGGTCGAAATGGTGGCTCACCCGGCGCCCGACGCCCTGGACCACGAGGCGCATCGGCTTGTCGGCCACGGCGACGAAGCCCTTGATGCGCAGCACGCCCTCGGTCTCGGCCGCGGCGGCAACACGCGCGGCGACATCCGTCGGGCTGCCTGCCGGGCTGACGGGCAGGGCCACGGTCTCGAAGTCGTCGTGGTCGTGGTCCTCCCCTTCGCCGTGATGTGAGGGGCGGTTGGCGAGGTCGTCCTCGGCCGCCGCCGAGAGGCCCAGCAGCACGGCGGGCTCGATGCGCCCCTGCGCGGTCTCGACGGTCTTCACGGCGCAGGGCAGGTGCCCGGCGATGTCGGCGCGCACGCGGGCGATGGCGTCCGCGTCGAGGAGATCGGTCTTGTTGAGCACCACGAGGTCGGCGCAGAGGAGCTGATCCTCGAAGACCTCCTCCAGCGGGTTGTCGTGGTCGACGCTCGTGTCGGACGCGCGTTGCGCCGCGAGCGCCTCCGGGTCGTCGGCGAAGGTGCCCTCGGCCACGGCCGGCGCGTCGACCACGGCGACCACGCCGTCGACCGTCACCCGCGAGCGGATCGCCGGCCACTGGAAGGCCTGGACGAGGGGCTTCGGCAGGGCGAGACCGGAGGTCTCGATGAGGATGTGCTCCGGCGGCTCCGGCCGGTCGAGGAGGCTCGTCAGCGCCGGCACGAAGTCGTCCGCGACGGTGCAGCAGATGCAGCCGTTCGGCAGCTCCACGATCGAGTCCTCCGTACAGCCCTCGACCCCGCAGGCGGCCAGGAACGAGCGGTCGAAGCCGACATCGCCGAACTCGTTGACGAGGATGGCGAGCCGGCGCCCGCCTGCATTCTCGACGACGTGACGCACGAGGGTCGTCTTTCCGGCGCCCAGGAACCCGGTGACGATGGTGCAGGGCACCTTGGCGAGGAGGGTCATTCGGCGGCCTTTGGCAAGGGGTTCGGCGAGGGATTCGGAAAGGGCGGGATGCGGGCGACGACGCCGGACTTGAAGGCCTGCGGCCGCTCCCGCCAGGGCACGATGCCGTCGCCGGTCGTCGCGTAGCGGGTCACGCCGTCGAGGATGGTCGCGGCGGATTCCACCGGGTCGAGGTCGCCGTAGACGTAGGTCCAGCGGCCGGCCGAGGCCACCGCGACGGTGCAGGGGCGCTTGCAGACGGAGAGGCACTCGACCGCCTCCAGGCGGATCTCCGCGCCGGGCCGCTCCTCCAGCGCCTGCGCCAGGGCTGCGAGCAGGCGCGTGCCCGCTCGCGGCTCGGCGGTGTCGCCGGCCGCGCGGCAGGTCGTGCAGACGTAGAGCGTCACCGGTTCAGGCATTCGCCCGCTCCCGCCCGAACATCTGCCAGCACCAGCCGAAGGCGAGGCCGATCACCGCCCAGGTCACGAAGGAGACGCCGAGCGAGCGGGCCGCGAACTGCGCGGCGAGCCCGGCGGGAAGCGCCGTCTTGGTCTCCGCCGCCTCCGGCGCCCCGGCGAGATGCGGCCCGACGATCAGGACGAGGCCGCCGAGGATGGTGATCGCCACCCGGCGCACCAGGATGAGGTAGAGGCCGAGCGCGGTGGAGACCGCCGTCATCACCCACCAGGCCTGCCGGGCGGCCAGCGGCGCCGCTTCGCTGCCCGGGAGCTCGGGCGGCAGGCCGACCGCCGGCGCCAGCGCGACCGCGAGGAAGCCCGCCACGGCGAAGCCCAGCGCGCTCTCCGGCGTCGGCTCGCGCCCGACGGCGAGCATCACGGCACCGAGCAGCAGCGCGTAGCCGACCGCTCCGACGAGCGTCGCCAGCCCCGTGAAGGCCGCCCGCTGGAGGCCGGGCGCCGGCTGCCACTCGCGGGCCTCGCCGGGCGCGGCATGTCCGTGATCGTGGGCGAGATGCACATGCGCGGGCTGGATCAGCCCCGGCGCGGAGGGCGCCGAGGCCTGGGTCTCGTAGCGCTCGGCCGCGACGATGAGCGGCGAGGTCAGCACGAGCTGAAGGCCGGTCGCGACGACGGCCGCGAGGAAGCCGGCGGCGAGCGCCGCCGACAGAAGCCGGAGGATCATCGGGGTGGAGCCGCTGCGCCGGAGGCTCAGTGGCAGGGGTAGTTCTGCGTGTGCCGGAAATCGTGGGCGGCGTTGTGCAGGACCGTGGCCGGGGCGAAGCCCGCGACGAAGACGAGGCCCAGGCCGAGCAGGGCCGCGATGGCGACGGCCGAGAGTCGGTCGCCGGCGCGGGCGGTGGTCTGGCCGAGGGTCTGAACGCTGGTCGCCATGGTCAGGTCTCTCCCGCCGCCCCACCGGCGGCATCGATGGTTGTCCCGTGTGACGGCAGGTCTCCTGGCTCGCGGGTCGCCGCGCCTGCCGCCTTCCCGGACATCAGGTCCGGTGGCCATCGGCAGGAGCTTACCGCTCACAGTTGCGGGGGCAGCCGCGGAATCCGGGCCGAGGCCCGCCACCGCATTCCCTTTTCACCCCGTCGCCGGGGCACCGTCGCTGGCCTTGTAGCGCGCCGCCGCGGACGGCACAACGCGCTGGGCCCGCCGAAAGCTTTGACCTCCGCCTCTCCTTTCGGGCAAAGCGGCCCGATGCTCGTCGCCCCGCCTCGCATGACCCTCGTCCTCGGCGGCGCGCGCTCCGGCAAGAGCCGCTACGCCGAGGCGCTGATCGAGGCGCAGCCGTCGCCCTGGCTCTACCTCGCCACCGGTCAGGCCTTCGACGACGAGATGCGCGCGCGCATCGCCCTCCACGGGGAGCGCCGTCGGCAGGGCTGGCGGACGCTCGACGTGCCGCTGGCGCTGCCGGAGGCGATCTCGGACGCGCGAGGGCCGGTGCTGGTCGACTGCCTGACCCTGTGGCTGACCAACCTGATCCTGTCGGAAGCCGAGCTCGAACCGGCCTTCGGCGCGCTCCTCGACGCCTGCGGGGCGGCGCCCGGCCCCCTGGTGCTCGTCGGCAACGAGGTCGGCCTCGGAATCGTGCCGGAGAACGCGCTCGCCCGCCGCTTCCGCGACGAGGCCGGGCGCCTGCACCAGCGCCTCGCGGCCATCGCCGACCGGGTGGTGCTCACCGTGGCGGGCCTGCCGATGACCGTGAAGGAGTGCCGATGACCGGGGATGCCGAGCGCCACCGCGCCAAGATGGAGAAGCGCAAGGCCGCGCAGGACGCGGAGGTCGCGGAGAAGACGATCGAGAAGGGGCTTCTCATCGTCAACACCGGCCCCGGCAAGGGCAAGACCACGGCGGCGCTCGGCCTGATGCTGCGCATGCTCGGCCGCGGCCGGCGGGTCGCCTGCGTGCAGTTCATCAAGGGCGGCTGGGACACCGGCGAGAAGCACGCCTTCGAGAGCTTCGGCGATCGGGTCGCCTGGCACACGCTCGGCGAGGGCTTCACCTGGGAGACGCAGGACCGCGCCCGGGACGTCGCCGCCTGCGAGCATGCCTGGGCGAAGGCCGTGGAGCTGATGGCCGATCCCTCCCTCGGCCTCCTCGTCCTCGACGAGCTCAACATCGCGCTCCGCTACGACTACCTCGACCTGGAGAGCGTGGTCGCGGCGCTGCGGGCGCGCCGGCCCGACCTCCACGTCGTCGTCACCGGCCGCAACGCCAAGCCGCCGCTGATCGAGGCCGCCGACCTCGTCACCGAGATGGGCAGCGTGAAGCACCACTTCTCGGCCGGCGTGAAGGCGCAGGAAGGCATCGAGTTCTGATGCGCCCACGCGCGCTGATGATCCAGGGCACGGGCTCCGACGTCGGCAAGTCGCTGATCGTCGCCGGCCTCGCCCGCGTCTTCGCGCGAAAGGGACTGCGGGTGCGCCCGTTCAAGCCGCAGAACATGTCGAACAACGCCGCCGTCACCGCCGACGGCGGCGAGATCGGCCGCGCCCAGGCCCTTCAGGCGCGGGCGGCCGGCGTGGCGCCCAGCGTCCATATGAACCCGGTGCTGCTGAAGCCGCAGAGCGAGGTCGGCTCGCAGGTGGTGGTGCAGGGCCGGATGGTCGCGACGGTGAGGGCCCGCGACTACCAGACCTGGAAGCCGCGCCTTCTCGAATCGGTGCTCGACAGCTTCGGCCGTCTCCGGGCCGAAGCCGACCTCGTGCTGGTGGAGGGCGCGGGCTCGGCCTCCGAGGTCAACCTGCGGGCGGGCGACATCGCCAACATGGGTTTTTCCCGCGCCACGCAGACGCCGGTGGTGCTCGTCGGCGACATCGACCGGGGCGGGGTCATCGCGAGCCTCGTTGGCACGAAGGTGGTGATCGATCCGGAGGACGCCGCGATGATCCGCGGCTTCATCGTCAACCGCTTCCGCGGCGACCCGAGCCTGTTCGCGGACGGCATGGCGATGATCGCGAGGCTTACCGGCTGGGAGGCGCTCGGCCTCGTGCCGCATCTGCCCGAAGCCGCCCGGCTCCCCGCCGAGGATGCGCTCGGGCTCTCAGGCTCCGCACCGGGCGAGGGACGGCGCCTCAGGATCGCCGTGCCGGTGCTGCCGCGCATCGCCAATTTCGACGATCTCGACCCCCTGCGGGCGGAATCCGGCGTCGAGGTGGTGCTGGTGCATCCGGGACAGGCGATTCCGGGTGACGCCGCCCTCGTGCTGCTGCCTGGCTCGAAGACCACTATCGCCGATCTCGAAGCGCTGCGTGCGGAAGGCTGGGAGATCGACATCCGCGCCCATCTGCGCCGGGGCGGCCGGGTGCTCGGTCTCTGCGGCGGCTACCAGATGCTCGGCCGGATCCTGAGCGATCCCGACGGCATCGAGGGCGAGCCCCGCAGCGTGCCGGGCCTGGGCCTCCTCGACGTCGAGACGATGATGACGCCCCTGAAGCGCCTCGAAGCGGTGAGCGGCACGAGCCTTGCCGACGCGGCATCATTTGCCGGCTACGAGATGCATATCGGCGAGACCACCGGGCCGGATACCGCCCGGCCGCTGCTGCGCCTCGCGGACGGGCGGCAGGACGGAGCGATCTCCGCGGACGGGCGCGTGGCGGGGAGCTATGTCCATGGCCTCTTCGCCGACGACCGGCAGAGGGCGGCCTGGCTCGCCCGGCTCGGGGGCGCCTCAGATGGGGCGTCCTACGAGGCCGGCGTCGAGAGCACCCTCGACGCCCTGGCGGCGCATCTCGAACGCCATCTCGACTGCGACCGGCTGCTGGCGCTGGCGGGCGGTTGACCCGCGGCCCCGCTTCCGCCGACCCTGGCCCCTTTCCACGTGCGTTCAGGGAGCACCATGCGGCTCGCGACGGTCCTCGCCACCTTCACCCTTTTCGCCACCGCGCCGGCCTGGGCCGTCGACTACCGCTGGGTGGTCGGCACCGGCCAGGGCACGGTCGAGGCGAGCATCCGCAACAAGGACGGCGGCCGCTTCACGCTCTTCTGCGGCTCGGGCACCGACGAGAAGCGCTCCGGGATCATCCTGGAGGGCGTCGCCGCCAAGGCTCCGAAGGGCCAGCCGGTCGACGTGCAGGTGATCGTCGATGGCGAGAACCACGTCTTCCGGATCAAGGACGGCTACGGCCCGGTGGATGCCCGCGGCGCGCGCCTCGAACTCCAGCGGATGGCGCAGGCGCTCGTCGCCAGCAGGGCGCGGACGTTTACGGTCGAGTATCCGAGCCTCGACGCCGCCGAGACCTACCCGCTGGCCAACGTCCGCGACGCGGTGAGGGACGGAAAGAAGACCATCGTCACCCCCTGCCTGTGAGGCCGAGCGCGGCGAGCACGGCCGCCGTCGCGGCGAGGAGCAGGCAGGCGGTCCGGTAGAGGCGCAGCGCCCGTTCGACATCCGCCGCGGTGGCCTCGGGCCGGCCATCGCCCATCCAGGCATCGGCGACCCGCGTGCCGCCGTAGACCCGTGGTCCGGCGAGGCGCAGGCCCAGCGCCCCGGCCATGGCCGCCTCGGGCCAGCCGGCGTTCGGCGAGCGGTGCCGCCCGGCATCCCGCCACACGGCATGCATGGCACCCTTCGCAGAGGCGTCGCGATGGAGGGCCGCCGCCGCTACGATCAGCAGCGCCGAGAGGCGCGAGGCCGGCAGGTTCACGAGGTCGTCGAGCCGGGCGGAGGCCCAGCCGAAGGCCTCGTGGCGCGGCGTGCGGTGGCCGACCATGCTGTCGGCGGTGTTGACCGCCTTGTAGAGGACGCCGCCCGCGAGCCCTCCGGCGCCGATCCAGAACGCCGGCGCGACGATACCGTCGGAGAAGTTCTCGGACAGGCTCTCGATGGCGGCGCGGCAGACACCGGCCTCGTCGAGCGTCTCGGGATCGCGCCCGACGATCATCGAGACCGCGTGGCGTCCCCCGGCGAGCCCCTCCGCCCGCAGGCCCTGCGCCACGGTGGCGACGTGCTCGTGCAGGCTGCGCTGCGCCGGCAGGCTCGCCGCCAAGAGTGCCAGGATGACGATGCCGGGCAGAAGGCCGGCGAGGGCCGCGAGCCGGGTCAGACCGAGCCCGACCGTACCCACCACCGCGAGGAGCAGGGCGAGCGCGAAGACCCCGCCGGCCCGGCGTTGCCGGGCGTCGCCCCGGTTCAGTCCCCGGTCGAGGGCGGCGATCAGCCGGCCGATCCAGGTGACAGGATGCCCGAGCGCCCTGTAGAGCCCCTGCGGGTAGCCGCAGGCGGCCTCGACGGCGAGGGCGAGCGCCAGGATCGGCAGCGTGTGCGGCGGATGGGCGAGGTCGGTCCAGGACATCGGGGGAGCGGGCTCGGGACGCGGGATGCGCCGGTCGCCCACGGGGGCGATCTCGACGCAGCGCGGGCGCTGTTTCCCGGCGCGCCCGAGCCGTGGCTCGACCTCTCGACGGGCATCAACCCGGTCCCGTACCCCTGCCCGGCGCTGCCGCCAAGCCGTCTCGCGCGCCTGCCCTCCGCCGAGGACGATCGCCGGCTGCGCGCGGCCGCGGCGCTGGCCTACGGCGCCTCCGACCCGGCCTCTATCGTCGCGGCGCCGGGCACCCAGATCCTGATCGAGACCCTGCCGCGCCTGCGGAGGCCGGGCCGCGTCGCCGTCCTCGGGCCGACCTATGCCGAGCACGCCGCCGCCTGGGCGCGAGGCGGGCACGCCGTGGAGGCCGTGACCGCCCTCGATGCGCTGGCGGAGGCGGACGTGGCGGTCGTCGTGAACCCCAACAATCCGGACGGCCGGCGACTATCGCGCGACACCCTGCTCGCACTGGCCGCGGACATGGCCGCGCGGGACGGGCTCCTCGTCGTGGACGAGGCCTTCGCCGATCTGGAGCCGGAGGACAGCCTCTGCGGCGACCTGCGTCCCGGCCTCGCGGTGCTGCGCTCCTTCGGCAAGACCTACGGGCTCGCCGGCCTGCGCCTCGGCTTCGCGCTCGCCGAACCGGCCCTCGTCACGGCCGTGGCGCGGGCGCTCGGGCCCTGGGCCGTGTCGGGGCCGGCGGGTTTCGTCGGCGCGGCGGCCCTCTCCGACCTCGGCTGGCGTGCGGAGGCGGCGACGGCGCGCCTCGCCGATGCCGGCCGCCTCGACCGGATGATCCTCCGGGGCGGCGGCCGTGTCGTCGGCGGCACGGCGCTGTTCCGCACCGCCGATTTCGAGGACGGCCCCGGCACCTTCGCGCGGCTCGGCCTAGCCGGAATCTACGTCCGCCGCTTCGAGCAGGCTCCGCAGCGACTCCGCTTCGGCCTGCCGGCGACCCGCGAGGATTGGTGCCGTCTCTCCCGCGTCCTCAAGTGACTTGGCTAGAAGAGACTTTGCCGGAGCGGTCGAGGACCGCCACGATCAGGGCGAGGCCGGCGAAGGCGCCGCCCACCGCGCAGACCCCCGGCCATCCGGCGGTCAGGAAGGCCTGGGAGCCGGCGAAGGCGCCGATCGCCGCGAACACGAACATCGTCGTGAACAGCACCGTGTTGATCCGCCCCCGCGCGCCCGGGACGAGGGCGTAGGCGCGAGTCTGGTTGGCGATGAGCGCCGCGTTGATGCCGATATCGATGAGGAGCACGCCGACCCCGATCGCGACGAGCGAGCGCTGCCCGACGGCCCACAGCACCAGGAAGGCCGCGGCCGTCAGGACGCACCCGGTGAGCACCATCGGCCGCGCCCCGCGCCGGTCGGTGAAGCCGCCCGAGAGCGGCGCGACGAGGGCGCCCGCGACGCCGATCACCCCGAACAGCCCGGCGCCCGCCGCCGTCAGCCCGAAGGGGGGCGCCTCGACGAGCAGTGCGAGGCTCGTCCAGAAGGCGTTGAAGCTCGCGAAGAGCAGCGCCTGCGTCAGTGCGGCGACCCGCAGCACCGGCTGCGTGCGCACGAGATGCAGGATCGAGAGCATCAGGGCCCGGTAGCGCAGCTTCGCGGCGCGCCCCGTCGCGGGAAGCGTCGCCGCGGCGATCGCCGCCATGCCGAGGGCCACGCCGGCCGCCGCCAGGAACACCGCCCGCCAGCCGAGATGCGCGCCGACGAATCCGCTGACGGTCCGGGCCAGCAGGATGCCGCTGAGGAGCCCGGTCATCACCTGCCCGACGACGCGTCCCCGGCTCTCATCCGGGGCGAGCTCGGCGGCGAAGGGCACCGCCTGCTGCGCGGCCGAGGCGAGGAAGCCGATCAGGAGGCTCGCCAGCGCCAGGACGGGGAGGTTGCCTGCCAGCGCCGCGGCGACCAGCACGACCGCGAGCCCGAGGAGCTGCCAGACGATGAGGCTGCGCCGGGGCAGCCCGTCCCCGAGCGGCACCAGCAGCAGGATGCCGAGCCCGTAGCCCGTGAGACAGGCCGCCGGAATCCAGAGCGCCGCCCGCGCGCCGAACTCGGTGACGAGCATCGCGAGGAGCGGCTGGTTGTAGTAGATGTTGGCGACCGCGCCGCCGGCGATGAGCGTGAGGCCGATCCGCGCCCGGCTCGTGAGGCGCGGCGTCGCGCCCTGGCTCTGCGTCACGTCGCTTTCCCGATCTTCCGGCGGACGCGTCCCGACCCGTCGCACAGGCTCGGAAGGTCGCACCCGTCTTCCGGCCCTCGTCGGGCGCTCCCATATCGGGTGTCGCCGGCCGACGGAACCGGGGATGGCACCCGCCGAGGCGGTAAATGCCTCTTGGAGCTGGATTTGTTTCCGCTTCTAATCCGGTCCGCCGGCTGAGTCGCGCAACCGCCTCGAACGATCGACGCGCACGGGGCCTCGAACGCGGGATTTGCATGTCGACCTATCGCATCAGCTTCGCCAAGGAGATTCTCGGAGTTCCCTTCACCGTCGGCTCGGTGGAGATCGCCCGCGCAAGGAGCGCCGAGCGCGCCCGCCGGGCAGCCGAGCTGCGCTTCGCGCGCCAGCACGGGCTCCACGACTGGCGCGAGCGCGCCGACCGGGCCGAGGTCGCGGCAGCGGGCGTCTGACCGGTCGCGGCGTGTCCGCGGCGCTGGCCCTGCCGGCTCAGGGCCGCTAGATTGTCGGACGGGCCGCCGCGGGCGGTCCGGTGCTCGGGGAGCCGACGGTCTCGACGCGATGGCGGCAAGCTCCTTCTTCGGCGATCTCCTCCAGACGATCGGCGAGCGCGGCCGCGACCTCATCGGCCTCGCCCGAGGTGACATGGCGCAGCGGGCGAGCCCCGCCGAGCTCGCCAAGCTCTGCGACGACCTGATCTCCCGGCGCGGCGAGGCCTCCGGCGTCGCCCTGGCGCGGGTCATCCTTGAGCGCTACGCGAGCTTCCCGCGGGAGGACCGCCACGCCTTCCTCCGGCTCATCGCCGTGGAGTTCGACGCGGACCACGGCGCCGTCGAGCAGGCCATCGCCGCCTATCGCGAGAAGCCGACCCGCGCCCGGCTCGGAGCGCTCCACAACGTCGCCGAGCCGCGCAGCCAGGAGCTGATCCGCCGCCTCAACCTCGCCCGCGAGGGCACCCTGTCCCTCGTGCGGATGCGCGAGGACCTGTTCGACCTGCGCAAGGCATTGGGCGACGAGGAGCGGCCGGACCGGGCCCTGATCGATGCCGCCGAGAGCCTCGACGATGATTTCGAGCACCTGTTCGCGTCGTGGTTCAACCGGGGCTTCCTGGTGCTGCGCCACATCGACTGGACGACCCCGGCGCACATCCTCGAGAAGATCATCCGCTACGAGGCGGTCCACGAGATCCAGGGCTGGGAGGACCTGCGCCGGCGCATCGAGCCGCAGGACCGGCGCTGCTTCGCCTTCTTCCACCCTGCGCTGGTCGACGAGCCGCTGATCTTCGTCGAGGTGGCGCTGACCTCCGGCATCGCCCCGGCCATCGCTCCCGTGCTGGCCGACGAGCGCGCGGTGCTGCCGGCCCGCTCCGCCACCTGCGCGGTGTTCTACTCGATCTCGAACTGCCAGCGGGGGCTCGCCGGCGTCACCTTCGGCAACTTCCTGATCAAGCAGGTGGTGGAGGATCTCGCCCGTGAGATCCCGACCCTGAAGACCTTCGTGACGCTCTCTCCGGTGCCCGGCTTCGCACGCTGGCTCGACCGGGAGCGCCGGGCCGACGCGCCTCAGGGCCTGACCCGCGAGGATGTCGAGACGCTGCGCCTCCTCGACCGGCCGGACTGGGCGACCGACAAGCCGATCGCCGACACCGTCCGCAAGGCCCTTCTGCCGGCGGCCGCCGCCTACTTCCTGCGTGCCAAGAACGAGCGTGGGCGCCCCCTCGACCCGGTGGCGCGCTTCCACCTCGGCAACGGCGCCCGCCTGGAGCGGCTGAACTTTCTCGGGGACGTCTCCGCCAAAGGGCTGAAGCAGTCCTACGGCCTGATGGTGAACTACCTCTACGACCTCTCGGCCATCGAGAAGAACCACGAGACCTTCGCCAATCTCGGCACCGTGGCGGCGTCGAGTGTCGTCAGCCGCGAGTTGCGCGCGAACCTGCCGCCGCCCCGCGCCGTCGCGCTCGCGGACGCCTGACCCGGGAGACGCGCCGGATGCACAGCCGCTCGATCGAGCCCTGGACCCACGACCACGTCTTCCTCGGCGGCCGACACGAGCGCCACGAGCGTCGGACCTGGGCGGTCGTGATCCTGACCGCGGTCACGATGGTGGCCGAGATCGTCGGCGGTACCCTCGCCGGTTCGGCGGCCCTCGTCGCGGACGGCTGGCACATGGCCACGCACGCAGCAGCCCTCGGTATCGCCGCGCTCGCCTACCGCTTCGCGCGGCGGTACGCGAACGACCGCCGCTTCTCGTTCGGCACGGGCAAGATCGGCGACGTCGCGGCCTTCGCCAGCGCCATCATCCTGGGGATGATCGCCCTCTACATCGGCGTCGAGAGCGCCCATCGCCTCGTCGCGCCGGTCGCCATCGATTTCGGGCAGGCCCTGCCGATCGCGGTGGCCGGCCTTCTCGTCAACGCGGCGAGCGTCTGGCTCCTCCACGACGATCACGATCATCACCACGACCACGCCGACGCCTCCCACCACGAGGGGCATGCTCACGGCCATGAGCACGATACGAACTACCGCGCGGCCTACGTCCACGTGCTCGCGGACATGCTCACCTCGGTCCTGGCGATCGCCGCGCTGCTCGGCGGCCGGTATCTCGGCCTTGTCTGGCTCGACCCGCTGATGGGCCTCGTCGGCGCGGCGGTGATCGCGGCCTGGTCGGTGAGCCTGATCCGGTCGGCGGGGGCGGTGCTGCTCGATATCGTCCCGAGCGGGCAGATCGAGGATCAGGTCCGCCAGCGTCTGGAGACCGATGGCGACCGCGTGACGGACTTCCATCTCTGGCAGATCGGTCCGGGGCATCGGGCGGCCGTGGTCGCGATCGTCACCGACCGCCCGCAGCCGCCCTCCGCCTACAAGGCCCGCCTCGCCGGCATCCGCGATCTGAGCCACGTCACCGTCGAGGTGCAGCCCTGTCCGCATCACGCCTGAGCGCGGTCTCTCCCCAACCGCGCGCGATGTGCTAGTTCGCCGCGGATGAGCAACCACCTCTTCGCCCTGGTGCGCGGGGCGCTGCCGGCGGAGCCGGCCGCCCGCACCTTCATCGAGACCGCCGAGGGATGCCGCTACAGCTACGCGGACCTCATGGCCCGCTCCGCCGCCTACTCCGCGGCGCTGACGGCGATGGGCGTGCGCCCCGGCGACCGCGTGGCCGCGCAGGTCGAGAAGAGCGCCGAGGTGATCTTCCTCTATCTCGGTGCCGTCCGGGCGGGCGCGGTCTTCCTGCCGCTCAACACCGCCTACACCGCGCCGGAGATCGCCTATTTCCTCTCCGACGCCGAGGCCGCCCTGTTCGTCTGCGACCCCGGCCGTCGCGAGGCGCTGGAGCCGGTGGCGGCGCAGGCGGGCGTGCCCCGCGTGCATACCCTCGACGCGGCGGGCCAGGGCACCATCGCCGAGGCTGCCGACGCCGCGGCGGGTGACTTCGCCGACGTGCCCCGCGGGCCCGACGACCTCGCTGCGATCCTCTACACCTCCGGCACCACCGGGCGCTCGAAGGGCGCGATGCTGACGCACCGCAACCTCGCCTCGAACGCGGTGACGCTCGCCGCGCTCTGGCGCTTCACCGCCGCCGACGTGCTGATCCACGCCCTGCCGGTGTTCCACACCCACGGCCTGTTCGTGGCGACGAACATCGTGCTCGCGACCGGCGGCGGCATGCTCTTCCTGCCGAGGCTCGACGCGCGGCTGATCCTGTCGCTGATGCCGCGGGCGACCGCGATGATGGGCGTGCCAACCTTCTACACGCGCCTCCTCAAGGAGCCCGGCCTGACCCGCGAGGCGGCGGCCGGGATGCGCCTGTTCGTCTCGGGCTCGGCGCCGCTGCTCGCCGAGACGCATCGGGAGTGGCGGGCCCGCACGGGCCACGCCATCCTCGAGCGTTACGGCATGACCGAGACCAACATGAACACCTCAAACCCCTACGAAGGCGAGCGCATCGCCGGCACCGTGGGCTTCCCCCTGCCGGACGTGGCGTTGCGCGTCACCGATCCCGACACCGGCCGCGTGCTCGGCACCGACGAGGTCGGGATGATCGAGGTGAAGGGCCCGAACGTGTTCACGGGCTACTGGCGGATGCCGGAGAAGACGGCGGCCGAGTTCCGGGCCGACGGCTTCTTCATCACCGGCGACCTCGGCAAGGTCGATCCGCAGGGCTACGTCCACATCGTCGGGCGGGGCAAGGACCTCATCATCACCGGCGGCTACAACGTCTACCCGAAGGAGATCGAGACCGAGATCGACGCGATGCCCGGCATCGTCGAGTCGGCCGTGATCGGCCTGCCCCACGCGGATTTCGGCGAGGGCGTCACCGCCGTCGTCGTCGCCGGGGAGGGCGCCCCGGACGAGGCCGGCATCCTCTCGGCCCTGGAGGGGCGGCTCGCCCGGTACAAATGCCCGAAGCGGGTGATCTTCGCCGAGGATCTGCCCCGCAACGCCATGGGCAAGGTCCAGAAGAACCTGCTGCGCGAGCGCCTCTCCGGTCTCTACGCCACGTAGGGGAGGGGACGGGAACATCCCCTCGGGAGCCGGGTTCCCAAGCCGCGCTTCCTTACCCCCCGAGACCCGATGGCCGCCACCGCTCCGCCGCCCCGCCCCGCCAGCGAGGGCGGGGGCTCGCTCCTCTGGACGCTCGCCCTCGGGACGGCCCTCGTCGCCCTGGCGGGCGCGCGTCGGCGCGAGCGGCACCGCTATCCGCCGGGCCGGCCGGAGCGGCGCGGAGAGGGCGCCCATTCCCACGAGGGCCGCAGCGCCGAGCTCGTCGCGGCGACGCAGAGGGATCGCGGCCGCCACGCCGCGAGCCCGGTGCAGATTCCGCCCCGCGGCTGGCGGGACGTGCTCACCCGCGTCTATATGGAGTTCAACAAGGACCGCGTGCTCTCGGTCGCGGCCGGCGTGACCTTCTACTCGCTGCTGTCGCTCTTCCCGGCGGTCGCGGCGCTCGTCTCCTGCTACGGCCTCTTCGCCGACGTGCAGGTCATCAACGAGCACCTCGCCACGCTCCAGGGCGTGCTGCCCTCCGGCGCCATCGACATCATCGGCGAGCAGGTGAAGCGCATCGCCGCCAAGGGAGGCGGCACCCTGGGCCTGACCTTCTTCACCAGCCTCGCGCTCTCCCTCTGGAGCGCGAACGCCGCCATGAAGGCGATGTTCGACGCCCTGAACATCGTCTACGACGAGGAGGAAAAGCGCTCCTTCGTCATGCTCAACCTGCGCTCGCTCGCCTTCACGGGCGGGGCGCTCATCTTCACGATGCTGGCGCTCACCTGCATCGTCGTCCTGCCGGTCGTGTTCAAGTTCGTCGGCATCAGCGACGGTGCGTGGCTCGTCGCGCTGCTGCGCTGGCCGGTGCTGCTCCTGGTGATGCTCGGCGCGCTCTCCGTGCTCTACCGCTACGGGCCGAGCCGGGAGAAGGCGCGCTGGCGCTGGGTCGGCCTCGGCAGCGTCGTCGCCGCGCTTCTCTGGATCGGCGGATCGCTGCTCTTCTCCTGGTACGTCGCCAGCTTCGGCACCTACAACGAGACCTACGGCTCGCTCGGCGCCGTCGTCGGCTTCATGACCTGGATCTGGATCTCCTCGACCATCGTGCTCCTCGGCGGCGAGATCAACGCCGAGGTCGAGCACCAGACCGGGCGCGACACGACGACCGGCGCCGAGCTCCCCCTCGGGGCCCGGGAGGCGCGCATGGCCGACACCGTGGGCGCCGCGACCTGAGGCTCCTCTCGCCGACGAGGGCGCGGAACCCCATATGATAACAACACGATAGGGGAGACGATCGATGAGCGTCCGCGAAGTCAGCGCGCCCGAGACCCGCACCGAGGAGGAGTGGCGCGCCATTCTCACGCCGGAGCAGTACCACGTGCTGCGCGAGCACGGCACGGAGTGGGCCGGCACCAGCTGCCTCCTGCCGGAGAAGCGCCCCGGCACCTTCCACTGCGCCGGCTGCGGCACGCCGCTCTTCGCCACGGGCACGAAGTTCGAGTCCGGCACCGGCTGGCCGAGCTTCTTCGAGCCCCTCGACGGTGCCGTGGAGACGCAGAGCGACCGCAGCCATTGGATGGTGCGCACCGAGGTCCACTGCGCCCGCTGCAAGGGCCATCTCGGACACGTCTTCGACGACGGTCCGCCGCCCACCGGCCTGCGCTACTGCATGAACGGCATCGCGCTGACCTTCGAGCCCTCCGAAGAGGCTTGAGGCCTCAAGCGAGCCCGATCTCCCGAAGCGTGGCGACGACCCTGCGCCGTGTCTCGACGGAAAGCGGCTGGATCGGGCGCGGCGGCGCCGTCGCGCAGAGACCGAGCGCCTCAGCCGCCGCGTAGATCACCCGAAGGCTCGAGAACTCCCGGAACAGCGCCCAGAGCGGTTCGAGCCGCCCATTCAACCGCCGCGCCTCATCGGCGCGGCCGGACCGCGCCGCAGCGACGATCTCGGCGCAGGAGTCGGGAAACAGGCCGGCGGCGACGCCGTACCAGGCGTCGCCGCCGGCGATCAGGGCCTCGGCCGCGTGCCAGTCGACGCTGTAGCCGAGGGGGAAGCCGTCCGGCACCGCCCGGCGGAGGGTGTCGAGATGCGCCGCCGCCTCGCTCGGCGCCGGCGAGGGCGACTTCAGGGCGACGATGCCCGGCACCCGGCTCAAGCGGCCGACGAGGGCCGGCGTGAAGCGGAAATGCGTGGTGCCGGGATTGTCGTAGATGCAGAGCGGCAGCCCGCTTCCCTCCGCGACGGCGACGAAATGGTCGAAGACCTCGTCCTCCGTCAGCGGCGTGTAGGAGACTGCCGCGAGGAGCCCCGCCGACGCCCCCGCCGCATTCGCGTCGCGGGCGAGCGCGATCGCCTCGTCGGTGCGGAGCGCCCCGACGCCGACGAGGATCGGAACCCGTCCGGCCACTTCCTCGACCGCGGCCTCCAGCGCGCGAAGGCGCTCCTGGCGGGCGAGGTAGGCGTAGGTGCCGGTGCTGCCGAGCAGGCCGATCGAGTCCACGGGAGCCGCCGCGAGCCGGGCGACGAGCCGGCGCAGGGTGGGCGCGTCGACCGTGCCCTCCGGCGAGGCCGGCGTGATCGGGAAGGCGGAGAGTCCGGTCAGGCGCGGCGGCATCCACGCACGATGCGGATCGCCCGCCGAGGCGTCAATCCATGTGCGCCCATGGCGGGACGGCCTTGATTTCGGCACGGTTTGCCGTAGTCCCTAAGGCTATCTGAGGTAGTCGCGACCGGCCGCCGCAGGCTGTCGAAGGTCGACGGAGGTTGAGTATGAGCGTCGTTCGACGGTTTCTCGTAGCGCCATCCCTTGTGCGTCTGATCCGCAAGGAGCGCGGCAGCACCCGCATCACCGAGGGTTACTTCGCGCCGCAATCGGGCCGCACCTCTTTCGTGCGCGTCGACGGTCAGGTCTGCCATCTCGTGCTCGTGGCTCCCGGCGCCGACGGCAAGAGCGTCGAGGAGCGGACCGAGGTGCCGCGCGCCCATGGCGACGCGCTGCTCGACGTCTGCTCGGGCAAGGCCTCCTACGAGCGCACCGCCGTGCAGGTCGGCGGCCGCGAGGCCCTGATCGACCGCTATGTGGCCCCAGCGCCCCTCGACATCGTCTCGGTCGCGTTCGACGCCGAGAACGAGGCGACCGGCTTCTCGCCACCCCTGTGGTTCGGCCGCGAGGTCTCCTCGGACAACGCCTACGACCGGCACACCGTCGCCCTGCAGGGTGCTCCGCAGGCCGGCGAGGTCGGGCTGACCAACGCCGCCCTCGACGCCGTGCTCGACCTCATCGAGCCCCGCTTCGGCTTCGGCCGCTTCGGCGGATCACGGGCTCCCGAGACGGGCTCCCGAGACGAGGACCCGTCCGCCGCCCTGCGCCGCATGGCCGGCCCGGCCGCGCAGCCGGCCGCCGCCACGGCACCCGTCGCGGCGCCCGTCGAGCCGCCGGAGCCTGAGGTTCTGCCGCAGGCGAAGGCCCCCGAGCCACCGGCACCGGAGCCCAAGGCACCGGAGAAGCCGCCGGAGCCGAAGCCGGCGGAGAGCAAGGCTCCCGAGGCCAAGCCCGCCGAGGCGCCCGCGCCGCAGCCGGAGGCGAAGCCCGCCAAGGACGCGGATGCCCGCATGGACGACGTCTTCGAGAGCCTCTCCCAGGCGCTCGGCGCCGCGATCCAGCCCGCCGCTCCGGCGCCGGCCGCCAAGGCCGAGGAGGACCCCGGCGCCTCCTTCGAGCGCTGGACGGTGCGTCCGCGCCGCAACCTCACCCCGAACTGAGACGATCCCCGGCTTCACGCCCGTGTTTGGACCCCGGACGCCCGCTCGCGAGAGCGGGCGTTTCCGTTTGGCGGCCGCGAGAAGCGTCGCATCGCGGCAACGGCGGATCGGAACGTTTGTCACCGCTTCGTGCCGCTGGAATAGGACAGGTGCGTTGAGCGTGCTCGCCAAACTCGCTAGCGTCGACCGATAACGGGAGGCCGCGCCGCGAGCGCAGGGATCAGAGACGATGGCGCAGGCAACGATTCCGGCCGAGGCCGCCCACGGCGCTCCTCCCGCCCAAGAGCCCTGGTACAAGGTCCTCTACATCCAGGTCCTGATCGCCATCGTCCTCGGCGTCGCCCTCGGCTACTTCTATCCCGAGGCCGGCAAGTCGGTGAAATGGCTCGGCGACGCCTTCATCGCGCTCATCAAGATGATGATCGCGCCGATCATCTTCTGCACCATCGTCCACGGCATCGCCTCGATCGGCGACCTCAAGAAGGTCGGCCGCGTCGGCCTCAAGGCGCTGATCTACTTCGAGGTCGTCTCGACGCTGGCGCTGCTGATCGGCATCCTCGTCGGCGAGATCATCCAGCCCGGCGCCGGCTTCAACGCCGACGTCTCCAAGCTCGACGCCAAGGCGGTGGAAGGCTACGCCAGCAAGGCCGCCGCGGATTCGACCGTGGCGCACATCCTGGGGCTGATCCCGAAGAGCTTCTTCGACGCCTTCGCCACCGGCGACCTGCTCCAGGTGCTCCTGATCTCGATCCTCACCGGCGTCGTCGTCACCGGTCTGGGCGAGCGGGCGGCCGGCGTCTCCCACGCCATCGACACCGCCGGGCAGATCTTCTTCCGGATCATCGGCCTCATCGTGAAGCTCGCGCCCATCGGCGCCTTCGGCGCGATGGCCTTCACCATCGGGCAGTACGGCATCGGCAAGGTCGTGGACCTCGCCTGGCTGGTGGGCACCTTCTACGTCACGGCGCTGCTGTTCGTGATCGTGGTGCTCGGCACCATCGCGCGCTTCTCCGGATTCTCGATCTTCCGGTTCCTGGCCTACATCAAGGACGAGTTGCTCATCGTGCTCGGCACCTCGTCCTCCGAGACGGTGCTGCCGCACATCATGGCCAAGATGCGCCGCCTCGGCGCCTCGGACTCCGTCGTCGGCCTCGTGGTGCCGACCGGCTACTCGTTCAACCTCGACGGCACCAACATCTACATGACGCTGGCGACCCTGTTCCTGGCCCAGGCGGTCGGTGCCGATCTCACCATCGGGCAGTACGCCACCATCATCCTCGTCGCGATGCTGACCTCGAAGGGCGCCTCGGGCGTCACCGGTGCCGGCTTCATCACGCTGGCCGCGACGCTCGCCGCCATCCCCAACAACCCGGTGCCCGTCGCGGCGATGACGCTGGTGCTGGGCATCGACAAGTTCATGTCCGAGTGCCGGGCGCTGACGAACCTCGTCGGCAACGGCGTCGCCTGCGTCGTGGTCAGCCGCTGGGAGGGCGAGCTCGACAAGGACAAGCTCAACCAGGTGATGGCGCACCCGGTCGCGATCGGCACGCAGATCTCCGACGCGCCGCCGGCCCCCCTGGACGAGCCCGCGGCTGGGGCCGCGCCCGGCAAGGTCGCGCCGGCGGAGTAGCCCGGCTACGCGCTCGTCCGGCCTTCGCGCGCGCCGATCCTTGCGCTAGGAGCGGCGGCGCGGCCCTTCGCACTGGCGGGGCGCGCCGCGTGAAGCCCGGCCGCCGATGCGACGCCTCCTTGCCAACACCACCGCCTTCTACGGCGCGCAGCTCCTCGCCCGGCTGATCAACTTCGGCTACCTGCTCGTCCTGGCGCGGACGCTGGTGCCGGACGCCTTCGGGCATCTCAACCTCGCCCTCTCGGTCCTCGTCATCGCCGATACCTGCGCCGATCTCGGCCTGTCGCGGCTCGCCCTGCGGGAGATGTCGCGCGATCCCGAGGCCGCGTCGCGCTACCTGAGCGCGCTTTCGGTCTTGAAGGCGCTCACCGCCGCGCTCTGCTACGCCGGCAGTGTCGCCTTCGCCTGGTTCGGCGGATATCCCGCCGAGGTCACGGCGATGATCGCGCTGTCCGGGCTCGGTCTCGTCTTCACCGGCAGCTCGATGCTCTTCGAGAGCGCCCTGCACGTGCGCCAGCGCTTCGGCTTCGTCTCCCTGGCTCATCTCACCCTGAGCCTGCTCCAGGCCGCCACAGGATTTCTCGTCCTGGGCGCCGGAGGCGGCGCGCTCGCCATCGCCGGCACGGCGATCCTCACCAACGGCGCCTACTGCGCCATCGTGTTCGTCGGGCTCCGCCGCGCCGGGATCGTCCTGAGCCCGACCGTGGCGCCTTCCTTCTGGCGCGCGTGCCTCGTCCAGTCGGCGGCCTACGGAGCGATGGCGATCCTCTCGATCCTCTCGACCCGCGTCGAGCTTCTGGTGCTCGGCTGGTTCGCGGCCGGCGCCGATCTCGGCGCCTACAGCATCGCCCTGAAGCTGATGGAGGCGGCGCTGCTCGCGCCCGTCACGCTGGGCATCGTCGTCGCGCCGACCTTCGCCCGCCACCATGCCGGCACGGGCGAGGAGCTCGCGAGCCTCTACCTGCGCGTGCTGCGCTTCGGCCTGCTCGCCGCGATCCCCGGCGCGCTCGTCGCCGGGCTTGTGGTCGGGCCGGTCACGAACGGCCTCGTCGGCGGCCGCTACGCCGGGCTCGAGGAGCTGCTGCGCGTGATGTTCGCCGCCTTCCCCTTCGCGGCGGCGCACTGCCTCAACATCGGCCTGCTGCTCGGCTCGGACCGGCAGCGGGGTACGCTCGCCCTCGTCGCCGGGCTGCTGGCGCTTCAGGTCGGCATCAGCGCGACCCTGGTCTCGCAGCTCGGCACCGACGGCGCGGCGCTGGCCTTCCTCGCGATCAACGTCGTTTCCGGCATCGCCTCGACGCTCTGCGTCTGGCGCTGGTTCATGCGCGGGGCGCGGCTCGGGCAGGCGATCCTGCCGCCGCTCGCGGCCGGCGCCGTACTCCTCGGGCTGGCGCTCCTCGGCCAGCCCGTCGCCGCGCTGATCGCCTTCGCGGCGATCGGCGGGATCGTGGCGCTCGGCCTGCCGCTGCCGGCCTACCGGGAAACCGCGCCGGCCTGACGTCCTAGCGCAGCCGTCCCGAGCCGCCCTCCGCGGCGAGCTGCGGCCGGAGCGGGCGACCGCCCGTCTCGTGGAGGCCGGGGAAGCGGGCGGCCATCCGCCGCTCCTCCAGCCACCACAGCAGCAGGCCGAAGGCCGGGATCAGGGCGAGGGCGGCCACCAGCGCCGCGAGCGCCAGGATCAGCCGGCTGGGCCCCGTCGGCAGCACCGGCCGGGTCGGCGGGTCAATGACCTGGATGCGGATCTTCACCTCCTGCGCCTTCATCACCCGACGGTCCTCGGAGGCCTTGCGGTAGGTCTGATAGGCCTCCGAGGCGATCTCGAGATTGCGGCCGGCGCGGTTGAAGTCGCTCTCGACGCCCTGGAGCGTGCGCAGCCGCTCGCGATAGGCGGCGAGCGTCTCGCGCACGATCCGGCTCTCCCGCGCGAGCGCCGCCTCGACGGTGGCGATCTGCCGGTCGAGCTCGCGCACCTCGCGGCTGTCGGGCGTCACGGAGACGAGGAGGCGGGCGCGGTCGACGCGCATCGTGTTGAGCTGCGCCTGGAGCGCCGAGATCTGCCCGCCGACGATGGTGGAATCGCCCTGGCCGGCGCCGGTGCCGTCGAGCGCCGTGTCGGCGCCGTTCGCGGCAGCGATGTCGGCCACGGGCCCGAGCTTCTCGATGCGGTCGAGGAGGAAGGTCTTCTCGCGCTTGAGGTCGACGATCTTGTAGCGCTGGCCGAGCGCGCTCATGTCACGCTCGGCCTTGTCGAGCTCGTCGCGGGCGCGCTTCGACTGCTCGACGAAGAGGTCGTAGCCGTCCGACAATCCGTTCAGCTCGCCGACCTTGGCCTGGAACAGCTCGATCAGCGCGTCGAGAACCAGCGGTGGCACCCGCGGGTTGCGCCAGCGGAAGGCCACCGAGATCACCTGCGTCTGGCGCACGGGGTAGACCTGGAGCGACTTCTCCACCGCCTCGATCAGAGCCTCGCGGGGATCGACCGGCTCGACGAGCCGCGCCGAGACCAGCACGCCGTTGATCGCCTCGCTCACGGTGCGGATCGTGCCGGCGATGGCCTGCATCAACGCCGAGCTCGGCTCGGGATCACGGAAGGCGTCCATGCCGAGCTTGTCCACCACCGCCACCACGAGGTCGTGGGAGCGCAGGATCTCGGATTGCGAGGTCACCGCCTCGACCGCCTGGAGCTGGGTGCTGTTGTACTGCACGTCCGCCCGCGACAGCGACACGCCGCGCCCCTCGAAGTTGACGAGGAGCTTGCCGACCGACTCGTAGGCGGGCTTCTTCAGGTAGATCCCGGCCATCGCCGCGCCGAAGAAGCCGGCGAAGACGAGAAAGGCGAGGAACGGGCGGCGGCGCAGCGCCGCCAGCGTGCCGGAGACGAGACTCATCGAGGATACTCCGCGCGGTCGGCGCCGCGCTCGACGGAAGGCTGGCGTGGGCGATCGAGAATGATCGCCAGTGGGAACAGGAACCCGAACAGCAGCAGCGTGCTCGAGAAATGCGTGTAGGCCGTCACGGTGGCGGCGTTGAGGAGGTAGACGAGGGTCCCGAGCAGCACCGAGACCCCGAGCGCCGAGGTGTCCGGGTAGGGTGCCCGCGCCACGCGGAGCATCACCCGCGCCAGCGCCACGAGGAAGACGGCGAAGGCGACGATTCCGACGATGCCGGTCTCGGCGGCGAGCTGGAGGTAGAAGCTCTCGGCCACGCGGATGCGCTCGACGGCATCGGCGCCGAACTCGTTCACTGGGCCGATCCGGTGGGCACGCATGGCGTCGAGATAATATTCGGGGAAGTTGCCGAAGCCGACGCCGAGGAGCGGATGGTCGCGGAACAGGGAGGCGGCGGTCTCCCAGAGCTTCTGGCGGAGCGTCACGTTGTCCATGTCGTTGAGCCGCTCCGAGACGCGGGCTCCGAGCCAGGGCCAGGCGAGCAGGCCGCCGAGCGCCAGGCCGATCGCGCCGGTCGCAAGCCAGCGGCGGAGCGCGGGCACGGTCAGGCCGGCGATCACCGTCGCCAGCAGCGCCGCTCCCGTCGCCGTGCGGGAAAAGCTCGTGGCGAGGCCGACGAGGCAGATCGCGGCGGCCGCGCCGTAGACGAGGCGCCGCCGCCAGCCCGGAGCCGTGCCGAAACGGACGACCGCGTAGGGGTAGACCATGCCCACGCAGGTCGCGAACTCGATCGGCTGGCTGAAGACGCTGAAGCTCCGGTAGGCGATGTCCGCCCCGAGCTGGTCGCCGGTGAAGTAGAAGGTCGACCAGTCCTCCTTGCCCTGCGGGATGAGGATGTTCTGGAGGAGCCAGTTCTCGCCGACCCGGAACTCGTAGATTGCGTAGAGCGAGATCGCGACGGCCGCGGCGAGAAGCGCGGCAAGCACCCGCTCCACGTCCGCCCGCTCGCGCACGATCACCGTGATGGCGACGAAGGTGGCGAGCGGAAAGGCGAAGGCCTTCAGCCACATGTTGATGCCTTCCGAGCCCGTGCCCGGATCGATCAGCGACAGGGCCGCGACGAAGGCGAAGGCGAGGAAGGGCCGCAGGGCCGGCCTGTCGAGAAGGCCCGGTCGGCTCGCCGGGTGCGGCGCGGCCATGGCCTTCAAGATCAGGCAGCCGAGGAGCGTCAGCAGCATGGTCAGCGCCACCGGCGGCGGCGGCAGCGGACCGATCGGCGGCGGGCGCACGTAGAGCGGCACGGCGAGCTGCACGAAGGCGTAGAGCGCCAGCGCCCAGGGCGGAGAGACGAAGCACAGCACGACGTAGAGGCCGGCGGCGAGGATCAGCGCCGGCAGCACCGGCTGGAAGGAGAAGGCCGCGCCGAGCAGCACCGCGCCCGCGACGGCGGCAAGGGTCGCCGCCGGCCGCCAGGCCGTCTCGCCGCCCAGGATGCCGCTCGGCGCACTCAACCTCTCGCTCTCCCCGCTTGCCCGCAGGCCGCTTCTGTGATGCTAACCGGCCCCGAAAGGCGTGCGGAGGCGGCCCGCCGCCGCGCCGATGCCCGTCGTGGCCGGCCGCTCGAGCGCCGCCAGCATCGCATACAAGGCCGCGGCCGTTGATCCGGGGGCTCTACCGAATGCGCCTGCGCCTCCTCGCCCTGCTCTGCGCGCTGGCGCTGCCCTCGGCCGCCCGGGCCGAGCCCGTGGTCGCCGTCTCGGGCGTGCCCCGCGACCTCGCGCAGACGCGGGACTGGGACCGCATCTTCGCCGATCTCAGGGCGAACGGCGTCACCGCCTTCTTCCCGACCTTCCAGTATGTCGAGCAGCCGGAGGCCAAGAGCCTCGGCTTCGAGACCGAGTTCGTGCCGCCCTGCAAACCCGACGCCCCGGCCTTCGCGGCGATGCGCCGGCACGGCATCCGCCTGCTGGCGCCGGGCGGCCTGCTCTACCCGGCCGACGCGATGCCGGCCGCCGGCGAGGCCGACCCGCTGCGGGCGCTCATCGCCTGCACCGGCCGCGACGGGATCGCCGGAGTCGTCGCCTATGACGAGCCGCCGCACCAGGGGGTGAAGCTCTCGGCCTCCGAGGCGCTCTACAGGCGGGTGAAGGCCATCGACGCGAGCCTGCCGGTGATGATGGTCCACGCGCCGCTGGTGATGGACCGGCCCGAGCTTCAGACCCGAATCGGCCGCAAGCGCTACCTCGACGAGGTCAAGGCGCATGGCCGCTTCGCGAACATGGTCGGCTTCGACGTCTATCCGATCCCGCAGGAGCTCGCGCAGACCGCGCTTCCCGCCCTCGACGTGGCGCAGGCGGGACCCGCCGAGACGGTGCGCGCCTACGCCGACTGGGTCGCCCGCGAGCTGCCCGACAAGCGCCGCTTCATGGTGCTCCAGGGCTTCTCCTACGCCGACCAGTACGACCCGGCGGTGGTCGCCGGCATGAAGGGCTCGCCGATCCTCGATATCGTGCGCCCGCCGACGAAGGCCGAGCTGCGCGCGATGACGGATGCCGCCGTGGCGGGCGGCGCGGAAATCGTGGTGTTCTGGGGAACGAGCTTCATCGCCAAGGCCGAGTCGCCCGCCTGGGGCGACATCCTCGCGGTCTCGAAGGCGGTCGCCCCGCCGCGCTGAGGCGCACGGTATCAAGGCGCGTCCGGCAGAAGGACGAGATCGCGCACCGCCTCCGGGTCGCCCTCCATCGCCACCGGCACCAGCGCCGCTGCGGGCGCATCCCAGGCCAGCGCCGCGTAGCCGAGCCGGGCGAAAGGTTCGAGCACGTCGCCGGCCCGGAAGCCCATGTTGGCGAGCTTCGGCGGGTTGATCTCGCAGCACACGACCGGCCGCGTCGCGGCGAGGAAGGCGCTGCCGCCGCGCAGCACCAGGGGCTCGGCGCCCTCGACATCCATCTTCACGAAGGCGACCGCCGGCTTCCCCTGCGTTTCCCAGACATCGTCGAGGCGGCGCACGCCGACGCTCACCGCGCCGTCGCGCTCGCTCTCCGGGGCCAGTGCGCCGCGGCCGACATCGTCGGGCACGTAGAGGGTGGCGCGGCCCTCGCTCTCGCCGAGCGCCGTGGTGTGGACATGGGCGCTGGCATGCCCCGACAGCTCTAGCGCCTCGGCGAGCGCGGCGGCTGTCTCCGGCCCCGGCTCGAAGGCGTCGACGCGGCCCGTTGGCCCGGCCCGCTCGGCCATGCGCAACGTCCAGAGGCCGAGGTTCGCGCCGATGTCGTAGCAGCGGTCGCCCGGCTTCACGAACCGGTCGATGGCGTGGCGCACGGAGGGCTCGTAGGCATCGCGCAGGAGGAAGATGCCGGCGCGGATGCCGTGTTCGCCGGGCCGCGCCTGGAGGCGCATCCGCGAGCGGCCGTGGAGGGGCACCACCGGCCGGGCGCTCGCCATCCGATAGGCCTTCCAGAGCAGGATGCGCGCCCCCAGGCGGTGCAGCGGCACCTCGGCGGAGCGTTCGCGCAGCTCGCGCAGGCTCTCGATCAGGCTCACGGGGACTCCGGCGCGGGCTCGGCGAGAAGGCCCCTCATGAGATGGGAGGCGTGGCTCGCGGCGTAGATCTTGTCGGCGACGACCCGCCGCTCGCACAGGCGCGCCAGCGGCGCGTAGACGGCGGCGTCGACGGCCGGGTGAAGAAGGAGGCGCAGCAGCGCGAGCTTGCCGGCTCGTCCGGGCTCCAGGAGGCCGCCGGTGAGCCGGGCGAAGTTCTCGGGGTTGATGCTGCGCAGGGCCCGCACTGCGCGTCCGACCTGCTCCATGCGCCGCAGCGATTCCGGCAGGGTGATCGGGTGGAGATGCCGGCCGAGCGCCTCGGCGTTGTAGCGCAGGCTCAGGCCCCGCGCGAACAGCCGCTGACCCCATTCGGAGTCCTCGCAGAAGCGCAGGCGCTCGTCGAGGAACTGGCCGGTCTCGCGGAGGAAATCGCGCTTGAGCGAGACGTTGCTCGTGTAGAAGTAGCCGTAATCGACCGCCTCGCCGTGCCGGATGCGGCCGTAGCCGAACTGGCTGCCGCTCGTCTCCAGCCAGCGCATCAGCGGCGTCACCTCCGGCGGCTCGGCCCAGAGGATGCGGCCGAGCACCGCGACCGCCGCCTCGGGATGGCGCGAGTCGTGCCACGCCGAGTGCTCGGCGATCAGGTTCGGCTCGGGCAGGATGTCGTCGCCCGCGATCAACAGTATCCGGCCCTGCGCCTCCCGCAGGGCACGGTTGCGCGCGGCGGAGGGGCCGCAGTTGGCGTCCTGGACGAAGAAGCGGAGCGGATAGGGCAGCGAACCCGCGATGTCCCCGAGCATGACCGGCGTCCCGTCGCCGGAGGCGTCGTCGACGACGATGATCTCGAAGCGTCCCGCCGCCCGCTGCTCTCCATAGAGCATCAGCGTGCGATGCAGGATCGCAGCGCGCCGGTAGGTCGGGATTACGACGCTGACGTCGAACGCATGCATCGTCGATCGAAGCTCTCACCTTCGCGGCGGTATGATGTCAGCTTAGCCGCTCTGCGCCCTCAACTGCGAAGTCAGAGTGCGTATCCTTGGAAGTTGTCAAGGCGCGATGTCGTGAGACGCTAAGTCAAGTCATCGTGCGCGTGTTTACAGTCTGTTATCGTTAATCTAGAAGCGCCTCACAGTGAAGTCTGGTTCGGGGTCCGCGAGGTTGCACGCTGCCGAAGGCTCGGCGCGAAGCCCATGCGAGGCACCGGACTTGGTTAACGCGGACGTGCCGCCCCGCACTGCCGGGCGGCATTCCTCTGCGTAGGAAGGCACGACCGTCGAGGCGCCTGAAGCGTCGGCGGTCGAGGCGATGGGCGGGGCGGGGCGATGCGTATCTATCACGTCGAAGTGCCGCGCCTTGCCGTGCTCCTCGCGGCGGTCGACGTGGCCGCGGTGAGCGCCGTGGTCCTGGCGGCGAAGTCCACCGGCTTCGGACCGGTCTCGGCGGCAGGGCCCGCAGTCCTCCTCTGGTCGATCGTCATCCCCGCCTTCGCGATGGGGCTCTACCAGCGCTCGTTCCTGGGGCTGCATCGGCTGCCCACCCGTGCGGTCAGCGTGTTCGCCGCCGCCGTGCTCCTCCAGGCTCTCGCCTCCGAGGTGGGCCTTCTCGACCGGTTCGACCTCACGGCCGCCGCGCTCAGCCTGGCCGGCGTGTCGGCGCTGGTGCTCAACCGGCTCGTGACCTGCCGTCTCGCCGAGACGCCGACCTTCAAGAGCCGCGTGCTGCTCATCGGCGACGACCGGTCCGGGCGGCGGCTCGCCGAGATCGAGGCGCGGGCCCGCCCGGCGCGCTTCGTCCAGGCCGGCTTCATCCCGGCGGAGGGCGGAGCCGAGGCCGTCGCCTGCGCCTTCCGGGATTCGCGCATCGACGCCATCGTCCTCGACATCGCCGGAGAGCCCGAGGGGGCGCTGGCCGACGTGCTCCTGCGCGCCCGGCTCGCCGGCGCCCGCGTCGAGACGCTCGGCACCTTCGTCGAGCGCGAGACACGGCAGATCGAGGTCGACGACCGCGAGGCCCTCCGGCTGATCTTCTCCGAGGGCTCGCAGCGCGGTGCGGCGAGCCGCCTCGTCAAGCGCATCCTCGACGTGACGGCGAGCCTCGCGATCCTGCTCACGACCCTGCCGCTGATGCTGCTCGCCGGGCTCGCGGTGGTGCTCTGCGACCGCGGGCCGATGTTCTACCGGCAGGAGCGGGTCGGGCTCGGCGGGCGGAGCTTCCGCATCATGAAGTTCCGTACCATGCGCGTCGACGCGGAGGCCGACGGCGTGGCCCGCTGGGCCGTCGCCGGGGACCGCCGAACGACGGCGGTCGGCCGCTTCCTGCGCAAGTCGCGCATCGACGAGCTGCCGCAGATCCTCAACGTCCTGCGCGGCGACATGAGCCTCGTCGGCCCCCGCCCCGAGCGGCCGCAGATCGTGGCGGAGCTGGAGGCGGCGATCCCGCTCTACGCGCACCGGCACCTCGTGCCACCGGGCCTCACCGGCTGGGCGCAGATCAACTACCCCTACGGCGCCAGCCTCGCCGACGCCGAGCAGAAGACCGCCTACGACCTCTACTACCTGAAGAACGGCAGCGTGATCCTCGACCTCGTCATCCTCGTCCAGACGGTGCGGGTCGTGCTGCTGGCGGAAGGTTCTCGCTGAGGTCTCAGGCGAGCAGGTAGACGATGCCGGACCAGAGGGCGACGGAGGCACCGATGATGGCAGCGGCAGCCCGGCGGCGTGACCAGGCATCGTCAGCGGCGGTCGGCGGCAGGAAACCAGCCGACCCTGAAACGAGCGGGACTTGCATCGTGGCCTCGACCTCCATCGTGGCCCCCACGGTCGCGGGCGCAGCTTGCCAACAAGTTAACGTACCGCGGTCATCCCCGTTGCATAGCGCCTTGTAGTGCAGAGCACGCTCGGATTGCTGCGCCGCACCTGTCGATGGCTCGAGAACGAATGAATTGCGTGGTGAACACTTCGTTCGTGCCTTCATCGCGAGTCGATGCGATGCCGGCGGCGCTGAGCCTGACGCATCAGCACATCCTCGCCGTGGTCGAGAGCGAGCTTGCGGGACGCTCGCCCGGCGGCCGGCTCTCGCTGCTCGATGCCGGATGCGGCGACGGGCTGCTGCTCGGCTATCTCGCCCGCGCGCTGCCGATCCTGCGGCCGGGCGCCGAGCTCGATCTCCATGGCTTCGACGTCGGGGACCACGGCGTGCAGCAGGCGGGCTACTTCGACCGCACCATTGCCGATCTCGACGCGGCCACCGGCGTCTCCTGGCGCGAGCGGCTGGCCCTGATCTCCGAGCGGGACCCGTGGCCCTACGCCGACGCCTCCCTCGACGCCGTGGTCTCGAATCAGGTGCTGGAGCACGTCGCCGACCACGGCCGCTTCTTCGCCGAGACGGCGCGGGTGCTGCGGCCGGGCGGGGTCTCGGTGCATCTTTTCCCGCTCGGCCACGTCGCGGTGGAGCCGCACCTGCACGTGCCCTTCGCCCACTGGTTCGGGGGCTCGGATGCGATCGCCGATGCGATCCGCTGGTCGAACCGCCTCGGCATCGGGCGCTTCCGCGCGGCGGCGGAGACCGACCTCGACCGCTACGCGCGAGCGCACGCGGATTTCCTCGTCCGCTTCACGAACTACCGGACCATGGCCACGCTGATCGCCGAGGCGAAGCGGGCGAAGCTCCACGCAACGTTCCGCTATACGCCGCACTACTATACGGCGAAGCTGCGTGCGATGGCGGGCAAGCCGGCGCGCTACCGCTACGCGGTGCCGGGCGCCCTGCACGGGCTCGCGGCGATGGCGCTGCGCTACGTGTCGAGCGCGACCCTGGTGCTGCGCAAGGACGAGAGCTACAGCCTGCCGGCCCTTCATCCTGAGCCCGTGCCGTGAGCGCCACGCCCCGTAACGCCATCACCGTCGACGTGGAGGACTACTACCACGCCGCGGCGCTCGGCTCGGCCTATCCCCGCTCCGCCTGGGACGAGCTGCCCTCGCGGGTCGAGGACGCGACGCGGCGCATCCTCGACCTCTTCGCGGCGGGCGGCGCCACGGGCACGTTCTTCATCCTGGGCAGCGTCGCGCGGGCGCATCCCGCCCTGGTACGGGCGATCGCCGAGGCCGGCCACGAGGTCGCGAGCCACGGCGATCGACACTACCGCGTCACCGAGCAGACGCCGGAGGTCTTCGCCCGCGACATCCGCGCCGCCAAGGCCGCCGTCGAGGACGCGAGCGGGCAGGCGGTGCAGGGCTACCGGGCGGCGAACTTCTCCATCGACCGCAGCACATGGTGGGCCTTCGAGACGCTCGCCGCGGAAGGCTTCCGCTACAGCTCCAGCGTCAACCCGATCCGCCACGACCATTACGGCGTGCCGGACGCTCCCCGCGCGCCCTTCGAGCCGCTGCCGGGCTTCCTCGAGATCCCGATCACCACGGCGACGCTCGCCGGGCGCCGGCTGCCGGCGGGGGGAGGGGGCTACTTCCGGCTCCTACCCTACGCTCTGTTCCGCTTCGCGCTGGGGCGCGTCAGCCGTGGCGAGGGGCTGCCGCTGAACTTCTACTTCCACCCCTGGGAGGTCGATCCGGGCCAGCCCCGCGCCGATGTCGGCGGGCGCTCGCGCTTCCGCCACTACGTCAACCTCGACCGGATGGAAGGCAAGCTGCGGCGCCTGCTGGCGGACTTCCCCTGGTCGCGGATGGATGCGGTCTACGCGGGCGAGCTCGCCGCGGCCCGGAGCCGGGCGTGAGCGGCGTCGCGCTGTCCCGGTTCAGGATCGGCCTGAAGCGCTGGCTGAAGACGGCGCTGGCGCTGCCCGGCCTCGTGCTGCCGAAGCGGGCCGGACTTCGGGTGCTCTTCTACCACCGCGTCAACGACCACGCCTTCGCGGCGCTCGGGCCCGTCTCCCGCGAGATCAGCGTCGGCGCGGCGGCCTTCGAGCGGCAGATGGCCCATCTCCGTGCCAAGGGCTTCCGGGGGGTGACGCTCGCCGAATTCGAGGCGATGCTGAGCGGTCGCGCACGCCTCGACAGGAAGGCCGTGCTCGTCACCTTCGACGACGGCTACGCCGACAATTGGGAGGTCGCGGCTCCGATCCTCGCCCGCCACGGCATCCCGGCGGTGGTCTTCGCGGTGCCGGGCTTCCTCGGCCGCGAGACCGGCGAGGTCTGGCCGCACGCCGACCCGGCCGGCCTCGGCCGTTTCCTGGGCGAGGGCGATCTTGCGCGCCTCATCGCGAACGGGATCGAGATCGGCTCCCACACCATGACCCATCCGCTCCTCACGCAGGTGCCGGCCGAGGTGCAGCGCCGGGAGCTGAGTGACTCCCGCCGCGCCCTCGAAGCCATGCTCGGCACGCCCGTCACCGCCTTCGCCTATCCCGGCGGCGACACCGACGCAGCCGTCGAGGCGCGGGCGGCGGAGGCCGGCTACGCGCTCGCCTTCACCACGGTGCCCGGCGTGAATCCCGTCGGCAGCCGGCCCCTGGTGCTCCGGCGCACGGAGGTCTCGGCGAGCGACAGCCCCTTCGTATTCCGCATGAAGCTCGCCGGCGCCCTCGACTGGCTCGCCTTCAAGGAGGCGGCCTGGTTCCGGCGCCTCCTCCAGACCGTCAACCGAATGATGATGCCCCTCGTGCGGGCGAGGGCCTGAGGGGATGGCAGCACGGGCCGAGAACGGACGGCGCCTGCGCATCGCTCAGGTGGTGACGCGCATGGATGTCGGCGGCGTGCCCGAGCACGTGCTGACGCTGGCGCGCGGGCTCGCCGCCTCCCACGAGGTCACCGTGGTCTGCGGCAGCATCGACACCCGCAACGCCGCCGCGCTGGCCGAGGCCGGCGTCGGGGTCGAGCATGTCGACTTCCGCCGTCTCCTGCACCCGGCCGGGGACGTGCGGGCCTTCGCCGGATGCCTGCGTCTGTTCCGGGACCGGCGCTTCGACGTCGTCCACACCCACATGTCCAAGGCGGCGCTGGTAGGCACGATCGCCGCGCGGCTCGCGCGGGTGCCGGCGATCGTCAACACCGCTCATAATCTCGGCTTCCTGGCGCTGCGCCGGAAGCTGCTGCGCGGCCTGTTCTGGGCCTACGACCGGGCGCTGTTCTCGCTCGCCATCGACCGGGTCATCACCGTCTCGGAGCGTGTGCGCTGCGGCGCTGTGGACGGCCGCCTCTTCCCCGCCGACCGCACGGTGGCGATCCACAACGGCCTCGCGATCACCGGCTTCGAGGGCCGCTCCTCCGAGGCCAACCGGCTGAGGAGCGAGTTCGGGATCGCGTCCGAGGCCCCGCTGCTCCTCAGCGTCGCCCGCCTCGTCTGGTTCAAGGGTCTCGACAGTCTCGTCGCGGCGCTGCCCGCCGTGATCGCGCGACATCCCGCGACGCGGCTCGTCGTCGTCGGCGCCGGCCCGCTGCTGACCGAGCTGGAGGCGCAGGCCGCCGCGCTGGGCGTGCGCGAGGCGATCGTCTTCGCCGGCGAGCGGACCGACGTGCCGGACTGTCTCGCCGCCTGCGATCTCTTCGTGCTGCCCTCGGTCTCCGAGGGCCTGCCGATCTCGATCCTCGAGGCCATGGCCGCGGGCCGGGCCGTCGTCGCGACCGAGGTCGGCGGCGTGCCGGAACTCGTCACAGAGGGCGAGACCGGGTTCGTCGTGCCGCCGCGCGATCCAGGCGCGCTGGCGGCGGCGCTGCTGCGACTCCTCGACGATCCGGACCTGCGCGCCCGCATGGGCGAGGCCGGGCGCGAGCGGGTGCGCACGGCGTTCTCGCCGGAGACGATGGTGGCGCGGACGCTCGCCCTCTACGAAGAGGTGCTGCGGGAGCGGGGCAGACGATGAGCGACGGCATCGACCGCTACGTTCCCGGCCGCGACGAGGCGGAGATCCTGTCGATGCGGGCCTCCGTCTGGGGCGCCGGCCATCCCCATGGGACGCCCGCCTTCTACGCGTGGCTGTTCGAGCGCAACCCGGCCGGGCGGGGCGGCGGCGTCCTCATCCGCAAGGGCGGAGAGCTGATCGGCTTCGCCGGGGGCACGCCTCGGAGGCTTCGCGTCGGGACGGACACGATTCGCGTCGCCCATGGCCTCGACTACATGGTGGCGCCGGCCTTCCGCGGCCGGCTCGCCGGCAGCTACGCCGTGAAACTCGCCTCCGCCTGGGCGGAGACGAGCCGCGAGGATGGCCACGCCTTCGGCATCAACTTCCCCAACGCCAACTCGGTACGGCTCCTCACCTCCGACCGCCTCGGCTGGACGCCGATCCTGCGCCCGTCCTTCCTGGTGCGACCGCTGCCCGGCCTGCGCTTCACCGAGAGACCACCCGGCGGCCTGCCGCCGTTCCTCGCCAATCTCGGTGGACGCGCGCTCGCCGCCGGCCTCTCCCTGCTGAAGCGCCCACCGAAGGCGCCCCCCGGCCGGATCGTGGAGCTCGACGGGTTTGACGCCCGCTTCGACGCCCTCTGGCACCGCGAGGCGGAGCGCGCCCCCGCCGCCTTCCTGCGGGACGCCGCCACGCTCTCCTGGCGCTACACGAGCCACCCGGCCTACCGCTACCGCATCCTCGCCTTCGAGCGGGGCGACGAGATCGCCGCCTATCTCGTCGCCAGCCCGCGCAGCCTCATGGGGCTTGAGAGCCTGCTCGTCGTGGACGGCTGGGCCGCGCCCTCCGACACCGGTCTCCTCGCCGTGCTCGCCGCCGACCTCGCCCGCCGCGCAGCCAAGGAAGGCGTCGGCATCCTCGGCGCGCAGGTCGTACCGGGCTCGGCCTTCGAAGGAGCGCTCCGCAAGGCCGGGTTCCTGAAGGTGCCGGAGCGCCTCAACCCGAAGCCCTTCGTGCTCGTCGGGCTGCCGCTGGCCGGTGCGGTTCCGGCGGTCACCGACTGGCACGTCACCTGGGGCGACATGGATGTCGTCTGAGCGCGCCGGACATCTCGCCAATCTCGGCTACCGGGACACCTACGTCGCGCATCTGCGCAGCCGCCTGCCGGAGGGCTGGACGCCGTTCAGCGACTTCTTCGGCAACCTCAACCGGCTGCGCACGCTCTCCGGCCTGCTCGATCGGCACCTGAAGGGCCGGGGGCTGACCGTGCTCAACATCGGTTGCGGGCCCTTCGCCACGGAGATCTTCGTGCGGGCGCTGCAGGGCCAGCAGATCGTCTCCTTCGACTACACGGCCGAGTTCGCGCCGTTCTACCCCGTGTTCCGGGCGGACGGGCACCTGACCAAGACCGCCTTCTTGCGGGCGGATGCGCTCAGCGTCGGCTTCCGGCCGGAGAGCTTCGACGCCATCGTCATCCACGACGTCCTCTACGAGACCGGGCTCGACCTGGACGACCTGCTCGAGCGCTTCGCGCCGACCCTGAAGCCCGGCGGCCTCGTCTATCTCGACGCCATGAACGAGAGCACCCGGCGGCTCTGGCGGATGCTCGGCAAGGAGAAGGCCTATCGCCGCTACCGCCGGGAGGACGTGATGGCGTCGCTCCGCAGGCATGGATTCGAGGTGGCCGAGTGGCGGCCGGTGTTCGGCGCGTCCGGCCGCCTGCTGCGCCTGTTCCACGCCGTGCTCTGGCACGGGGCGCGGCTCTGCAACACCTTCGCGGTCGTCGCGGTGAAGGTGCGCCCGGTGAAGACGTCCCCATGACCAGGGTCGCCGTCGTCATCCCGAACTGGAACGGCGAGCGCTGGCTGAGGCCCTGCCTCGATTCGCTCCGCCGCCAGACGTTTCGCGACTTCCACGTCGTCGTCGTCGACAACGGCTCGGTCGACGGCTCGCTCGCCCTGCTGCGTGAGAGCTACCCGGAGGTGCAGGTCGTCGCGAACCCGACGAACCTCGGCTTCGCGGCGGCGATGAACATCGGCATCCGCGCCTGCGAGGAGCCGCTGGTGGCCGCCCTCAACAACGACACCGAGGCGCATCCGGAGTGGCTCGCGGCGCTGGTGGCCGAGATCGACCGGCAGCCGCCGGAGGTCGGCTTCCTCGCCTCGAAGATCCTCGATTTTTCCGACCGGACGGTGATCGACTCGGTCGGCGACGGCTACTGCCGGCTCGGCCTCTCCTACAAGATCGGCGCCGGCTCCCGTGACACCGGACAGTTCCGGGAGCCCTTCGAGGTGCTCAGCGCCTGCGCGGCGGCCTCGCTCTACCGGCGGGAGATGCTCGACGCGATCGGGCTCTTCGACGAGGACTTCTTCGCCTACATGGAGGACGTCGACCTCGGCATCCGCGCGCGGCTCGCCGGCTACCGATGCTTCGCGGTGCCCGAGGCGATCGTCTACCATGTCGGCAGCGCCACCAGCGGCGGCCCGGCCTCCCCCTTCGCGATCCGCCTGACGACCCGCAACCTCTTCGCGCTGATCCTCAAGACCCTACCCCTGTGGATGGTGCCCGGCGTGCTCGCCCTGGCGCTCGCCTCGCAGGGCGCCGTCCTGGCAAAGTCGCTGCTCACCGGCCGCCCGGCCTGGCTGCGGGCGAACCTCTCCGCCTATGGCTCCGGCGTCGCAGCGGCCCTGCGAGAGCTGCCTGCCACGCTGGCCAAGCGCCGCGCGGCGCCGGAACCTGCGCCCGGCGCCGCGGCCGCGCTCGCCCGGCTGATGCCGCTGCTGCCGAAGCGCTGGGAGCGAGCCCCGTGAGGCGGCTGCGCGTCCTCTTCATCGTGCCCCATCCGATCGAGGGGCCGTCGAGCCGGTTCCGGGTCTACCAGTTCCTGCCGACTCTCGCCGCGCACGGGATCGACGCGGAGGTCCGGCCCTTCCTGACCTCCGCCGAGGCGCCGATCATCTACGGCGCGGGCGGCACAGCGGCGAAGGTGGCGCTGACGCTCAAGGCGACCCTGCGCCGGCTCGGCGACGTGCTGCGCGCCACCTGCTACGACGCCGTGTTCGTGCTGCGCGAGGCATTTCCCTTCGGCCCGGCCTTCTTCGAGACGCTGCTGAAGGCCGCGTCCGGCCGGCTGATCTTCGACTTCGACGACGCGATCTACGTGCCGTCCACCGCCTACCGGAATCCCCTCGACCGCCTGCGGGACTGGGGCAAGACCGCCCGCATCGTCGCCCGCGCCGACCATATCCTCGCCGGCAGCCACTATCTCGCCGACTGGGCCGAGGCGCACGCCCCCGGCCGGGTCACGGTGCTGCCGACCGTCGTGGACACGGAGGTGTTCCGCCCCGCCCCGGTGCCGCGCCCGGATGGGCCCTTCACGGTCGGCTGGATCGGCACGCCGCGCGGCACGAGCTACCTGCACCCGCTCATCGGCGCCATGCGGCGGCTGAAGGAGCGGGTGCCCGGCATCCGCTTCACCCTGATCGGCGCCGAGCCCTTCCCCTGCGAGGGCCTGCCCGTGAGCTTCCCGCCCTGGCGCCTCGACACGGAGGTCGACGACATCCGCGCCTTCGACGTGGGGCTGATGCCGCTCGCCGACGACGAGGAGGCCAAGGGCAAGTGCGGCTTCAAGCTCATCGAGTACATGAGCCTCGGCGTGCCGGTGGTGTGCAGCCCGGTCGGCGCCAACCGCGACATCGTGGAGGAGGGCCGCTCCGGCTTCTTCGCCACGAATGAGGACGCGTGGGTCGAGGCCATCGCCCGCCTCGCCGAGGACCCCGCGCTCCACGCCCGCTTCGCAGCGGAGGGGCGCCGCGTGGTGGAAGAGCGCTACAGCCTGGCGGCCGTGGCGCCGGTGCTGGCGGAGACCCTGCGCGAAGTCGTCGAGGGGCTCAATCGTCCATCTTCAGCGCGGCGATGAAGGCTTCCTGCGGGATCTCCACGCGGCCGAACTGGCGCATCTTCTTCTTGCCCTCCTTCTGCTTGTCGAGGAGCTTGCGCTTGCGGGAGATGTCGCCGCCGTAGCACTTGGCCGTCACGTCCTTCGACAGCGCGCGGATGGTCTCGCGGGCGATGATCTTGCCGCCGAGCGCCGCCTGGACCGGAATCTGGAACAGGTGGCGGGGGATGAGGTCCTTCAGCTTCTCGCACATGGCGCGCCCCCGGCTCTCGGCGCGGGTGCGGTGGACGAGCATGGAGAGGGCGTCGACCGGCTCTGCGTTGACGAGGATCGACATCTTCACGAGGTCGCCCTCGCGGTAGTCGGAGACGTGGTAGTCGAAGCTCGCGTAGCCCTTCGATATCGACTTCAGCCGGTCGTAGAAATCGAACACCACCTCGTTGAGCGGCAGGTCGTAGACGACCATGGCCCGCTTGCCGACGTAGTTGAGGTCGATCTGCACGCCGCGCCGGTCCTGACAGAGCTTGAGCACGCCGCCGAGATACTCGTCGGGCGTCAGGATCGTGGCCCGGATCCAGGGCTCCTCGATGGTGTCGATCTTCATCACGTCCGGCATGTCGGCCGGGTTGTGCAGCTCCTTCGTGGTCCCATCCGTCATCTGGAGGCGGTAGACCACGGAGGGGGCCGTCGAGATCAGGTCGAGGTTGAACTCCCGCTCCAGCCGCTCCTGGATGATCTCGAGGTGCAGGAGCCCGAGGAAGCCGCAGCGGAAGCCGAAGCCGAGCGCGGCGCTCGTCTCCATCTCGTAGGAGAAGCTCGCGTCGTTGAGGCGCAGCTTGCCCATGGCCGAGCGCAGGTTCTCGAACTCGGCGGCGTCCACGGGGAACAGGCCGCAGAAGACGACCGCCTGCACGTCCTTGAAGCCCGGCAGCATCGAGGCGGTCTGGCGCTTGTCCTCGGTGATGGTGTCGCCGACGCGGGTGTCGGCGACCTCCTTGATCGAGCCGGTGAGGAAGCCGACCTCGCCGGGGCCGAGCTCGCCGATGTCGGCCATCTTCGGGCGGAACACGCCGATCTTGTCGACGCCGTAGGCGGCATCCGCCCCCATCATGCGGATGGTCATGCCCTTCTTGAGCACGCCGTCGACGATGCGCACCATCACGACGACGCCGAGATAGACGTCGTACCAGCTGTCGACGAGGAGGGCCTTGAGCGGCGCGTCGCGGTCGCCCTTCGGCGGCGGCAGGCGGGTGACGATCGCCTCCAGAACCGCCTCGATGTTGAGACCGGTCTTCGCCGAGATCGGCACCGCGTTCGAGGCGTCGAGGCCGATCACCTCCTCGATCTGCTCCTTCACCCGCTCGGGCTCGGCCGCCGGCAGGTCGACCTTGTTGAGGACGGGCACGATCTCGTGGTTGGCGTCGAGGGCCTGGTACACGTTGGCGAGCGTCTGCGCCTCGACGCCCTGGCTCGCGTCGACCACCAGCAGCGAGCCCTCGCAGGCCGCGAGCGACCGGGAGACCTCGTAGGCGAAGTCGACGTGGCCGGGCGTGTCCATCAGGTTGAGGACATAGTCCTTGCCGTCCTCGGCCTTGTACTCGAGGCGGACGGTGTTCGCCTTGATGGTGATGCCGCGCTCCTTCTCGATGTCCATGGAGTCGAGCATCTGCTCGCTCATGTCGCGCAGCGCCACGGTGCCGGTGGCCTGGATCAGCCGGTCGGCGAGCGTCGACTTGCCGTGGTCGATATGCGCGACGATGGAGAAGTTGCGGATGTTCTCGATGGGCGAGGTGGTCATCGGGTCTCGGCTCCGGCGCGTCCGGCCGCGCGCCTGTCGAGGCGGCGCCGGCGTCACCGCGGCATGTCGGGAAATTCAGGTCCGCAGATAGCAGCGCGGCCGGATAAGGCCAAGCGTGGGCGCTACCGTCCCTCCCGCGCGGCGGCGGCCATCGCCACGAGGCTCTTGCGGAGCGCGCCCATGTCGCGGACCGGCTCCGGGTAGAGGACGCGGGCGGTGCGCTCGCCGGAGACGAGGTCCATGCCCTCCGGGTCGAGGCCGGTGAGGCGCCAGGGGCCTTCGCCCGCAGCTGCCGCGTAGAGCCCCAGCGCGTCGGCATGGTCGGCGTTCATATGTGCGACGGCGCCGGCCTCGCCCGCGACGAGGGCCTCTGCGCCTTCGAGGTCGAGGAGAAGCTCCGTCGCGGTCAGCGTCGCGGCCTTGGCGAACCCGCCGTTGAGGTGGCCGGCGGACGGGCGCAGGGCGAAGAAGCCGAAATCGGGGAAGCCCGCGTAGAGCTCGGCCTTCGGGTGACGGGCGAGGAAGCGGGCGCGGACGCGCGGGTCGTCGGTGCGCTCGGCGCGGCCCGTCACCGTTAGCCGCGGGTGGGCGAGGGGATCGCCCTTGCCGCCCTTCGAGAAGAGCAGGGAGCAGCGCGGGTGGGCCTCGAGGTTGCGGGTATGGGCGGAGAGGCGCGACAGCAGCATCAGCGGCGTGCCGTCCGCGTCGGTGGCGATGGTGACGAGGGAGGCGAAGGGCGCGCCGTCGTCGGTCGCGAGAGTCGCCAGGGCGCCGGAGGGGACGGAGCGCAGCAAGCCTCGGGCCATTCCGATCGCATCGAAGGGCGCCTGCGCTGCCGGGAAAGGCTCCGCCGGCCCCTTCCGGACGGGTCCGATCGCATCCTCCGCCGCCATGCCCGCCCCCGTAGAAACCCGTGATCCGCCCGCAGCATAGTCCGCCGGTAGGACGCTCCGCGAGCCCCGCCCGGCGCGGCCCATCGCCCCCACACGGCCAAGCTACGCCGGGCGCTCGCTTTTTTGCGGGTGATGTTTATAAGTGACGGTTCTTCGCGGCGCGAAGCAGGATCGGCGCAGTTCCCATGCGCGGCCTCTCACGCGCCGCAGCCCCCGGGGCCGGAGGCGGACACGCGGGCGGTCCGACAAGAGACCCCCGCCGCACCGTTGACTCAAGGAACGCGCATGCCGACCATCGCCCTCGTCGACGACGACCGGAACATCCTCACCTCGGTCTCCATCGCCCTGGAAACCGAGGGCTACCGGATCCAGACCTACACGGACGGCGCCTCGGCCCTCGACGGGCTCAAGCACTCCCCGCCGGACCTCGCGATCTTCGATATCAAGATGCCGCGCATGGACGGGATGGAGCTTCTCAGGCGCCTGCGGCAGAAATCCGACCTTCCGGTGATCTTCCTGACCTCGAAGGACGAGGAGATCGACGAGCTGTTCGGCCTCAAGATGGGCGCCGACGACTTCATCCATAAGCCGTTCTCGCAGCGCCTCCTCGTCGAGCGGGTCAAGGCCGTCCTGCGCCGCTTCGCCCCGAAGGACCCGGCCGGCACTGCCAACCGCGAGGCGGACGCGGCCGCCCGCTCGCTCGAGCGCGGCGCCCTGATGATGGACCCGGAGCGCCACACCTGCACCTGGAAGGGCGAGCCGGTGACGCTCACCGTCACCGAGTTCCTGATCCTCCAGGCGCTGGCGCAGCGGCCCGGCGTCGTGAAGAGCCGCAACGCCCTGATGGACGCGGCCTACGACGATCAGGTCTATGTCGACGACCGCACCATCGACAGCCACATCAAGCGGCTGCGCAAGAAGTTCAAGGTGACGGACAACAACTTCGACATGATCGAGACGCTCTACGGCGTCGGCTACCGCTTCAAGGAGGCCTGAGGGACCGCCACGCAGACGCCGGAACCCTCCGCCCGTGTCATCGAGCCCCCTGCGCGCCGCCGCGCCCGAAACCGACGATGAGCCGAAGGAGCGCGCCGGCCTGCTCGCCTGGCCGCGCGCCCTGTGGCGGTCGATCGGCCAGCGGGCCGCCTCCAGCCTCACGCGCCGCATCGTCGTCCTCAACCTCGTCGGGCTGATCGTCCTGCTGCTGGGGTTCCTCTACCTGAACCAGTTCCGCCAGGGGCTGATCCAGGCGCGGGTGCAGAGCCTCGCGATCCAGGGCGAGATCATCGCCAGCGCCATCGCCTCCTCGGCCTCCGTCGACACCGATACGATCCGCATCGATCCGGACAAGCTCCTCCAGCTTCAGGCGGGGGAAGGCGAGGAGAAGCCGTCGCCGCTCGCCTTCTCCCTCAATCCGGAGAAGGTGGCGCCGCTCCTGCGCCGCCTCGTGACACCGACCGGGAACCGCGCCCGCGTGTACGACGAGGAGGGCGGCCTCCTGTTCGACACGCGCACGCTGCCGGCCCGGCCCGAGATCGCCAAGGGCGAGCCGCAGGCGGCAAAGCCCCCGACGCCGAGCTTCATCGAGCGCGCCTACACCTACCTTCAGGAGCGGCTGCTCGCACCCTTCGACCGGCGCCCGTCGACGGAGGAGGCGGGCCCCGCCAACGGCCGGTCGCTCCGCGAGGTGCAGATGGCGCTCAACGGCGCCCGCGGCTCCATCGTGCGCCGGAACGAGCGGGGCGAGACGATCGTCTCGGTGGCCGTGCCGATCCAGCGGGCCGGCACGGTGCGGGGCGCCCTGATGGTCTCGACGCAGGGCGATGCCATCGACCGGGTGATCGCCTCCGAGCGCTTCGGGCTGCTGCAGGTCTTCCTGATCGCCGCCGCGGTGATGGTGGTGCTCTCGATCCTGCTCGCCGGCGCCATCGCCGGGCCGGTCCGCCGCCTCGCCGACGCCGCCGAGCGGGTGCGGCAGGGCATCAAGTCCCGCCAGGAGATCCCGGACTTCACCTACCGCACCGACGAGATCGGCCACCTCTCGGGCGCGCTGCGCGACATGACGCAGGCGCTCTACCGGCGCATCGACGCCATCGAGAGCTTCGCGGCCGATGTCAGCCACGAGTTGAAGAACCCGCTGACCTCGCTTCGCAGTGCCGTCGAGACCCTGCCGCTCGCCAGGAGCGACGAATCCCGCGGCCGGCTCTTGGAGATCATCCAGCACGACGTGAAGCGCCTCGACCGGCTGATCAGCGACATCTCCGACGCCTCGCGGCTCGACGCCGAGCTGTCCCGGGCCGAGGCGCGGCGCGTGGACATGCGCCGCCTCATCACCACGGTCGTCTCGGTGGCCAACGAGCGGCGCCGGCCGAAGGACGCTACGATCCAGCTCGACATCGAGACGCCGACCGCGGAGGGCGACGGCCCCTTCGCCATCGTCGGGCACGACAGCCGGCTCGGGCAGGTCGTCAACAACCTCCTCGACAACGCCCGCTCCTTCTCGCCGCCGGACGCGAAGGTCCGCGTCGCCCTGCGGCGGACGAAGAGCCATGTCGAGCTCGTCTGCGAGGACGAGGGGCCGGGCATCCCCGAGCACGCCCTGGAGCGCATCTTCGAGCGCTTCTACACCGACCGCCCGGAGCAGGGCTTCGGCCAGAACTCGGGGCTCGGCCTGTCGATCTCCCGCCAGATCGTCCAGGCGCATCGCGGCACCATCCAGGCCGAGAACCGGCCGGGCCCCGCCGACGAGGACGGTGAACCGACGGTGCGCGGCGCCCGCTTCATCGTCCGCCTGCCCCTGGCGCCACGCCAGATCGCGGCGGAATGACCGCCGCGGTGCCGACGATCCACGCGACCTGCGTGGCCGTCGCCGGCGAGGGCATCCTGATTCGCGGCGAGCCGGGCGCCGGCAAGTCGGTGCTGGCGCTCCAGCTCCTCGAGCGTTGCCGCGGCGACGGCGTTCCCGCCGCCCTCGTCGGCGACGACCGCGTCGCGCTGGAGACGGTCGGCGCGGTGGTGGTCGCGCGCGGCCATCCGGCGATCGAGGGGCTCATCGAGATGCGCGGCGTCGGCCTCTGCCGGGTCGAGACCTGCGCGCAGGCGCCGCTGCGTCTCGTCGTCGACCTCGTGACGAGCGCCCCGCGCGTGCCGGAGGACGACGGGACGGTGGCGCTCCACGGGGTCCGCCTGCGGCGCCTCGTGCTCGAGCGTGGGCTCTGCCGGTCAGGGCTCGCGCCGCTGCTGGTCCTGCGGGCGCTCGCCGTGTCTTCGCAGCCGCACTCCCGGACCGGCGAGATGGTTCTCGACCTGCGCCCGTAGCGCGGAATGGTTCCACATGGCATTATGGATGCGGACGTTATGAGCAAAACGTCGCGACCGCCTTGCGTTGCCCCGTGCGGCGCACAACATGGCGGCCCCGTTCTCACAGGGCGTCGGAACACGCTTCGATGATTGGAATGGTGCTCGTCACCCACGGCCTTCTGGCGACCGAGTTCAAGGCCGCGCTGGAGCACGTCGTCGGACCTCAGGAGCAGATCGAGACCATCACGATCGGGCCCGAGGACGACATGGAACTGCGCCGCCGCGACATCATCGCGGCCGTGGGCCGGGTGAACTCGGGCGCCGGCGTCGTCGTGCTGACCGACATGTTCGGCGGCACGCCCTCGAACCTCGCCCTGTCCTGCATGAACGGTGGCGCCGTCGAGGTCGTGGCCGGCATCAACCTGCCGATGCTGATCAAGCTCGCGAGCGTGCGCGACGAGGAGAGCCTCGGCGAGGCGGTGCTCCATGCCCAGGAGGCGGGGCGCAAGTACATCAACGTCGCCTCCCGCGTGCTGGCGGGCAAGTAGCGCCGGGCGCCGCGCCCGACTTTCGCCTTGTCCTCAGTGGATTGACGGGTCTGCTGAAGCCGCGCTTCGCAGGAGCCGGCGCCCATTCCGGCGGTCCGCCCGCCTGCCCGACCGAGGTTCTCCGCACGGCGATGGACGACACCACCTACACCGACGAGCCCTCCGAGATCCCGGTTCCGGAAGGCGGCCTCCTGCGCATGCTGCCCATCGTCAACCGCAAGGGGCTGCATGCGCGCGCCTCGGCGAAGTTCGTGCAGACCGTGGAGCGCTTCGAATCGACGGTCGCGGTGACGCGGGCCGGCGAGACGGTCGGCGGCCGCTCGATCATGGGCCTGCTCACCCTGGGCGCCGCCAAGGGCACGGTCATCGGCGTGACGGCGGTGGGCTCGGATGCCGCCGCCTGCCTCGATGCCATCGAGGCGCTTCTCGCCGACCGTTTCGGCGAGGACGAGTAGGGGTCAGGCCGCGCCGACCTCGATGAGGTTGGCGGCCGGGATCGGCTGGCGGCGCTCGCTCGCAGCGCGCCGCGCGGTCGTACGACCGGATGTCTCCCGGACGATCTCCGTCCGCAGCGCCGCCGCGACGTGGTCGGCGTAGCGCGCCTCCGCCGGTGCATTGGCGGCGCGGACCATAACGGGAAGAGCCAGGGCGCTCTCGGTCGCCGTCATCCCGCCGTCGATCACCCTGAACCGTCCCGCCATCGTCCCGATCCCTGCCATCCGTCCCGAATCGGGACGCCTCGGCGCCGCATCCGCGCCGTCTGGAGAGGACGGTTCAAGGACAATGCCGAAGGCGGGAGCCTCGCGACGGGACGGCCTCCGTCAGAAACCCGGAGGCGCGAGCGGGTTGTCCGACAGCGCCTCGGCGTCGGGCGCGTCGACGCGGGGCCTGCCGAGGAAGGCGTCCCACAGCGTCCCGACGAAGGCCGGATCGAGGTCGCGCACAATGAGGACGAGCCGCGAGCGGTGGTCCGCATCGGGCCATTCCGCCAGCCGGACCGGCGCGCTCAGGGTGTGCCCGACCCCGTGGACGAGGAGCGGCCGCGCGGGATCGTCGCTCAGCGCCACGAGGCCCTTCAGCCGCAGGATCGCGCGGGCGTGACCCGAGCGCAGGAGGTCGAGGAACATCTCGAGCGCCGCCGGCCGCACCGGCGTGTCGCTGGTGAGCGCGAAGGCGCGCACCGAGGCGTCGTGGCGGTCGCGGAGCCCCGGCTCCTGGGCGCTGCCGCTCGCCGCGACGGCCTCCTCGCCGAGCCAGTCGCGCACCTCGGCGATCTTGCCGTCGAGGCCGAAGGCGCCGCCGAGCAGTTCGGCCACCGGCACGTCGGTTCCGGTGATCGGCGCCCCAAGATTGAGCCGCCGCAGACGCGCGACGAGCGCGTCCGGCATGCCGCCCGCGAGATCGGTCTTCGTCACCACGATCCGGTCGGCCATCGCCGCCTGCCGGACGGCCTCCGGCTGCGCGTCGAGGGAGGCGAGGCCGTGGAGCGCGTCGACCGCCGCGATCACCGACTGCAGCCGGTAGCGCAGCGACAGGTAGGGATGGCCGAGCACCGCGTGCAGGATCGGGGCGGGATCGGCGAGCCCGGTGGTCTCGATGACGACTCGGCGGAACGGCGTGATGCGGCCGTTGTCGCGTCGGCGCAGGAGGTCTTCCAGGGCCGCCACCAGATCGCCGCGCACGCTGCAGCAGAGACAGCCCGCGCCGAGCAGGATCATGTCCTCGTCCACCCGCTCGATGAGGAGGTGGTCGAGGCCGATCTCCCCGAACTCGTTGACGATGACCACGGTGTCGGCGAGCGCCGGATCACGCAGCAACCGGTTGAGCAGCGTCGTCTTGCCGGCTCCGAGGAAGCCGGTCAGCACCGTCAGCGGAATGGGCTCGGGCCGGCGCGAAGTGTCCGCGCCGAGGCCGGAGGGGTTGGCGCTCACGCTACTCGTCGGCGGCGGCGGGCTTGCGCGCCGAGGCCGACCTGGCGGTCGTCGGTTTGGCGGCAGCGGCGGCCTTGGGCGCCGGCTTCTTCGGCTCGGCAGCCTTCGCGGCGGGCTTTCCCTTCGGAAGCGGCTTGCCGATTCCGGCCTGCGGGATGCCGGGATTGCCGCCCTCCGCCGCCGTGTAGGCGGCCGCGTTCTTCGGCAGCGCGGCGGCCTTGGTCTTCGGCGCGGGGACGGACGCCTTCGCCTCGGCCTTGCGGGCGTCGGCCTTGGCCTTCGCGTCCAGCTTGGCCTGACGGGAGGCCTCGCGCTTGGCCTTCAGGGCTTCGGCGCGGGCGTTGCGCGCGGCGGCCTGCTCGGCCTTCGCCGCCTCGGCCTGCTGGGCGAGGATCGCCTGGCCCTCGGCGGGGCTGCGCCCGATCCAGACCGCGATGGGCTGGAGCGGCGCCCGCGGCGGCAGGCTGCGGGTGCGCAGCTGCCCGTTGTTCAAGGTCGCCAGCGCCAGCGCCGAGGACGCGCCGGTGGCGCCCGCGAGCTGCGCGTGCGTCTGGTCGCCGGTGCCGGGCGCCGGGGCGGCGATCGCACCCGGCCCCTCGTCGATCGGCATCGGCTTGCTGCGCTGGCAGACGTAGGGACGCATGTCCGGCGGCTCGGCGACGGCGGAGGGCGCCAGCGCCTCGACGCTGTCGCTCGTCCAACCCGCGCTCTGCGTAAAGCCGTAGTCGAACAGGTCGGCGGCCTTGAGGTCGCGCTCGCGGGCACTCGGCTGGCCCATGACGACGGTGATGATGCGCCGGCCGCCGCGGGTGGCGCTCGCCACCACGTTGAAGCCGCCGGAGCAGATGAAGCCGGTCTTCATGCCGTCCGCGCCGGCGTAGCGCCCGAGCAGGCCGTTGTGGTTGGCCATCACGGCGGTGCCGAACTGGATGGCGCTGATCGAGAACAGGTCGTGCCGCTCGGGGAAGTCGCGCATCAGGGCGCGGCCGAGGATCGCCATGTCGCGGGCCGAGGTCCACTGGCGCGGATCGGGCAGGCCGTGCGGGTTGAACCAGCGGCTCTCGCGCATGCCGAGGCGGGCCGAGGCCTGGTTCATCATCTCGGCGAAGCCCTCGATCGAGCCGCCGAGGCTCTCGCCGATGGCGTGGGACACGTCGTTGGCCGACTTGACCATGATGATCTTGAGGGCGTTGTCGAGGGTGAGCTGCGTGCCCGCCCGGAAGCCCATCTTCGAGGGCGCCTCGGCGGCCGCCTCGGGCGAGATCGTGATCATCGTGTCGAGGGAGGCGCGGCCCTGGCGGACGAGGTCGAGGGCGACGTAGGTCGTCATCAGCTTGGTGATCGAGGCCGGATACCACGGGTCCGTGGCGGCGCGCTGGTAGATGACCTTGCCGGAATCCGCGTCGACCACCAGCGTCGGCGTCTGGATCGCCTGCGCCGCCCCGGTCAGGCCGAGCGTCGCGGCGAGCCCGAGCAGGAAGCGCCTCGCGGGTGCGTGTAGCATCGGATCTCGTCTCGAAGGCGTCTGCGCGGGGATCGACCGCGTCACGACGTGGGGAACGGGATGGCGCGACGCCGGGCGGGACCGCCCCCGCGCCCCGAGCCGGAAGGAACCCGCCCTGCGAACCTTGGCCCGACCGGGCCGTCGACGCCACCGATCAAGGCGATCTCCGTGGCGAGAGCATGGCGGTTCCTGTGCAAGGGCCGGTGGCGCGGGCGGTTTTCCCGGCTTATGTGCCTGCGATCGGGCAGGAGCCGGTCGCCCGGTGCGGCGGATCATGAGCTACGCGGTCAAGGAAATCTTCCACACCCTGCAGGGGGAGGGCGCCCAGGCGGGGCGCGCGGCGGTGTTCTGCCGCTTTGCCGGCTGCAATCTCTGGTCCGGCCGCGAAGAGGACCGGGCGGAGGCGGCCTGCACCTTCTGCGACACGGATTTCGTGGGGCTCGACGGCGAGGGCGGCGGGCGCTTCCGGGACGCGGAGGCGCTGGCGGATGCCATCGCGGCGGCCTGGGCGGGCGGCGCGCATCACCGCTACGTCGTCTTCACCGGCGGCGAGCCGCTGCTCCAGCTCGACGAGACGCTGATCGCGGCGGTCCACGCCCGCGGCTTCGCCATCGCGGTGGAGACCAACGGCACCCTGCCGGCCCCACCGGGCATCGACTGGATCTGCGTCAGCCCGAAGGGCCGCAACCCGCTGGTCCAGAAGAGCGGGCACGAGCTGAAGCTCGTCTTCCCGCAGGCCGGCGTCGACCCCGCCGCCCTGGTCGATCTTTCCTTCGACCATCGCTGGCTCCAGCCGATGGACGGTCCGGACCGGGCCGCGCACACCGAGGCCGCCGTCGCGTATTGCCGCACGGACGCCCGCTGGCGGCTCTCGCTCCAGACGCACAAGATCATCGGCATCCCCTGACCTTCACTGGGCGCGGGGCGGCCCGGTTCGGGGCAAGGGTGCATTTCGGTGCGTTCGATGACATATCGCCCCTGCCGGCGCGGAGCGCTTCCGCCGGTCCATCGAACGCGACCACGATGCAGATCACCCAGGCCTTCACCTTCGAGGCGGCCCACCGCCTCCCCAATGTCCCCGAGGGGCACCGCTGCGCGCGGATGCACGGCCATTCCTACCGGGTCGAGCTAACGCTGAAGGGTGCGGTCGATCCGGTCACGGGCTGGATCGTCGACTTCTACGAGGTTGAGCGCGTCTTCGCGCCGATCCTGGAGCGGCTCGACCACCACTGCCTCAACGAGGTGCCGGGGCTGGAGAATCCGACCGCCGAGAACATCGCGGCCTGGATCTGGCATCGCACGAAGCCGGACCTGCCGGCGCTGGCCTCGGTGAGGCTCTACGAGACGCCGATGTCCTGGGCGCAGTACGAGGGCGAGTAGGGCGATGGCGGAGGCCGAGGGCGCACTGGTCCTGTTCTCCGGCGGGCAGGATTCGGCGACCTGCCTCGCCTGGGCGCTCGACCGCTTCCCGCAGGTCGAGACCCTCGGTTTCGACTACGGCCAGCGCCACCGCATCGAGCTCGACGGCCGCGCCACGATCCGCGACCGGATCGTGGGGATCGAGCCGTCCTGGGGGCGGCGCCTGGGGCCGGACCACACGCTGTCGCTCGATGCGCTCGGCGCCGTCTCCGATACCGCGCTCACCCGCGACACCGCCATCGCCCTGGCGGCGGACGGCCTGCCGAACACCTTCGTGCCTGGCCGCAACCTCGTGTTCCTGACCTTCGCCGCCGCGCTCGCCTACCGGCGAGGCCTGCGCCACATCGTCGGCGGCATGTGCGAGACCGACTTCTCCGGCTATCCCGACTGCCGCGACGACGCGATCAAGGCGCTCCAGGTGGCGCTCAACATCGGCATGGAGCGCCGCTTCGTCCTGCACACGCCGCTGATGTGGATCGACAAGGCGGCGACCTGGCGGCTCGCGCAGCAGCTCGGCGGCGGGGCGCTCGTGGACCTCATCGTCGAGGAGAGCCACACCTGCTACCTCGGCGAGCGCGGCACGCGGCATGACTGGGGCTACGGCTGCGGCACCTGTCCCGCCTGCCGCCTACGGGCGGACGGCTACGCGCGGTTCGTCGCCGAGGAGGCCTGACCCGTCAGGCTCTCGCGCAGGGCCTCGATCACCACGCCGAACCCTTCCGCCCCGCCGAGCAGACGCTCGGTGACGAGCGCGCCTTCGAGCCCCGCCACGACGAGCCGCGCCTGCGCGGCCGGCTCGAGGCTCGCACGCACGCTGCCATCCGCCTGCCCCTGGCGCAGCCGCGTCTCGATCCAGGCGATGTGACGGGCGAAGAAGGCGCCGACCTCCCGGCGCAACCCCTCCGGCAGGCGCTCGCCCTCCGTCGCGAAGGCCGCGCAGAGGCAGCCGAGCCCCTGCTCGGCGCCGCCGAGATAGAGGCGCGCGTAGGCGAGGATCCCCGACAGCCCGTTCGAGGCCTCTCTCTCGATCCCGTCGAGCGCCGTCCGGTAGCGTGCCTCGTAGGCGGCGAGCAGGGCCGTCGCGAGGTCCTCCTTCGTCCGGAAATGATGGTGGATGCTGGCCTTGCGGATGCCGACCGCGGCCGAGAGATCCGCATAGCTGAATCCAGAGTAGCCCTGCCGGCGTACCAGGGTCTCGGCCTCGCCGAGGAGGATCGCGCGGGTGTCGCTCATACCGTCCGGTCGGGTCCTGCGCGAAAACGTGAAGCCACGTCGTTGTTGCCTTGACGCGGTCGAAACCTACCTACTAGATGGTTGAAAAGCAATCGGAGGCGACGCCATGGCTCTGCTCGTGCAGGAAGCCCTCGTCCGGTGAGCGGTGAGCCCACCCGCCGTGCGACGCTGTTCGGCGGCCTCTGCCTGTGCTGCCTGCCGAGCCTCGCCCGCTCTGCCGAGGAGGTCGACGGGCGCTTCACGCTTGAGGAGGTCGCGCCGCAGACCTTCGTGCGGAAGGGCCTGCACGAGGACGCGAGCGCGCAGAACGCGGACGCCATCGCCAATATCGGCTTCATCGTCGGCCGCGACGGGGTGCTGGTGACGGAGACCGGCGGCAGCCTCGCGGACGGGCAGTGGCTGCGCGCCGAGATCGCCAAGCGCACGGACAAGCCGATCCGCCACGTCGTCCTCAGCCACGTCCACCCGGACCACTGCTTCGGCGCGGCCGCCTTCCTAGAGGACAAGCCGAACTTCATCGGCCATGCCTCGCTGCGCGAGGCGCTCGATGCCCGCGGCGCGTTCTATCGGGAGCGCCTGGAGGAGATCCTCGGGAAGGGCCGGGCCGGGCAGGTCGTCTATCCGACCCAGGCCGTGAAGGACGGCACCGAGATCGATCTCGGCGACCGCACCCTGCGCTTCACCGCCCATGGCGTCGCGCACACGCCCTGCGACCTCTCGATGCTCGACACGGCGAGCGGTCTGCTCTTCCCCGCCGACATGCTCTTCGTGGAGCGCGTCCCGTCGCTCGACGGCAGCCTCAACGGCTGGCTCAAGGAGATCGAGCGCCTCAAGGGCTTCGGCGCCACGCGCGCGGTGCCGGGCCACGGCCCCGTGACAGTCGAGCTCGCTCCGGCGCTCGGGGATCTGTCCCGCTACCTCACCACCCTGCGGGACGAGACCCGCAAGGCCATCGCCGCGGGCATCTCGATCGACAAGGCGACGGAAACGGTCGCCCGGTCCGAGCGCGAGCGCTGGACGCTGTTCGACACCTACAACGGCCGCAACGTCACGGTCGCCTACAAGGAACTGGAATGGGAGTGACGGGCCGACGGGGGAGGCTTGCAGGCGCTCTTCCCGAACGGCGCGCGGAGAGACAGATTACATCGCGAGGAGACACGCCCATGAGAACCATCGCCGCCTTCGCCATTGGCCTCGCGCTGTCCGCGGGCCCCGTCCTCGCCGCCGGCGCGGGGGATTCCGATGCCGAGCGCGAGGCGCGCTGGGGCGAGATCAAGCAGTCGGTCTTCAAGGACCGCGCCGTCGAGAAGACCGACACGCTCGTGTCCATCGACGCCCCGGCCCGCGCCCTCGACGCGGCGCTGGTGCCAATTACCCTCACCATGCCGCAGAAGGACCGGGTGAAGGGGGTCTACCTCTTCATCGACGACAACCCGTCGCCCTACGCCGCCCATTTCGAGTTCGGCCCGGCGGCCGACCCGAGCGAGGTGAAGCTGCGGGTGCGCGTCAACAACTACACCAACGTCCACGCCGTCGTGGAAACGAAGGACGGCAAGCTGCACGAGGCGGTCAAGTTCGTGAAGGCGTCCGGCGGCTGCTCGGCCCCGATGGGCATGAGCGACGAGGAGGCCATGCGCGGCATGGGCGAGATGCGCCTGAAGTTCGGCGGCGACGTGAAGCCCGGCCAGCCCGTCGAGGCGACGCTGATGGTGCGCCACCCGAACTTCTCGGGGATGCAGATGAACCAGATCACCCGCGACTACACGCCGGCGCGCTACGTTCAGAAGCTCAGCGTCGCCTACGGCGACACGCCGGTCTTCACCCTCGACGGAGACATCTCCCTCGCCACGAACCCGGTGATCAACTTCGCCCTCCTTCCCGAGGGCAGGGGACCGATCAAGGTCACGGCGTCCGACAATCAGGGCGGCCGCTGGGAGCACAGCTTCGACGCGCCGGCCGTGAGCAACTGATGGCCCTGACGCGCCTGCGCCACCCTACACTCCAGGTGGCGGCCGCCGGCCTGGCGGCTCTCCTGCTCGCGGCCGCGACGCCTGCCGATTCGCCCGTCAACGTGCCGGAGCCGGAAGGCTACTGGACTGGGCCGCCCCGCGGCTACACGCCGCCGACCCTCAAGGGCGCGACGGTGCTCGATCTGGCCGGTCTGGAGGCGCTTCTCCCGGAGAAGCCGGTGCTTCTCGACGTGGTGCTGGAGGAGCGGCGTCCCGCCGGCCTGCCCGCCGACAGGCCATGGTCGCCGACGCATCGCTCCATCCCAGACGCCGTGTGGATGCCGGGCGCCGGCGGCGCGCCGCTTCCGCCCGAGCGCGAGAAGGCCTTTCTTTCTCGGGTCGAGGCGCTGACGGGGGGCGACCGGTCGAAGCCCGTCGTAACCTTCTGCCGGCCGGAATGCTGGGGAAGCTGGAACGCCGGCAAGCGCCTGCTCCAGGCGGGTTACCGCCGCGTCTACTGGTTCCCCTCCGGCGTCGAGGGCTGGCAGGACGCCCACGAGACGGCGGTCGCCAAGCCGGACCCCGCCTGGGCGGCGTCCGCGGGGGCGGATCGGTAGCGGACGCCGCCGATCCGTCACCCGGCCCGCGGGATTTGGCGGACGAACGCGCCTATAAGGCGGGCTCCGTGGTTCTCATGGGTTGAGCGATGTCCCAGCAAGTGCAGTCCCGCCGGGTGAAGGCCGTCGATCTCGCGCGCTTCAAGGCGGAGGGGCGCAAGATCATCTCGCTGACCGCCTATCACGCCCACACCGCGAGCATCCTCGACGAGCACTGCGACTTCATCCTCGTCGGCGATTCCCTGGGCATGGTCATGCACGGCATGGAATCGACCCTGCCCGTGACCCTGGAGATGATGATCGTCCAGGCCCAGGCGGTGATGCGCGGCACCTCGAAGGCGCTGGTCGTGGTGGACATGCCCTTCGGCTCCTACGAGGCGAGCCGCGAGCAGGCCTTCATGAGCGCCGTCCGCGTGCTGAAGGAGACCGGCGCCGGAGCGATCAAGATGGAGGGCGGGGCGGCCTTCGCCGAGACCGTCGCGTTCCTCACCCAGCGCGGCGTGCCGGTGATGGGCCATATCGGCCTCACCCCCCAATCGGTGAACACGATGGGCGGATTCCGCGTTCAGGGCCACGGGCCGGACGCCGAGCGGCGCCTGCTGGAGGATGCCCGCGCCATCAGCCAGGCCGGCGCCTTCGCGATCGTGCTGGAAGGTATCGTGGAGCCGGTCGCCCGCGCCATCGCCGCCTCTCCGGACGTGACCGCGGCGACCATCGGCATCGGCGCCTCGCCGGAATGCGACGGTCAGATCCTCGTTCTTGAGGACATGCTGGGCTTGAGCGACCGCGTACCGAAATTCGTCAAGCGCTTCGGCTCGCTGCGCGCCCACATCTCCGAGGCGGTGGAGCAGTACGCGGAGGAGGTTCGCGCCGGGCGCTTCCCGGCCTCGGAGCACACCTACCCGCCCCGCTGACGGCGGGTCAGGGCTTGCGCAGGATCAGCCAGAGCGCGTGCACGGTGCCGGGCAGGATGCCGAGGAGCGTGAGCAGCACGTTCAACAGAAATTGAAGCCCGAGGCCCCGGGTTAGGAGCACCGCGATCGGCGGCAGGAAGATCGCGAGCAGGATGCGGACGATATCGGACACGGGAGCGCTTCCGGGCTATCGGCCAAGCGGGGCCGGGAGGGACGCCGCTCCAACGGAAGGGGTGCGTTTTCGTTCCCCGAATGCGCGGTTTGTAAACGGGTTGCGGGCTAGCGTGGCGCATCGGACGACGACGACCCGGCGCATATGATCGACTCGCTCATCACAGAGGTGGAGCACGCGGTCGCCAACGGCGATCAGCAGACCCGCATGGCGATGCTGCGCCGTGTCACGCAGCTCTTCTCCGCGAGCGCCCCCGCGCTCAACGACCCTCAGGTCGAGGTGTTCGATGCGGTCATCTCGAAGCTCTCGCAGAACGTCGAGACGATCGCCCGCGCGGCCCTCTCCCGGAGCCTCGCCGACGAGCGCCGGGACCTGCGCCACACAATGCGCGACCTCGCCTTCGACGAGGCGGCCTCGGTCGCGGTGCCGGTGCTGTCGAAGGCGGAGTGCATCACCGACGCCGATCTCGTGCAGATCGCGAGCGAGCGCGGCCAGGATCATCTCTTCGCGATCTCGCGGCGCCGCCGCCTGAGCGAGCGCGTCACCGACGTGCTCGTGGTGCGCGGCGACCAGTCGGTCGTGCGATCGGTAGCCGGCAACGACGGAGCGAGCTTCTCGGAGGCCGGCTTCAACGTCCTCAGCGAGCGCGCGAGCGCCGACGAGGCCCTGCGCAACGTCATCGAGCTGCGCAAGGACGTCCCGCCCCATCACATAGCCCGGATCGCGGCCATCGCCCGCGAGCGCGCCGCCGAGCGGCTCGCGGCCGAGTTCTCGCCGGCCGACGTCTCGAAGGCGGTGACGGAGGTGACGCGCAGCTTCGACCGGGGCGCCGAATCCAGCGTCACCAGCTCCGTGAACGACTTCGAGCAGCGCATGAAATCGGGCGGCATCGATCTCGACGAGAAACAGATCGCCACCTGGGTAAACGAGGGCAAGACCCAGGACGCGCTCATCGCGCTCGCGAAGATGGCCAACGTGCCGCCGGCCATGGCCTTCCGGGCCTTCCAGGCGCAGGATTTCGAGCCGCTGCTGTTTCTGATCCGCTCGGTGAAGTTCGGCTGGGGAACCTTCAAGCTGTTCCTCCAGGCCAAGCCCGGCTGGGCCCCGAAGGCCGAGGACATGCGCGGCGCCTTCGAGGCCTTCCAGGCCCTCTCCATCGCGACCGCGCAGCGCGTCGTGCGCTTCACCTCGGCCCGCGAGCAGATACAGAAGACCGACGCCGCCTGACCTCGCAGGCGGCGCAGCCGACGGACCCGTGCTCGCCGATCTCTTCCACATCCTGACGACGCCGGCCCCGGCCGCGATGCGCCGCCTCGGCTACGTCGCGGAGAGCGTCGCCCTGCGCTCCCGCTCGCGCCGCTGCCGCCGGGCCTGGGCGCCCCATCTCGAACGCACCCGAAGCGTGATCCTCGCCGCCAGCGACGGCTTGCCGCACCGGCGCACGGTGGCTGTCCTCGGCTCCGGCCTCCTCGACGACGTTCCGGTGAAAGGCCTCGCGGAGCGCTTCGAGCGCGTGCTGCTGGTGGATGCCGTGCATCCCTGGGCGACGCGGCTCGCCGTGCGGCGATGGGCCAACGTCCGCCTCGTGCACGCCGATCTCAGCGGCGCCGCCGAGCTTCTCCTCGGGAAGTCCTCGTCGCTCTCCGATCCGCTGGCGGTGCTCCGCGGGGAGACCGACCTCGATCTGGTGGTGTCCGCGAACCTGCTCTCGCAGCTCCCGATCCTGCCGCTCGACGCCTGCGAGCGCCCCGGAGGACCGCGCCGCCCGGACCTCGGCCGCGAGATCGTGGCGGCCCATCTCGCCGCGCTCTCGTCGCTCGAGGCGCGGGTCTGCCTCGTCACGGATGTCTCGGAGACGGAGCTCGACCGGGAGGGCCGCGTCACCGACCGGCTCGACCTGATGCACGGCGTCCCGATGCCGGAGCCCGATCAGGTCTGGGATTGGGAGCTCGCGCCCTTCGGCGAAGTCGCCCGGCATCGCCGCATCCTGCACCGGGTCCACGCCTACCCGGATTGGACGCGCCGGGTCCCGGCGTGAAAAGAGCCGCCTCCGGGGGGAGGCGGCTCTCTGGATCTCTGAGGCTCGTCTTACTCGCCGGAACCGCCGCTCTCGGCGGTCGCCGGGGCCTCCGCGCCTTCGATGCCCTCGAAGCGCGGGCGGCGGCGACGGCGCGGCTTCGGCGCGGGCGCCTCGTCCTCGCTTACCGCGGCAGGGGCCGGGGGCTCCGATCCGTAGGAGACGGCGGCGGGCGCCGTCTCCGGGGCGCTTTCCGCGGCGGGCCGGCGGGCCGTCATCAGGAAGGCGGGCAGCCCCCCGGTCTCCTCGGCGGTCGCAGCGCGGGCGGGCTCCTCGCGGTCCCGGCGCCTCTCGCGGCGCGGCTGGCGCGCGGGACGCTCGTTCTCGGTGGCGGCGGCGGCCTGCGGGGCCGAAGCGACCTCGGCGCGAGGCTGCTCCTGATGGCCCGGATCCTGGCGGGTGAACTCCTGCCGCGGCGCCTCGTTGCGGCTCAGGTCGTGCCGGGGCCGGTCGTTCCGCTGGCCGTAATCGGCGCGGGGCTGATCGCCGCGATCCTGGCGCTGGTAGTCGTTGCGGTTGCCCTCGAAGCGCTGGCCGTTCCGGTCCTGCCGATCCTGCCGGTTCTGGAAGCGCTCGCGTCGGTCGCCGCGGGGACCGTCGTTGTAGCGGTTGTCCTGACGATCCTGGCGGTCCTGACCCTGGCGGTTGTAGTCGCCGCGGCCCTGGTCCTGCCGATTGTAGTCCTGGCGGTTCTCGTAGGAGGGCTGGCCACCCTCGGCGTACTCGTCCGAGCCGTAGGCCGCGTAGCCGTGGCCGTTGGCCTGGCCGTTCGGCGCGCCGTTCTCCTCCTCGTCGCCCTCCATCTCGTCGTCGTAGCCCTGGCGGGCATAGCCGAGAGTCTGCTGCGGGCGCTGATGATCCTGCGAGCCCGAGACGATGCGGAAATAATGCTCGCCGTGCTGGAAGTAGTTCTCGGCGGCCACCGGATCGCCGGCGGCGAGCGCGTCGCGGGCGAGCTGGGCGTACTTGTCGGCGATGTGCTGGGCGGTGCCCCGGAGCTTCACGTCGGGACCGTTGGATTCGTAGGACCGGGTGAGCGGGTTCGGGCCCTTCGGCCGGTTGCGGCCGCGCATCCGTCTGTTCTGGTTTGGTCTCATCGGTCTCGACTGACCCTCACTCATGCGATGTGTGCGTCTGCGCGGTCGGCTCCCGCAGCGAGCCCCGCCGGGCGGCTCAGGCCCGCGCGGCGCGCCCCGGAGATGGAAGCGCTTGCGATCCGCTCAGGCTGCCGGCCATCCGGCCCGTCCAACCGGGATGTTCCCTCGCGTTCGCGACGCGGTCCGATTGTCAGGTTCGCGTTTCACCGACCGAGATGGCGATTCCTTGACCGCGACTGATCGATGTTCGGGAAATCGGCGAACCGCCCATCGGGGTCGATCGTCATCGACCCTAAGGGCATCCGTATTAACGGACCGTTCGCGATCTGCCGTTTCACACTAACGGCTTGCGCGCATTGCAACAAGCTCTTTTTCCGGCCGCGCCCGGCGCCCTAGGGCGCTATCCACCGCCGGCGCGGAAGCCGACGACGCGGGCGTGACCCGTGAGGTCGTGACGCGGGCCGGTCGGTTCAAGACCCGCCGCGCATCCGAGCGCCTCGACCACCTCGGCCTGATCCGCCCCCACTTCGAGCGCCATGGCGCCCCCCACCGCGAGCAGGCGGCCCGCCGCAACGATCCGCCGGTAGGCGTCGAGGCCGTCGCGGCCGCCGTCCAGGGCGGCGTGCGGGTCGTGACGGCGGACCTCCGCCGACAGGCCGGCGATCTCGGTGCTCGCGATGTAGGGCGGGTTCGAGACCACGAGGTCGAATCCGCCGACGAGCGGTGCGTCCCAATCGCCGGCCACGAAGGCGGCGCGGCCGCCGACGCCGTTCCGTAGGGCGTTCTCGCGGGCCGTGCGCAGGGCGCCGGGCGACCGGTCGAGCCCGACCCCGAGAGCCTGCGGGCGCTCGCTGAGCAGGGCGACGAGGATGCAGCCCGAGCCGGTGCCGAGATCGAGGATCCGCGCCGGGCGGCCCGAGGGGAGGGCGGCGAGACCCGCCTCGACCAAGGTTTCGGTGTCGGGCCGGGGCACCAGGGTCTCGCCGGAGAGACGGAACGGCAGGCTCCAGAACTCCCACTCGCCGAGGATGCGTGCCACCGGCTCCCCGGCGAGCCGGCGGCCCAGAGCCTCACGCAGCGCCGACGCGTCGGTCTCGGAGAGGGGACGATCACCCGCCAGCACGAGGTCGGCGGAGGCGATCCCGAGGCTGTGGAGCAGGAGGAAGCGGGCGTCGCCCGGCCCGGCATCGACGCCGGACGCCGCGATCGCCGCCTCGGCACGGCGCAGGGCCTCCCGCCGCGGGAGCCCCGGCTCGATCGCTGAAGCCACGGCGCTCAGGCCATGCCCTCGGCCGCGAGAAGCTCGGCCTGGTGCTCGGTGACGAGGGCGTCGATCACCTCGTCCAGGGCCGAGCCGGCGATGACCTCCTCGAGCCGGTACAAGGTGAGGTTGACGCGATGGTCCGTCACCCGCGCCTGCGGGAAGTTGTAGGTGCGGATGCGCTCGGAGCGGTCGCCGGAGCCGACCTGCGCCTTGCGGTCGGCGGCGCGGGCGGAATCCTTCGCCTGCCGCTCGGCGTCGTAGAGCTTGGCCTTGAGGAGGGCCATCGCCCGGGCCCGGTTCTTGTGCTGGGAGCGCTCTTCCTGGACGAACACCACGATCCCGCTCGGGATGTGGGTGATGCGGATCGCCGACTCCGTCTTGTTGACGTGCTGGCCGCCGGCACCCTGCGCGCGCATGGTGTCGATCTTCAGATCCGCCTCGTTGACGGTGATGTCGACGTCCTCGGCCTCGGGCAGCACGGCGACGGTGGCGGCGGAGGTGTGGATGCGCCCCTGCGTCTCCGTCTCGGGCACGCGCTGCACCCTGTGGGCGCCGCTCTCGAACTTCAGGCGGGCGAAGACGCCACGGCCCTTCACCTCGGCGACGACCTCGCGATAGCCCCCGGCCGTGCCCTCGCTCTCGGAGATCACCTCGACCTTCCAGCCCTTCAGCTCGGCATACTTGGCGTACATGCGGAAGAGGTCGCCCGCGAACAGCGCCGCCTCGTCGCCGCCGGTGCCGGCGCGGATCTCGAGGATGGCGCTCTTCTCGTCGGCCGCGTCCTTCGGGAGCAGCAACAGCTGAAGCGCGCGGTGGGCGGCGAGCAGGGCCTCCTCGGCCTCCGGCTTCTCTTCCGCCGCGAGCGCGCGCATCTCCGGGTCGCCGCCCGGCTCGTCGATGAGCGCCTGGATGCCGGCGAGGTTCGCCTCGGCGTCCCGATAGCGGCCGATGGCGGCGACCACCGGCTCCAGGTCGGACAGTTCGCGGGAGAGCTGCACGAAGCTCTCTGAATCGCCGCCTCCGGCGCTGAGCTGCGCGGTGACGATGTCGTGGCGCGTGATGATCGCGTCGAGGCGCTGGGCTGGAATGGGCGTCATCGCCTGGAGTGTACTCTGTTGAACGAGGGGTCGGGAGGAGGCCGCGCGACGCGGCCTTCGCTACACCGGAATGCCGCGCGCCTTGGCGTAGTCGGTCAGCGCCGGCCGCAGCGAGTAGCCGTCCCGCGCCTGCGCCAGCTCGCTGTCGATCAGGCGCTCGACCTCGCCCGCGTCGACGGCGAGCACCATGGCCTTCACCGGGCCGATCGAGGCCGGCGACATCGAGAACTCGCGGAATCCGAGCCCGATCAGCGCCATGGCGTCGAGGGGCTTGCCGCCGATCTCGCCGCAGACGGTGGCCGGGCAGCCGGCCCCGGCGGCCGCCTTCGCGATCATCCGGAAGGCGCGCAGGGCCGGGGCGCTCAAGGGGTCGAAGCGGTCCGCAACGCGGCGGTTCTCGCGATCGACCGCGAAGAGGAACTGCATGAGGTCGTTCGAGCCGACCGAGAGGAAGTCGGCGACCTCGGCGATCTCCTCCATCTGGAAGAGGAGCGAGGGCACCTCGATCATCGCGCCGAGGCGGCAGTCGCTCGGCAGCGGGTGGCCGTGGCGGGAGAGATGCGCCTTCTCGCGGTCGACGATGGCCTTGGCGCGGGTGAACTCCTCCACCGTCGCCACCATCGGGAACATGATCTTGAGAGGGCGGCCGCCAGCGGCGCGAAGCAGCGCGCGCAGCTGCACCCGCAGCAGCGCCGGCCTGTCGAGACCGATGCGGATCGCCCGCCAGCCGAGCGCCGGGTTCTCCTCCTCGAGCTTCGGCATGTAGGGCAGCATCTTGTCGCCGCCGATGTCGAGTGTGCGGATGGTGACGGGGCGATCGCCGATCGCCGCGAACACCGCCTCGTAGAGCGTCTGCTGCTCGGCGGCCGAGGGCATCCGCTCGGCGACCATGAACTGCAGCTCGGTGCGGAACAGGCCGATCCCGTCTGCGCCGGTCTCGGCGAGGTGGGAGAGGTCCACGAGCAGGCCGGCGTTGAGGTAGAGGCCGATCTGCACCCCGTCCGTGGTCAGCGAGGGCTGGTCGCGGAGCGCCCGGTACTGCTCCTGCCGCTTGGCGCGCAGGCGCACCATCTCGATATAGGCGGCCTCGATCTCCGGGCCGGGCCGGACCTGGACCTCCCCGGCGACGCCGTCGACGATGATGGCGTCGCCCGAGTCGCAGAGCGCCGTGGCGTTTGCGATCTCGCCGACGGCCGGGATGCCGAGCGCGCGGGCGACGATGGCGATGTGGCTCGTCGGGCCGCCTTCCTCCAGAACGACGCCCCGCAGCCGGGTGCGGTCGTATTCCAGCAGCGCCGCCGGGCCCATGGCGCGGGCGACGAGGATGACGTTCTCCGGCATCGCCGAGCCGTTGCCGGCATCGGGGCCGATGAGCTGGCGGAGCAGCCGGTTGGCGAGGTCGTCGAGGTCGTGCAGGCGGTCGCGCAGGTAGGGGTCGCTCTGGCGCAGCATCCGGGCGCGGTTGTCCGACTGCACCCGCTCGACGGCGGCCTCCGCCGTGAGGCCGGACGAGACCGCCTCGCGCATCCGGCGCAGCCAGCCCTTGTCGTGGGCGAACATGCGCACGGTCTCGAGCACCTCGCGGCTCTCCACCGTGCCGATGCTGTCGCCCCGTTCCACCAAGTCGTCGATGGCCGAGCGCACCACGGCGATGGCCGCCTCTAGGCGCTCCATCTCCCGCTCGGCGTTCTCGGCGATCAAGGTCTTCACCACGATGCGCGGCTCGTGGAGCACCACGTGGCCGAGGCCGATCCCGTCGGCGAGCGCCACGCCCCGCTGGCTCACGGGCCGGCGGGCGGCGGTGCCGGCATCGGGGGCGAGCCCGTGCAGCTCGCCCGAGGCGATCATCTCCGAGAGCACCATGGCGGTGGTCTGGAGCGCCTCGATCTCCTCCTCGGAGTAGACCCGGTAGGTCTTGTTCTGGACGACAAGCACGCCGAGCGTGTTGCCCGCCCTGAGCAGCGGCACGCCGAGGAAGGCGTGGTAGGCCTCCTCGCCCGTCTCCGGCCGGTAGGAGAAGGCCGGGTGGGACTGGGCGTCGGAGAGGGAGAGCGGCTCCGCGGTCTGCGCGATCAGGCCGACGAGGCCCTCGTCGGCACGCATCCGCGTCAGGTGCACCGCCTCGCGGTTGAGGCCCTCGGTGGCGAACAGCTCGAGCGTGCCGTCGTCGCGCAGGACGTAGACCGAGCAGACCTCGGCGATGACGTTGGCGGCGATCAGGACGACGATGCGGTCCAGGCGCGCCTGGGGGCTGACCGGCTCCGCCATGGCTTCGCGGAGGCGGCGCAGCAGCAGGCGCGGGCCTCCGGGCGCAGCGGGCATCGTCTCGTCAATCCACCTCGGGCGACGGGTGCAAACCCGACGCCAGACAGGGTGCGCCGGTCACGCCGGCGGCGCGGCTCAAGCCTGATCGAGGCCGTATAGCGAGTGGAGCGTGCGCACGGCAAGCTCGGTATAGGCGGCGTCGATGAGCACGGAGAACTTGATCTCCGAGGTGGTGATGGCGCGGATGTTGATCCCCTTCTCCGCCAGCGCCCGGAACGCCTTGGCGGCGACGCCCGCGTGGCTCCTCATGCCGACGCCGATGGCGGAGACCTTCACCACGTCCGTGGCGCCCTCGATCTGGCCGAAGGAGATGTGCTCGCGCTGGCCGTCGAGCACGGCGCGGGCGCGCTGGTAGTCGGCCGCCGGCACCGTGAAGGTCATGTCCGTGGTCGACTGGTCGCCCGAGACCGTCTGGATGATCATGTCGACGTTGATGCTGGCATCGGCGAGCGGGCCGAAGATGGCCGCGGCGATGCCGGGGCTGTCCTTGACGCCGCGGAGCGTGATCTGCGCCTCGTCGCGGGCGAAGGCGATGCCGGTGATGATCTGCTGTTCCACGATGTCTTCCTCGCCGCAGATGAGGGTGCCCGGCCGCGCCGCGTCGGGGGGATCGAAGGAGGAGCGCACCGTCGTCGGCACCCGGTGCACCATGGCGAGCTCGACGGAGCGGACCTGGAGCACCTTGGCCCCCAGCGAGGCCATCTCCAGCATCTCCTCGAAGGTCACGCGGTCCATGCGCTTCGCCTTCGGCACCACGCGCGGGTCGGTGGTGTAGACGCCGTCGACGTCCGTGTAGATGTCGCAGCGCTCGGCGCCGATCGCCGCCGCCACCGCCACGGCGCTGGTGTCGGAGCCGCCGCGTCCGAGGGTGGCGATCCGCCCGGTCGGCCCGTGCACGCCCTGGAAGCCGGAGATCACCGCAACCTCGCCGCGGGCGAAGCCCTCGTTCAGGTTCGCCGGATCGATGCCGGCGATGCGGGCCGAGCCGTGGGCGTCGGAGGTCTCGATCGGGATCTGCCAGCCCTGCCAGGAGCGGGCCTTGATGCCGTCCTTCTGGAGCGCGATGGCGAGCAACCCCGACGTGACCTGCTCGCCGGAGGCGACCACGGCGTCGTACTCGGCGGAATCGTAGAGGGCGTTGGCGTCCTTGACCCAGTCCACGAGCTCGTTGGTCTTGCCGGACATGGCCGAGACCACCACGGCGACCTCGTAGCCGGCGGCGACCTCGCGGGCCACGTGCCGGGCGACGTTGCGGATGCGATCCACATTGGCGACGGAGGTCCCGCCGAACTTCATCACCAAACGGGGCATGTCGCGTCCGCTTCGATCCGTTTCCAGGGCCTGCCCCGACGGCGAGGCACGATGCGCGAAGAGCGGCCGGCGAGCGCGAGAGCGGCTTACCGGACCCGAGGTGGGCGGGTACAAGGGGCGCCACACCCTGTCAACGGAGCGGGCCCGCGCGCCCCGGAACCGGCATGACCGCAACCTCAACGATCGACCGCACCGAGGTCGCCCGCTTCGACGCGCTCTCCGCTCGCTGGTGGGACGAGCGCGGGCCGATGCGGGTGCTACACCGCTTCAACCCGGTGCGGCTCGCCTACATCCGCGACGCCGCCTGCGCGCATTTCCGGCGCGACCCGGCCACGCCCTTCGCCCTCGACGGCCTCACCGTCGTGGATATCGGCTGCGGCGGCGGTGTGCTCTCGGAGCCGCTCGCCCGGCTCGGGGCGCGGGTGACGGGCCTGGAGCCGGCCGCGGGCAATCTCGCCGTCGCCCGCGCCCACTCCGAGGAGGCAGGGCTGGCGATCGACTACCGGGGCGAGACCATCGAGGCCGTGGTCGCGGGCGGGGAGCGCTTCGACATCGTGCTCGCCATGGAGGTGGTCGAGCACGTCGCCGACCGGGCGGCGTTCCTCCGCGCGGCGGCGGAGGCGGTGCGGCCCGGCGGCCTGCTGTTCGCGGCGACGATCAACCGGACGCTGCGCTCCTTCGCGCTCGCCATCGTCGGCGCCGAGTATGTGCTGCGCTGGCTGCCGAGGGGCACCCACGACTGGGAGAAGTTCGTGACGCCCGCCGAGCTGACCGCCGACCTCGAATCCGCGGGGCTCTCCGTCACCGAGACGACGGGCGTCGTCTACACGCCCCTCGACGACGGCTGGCGCCGCAGCCGCGACACGGGCGTGAACTACATGCTCCGTGCCGAGCGCCCGGAGGCGTCCCGGTGAGGGCGCTGCTCTGCACGCGCCTCGGCGGGGCCGAGGACCTCGCCGTCGAGACCCTGCCCGATGCGGTGCCCGGCCCCGGCGAGGCGCTGGTGCGCATCACCGTGGCGGCGCTCAACTTCTTCGACACGCTGATCATCGCCGGGCGCTATCAGGTGAAGCCGGAGCTGCCCTTCTCGCCCGGCGGCGAGGCCTGCGGCGTGGTCGAGGCTCTGGGGGAGGGCGTCGAGGGCTTGACGGTCGGCGAGCGTGTCGTGGTCCACGTCACCTACGGCACCTGCCGGGAGCGGATCGTGGTCCCGGCCGATCGTCTCACGCCCGTGCCCGAGGGCGTGAGCGACGAGCAGGCGGCCGGGCTGAGCATCACCTACGGCACCACGCTCCACGCGCTCCGCGACCGGGCCGCGCTCCAGCCCGGCGAGATGCTGGCGGTGCTCGGCGCCTCCGGCGGGGTCGGGCTCGCGGCGGTGGAGCTCGGCCTGCTGATGGGCGCGCGCGTCATCGCCTGCGCCTCGTCCGAGGAGAAGCTCGCCGTCGCCCGCGATCACGGCGCGGCAGAGACGCTCGTCTACGACCCGGTCACCCTGCGCGACGACCTGAAGGCGCTGACGGGCGGGGAGGGGGTCGACGTCGTCTACGACGCGGTCGGCGGTCCCTACGCCGAGCCGGCGCTGCGGGCACTCGCCTGGAAGGGCCGCTTCCTGGTGATCGGCTTCGCGGCCGGCGACATCCCGAAGCTGCCGCTCAACGTGGTGATGCTCAAGGGTGTCGACGTGCAGGGCGTGCACTGGGGCGCCTTCGTGGAGCGCGAGCGCGCCGCCCATCAGGACAACCAGCGCCGCCTGCTCGCCTGGGCAGCGGAGGGGCGCCTGACGGTACGCATCCACGGCACCTACCCGCTCGACGCCTACGAGGAGGCGCTCGGCCTCCTCAGCCGCAGGGAGGCGGTGGGCAAGGTGCTGCTGCGGCCCTGAGGCTCAGAGCAGCCCGCGCTCACGCGCCAGCGCCACGAGGTCGCTCTGCGGCCGGGCGCCGATATGCTGAATGACCTCCGCCGCGGCGAGCGAGCCGAGCTTGGCGCAGGTCACGTAGTCGAGCCCCCGCGCCTGGCCGGCGAGGAAGCCCGCGGCGAAGAGATCTCCCGCTCCGGTGGTGTCGACCACCTCGCGCACGGGCGAGGCCTCGACGGAGCGGACCTCGCCGCCCTTCACGACGATGGAGCCTTGCTCCGAGCGGGTGACGAGGCCGAGCAGGTGCCGGCCGCGGGCGTCGCGCTCGTCGCGCAGCGCCTTGATGGCCTCCTCGGCATCCTCGGTCTCGTAGAGGCTCTTCAGTTCGCCGATGTTGGCAAACAGGATGTCGACGCTGCCGTCGCGGATCAGGGCGAGGAACTCGTCCCGGTAGCGGCCGACGCAGAAGGCGTCGGAGAGGGTCAGCGCCACGGCGTTGCCCGCCCCGTGGGCGATCTTCACGGCCTTGCGGAAGGCATCCTTGGCCGCCGGCGGGTCCCAGAGGTAGCCCTCGAGGTAGACGACGCGGGCGCTGGCGGTGGTCGCCTCGTCGACGTCGGCCGGCGACAGGCCCTGGCAGGCGCCGAGATAGGTGTTCATGGTGCGCTCGCCGTCGGGCGTCACCAGCACGAAGCAGCGGGCGGTGGCGGGGCCCTCCTTGGCGGGCGGCACGTCGAAGCGCACACCCGTCGCCTTGAGGTCGTGGGCGAAGAGTCCGCCGACGTCGTCCTCCCGCACCTTGCCGACGAAGCCGGTCCGTGCTCCGAGCAGCGCCGCGCCGACCGCGGTGTTGGCCCCCGAGCCGCCGGAGACGATGGTCGCCGGACCCATCGCCTGGAACAGGTCCTCCGCGCGGGGCTCGTCGATGAGCTGCATCGCGCCCTTGGCCAATCCTTGCGCGGACAGGAAGGCGTCGTCCGTCCGGGCGATCACGTCGACGATCGCGTTGCCGAGGACGAGAAGGTCGAGGGGTGCGCTCATGCGGTTGTCGGGCTCCGGCGGATCGCCGGGCCTGTGGCATCGGTCGGTCCGAGGGTCAAGCCGAGGGCGAAGCGAGGGCTTCGGCGGCTCGTGTCGTCGCGTGACGGAGCATGAGCGCCATCGAACGTCCGCGATAGCGGGTCGGCCGTCGTCGGGAGCGCGCGCGTTGCACAGAAGTCCAGCTTGGAATTTTTTTTCTTATTATCTACGCTCCGACCGATCGGGCCCCGCGGCATGAAAAATAATGACAAGCCGCGGGTTTCTCAGGGAGGAACGCATGAACGAGATCGTCGACCCCAAGGCCCTCTTCGAGAGCGGAGCCGCCTCGGGGACCTTCTTCGGCGCCTGCCCGCACGACTGCCCCGACACCTGCTCGATGCTCTTCGAGGTCAAGGACGGCGCGCTGCTCAGCGTGCGCGGTAATCCCGTTCATCCCATGACCCGCGGCGGTCTCTGCGTGAAGCTGAAAGACTACGAGAAGCGCCACTATCACCCGGATCGGCTGCTCTACCCGATGAAGCGGGTCGGCCCGAAAGGCTCGAAGCAGTTCGAGCGCATCACCTGGGACGAGGCGCTCGACACGATCGTCACCCGCTGGAAGGCGATCATCGACCAGCACGGCCCGCAGGCCATCGTTCCCTACAGCTATCTCGGCAACCAGGGCCTCGTGCACGGCCTGAACGGCGGCGACGCCTTCTTCAACCGGCTCGGCGCGACCGTCACCGAGCGGACCTTCTGCGGCGAGGGCTCCTGCACGGCCTGGCTGCTGACGGTCGGCCCGACCGCCGGGCTCGACCCCGAGAGCTACATCCACTCGAAGTACATCGTCATCTGGGCCTGCAACAGCGTCAGCACGAACCTGCATCACTGGGCCATCGTGAAGGACGCCCAAAAGAAGGGCGCGAAGGTCGTCGTCATCGACGCCTACGCCTCGCGCACCGCCAAGGGCGCCGACTGGCACATCTGCCCCAAGCCCGGCACGGACGGGGCGCTGGCCATGGCGCTCATCAATTCGATCATCGAGCAGGGCCTCGTCGACCAGGATTACGTCGACAGCCACACGGTCGGCTTCGAGGAGCTGAAGGAGCGGGCCGCCGCGCGCACGCCCGAGTGGGCCGAGGGCATCACCGGCGTCCCGGCCGCGGACATCCGCAAGCTCGCCTACGAGATGGCGACGGCCCAGCCGGTGGGCATCCGCATGGGCGTCGCGCTGGAGCGGCACTTCGGAGGCGGCCAGACCATCCGGGCGGTGACCTGCATCCCGGCGCTCACCGGCGCTTGGCGCCATGTCGGCGGCGGCGTCACCCAGTTCCCGGTCTGGGAGCATCCCTACAGGTTCGACGTGATGTGCCGTCCCGACCTGATCCCGGAAGGGACCCGCGTCATCTCGAACCTGCAGATCGGCCGCGCGCTAACCGGCGAGATGCCGCTCGATCCGCCCATTATGTCGATGATGTGCTGGAACTCGAACCCCGTCACGCAGGCGCCCGAGACGGACAAGATCGTCGAGGGGCTGATGCGCGAGGACCTGTTCATGGTCTCGGCCGAGCACTTCGTCTCGGACACCGCCTCCTACGCCGACATCCTGCTGCCGGCGGCGATGGGCGCGGAGATGGAGGACATGATCCTCTCCTGGGGGCACCTCTACCTGACCTACAACACCAAGTGCGCGGAGGCGCCCGGCGAGGCCATCCCGAACAACGAGATCTTCCGCCGCCTCGCCGCGAGGCTCGGTTTCGAGGAAGAGAACTTCAAGTGGACCGACTCGGAGTGCCTGGAGCACTACGTCGACTGGAACGCGCCCGCCTGCGAGGGCTACGATCTGGCCTACATGCGCGAGCACGGCTTCGCCCGTCTCAAGGTCGGCACGCCGGATGATCGGGCCCCGCATCGGGAGGGCAACTTCCCGACGCCGACCGGAAAATGCATGCTCAAGGTCGAGGGCGCGACGAACTTCGTCGCGCCGCCGTTCCGGCAGATGTACGAGGGCTTCCAGCCGGGCGAGGCGCTCGATCCGCTGCCCGACTACGTCGGTGCCTGCGAGTCGCACACCGCCGATCCGGAGCTGGCCAAGCGCTTCCCGCTCAACATCGTCTCGCCCAAGAGCCACTACTTCCTGAACTCCTGCTACGCGAACATGGAGGACAAGCAGAAGGGCCAGGGCGAGCAGTTCGTGATGATCAGCCCGCAGGACGCGGCGGCACGCGGCATCATCGACGGCGACCGCGTCCAGGTCGCGAATGGCCGTGGCGCCTTCAAGGGCGTGGCGCGGGTGACGGAGGACGTGCGGCACGGGGTCGTGGTCGCGACCCTCGGCTACTGGCGCCAGCTCAACGAGGGCACGGTCAACAGCATCTCCTCCGCGGCCTTCACCGACATGGGGCACGCGCCCTCGTTCTCGGACAACCTCGTCGAGGTCTCGCACGCGAACTGAGCGCGACGCCTGCCGAGGCGGGGGCGGCCGTATCCGTCGGGGCCGCTCCCGCCGTCGCCCTACTGGAGCGTCTTCACCTCGCACTGGGCGTAGTCGCCACTCGCCTTCACGTAGGCGTTGAGCTTCTGCACGTAGGCCTGGGCGAGCGGCTGGAAGGCCTGGAGCTGGAGGTTGTAGGCCTTCACGGCGTCGTTGTAGCTGTAGGCCTCCCAGCCGGGGCAGCCGCCCTTGGCGTCGAGGCAGGCGGGCTTCGCCGGCAAGGCTGGGCGCGCCGGCTTGCCCTCGACGGGCGGCGGCTCGGGCTTCACGCACTGCGCCGCTGCGGGCAGCGGGGCGAGCGACAGGATCAGCAGCAAAGCAGAGCGGCGCATGGACAGGGCCTCCCGAAGGTGCCCGGTTCTGCCGCCTCGCAGGCCGGCGCACAAGCGCGCCGCGCTACGCGGCCGGGACGGCGCGCGGCGGCGATCGAACGGGCATCGGACGCAGCAGGCTCGCGAGCGGCAGGAGCAGCCCGACGCCGAGCACCCACCAGGCCGGTCGGACCACCCCGGAGAAGTCGAGATTGGCCGAGAGCACGAGCGAGGCCGGCACGCCGCTCGCCAGGCCGTACCAGGCAGCCTCCAGAAGCGCTGTCGCCAGCGCCGTGCCGAGAGCGAGCGCGAGAAGCGGCAGCGGCCGGCTCGGTACGCCGAAGCGCTGCAGGATGCGCCAGCCCATCAGCAGCAGGAACAGCCCCGTCCAGAACACCGGGTCGGAGACGTCGATCTTCGACTGCAGGAAGTAGTGCAGCATCCCGAGCGCCGTGATCGTGTAGACGAGCCGGTGCAGCAGGCGCCAGCGCGGTCCCATCCGGCGCACGGCCTCGTCCGTCGAGGTCAGCCCGAGGGCGAGGAGGCCCAGCAGCGCCACGAAGCCGATCGTCAGGTAGAAGCGCAGCACGATCTCGGAGACGACCTTCGTCAGCACGAAGTTCTGGTCGACGATGTAGAGCGCGAGGTGGATCGCTGCGTAGGCGAGCGCCCCGAGCCCGAGCATCCGCCGCACCAGGATGAGCTTCGGCCAGTTCGCGACCCGCCGGAGCGGCGTGACGGCGAGGGAGGCAAGCAGGAACCGGATGGTCCACTCGCCGGTGCCGTGCAGCAGCGCGGTGATCGGCTTCGCCCCGAGCCGGTCGGCGGAGTAGGCCCCGGCGAGGTAGATTCCCGGCGCCAGGATCGCCAGGAACACCGCGAGCTTCAGCGGCGAGAGCCGGCCGGCGCGGTCGAGCCAGGGCAGGGGAAGCGTCCTCGGAACCATGCGCTCTCCAACGATCGCGGCCGCTCGCCGTTCGATGTCCCGACCGCATGCGGCACTTCGCCGGCGGCGGGCCGCCGGTTACGCCCCTCCAGCCGCGCGGATGTTCTCCTTTACCGGCCTCCGCTAGGGTCCGGCGTCGTCCGAGACAGAGAATCCGCGAGAGACATGGCCGTACCCGACACCGAGACCGCTCCGCCGGAGGACCGCGACGACACCGAGGCGCGGGCGCGCCACGCCGCCCTCTCGGCCTCGATCGCGGAGGCCGACGCCGCCTATCACGGCCACGACGATCCGATCATGACCGACGCCGAGTACGACCGGCTGCGGCGTGAACTGGAGGGGATCGAGGAACGCTTCCCCGATCTCGCCGGCACCGGCCCCGCGAGCGCCTCGGTCGGCGCCAAGCCCTCGGAGAGCTTCGGCAAGGTGCGCCACGCGGTGCCGATGCTCTCGCTCGGCAACGCCTTCGCCGACGCGGAGGTCGAAGAGTTCGTCGCCCGCGTCCGCCGCTTCCTGAACTGGCCGGAGGACAAGGAGCTCGCCTTCACCGCCGAGCCGAAGATCGACGGGCTGTCGCTGTCGCTGCGCTACGAGAACGGCGCGCTCGTCACGGCCGCCACCCGCGGCGACGGCACGGTCGGCGAGAACGTCACGGCCAACGCCCGCGAGGTCGGCGACATCCCGCAGCGTCTCGACGGCGACGACGTGCCCCCGGTCTGCGAGGTCCGCGGCGAGGTCTACCTGTCGCATGCGGATTTCGCCGCGATCAACGCCCGGCAGGAGGCGGCCGGCAAGCCGCTCTTCGCCAACCCGCGCAACGCCGCCGCAGGCTCCCTGCGCCAGCTCGACCCCTCCGTGACGGCCTCGCGCCCACTGCGATTCTTCGCCTACGCCTGGGGCGAGGTCGATCCCCCCTTCGAAGACCGGCAGTCGCAGGTGCTGGAGCGTTTCCGCCGCTGGGGCCTGCCGGTCAACGACCGCACCGTCGTCTGCGCGGACGCGGCGGCGATGCTCGCCCACTACCGCGCCATCGAGGCCGACCGGGCCGGGCTCGGCTACGACATCGACGGCGTCGTCTACAAGGTGGACGATCTCGGGCTCCAGAAGCGCCTCGGCTTCGTCTCCCGCAGCCCCCGCTGGGCGCTCGCCCACAAGTTCGCCGCCGAGACGGCAGTGACGGTGCTGGAAGCCATCGACATCAATGTCGGGCGCACCGGCTCCCTCAACCCGCTCGCGCGCCTGCGCCCGGTGACGGTCGGCGGCGTCGTCGTCTCGAACGCGACGCTCCACAACGAAGGCTACGTCCAGGGCGTCGGCGGCGACGGCGAGCCGATCCGCGAGGGCCGCGACATCCGCGTCGGCGACACCGTGACGGTGCAGCGGGCGGGCGACGTGATCCCGAAGGTGATGGACGTGGTGCTCGACAAGCGCCCGGCCGATTCAGCGCCTTACGCCTTTCCCGAGACCTGCCCCGCCTGCGGCAGCCGGGCGGTACGCGAGATCAACCCCCGCACCGGCCGTCTCGATGCGGTGCGCCGCTGCACCGGCGGCCTGATCTGCCCGGCCCAGAGCCTGGAGCGCCTGAAGCACTTCGTCTCCCGCAACGCCTTCGATCTCGAAGGCTTCGGCCAGACCTACATCGAGGTCCTGTTCGAGGCCGGGCTCGTAAAGCAGCCGGCGGACCTGTTCCGGCTGGAGTTCGAGCCGCTGAAGGCGGCGATCGTCGCCCGGCGTGAAGCGCTCTCGGCCGCCAAGCGCGCGGAGGGCGAGGCGGCGCCGAAGAAGGCCAAGAAGAAGGGCGAGGACGAGGACAAGGCGATCCGCAACCTCCTCGCCTCCGTCGAGGCGCGGCGGTACCTGCCGATGAACCGCTTCCTGTTCGCGCTCGGCATCCGCCACATCGGCGAATCGACCTCGAAGGCGCTGGCCAAGCGCTTTCGCGACATGCCGGCGCTGATGGCGGCGATCGAGGCGGCGGCCGCATCCGAGGGCGGCAAGGATTGGCTGGAGCTGTCCGGCATTCCGAGGATCGGCCCGACCACTCGCGACCGGCTCGTGGAGAGCGGCTTCCCGTCGGAGGAAGAAGCGGCCGGGGAAGGTGAGGCCGTCCGCGTTCGCCTGACGAGCGTCCAGCGCGAGAGCCTCGTCAACCACTACGGCAGCGCGGACGCCGCCCGAGAGGCCATCGCGCGAGCGGCGGCGCAGCGGCCGGGGGAGGGCTACCACCTCATCGCCGACGACAGCGAGGTCGGCCCCGTCGCCGCCGAGAACCTGATCGCCTTCTTCGCCGAGCCTCACAACCGGGAGGCCGTGGAGCGCCTGCTCGCCGAGGTCACGGTGGAGCCGATCGAGGCGGGCTCCTCCACGGCCGCCTTCGCGGGCAAGACGCTCGTCTTCACCGGCACGCTGGAGAAGATGACCCGCAACGAGGCCAAGGCCACCGCCGAGCGGCTCGGGGCGAAGGTCTCGGGCTCGGTCTCGGCCAAGACCGATCTCGTCATCGCGGGTCCCGGCGCCGGCTCGAAGCTCAAGGACGCCGAGCGCCACAAGGTGAAGGTCGTCACGGAAGACGAATGGCTGGCCCTCGTCGCCGACTCTTGAACGGCGAGTCCGCCGGCCATAGACCTGGGCGCGGGCGCGGCTCCTGCGCCCGGACGCGGGAAGCATGACGGTCCTCGCCCTCGACTTCGAGACGGCCAACGAGCGGCGCGACAGCGCCTGTGCGGTCGGCCTCGCCTGGATCGAGGGCGACCGGGTGGTGCGGCGGGAGTCCCGCCTGATCCGGCCGCCGGAGATGCGCTTCTCGCCGGGCAACATCCGCGTCCACGGCATCCTGCCGGCGGATGTGCGCGACGCCCCGACCTTTCCCGAGGCGATGGCCGAGTTCCTGCCGGACCTCGCGCAGGGGCTGATCCTCGCCCACAACGCCACCTTCGACATCGGCGTGCTGCGCGCATCGCTCGCCGCCTACGGGTTGCCGACCCCGGCGCTCGCCTATCTCTGCACCGTGCGGATCGCCCGGCAGGTCTTCCCGGACCCGGAGGGCTGCGGGCTCGGCAAGGTCGCCCGGCGCCTCGGCATCCGCTTCCAGCACCACGATGCCGGCGAGGATGCCTATGCCTGCGCCGAGATCGCGCTCGCCGCGGTCCGCGCGCTCGACGCCGGCAGCGTGCTCGGTCTCACCCACGCGCTGGCCATGCCGGCGACGGCCGTTCCGGCCGCGCCGCCGCCCTATGGCGCCCGGCCCGACGGGGTGACCGGCCGCGCCGTCGCCGCCGCCCGGGCGGCCCGTGGGTCCGCCGCGCCGAAAGAGATCGCCTTCACCATCCGCGGCAGCACCGGCAACCGCTACGCCGTCCGCTCGGAGCCGCGCGTGACGGGCCTCTACCTGCGCTGTTCCTGTCAGGCCGGCCGCAACGGCCGCCGCTGCCGGCACGTCGACGCGATCCTCGACGGCGACGTGACCGACCTGCTCTCGGACAACCACGCCGATGTCGAGCGGCTGCGCCGCCTGATCGAGGCGGCGCCCGACGGCCACCGCATCCTGCCCGAGCGGCTGCGCCGGGCGGCCTGATCCCGGGGTCGTTCCGGAGGGATCAGACCGAGCCCACCGTTCGCAGGCGCGCCCGCGGGTGGATCTCGGCCTGGCTCATCACCGGCGTCTCGCGGCGGAAGCGCTCGATGATCGAGCGTACGAAGGGCCGCGTCTGCTGCGAGGTCACGAGCACGGGCATCTCGCCCATCTTGGCGGCCGTCTCGAAGCGGTCGCGGACGGTGTTGACAAACTCGGTCAGCTTCGAGGGCTGCATGGCGAGGTAGCGCTCCTCGCGCTCGCCGACGATCGAGTCGAGGAAGGCCTGCTCCCAGGCCGGCGACATCGTGATGATCGGCAGCGTGCCGTCCATGCCCTGGTACTGCGCGCAGATCTGGCGGCCGAGGCGGGCACGCACGTGCTCGACGATGTCGCGGGGGTTCTTCACGGCACCCGCCACCTCGGCGATGCCCTCCACGATGGCGCCGAGGTCGCGGATCGAGACCCGCTCCGCCAGCAGGAACTGGAGCACCCGCTGCACGCCGGTGGTCGAGATCTGGCTCGGCACCACCTCCTTGAGGAGGTCGCCGTGCTCCTTCGGCAGCTCGCGGAGCAGCTTCTGTACCTCGACATGGTTGAGGAGCTCGGAGACGTGCGCCTTGATGATCTCGGTGAGGTGCGTCGAGACCACGGTCGCCGCATCCACCACGGTGTAGCCCTTGAGCTGCGCCTGATCGCGCAGCGACGCATCGATCCAGGTGGCGGGCAGCCCGAAGGTCGGCTCCAGCATGTGCTGGCCGGGAAGCTGCACCTGGCCCCCCATCGGGTCCATGGCCATGAACTGGCCGGGGAAGATCTGGCCCGTGCCGGCCTCGATCTCCTTCACCCGCACCACGTAGGCGTTGGCGTCGAGCTGCACGTTGTCGAGGATGCGCACGGAGGGCATCACGAAGCCGAGGTCGGCGGCGAGCTGGCGGCGGAGCGCCTTGATCTGCTCGGTGAGCCGGTCCTGGCCCTCGCCGTTGACGAGCGCGAGGAGCGCGTAGCCCATCTCGAGCTTGAGATCGTCGAGCTTGAGGAGGTCCGTGACGGTCTCCTCCTTCGGGGCCGCCGCGGCGCCCGGTGCAACCGGCGCGCCGTCCGCATCGAGCACGGGCGCCTCCTTGGCGGTCTTGGCGATGCGCCAGGCCGCGTAGCCGGAGCCCGCTCCAAGCAGCAGGAAGGGCAGCATCGGCATCCCGGGCAGGAGCGCGATCAGCACCATGACACCCGCCGACATGCCGAGCGCCTTCGGGTAGGCGGCGAGCTGTTTGCCGAGCGCCTTGTCGGCGGAGCCCTTCACGCCCGCCTTCGAGACGAGGATGCCGGCCGCCGTCGAGACGATCAGCGCCGGCACCTGCGAGGCGAGACCGTCGCCGATGGTGAGGAGCGTGTAGGTCTTGGCGGCGCCCGCGAACGGCATGCCCTGCTGGGCGACGCCGATGATGATGCCGCCGACCACGTTGATGAAGGTGATCAGGAGCGCCGCGATGGCATCGCCGCGCACGAACTTCGAGGCGCCGTCCATGGCGCCGAAGAAGGACGATTCCTCCTCGAGCGCCGAGCGCCGCGCCTTGGCCGTCTTCTCGTCGATGAGCCCCGCCGAGAGGTCGGCGTCGATCGCCATCTGCTTGCCGGGCATGGCGTCGAGGGTGAAGCGGGCCGCGACCTCGGCGATGCGGCCCGAGCCCTTCGTGATGACGACGAAGTTCACGATGATCAGGATCGCGAACACGATGATCCCGATGACGAAGTTGCCGCCCATCACGAAGTTGCCGAAGGCCTCGATGACGTGGCCGGCCGCCGCCGTGCCCTCGTGACCGTGGCCGAGGATGAGGCGGGTGGAGGCGAGGTTCAGCGCCAGCCGCAGCATCGTGGCGATGAGGAGCAGCGTCGGGAAGACCGTGAACTCGAGCGGATTGTCGATGAACAGGCCGGTCATCATGATGAGGACCGACATGATGATCGAGACCGCGAGCAGCAGGTCGAGCAGGATCGCCGGTAGCGGGAAGATGAGCACCGTGAGGATGCCCATGACCGCGGTCGCGAAGAACAGGTCCGAGCGCTTCGACAGCGCCTGAAGGCTGTCGCGGGTCGGCATCTGGAACGAGGAGAAGCTCGGGAACGCTCCGCCGACGCTCCGCCCGGTCGCCGTCTCAGCCATCTCGGGGCAGCATCCTCTCGCGCACGCGGCGCTCCGCGCGAGACGCGCGGCACCCGGCAAGATTTGCCGCCCGTACGGTTAGCGGAGGGTTAACGCGGGCCGGAACCAACCCCGTGCGCCTCGCTTGACCGAGAGCATCCGAAGAGGAGAGGGCCTTGGCCACACGCACCATCACCGCCCTGTTCGACGATTACGAGCGCGCCGCCGCCGCGGTCGACCGGCTCGAGGCGGAGGGCATTCCGCATGCCGACATCTCGATCGTCGCGAGGGACGATGCATCGACCTCCGAGCGCGCGGGCTCCGTCGAGCGGCCGGGCGGCGAGGCGGCGGACGGCGCCGGGGTCGGCGCCACGCTGGGCACGGTGATCGGAGGGGGCGCGGGACTGCTCGCCGGCCTCGGCGCCCTCGCCATTCCCGGAGTCGGGCCCGTGGTGGCGGCCGGCTGGCTCGTCGCCACGGTAACGGGCGCGGGACTCGGCGCGGCCGCCGGAGGGCTTCTCGGCGCGCTGACCGGAGCGGGCCTGAGCGAGGCGGAAGCGGAGGCCTATGCCGAGGGCGTGCGCCGGGGCGGCACCCTGGTTTCGGCCCGCGTCGAAGAGGATCGCGCCGACCGGGCGCTGGCGGTCCTCGACCGGCACGGCTCCATCGATCTCGACGAGCGCGCCGAGAACTGGCGTGCGACGGGATGGACCGGCGGGACGGCCACGGCCCGGCCGGCGACCGACGAGGTCGGATCGCAGGCCATCGGCGCGGCGGCCTCCACCACGACCGGCCTCGACACCGAGACCGGGACGACGCTGCTTCCCGGCGAGACGGTGACCCGCCGCTGAGGCTCAGACCATCTGCTTGCGCGCGAACAGGGCGGCGGCGAACAGCACGGCGCCGCCCGCCGCGATCAGGCTCGTCATGAGCAGGCGCCGGGGCTGCTGCGAGGACTCGGCGAGCACCGGGGTCACGACGAGGTTGAAGAACTCGACCTGACGGGCGGCCATGATGCGGGCGCGCTCGCTCGCGGCAAGCACCTTCGCATAGTATTTCTCCGCGTCCTTGCGCTCGTTGTCGAGCGCCTCGAACCGCGTCAGCGCGTCGGACAGGAGCCGCTTCTGCTCCGGATCGACGCTGGCCGAGGCCCGCTCGATGCGGGCGATGTTCTCGTCGATGTCCTTGATCTGTGCCTTGAGGTCGAGGATGCGGCGCGATTCCGGCCCGAGGTCGCGCTGCGACATCGTGAGATCGACGGCGAGCTTGATGCGGTTCGCGCGCAATTCGCCGACGACCTTGAGATTGGAATCATTGGTCTTCTGAGCGTCGAGCACGCCGTCGCGGTTGCGCAGGTCGCGCACGGCGAGGCGGATGCGCGTCATGCGGTCCTCGGCGAGCTTGAGCTCCCGGGTGCTCTCGGCGAGCGCATCGTTGCGGGCCGTGGTGCTCAGCGCGTTCACCATCCGCTCGGCCTCGGCGATGATGGCCTGGGTGATGGCGAGGGACTCGGCCGCATCGAAGGCGTTGACGGTGAGGGTGATGAAGCCCGAGCCCGCCTCCACCTCCGTCGTGACCCGGTTGCGCCAGTACTTGGCGAGGATCTCGATCGGCTCGCTGGCGTCGAAGCGGGACAGATAGTCGATGCTGCTGCGGCTGAAGATCTCCCGCAACGGAATCTTGGCCGAGACGGCCTCGATCATCGCGCGGCTGTGGATGTAGGCGTAGGTGATCAGCGTGTCCTGCGCCACCATGGCGTGGCTCGGAGAGCCCGCGTTGGTCCCGACCTGCTCGGGCGACGCCTTCTCCGAGGAGCCGAGGGCCGGACGCAGGGCGAAGCGCGCCTCGGTGACGTAGCGGTCGGAGGCGATCAGGCCGTAGTAGACCGCGCCGGCCAGCGCCGGGATCAGGAAGCACACGACGAAGAGCACCGGCACCCAGGGGTCGCTCTTCACGTGGCTCTGATAGGAGCGGATGCCCTTCTTGCGGTCCGCGAAACGGGAGACGCGGGCGATCTGGCGCAGGGATTCGGCCACCGCGGCCGAGCGGTCGGCCGTCGTCAGCGGCTGTCCCTGAGGATTGCGGATCTCGGCGTTCATCGATCCTGTCGTCCATCCTTCCCGCTCGGCGGGGAAGGCGCGCCGGCCCCGCGAGAGCCGCCTGACACGCGCTGGCGGCGAAACCGTGTCCTGATCCCGCGTCTCAGGCGTTCAGCCGCCGGTAGACCTCGATGGCGTCGTTCACGTCCTCGTAGATGATCGCGCGGCCGTTGAGGAGCACGACGCCCTGCGTGCACCAGGTGCGGATCGTCTCCATGTCGTGCGAGACCATGATGACGTCCGCGTTCTCGCGCCGGGCCGAGAACGCCTCGACGCAGCGCTTCTGGAAGCGCGAGTCGCCGACCGCCGTCACCTCGTCGATGAGGTAGCAGTCGAACGGGATCGCCATGCTCATGCCGAAGGCGAGGCGCTGGCCCATACCGGAGGAGTAGGTTCGGATCGGCACGTCGAGATAGCTGCCGAGCTCCGAGAAGTCCTCGACGAACTCAAGCACGCGCTTCGGGTTCTCGCCGTAGATGCGCGCCACGAAGATGACGTTGTCGCGGCCCGTCATCATCGGGTGGAATCCGCCGGCGAAGCCCAGCGGCCAGGACACGCGCAGGCCTCGCTTGATGCGGCCGCTCGTCGGCTCCTCGGTGCCGCCGATGAGCCGCATGGTCGTGGACTTGCCGGCGCCGTTGATCCCCAGGATGCCGTAGCTGATGCCCGGCTTCAGGGTGAGCGACACGCGTTCCAGGATTGTGCGGCGATGGCCGTCGGTGCGGTAGATCTTGGTGACGTTCTCGAACCGGATCACTGGCGGCGCTCCAGGGAGGATTGACCCGTTCGACGGCCTTGCCGCGGGAAAGCGGCGAATCTGAGGATGACGCGTACGGCCGCCCGTTGGGTTTCGGCAGTTCGCATTGCTTGACAAATTGCCGGCCGGCCCCGACTGCCCGATGTAACGGGATCGGCGGGGTGCGACGATCCCGCAAATCGTGGAGTGCGGCCGATGCAGGTGATCGATACGGCCATTCCGGCCGTGAAGCGGATCATCCCCACTCGCCACGGCGACGATCGGGGCTGGTTCTCGGAGGTCTACCGGGCGGACATGCTGGCGCGGGCCGGCTTCGAGATCGCCTTCGTGCAGGACAACCAGTCCCTCACGAAGCCCGCCGGCACCATCCGGGGCCTGCACTTCCAGATCGCCCCGGCCGCGCAGACGAAGCTCGTGCGGGTGATCTCCGGCGCCATCCTGGACGTCGCCGTCGACATCCGCCGCGCCTCGCCGACCTTCGGGCATCACGTCGCCTTGCGCCTCGACGCGGCCGGCGGCGAGCAGCTCCTCATCCCGGCGGGCTTCGCCCACGGCTTCTGCACCCTCGAGCCGGACACGATGGTCGCCTACAAGGTCGACGCCTACTACAGCCCCGCCCACGACCGCAGCATGCTCTGGAACGACCCCGAGATCGGGATCGCCTGGCCGCTCAAGCCCGAGGAGGCGCACCTGTCCGACAAGGACCGCCGGGCGCCGACCCTCGGCAATCAGCCGGACCTGTTCTAGAAGGCGCCCATCATTCCAGACAGGGAGCGCCCATGCGCATCATCGTGACGGGGGGCTGCGGGTTCATCGGATCCGCGCTGGTCCTGCATCTCGTGGAGGATCTTGGGCACGAGGTGACCACCCTCGATGCGCTGACCTATGCGGCCAACCCGATCTCGCTGCGCCCCCTCGAAGGCAACCCGCGCCACCGCTTCGTGCAGGCGGACATCTGCGACGCCCAGGCCGTCGAGGAGGCCTTCGCCGCCGCCCGGCCGCAGGCGGTGATGCATCTGGCCGCCGAGAGCCATGTCGACCGCTCGATCACCGGCCCCGGCGCCTTCATTCGCACCAACGTCGTCGGCACGCAGGTGATGCTGGAGGCGGCCCGCCGGCACTGGTCGTCCCTCGAGGGGGCTGAGCGTGAGGCCTTCCGCTTCCTCCACGTCTCCACGGACGAGGTCTACGGCTCGCTGCCGCCGGGCGGCTTCTTCACCGAGGCGAGCCGCTACGATCCGCGCTCGCCCTACTCGGCCTCGAAGGCCGGCTCCGACCATCTGGCGCGGGCTTGGCACGAGACCTACGGCCTGCCGGTGCTGGTGACGAACTGCTCGAACAACTACGGGCCGCGCCACTTCCCCGAGAAGCTAATCCCGCTGATGATCCTCAACGCGCTGGAGGGCAAGCCTCTGCCGGTCTACGGCGACGGCCTGAACGAGCGCGACTGGATCCATGTCGAGGACCACGCAAGCGGCCTCGTCGCGGTGCTGGAGCGGGGCCGGGTCGGCGAGACCTATCTGCTCGGCGGGCGCTCGGTGCGCAACAACCTCGCGGTGGTGAAGGCGCTCTGCGCGGCCTTTGACCGGCTGCGGCCCGAGCACGCTCCGCACGAGCGGCTCATCACCTTCGTCGCCGACCGGCCCGGCCACGACCGCCGCTACGCCATCGATCCGTCGAAAGCGGAGGCCGAGGTCGGCTACAGGCCGTCCCGGAGCTTCGAGCAGGCGCTCGAGGACACGGTGCGGTGGTATCTCGACAACGAGTCCTGGTGGCGGCCGATCCGCGAGGGCCGCTACAGTGGCGAGCGCCTCGGCCTCGGCTCGGCCAAGGCGGGCTGAGGCGGATGGACATCCTCGTCCTCGGCGGCGGCGGGCAGGTCGGCACGGAGTTGCGGGCGCTCGCCTGGCCCGAGAGCGTGCAGGTCCATGCCCCGGAGCGCGCCGCCCTCGACATCACCGACGAGGCGGCGGTCTCGGAGGCCATCGCCGGCAGGCCCTGGGCGGCAGTGATCAACGCAGCCGCCTACACCGCCGTCGACAAGGCGGAGAGCGAGGTCGGCGCGGCTTGGGCGCTGAACGCGCTCGCGCCCGCCCTCCTCGCCGCCGCGACGGCGAAGACCGGCATTCCCCTGGTCCACGTCTCGACGGACTACGTCTTCGACGGCTCGGGGGAGGGCGCCTACGCTTCCGACGCGCCGATCGCCCCGCAGAGCGTCTACGGCGCGAGCAAGGCGGCGGGCGAGATGGCGGTGCGGACGGCCAACCCCCGCCACGCCATCCTGCGCACTGCCTGGGTGGTGAGCCCGCACCGGGGCAACTTCGTCAAGACGATGCTGCGGCTGGCCAACGAGCGCGACCGCCTCAGCGTCGTCGACGATCAGCACGGCTGCCCGACCTCGGCCGCCGATCTTGCGGCGGCGCTGGCCGAGGTCGCGCTGCATCTCGCCCGCGATCCGGAGGCGCCGACCGGCACCTTCCACGCCGTCAACGGCGGCGAGACGACCTGGTGCGGCTTCGCCCGCGCCATCGTCGCCGGGGGCGCCAGGCGGGGCGGCCGCTCGGTGCCGGTCGACGGCATCCCGACGTCGGCCTACCCGACGCCGGCCCGGCGGCCGGCGAATTCCCGCCTCGATACCACGAGCCTGACGCAATCCTTCGCGATCAGCCTACGGCCGTGGCCGGAGGCGCTGGAGGACATCCTCGACCGTCTCCTGGGTCCGGTCCGGGACATGGGTCAGGTCGGTGGCGTCGGAGCGTAGGGTTCAGAGCATGAAGGGCATCATCCTGGCCGGCGGCTCCGGCACGCGGCTCCACCCGGCGACGCTGTCGATCAACAAGCAGCTCCTGCCGGTCTACGACAAGCCGATGATCTACTATCCGGTCTCGGTGCTGATGCTCGCCGGCATCCGCGAGATCCTGGTCATCTCGACGCCCGAGCACCTCGACAACTACCGCCGCCTGTTCGGCACCGGCGAGCAGTTCGGCCTCTCTTTCTCCTACGCGGTGCAGCCGAAGCCGGAGGGGCTGGCGCAGGCCTTCATCATCGGACGCGAGTTCGTGGGCTCGGACCCGGTGGCGCTGATCCTCGGCGACAACCTGTTCTTCGGCGCCGGCATGAGCGACCTCCTCGCCCGCGCCGTGTCGCGCAGGCAGGGCGCCACGGTCTTCGCCTACCACGTCGAGAATCCGCAGGCCTACGGCGTCGTCTCCCTCGACAAGGACGGGAGGGCGACGAAGATCGTCGAGAAGCCGAAGGAGCCCGAGTCGACCTGGGCGGTCACCGGCCTCTACTTCTACGACAACCGCGTCCTCGACATCGCCGCTGCGGTGAAGCCCTCGGCGCGCGGCGAGTTGGAGATCACCTCGGTCAACGAGGCCTATCTCCAGCAGGGCCAGCTGCATGTCGAGCGCATGAGCCGGGGCTACGCCTGGCTCGATACCGGCACCCATGACAGCCTGCTCGAGGCGTCCGAGTTCGTGCGCACCCTCCAGCACCGGCAGGGGCTTCAGGTCGCCTGCCTGGAGGAGATCGCCTTCGAGCAGGGCTTCATCGACCGCGCCCAGCTCGTCGCCCGCGGCGAGCTCTTCGCCAAGACCGCCTACGGGCAGAACCTGCTCCGGCTGGCGCGGGACGCCGTCTGAGCGCTGTCGCGCGAGAGCCACAGTGGGCGTTCGAGGCAACCTCGGCCGGAAACCGGCGGTTAACCATGTGGCTCCTATGCCCTAGAGCCTAAGGCCCCTTCGACAAGGGCCGAAGGCAACGGGAGACGGCCGCCTGACGATGCCGACACGCGCTCGCCCGCTCCGCGTCCTCCTCGCAACGCTCGCGACCGCGATCGGCCTCGCCTGCGCCCTGCCGGCCGGCGCGCAGGACGGCGAGCGCAACCGCAATGCCGCCGTCGCCATCGCCGCCGACGTGTCGAGCCAGGGCGGCGCGACGAAGCTGACCTTCACCCTGTCGAAGCCCGTCGAGGCGCGCGCCTTCGTGATGGAGCGGCCGGACCGGGTGGTCATCGACCTCGCCGAGGTGAACTTCCAGGTCGAGGCGGAGTCGGGCCGGCGGCGCGAGGGCCTGATCCAGTCCTTCCGCTACGGCCTGTTCGCGCCGGGCCGCTCGCGGGTCGTGGTCGACCTCGCGGGTCCTGCCACGGTGGCGCGCATCGAGACCGTGGCGCGTCCCCGCGACGGAGCGCACCTGCTGACGATCGAGTTGCAGCGCGCCGACCGCGAGGCGTTCCGCAAGGCCGCCGTCGCCAGCGACCCGGCGCCGGTTCCGCGCAAGGCGGAGAGCCCGGAGCCCGCCGATTCGCGCCCCCTCATCATGGTCGATGCCGGCCACGGCGGCACTGATCCCGGCGCCATCGCCAGCACGGGCGTGTTCGAGAAGGACATCGTCTTCGGCTTCGCCCAGGCGCTCGCGGCGCGGCTCGAGACAGGCGGCCGCTACCGGGTGCGCATGACTCGCGACCGGGACGTGTTCGTGCCGCTCGCCGAGCGCGTCCGCATCGCCCGCGAGGCCAAGGCCGACCTGTTCATCTCGATCCACGCGGATTCGATCTCGTCCGCCCCCCAGGTCCGCGGAGCGACGATCTACACGGGCTCCGAGAAGGCGACCGACGCCGAATCCGCCCGGCTCGCCGAGCGCGAGAACAAGGCCGACTCCGCCGCCGGAACCGACAGCGTGGCGCCGCCGACCGACGTCACCGACATCCTCCAGGAACTGATGCTGCGCGAGACCCGCGGCTTCTCCGCGGGCTTCGCCCGCAGCCTGATGGGCCAGATCGGCCCGGTGATGGAGATGAGCGCCAAGCCTCATCGCGAGGCGGGCTTCATGGTGCTGCGCTCGCCCGACGTGCCGAGCGTTCTGGTCGAGCTCGGCTACCTCTCGAGCAAGCGCGACCTCGACCTCCTCCAGTCGCAGCCCTGGCGGGAGAGCGTCACGGGCGCCATGGCCAAGGCCGTGGACCTGTTCTTCTCCAATCGCGCCACCCTCGGCCGCCCGGCCGGACCGCCGCGCAAGGCGGCGGCCATCGCCCCAGTTTCACCATAGAAGCGGTGTCGTTACGGGCCGATCAACGGACCTCGTTCGCGTTGCCGTGAGCCCCTCGGGGCAAGGCCGCTCGCGCCGTTCGAGGAAGCCCCCTGCCGGGATCGCGGACATGTCCGCATCAACCGACTGACGGACACCCGATGCGCCTCGTGCTTCGCTTCTTCGGCTTCCTGTTCAGCGCGGGCGCCGTGCTGTTCGTGCTCTTCGCGGCGGCCGGGGCGTTCTTCTACTGGAAGTACAGCCGGGATCTGCCCGACCACGCGGCGCTCGCCAACTACGAGCCGCCGGTGATGACCCGCGTCCACGCCTCTGACGGCTCGCTGCTCGCCGAGTACGCCCGCGAGCGGCGCCTCTACCTGCCGATCCAGGCGATGCCGAAGGTCGTCGTCGCAGCCTTCCTCTCGGCGGAGGACAAGAACTTCTACAAGCATGGCGGCATCGACCCCGAGGGCATCGTCCGTGCGATCCTCACCAACGCCAAGAGCGGCAAGAAGCAGGGTGCCTCGACCATCACGCAGCAGGTCGCCAAGAACTTCCTTCTGTCGAACGAGCAGACCTACGACCGCAAGATCAAGGAAGCGCTCATCGCGCTGCGCATCGAGGCGGCCTACTCGAAGGACAAGATCCTTGAGCTGTACCTCAACGAGATCTTCCTCGGCACCATCGTGCCGGGCCGCAACCTGCACGGCGTCGCGGCGGCGGCGCTCGACTATTTCGGCAAGTCCGTCCACGAGCTGACGATCAACGAGGCAGCCTATCTCGCCGCGCTGCCGAAAGGCCCGAACAACTACCACCCCTACCGCAAGACCCAGGCGGCGCTCGCCCGGCGCAACGAGATCATCGGCCTGATGGCCCAGAACGGCTACATCACCGCCGAGGAGGCCGAGGCCGCCAAGAAGCAGGGCCTCGGCGTCAACCCGCGCATCGCCTTCCCGAACGCGGCCAACGCCAACTACTTCACCGAGGAGGTCCGCCGCGAGATCTCCGAGCGCTACGGCGAGAAGAAGCTCTACGAGGGCGGCCTCTCGGTGCGCGCCACCATCGACCCGAAGATGCAGGCCTGGGCGCGCAAGGCGCTCGTCGACGGCCTGATCCGCTACGACCAGGCCCGCGGCTGGCGCGGAGCGCAGAGCAAGGTCGACCTCACCGGCCGCGACTGGGGCATGGCGGTGGCCGAGGTTCCCGCGCTCGGCGACGTCGCTCCCTGGCGCCTCGCCGTGGTGCTCTCCACCGCGGGCGGCGTCGCGCAGATCGGCCTCCAGCCCCGCCGCGAGGCCTCGGGCCAGGTCTCGAAGGATCGCGAGACCGGCACGATCCCGGCCGAGGGCCTGCGCTGGACCGGCCGCTCGGCGGCCGCGGCGCTCAGCCCCGGCGACGTGGTCTATGTCGAGGCCATCGACGGCGGCAAGGGCAGCTTCCGCCTGCGGCAGAAGCCCGAGATCTCCGGCGCCATCGTCGCCATGGACCCCTACACGGGCCGCGTGCACGCCATGGTCGGCGGCTTCTCCTTCGACGAGTCGGAATTCAACCGGGCGACGCAGGCGATGCGCCAGCCGGGCTCCTCCTTCAAGCCGCTCGTCTACTCGGCGGCGCTCGACAACGGCTACACCCCGTCCTCCATCGTGCAGGACTCGCCGATCACCATCGAGGCCGGGCCCGGCCAGGAGGCGTGGACGCCCTCGAACTACGACGGCAAGGCCGGCGGCCCACACACGCTCCGCTACGGCATCGAGCACTCGAAGAACCTGATGACGGTGCGGCTCGCCAAGGATGTCGGCATGCCGCTCATCGCCGAGTACGCTCGCCGTTTCGGGGTCTACGACGACATGCTGCCGGTGCTGCCGATGTCGCTCGGCGCCGGCGAGACCACCGTGATGCGCATGGTCGCCGCCTACTCGATGCTCGACAACGGCGGTCGCCGCATCCGGCCGACGCTGATCGACCGCATCCAGGACCGCACCGGCGAGACCATCTACCGGCACGACAACCGCAAGTGCATCGGCTGCGACGCGGAGAAGTGGTCGGGCCAGGACGAGCCGAAGCTCGTGGACGATTCCGAGCAGGTGCTCGATCCGCTCACCGCCTACCAGATGGTCTCGATCATGGAGGGCGTGGTCCAGCGCGGCACCGCCACCATCCTGAAGCAGGTCGGCAAGCCGCTGGCCGGCAAGACGGGCACCACGAACGACGCCAAGGACGCCTGGTTCGTGGGCTTCTCGCCGGATCTCGCCGTCGGCGTCTATCTCGGCTTCGACAAGCCGCGCTCGCTCGGCGACCGGGCGACCGGCGGCGGCCTCGCCGCGCCGATCGCCCTCGACTTCCTCAAGAACGCGCTGAAGGACAAGCCTCCGACCCCGTTCCGGGTGCCGCCGGGCATCAAGCTGATCCGCGTCAACGTCGCCTCCGGCATGCGTGCTGGTTCAGGCGAGGGCGGCGGCACGATCCTGGAGGCGTTCAAGCCCGGCACGGCGCCGCCCGACGCCTACGTCGCGCAGCCCTCCGCTCCGGCGGCGGTACCTGCCGACGCGGACCGGGCCGCCCAGGCCGGCGGCCTCTACTGAGACAGTGCCTCGCGGCGGGGGCCGACCCTCCGCCGCAGCCAGGCCAGCGCCGGCCTCTCCCACGCCAGATGGTAGACGAGGCCCGCGGCGACGCCGAGCCCGATGCAGAGCGCGAGGCTCGCGGGCCAGGAGCGCAGCGGCTCGACGCGCGCCGCGATCCGGGCCCCCAGTGACGCCAGCGGGTTGTGGACGAGGTAGATCGCGTAGGACGCATTCCCGAGCAGGATCGCCCAGGCCGGCACGCCGAGGCGGCCGTCGATCTCCAGCCTGACGGCACCCGCGACGCAGAGCGCCACCGCCGTGCCGAAGGCCATCCGCGCCGGCCCGGCGGGATCCACCGCGAAACCGAAGAAGGCGGCGATGCCGCCGAGCCCCGCCAGCAGGCAGGGGAGGGCAAGGCGTCCGGCTAGGCGCGGCACCGCCAGGGCGGCGAGCATTCCGGCCACGAACTCGGCGTTGATCGGCGCCAGGATGCTGAGCGGCGAGGGCGCCGCGTAGGAGGTCTCGAGCCCGAGGCCGATCCCGACGAGGATCGACGCGACCCAGAGCGCGATCAGGGCCGGGAAGGCGCGCCGTGCCAGGAAGAAGGCCAGGAACAGGACGTAGAACATCATCTCGTGCTCGAGCGTCCAGGCGGCGGCGAGCGCCGGCGGAGCGCCGGTCGGGACGAGCGTCAGCGAGGTGAGGAGGCTCCACTCCCGCGTCCGGGCGGAGAGGCCGGGGAGGGCGAGGTAGAGCCCGATGAGCGCCAGCGCGACCGGCAGATAGGGCACGTAGATGCGCGTGACGCGCTTCCAGGCGTAGGCCCGGGCGGCGGCGGCCCCCGGCGGATCGCCCCCGTGCGCGTGCAGGATGATGAACCCGCTGAGGACGAAGAAGAAATCGACGCCGAAGGTACCGCATTCGAGGATGCGGAAGACCGACTCGGGGATCGCGCCGGCGAAGTCGCGGGTGGCGATGGCGGAGTGGTAGACGACGATGGCAAGGGCGGCCGCCGCGCGCCCGGCCTGGAGGACGGTGAGGACCGGGCGCCGCTCCGGCCCGGTCGTGAGCGTCATGGCCCGCCCGCGACGGCGCTGGCGCGGATCAGAACAGCGCCGGCATCGTGAACGAGTAGTCGATCTTGGCGCCGAACACGAACTGGTCTGGGCTGCCGAAGGGGCGGCGCACCAGCGGGCTGTCGGCGGAAGAGCCGATGATGCGGTTGTAGCCGGCGTAGCCCGTCACCGCCCAGCGCTCGTCGAAGGTGTAGGTGACGGCGCCGAGCACGCCGGCCGACGTGAAGCTGTCGGGGCGGAAGGCGGTGACACGGCCGTTCAGGAGCGCCTCGATCGGCAGGACGCCGAAGTAGCGGCGGGCGAAGGCGCCGTCGCCGAAGTTGAAGCGCGGGCCGATGGAGAAGCGCCAGCGGTCGAAGGGCTGGATGAAGTCGGCGCCGACGGAGCCGACGACACCGTGGTGACCGATGGTGCCGTGCCGGATCTCCGCGCGGACCCGCAGCCAGTCGACGGGGGTGAACTCTCCGAACACGCCAGGCTCCAGGGCGAAGCCGGCATCGCGGAAGCCGAACAGGTGCCGGCGGTCGTCGCCGTAGTAGCGGCCCGAGATGTAGCGGACGGTCGGCCCGATCCGGAACGTGCTCGTCTCGTAGAGCGCGAAGCTTAGGCCCTCGTCGGGCGTCGAGAAGCGCTCAGGCTCTCCGAGCTTCCGGATGCTGACTGAGGGAAAGCCGATGGCCGTGTAGTCCGAAGCGCCCGGATAGCGCGGCTGCGCCTTGATGTTCGCCGTCAGGGTCACGACCCAGATGTTCTGGTCGACCTGGGTGAAGACCGGCGCAGCGGCGGGCGTCGGCATGTCTGCGGCCCGGACGGCGGCCGTGCCGCCGGCCAGGGCGGCGACCGCCACGGCGGAGCGGGCGATCCGGGTGAACGTCTTGGCGAGTCGGGAGCGCAGCATGCCCGACATATGGACACAAACGCTTACGCTCTCACCCACCGAAGACGGTGAACGAATGGTTTCGAGGCGCGCTGTGTCGGCCGCGCAACGCGCGCCGCGCGCCGCTCCGAAGCGGCGCGCGGAGGAGGATTAGAAGTAGGACTTCAGCGTCCCGCGGCGGCGCACGTCGAGCGTGGCGCAGTGGAACGAGCCGCCGAACGGGCCGTAGGAGAGGAACGGCGCCGGGATCGGATCGAAGCCCCAGTCCTTCAGGGCCTTGATCAGGGTCGGCTGGCTCTGGTCGACGACGATCTTCTTCTCGTCGATGGCCAGCACGTTGATCGAGGTCCAGGGCGAGCACATCGAGATCTTGCTCATGAAGCCCGACACGGGGTCGGGGCGCGGCGCCACGAGCACATCCCACTTCTTGAGCACCGCCGGCAGGTTGTCGACGTCGACGTAGTCCGGGTTCACGAGCACCTTGCCCGGCGCCAGCGGCATGAAGGACGAGTCGATGTGCATCGGCTGCGGGCAGCGGCTCTCGATCTCGTGGATGCGGAAGCCGGGGCCGAGGTGGCGGCGCAGCCACTCGATGCCCATCAGGTTCGTGACGTTGGAGCGCGTCACGAACAGGTCGCGGCCGCAGCGCACGAAGTCGGCGGCGTCGAAGACCGGCTCGAACTCGTTGACCGTGAACTGCATGGGCTCGCCGGCCTTCAGGTTCGGCACCCGGTAGTCGTAGTTGTAGAGCTCGTCCGTGAGCTGTGGGCGCGGGGCGGAAGTCCACCGCGCCCCCCCGCGAAAATACTCCTTGAAGAGCGAGCGGTAGGCGTCGCCCTCGAAGTAGCGCGAGCGCCAGCACATCGGGCTCTCGATGATCTCGTCGCCGATGACGAGGTACGGGTCGCGGGGACAGGCGACGCAGAAGCCGCGCGACGACCAGCGCGGCGCCTTGAACTTCTTCGAGAAGTCGACCGAATCCGGCCGGCGCACCTTCACGCCCTCGCCGGCGAGGATGCTGATGAAGTTGTCGAGCTCCTGCTGCGCGAGCTTCTTCATGAACTTCGGGTACCGCCAGCCGCTGGCGAAGCGGTAGAAGGGCTGCGCGGCCCGCGGCAGGTTGAAGATCACCGTCAGGTGGTGGGTCGGGATGGTGGCACCGTCGAGGGAGCCGACGATGACCTCCTCCAGCGGGTCCCACTCGTTCCAGGCCATGACCGGGGACTGGGGCGCCGGATCGCGCGGCGCCGCCATGCCGCCGGAGATCATGCCGGCGTGAGCGTCGTCATACACGGCCTCCGTGGCCGTGATGGGTGATTCGCGATCCATGACGTGTCCCCTGGGTGACGGTGCGCGCAGCGTTCTGTTTGCCGGGTCAGCGCCCGCGACTGCTTTGGTCTGCGGTGTGTCTCCCGGGTGATAGACAACCGGGATCAAAGCTGCAACTTGCCCTGACGAACCCGCGCAACGCGGTGATTTATCGGAAGAAACCGGCTTTCGGTTTCGTGCCCCACAAAACCCTTCGACGGAATCGAAAGAGGGTCATGAAGCACCTGACCACCGTCGGTCTGATTGCCGGCCTTTGTACGGCGGCTTGGCTGTTCGTCTCGTCGGGCCTCGAGGATGTGGGCGCCGCGGTGCTGGCGGCCGGCTGGGGCACGCTGATCGTCGTGGTGGCCCGCGCGGTCGCGGTCGCCTGGGCGGGCTTCGGCTGGTTCGTGGTGTTCCCCAAGGAGGGGCGCCCGAGCCTCTCGACCTGCATCGACCTGCGCTACGTCCGCGAGGGCATCAACACGCTGCTTCCCGTCGCCACCGTCGGCGGCGACTTCATCGGTGCTCGGCTGCTGACGAAGCGCGGCGTCGCGGGCGGGCTCGCCGGCGCCAGCATGTTCGTCGACCTGATGACCCAGGCGGTGACGCAGCTCCTCTTCACCGTGGTCGGTCTCGCGGCCCTGGTGATGCTCGTCGGCGACGGTCCCGTCGCCCATGCCGTCGAGGGCGGCCTGGCGATCGCGGTGCCGGCCATCGCCGCCTTCTACCTCGTCCAGCGCCGCGCCGGGCACCGGCTGATCCAGGGCCTGCTCTCGCGCTTCGCCTCCGGCCGCGAATGGGCCGCCCTCGGCGCCGTCGAGGTGCTCTACGACAACCTGCGCCGCCTCTACGGCGCGCCGTCCCGCGTCGGCAGCGGCATCCTCGTCCACTTCATCGGCTGGATCATCGGCACGCTCGAGGTCTACGTCTGCCTGCACTTCATGGGCTACCCGGTCGGCTTCGCCGAGGCGCTGGTGATCGAGAGCCTCGCCCAGGCCGTGCGCGGCGCCGCCTTCGCGGTGCCCGGCGCCATCGGCGCGCAGGAGGGCGGTCTCATCGCCCTCTGCGGCCTGTTCGGCGTCCCGGCCGAGGCGGCGCTGGCGCTCTCGCTGGTGAAGCGCTGCGCGGACCTCGCGGTCGGCGTCCCGGGCCTGATCGCCTGGCACCGGGCCGAGGGCCGCCTGCGCAAGCAGGAGAGCAAGGCCCGCGGCCGTCTCCTCGGACGCCGTCTCCAGCCGGTGCTGCAGCCGGCGACGCTCGGTCCCTTCTACAGCTACGCGCCGCCGCGCAGCACCGCCTCCGTCGACGCCTTCGATGCGGGCGGGGGAGACCTCAAGAAGTGCGCCTGACCCCGGCCACGTCCGCTGCGCCCTTCTGCGGCGGACGTGGCAGGAACGTGACATGTCTGCACGTTTCCGGCGCCGAACGCTTCGCCGCCAAACCTACGCCTTGAACGAGCCCGACACCGGCCGCTCCGGAGTGATTCCCGCGCCGGCCCGACCACGAGACGCCTGACGCGCGATGCCCTCCATGGACCTGTACTGGCTCTCGGCGATCCTTCTGATCCTCGCGCTCGCGGGCTGCCTCTACGCGCTCGCCGCGGCGGCGCTCGCCGGCCGGGTCGCGGCGCGCCGGGCGCCGGCCCTGGCCGACGGCGCCGGGCGCCCCTCCGTCACGCTGCTCAAGCCCCTCTGCGGCATGGAGCCCGACCTGTTCGAGCACCTCTCGACCTTCTGCCGGCAGGACTACTCCGGAGAGGTCCAGATCGTGTTCGGCGTGCAGCGCCAAACCGATCCGGCGATCGGCATCGTGGAGCGCCTGCGCGAGACCTTTCCCGCCCTGCGCATCGATCTCGTCATCGACGGCCGCCAGCACGGCTCGAACCGCAAGGTCTCGAACCTGATCAACATGGCGGCGATGATCGAGCACGAGGTCGTGGTTCTGGCCGACAGCGACATGATCGTGCGGCCGGACTACCTGGAACGGATCGTCACCGAGCTGTCCGCGCCCGGCGTCGGCGGCGTCACCTGCCTCTATCACGGCGTGCCGGGCGGCCGCGGCGTCTTCGCCGAGCTGTCGGCGCTGGCCATCGACGCCCAGTTCCTGCCGAACGTGGTGATGGGCACGGCATTGAACCTCGCCAAGCCATGCTTCGGCTCGACCATCGCCTTCACCCACGCGGCGTTGACCGAGATCGGCGGCTTCGAGCGCTTCCGGGACGACCTCGCGGACGACTACGCCATCGGCGAGGCCCTGCGGGCGCGGGGCGAGGGCGGGCACCGCCTCAGCATCCCGAACTTCACGATCGGGCATGCCTGCGTCGACACCGAGCTCTCGGGCCTGTGGCGGCACGAGCTGCGCTGGAACCGCACCATCCGCAACGTCGACCCGGCGGGCTATGCCGGCTCGCTCGTCACCCACGCCTTCCCGCTGGCTTTGCTCGGCGCGCTCCTTCCCGGCGCGCCCGAGGCCGCCCCTGCCGTGGCGGCTTTGGCGCTCGCCTGCCGCATCGTGCTGTGCCTGCGCCTGGAGCGCCTGTTCGGTCTGGCGCCGCACGCCTACTGGCTGTTGCCGATTCGCGACATGCTGTCCTTCGCGAACTTCTCCTGGAGCTTCGTCTCGGGTGCGGTGACATGGAAAGGTCACGATTATCGCGTGGTTGCGGACGGCACGCTTATTCCCGAAGGAAACCTCAGCCGTGATGCTGAGGCGACCTCGGTCTGATCTTCGTCTGCTCTTCGCGCCACCCGCTCTGCACTGAGGCCTTGAACCCCATGCGCACGCTCTTCCTCCAGGCTCCCACCTTCGACGGCTTCGACGGCGGCGCCGGTTCGCGCTACCAGGCCAAGCGCGAGATCAAGTCGTTCTGGTATCCGACCTGGCTCGCCCAGCCGGCCGCCCTGGTGCCGAACTCGAAGCTCATCGACGCGCCGCCCCACAACATCAAGCTCGACGAGATCGTGGCCCAGGCCAATGATTTCGACCTCGTCGTGCTCCACACCTCGGTGCCGTCCTTCAAGTCGGACGTGAAGACGATCGAGGCCCTCAAGGCCGCCAACCCGAAGCTCATCGCCGGCCTCATCGGCGCGAAGGTCGCGGTCGACGCCGAGGGCTCGATGACCCAGGCGCCGGTGGTCGACTTCGTCGCCCGCAACGAGTTCGACTTCACCGTCAAGGAAGTCGCCGACGGCGTGCCGATGTCGGAGATCAAGGGCCTGTCCTATCGCGATGCCGCCGGCAACGTGGTCCATAACGAGGACCGCGAGATCATGACGGACATGGACAAGCTGCCCTTCGTCACGAGCGTCTACAAGCGCGACCTCGAGATGGAGAAGTACTTCATCGGCTACCTGAAGCACCCCTACATCTCGTTCTACTCCGGCCGCGGCTGCAAGAGCCGCTGCACCTTCTGCCTGTGGCCGCAGACGGTCGGCGGGCACACCTACCGCACGCGGTCGGTCGCGCACGTGATCGAAGAGATCAAGTACTGCATGAAGGAGTTCCCGCAGACGAAGGAGTTCTTCTTCGACGACGACACCTTCACCGACAACCTGCCCCGCGCCGAGGAGATCGCCCGCGAGCTGGGCAAGCTCGGCGTCACCTGGTCGTGCAACGCCAAGGCGAACGTGCCGCGGGAGACCCTCAAGGTCCTCAAGGACAACGGCCTGCGCCTCCTGCTCGTCGGCTACGAGTCCGGCAACCAGAAGATCCTGAACAACATCAAGAAGGGCATGCGCGTCGAGGTCGCCGAGAAGTTCACCAAGGACTGCCACGAGCTCGGCATCGCCATCCACGGCACCTTCATCGTCGGCCTGCCCGGCGAGACCAAGGAGACGATCCAGGAGACGATCGCCTTCGCCAAGCGCATCAACCCGCACACCATCCAGGTGTCGCTGGCCGCCCCCTATCCGGGCACCTTCCTCTACAAGCAGGCGGTCGAGAACGGTTGGCTCGACGTGGAGAACGCCGAGCTCGTCGACGAGAACGGCGTGCAGATCGCACCGCTCCACTACCCGCACCTCTCGCACTCGGAGATCTTCGCGGCGGTGGAGGAGTTCTACAAGAAGTTCTACTTCCGCGTGCCGAAGATCGCCTCGATCGTGAACGAGATGGTCCGCTCGCCCGACATGATGAAGCGGCGGCTCCGCGAGGGCGTCGAGTTCTGGCACTTCCTCCGCGAGCGCCAGGGCACGGCCAAGGCCGCCTGACGCCTCTGGTCGCAACGATCGGATCGGAACGGCCGGGCGCTCAGCCCGGCCGTTCTCGTTTCGGGAGACGGCGCCCTCGACAGGCCGCGCCCGCGCCGCGATACAGGACGCGCGACGGATCGGGTTCGCGCGACGCCCGCGAGGGCGCGGCCAGCGAGAGATGATCCGCCGCTCCGCTGTTCCTGACAGCCGCAAAGACTCTCCGGCGCCGGCCCTCGGGCAGCCGGGAACGGACCCTGCGGGCCTCGTGCTCCCGTCCGGTCCCCGCGGCGCCGGGGAGTGATCCAAGGGAGAACCGGCGTGCCAAGCACGACCCAACTCGTTCCGACGCTCCTGCTGCTCGTCGCGGCGGCCGTGCTGGTCGTCCTCGTCCGACGCCTGCGGCGAGGAGGCTGGAGCCAGACGATCTATTCCTGGCAGCAGGGCCTGCTCTACGTCGACGGCCGCTTCGCCGGGAGGCTCGCTCCGGGGCGGTACCGCGCCCTCGGCCGGCGGGATCGCCTCGTCGTCGCCCTGTCGCGGCTGCCGGTCTTCGAGACCCTCCACGCGGTCGAGGTGACGAGCGCGGACCGCCTCTCCTATCGCCTGTCGGCGACGGTCGTCTACGAGATCGTCGACCCGCAGACGGCACATGAGGGCGGCCACCGCGAGGCCGTGCGGGTCGCCGCTACGGACGCGCTCGTGCGGCTCGCCGCCGCGCGGACCGTCGAGGCGCTCCTCGACGAGCGCGCCAGCCTCGGACCATCGCTTCTCGCCCTGCTCGACCGGCCGGTCTGCGGCTGCCGCTTCGTCGAGGCGACGGTCGGCGGCGTGACCCTGCCGCCCGAGCTGCGCCGTCTCTTCGCCGAGACCGAGCGCGCCCGCCTCGAGGGCCGGGCGGCGCTGGAGCGGGCCCGCGGTGAGCAGGCGGCCCTGCGCTCGCTGGCGAACTCCGCCCGGATGCTCAAGGGCAACCCGGAACTGATGAACCTGCGCCTGCTCCAGAGCCTCTCGGCGTCCGGCGGCAAGGGCGCGACGCTCGTGATCGGCCGCGAGGCCTTCGCGACGTCGGGCATCGCCGAGCCGGCCGAGGAGCGGGATCCGTGAGCGCGACGGACCGGCGCCTCGTCGTCACCGCCGACGATTTCGGGCTGAGCCGCGAGGTCAACGAGGCCGTCGAGCAGGCCCATCGGGAGGGCATCCTGACGGCCGCGAGCCTGATGGTCTCGGCGCCCGCCGCAGCCGACGCCGTAGCGCGGGCGAGGCGGATGCCGGGCCTGCGGGTCGGGCTGCATCTCGTCCTGGTCGAGGCATGGCCGACGCTGCCCGCAGCGGCGCTTCCGGACCTGACGGACGGGCGCGGGCTGATGCGCTCCGACATGGAGCGGATGGGCCTCGACCTCGCCCTCAAGAGCGGCGCGCGGCGCCAGCTCGCCGCCGAGATCGAGGCGCAGTTCGAGGCCTACCGAGCGACGGGGCTGCCGCTCGATCACGTCAACGCCCACAAGCACTTCCACATCCACCCGCTGATCGCGGGTGCGGTGCTGCGGATCGGCCCGCGCTACGGGATGCGGGCGATCCGGGTGCCGCGAGAGCCGCGGGCCGTGCTGCGCCTCGCCGAACCGGGCTTCACGCCCCGACCCGCCCTCGACACCGCCCCATGGGCAGCGCTGCTCGCCGTGCGCGCGCGGCAGCTCGGCCTGCTCATCCCCGACCGGACTCTGGGACTCGCCTGGTCGGGCACGATGACGCCCGAGCGCGTCGCCGGCCTTCTCACGTATCTGCCGCCGGGCTTAAGCGAACTCTACACCCATCCCGCAACGGCCGGCGGCTTCCCCGGCGAGGCGCCCGGATACGCCTACGCCGCCGAGCGGGACGCCCTCATCGCACCCGCCGCCCGCGAGGCGGTCGCGCGAGGCGGCATCCGCAGCGGCGGCTTCTCGGACTTCCTCTGAGGCCGGGAGGGCCGAGGCCCTCCCGAGACCTTCATCGAGGCCTCAGGCGACCCTCTCCCGCGCCTTGGCGCCGAGGAGCGGGTCCTTGCCGGCGGCATCGCCCTCCGGCCGGTCGGCGTCGGGGCGCTTGGGCGGCGGGCCGAGGAAGGCCGGAACCACGAAGAACGCCGCCACCAGCGTGAAGAACAGCGACAGGGCGAGCAGCTTGCCCATGCTCGCGGTGCCGGGATGGCTCGACAGGACGAGCGAGCCGAAAGCGGTGCCGGTGGTCAGCGCCGAGAAGAAGATCGCCCGCGTCAGGCTGGAGGCCAGCATGTCCGCGACGCCGGCCCGCCACGCGATCACGTAGTAGATGTGGAAGGCCACGCCCACGGCGAGCATCAGCGGCAGGGCGATGATGTTGGCGAAGTTCAGAGGCATTCCGACGAGCGGCAGGCTCATCAGCGTCCACAGCGTCGCGAGCACCAGCGGCCCGAGCGTCATGGCGACGTCCCAGGGTTTGCGGAGCGCGACCGAGAGGATGATGAAGATCAGCACGAAGGCGGTGATGCCCGCCTGCATGAAGGCTCCGAGGATCGTGTAGCTCGACGAGGTCGTCGCCACCGGCGCGCCGGTCGCGTGCGGGGCCACCGTCTGCACCTCCTTGGCGAAGCTGCGCAGAACATCGTCGTCGTTGGAGTTGCCCTTCGGATGCACCTCCAGGCGGGCCTTCCCGTCCTTCGAGACCCACTCGGCCTTGAGCCGCTCGGGGATGGTGTCGAGCGTCACCTTCTTCGGATGCAGCAGCGCCTTCATCCCCTCGATGAGGCCCGGAAGGTCGGCGGTGAGCGCCTTCGTGGCCTCCACGCGCTTGGCCTCCGGGGCGGCCGCGAGCTTGTCGAGGGTGGCGGCGAGCGCGGTGGGATTCTTCGAGCCGCCGGCCACGTCGCGCAGGGCGCCCGCCGTCTGCTTGAGGGCCGCGACGTTCTCCTGGTCGCTCGGCGCGGGCTTGCGCTTCAGGTTCAGCACGGGATCGAGGATCTGCGCCGTCTCGGCGATGGCGGCGAGCTTCTCGTCCTGATCGCGGGGCATGTAGGTGTCGATGCTGTTCACGCTCGACACCGCCGGCAGCGCCAGGAGCTTCTTCGACAGCTCGGGGATCGCGTCGACCGAGGGCGCGATCACGTCGATGACGTTCGGGCTCGTCGCCGGGTCCTTGATCAGGTCGAGATAGGTGGCGATCGACTCGACCTTCGGGCTGCGCAGATGCATCGGGTTCGAATCGAAGGGCAGCTTCAGGAGAAGCGGCAGGCCGGCGAGCGTCACGAGCCCGACGGCGATCAGCACGCCCTTGCGGTTGCGCAGGATCCACGGGTCGACTCCGGCGAGCCACGCCGTCTCGACGGCGCGCTTCTCGCCCCGCGGGTTGAAGACGGCGATCAGCGCCGGCAGCAGCGTCAGCGCGAAGAGATAGGCCACGATCATGCCGACGCCGGCGATGAGGCCGAGCTCGGAGACGCCGCGGAAGGCCGTCGGCAGGAAGGCAAAGAAGCCGGCGAGCAGCGAGATCGCGGCAAGGGTCAGCGACCAGCCGACGCCCCGCGCGGCTGCGCGCAGCGCCGAGTAGATGTCCGGCTGCTCGTAGCGGTCGGCCCGGTAGCGCACCGCGAACTGGATGCCGAAATCGATGCCGAGCCCGACGAACAGCGCCGCGAAGGCCACCGAGATCGGGTTCAGCTCGCCCACCATCAGCAGGCCGAGCGCCGCGGTGACGACGAGCCCGGCGAAGGTGGTGATCATCACCGAGAGCACGAGCGGCGGCGAGCGCAGCGCCAGCCACAGGAACAGCAGGATGGCGCCGACCGTGACCGAGTTGTTGAGGAAGGCGTCGTCCGACAGGGTCGCGAACTCGTCGTCCGCCACCGCGACCGGGCCGGTCAGCCGCATGCGCAGCCCGTTCGCCTCGGTGATGCCGGCGTCCTTGGCGACGTTGCGGATCAGCTTCGTCGCCGTGTAGCCGGGCTGCAGGGCGTTGAAGTCCAGCACCGGCTGGATCATCACGAACTTGCGCAGGTCGGTGCTGCGCACCTCGCCTCCCGAGAGCAGGAGCTGCCAGGAGAGGCGCGCTGGCTTGTCGGCGAGCACCGCGTTGAGCGTCTTGTCGAACTCGCCCATCGGCTTCTCGAGGTCCGAGAGCTGGGCGTCGCCGCTCTTCACCCCCTGCGCGCCCATGGCGAGCACGCGCATCACGCCGCGCAGCGAGGGGTCCTGGGCCAGGGCGCCGAGCAGGCCCTGCTGCTCCACGAGCTGCTCCAGCGTCTTGTCGAGTTCGGGCTTCGACATCAGCAGGAAGCCGTGCTGCTGGAAGAAGGGGCCGCCATCGGGCCGGTAGACCGACTCGATCAGGTTCTTGTGGACGGCGATCGAGGTCGCGAACTTCTGCGCCGCCTCCTCCGTCTCCTCGGGCGTCTGCCCGTCGATCACCGCGACGATGGCGTTGCTGCGCTGAGGGAAGGACTGCTCGAAGGCGATCTCGTCCTGCCGCCAGGGCTCCTTCGGATCGATCAGGCGCTCGACATCGGTGTTGATGCGGAAGAGATGCGCGGCGACCCCCACGGACGCGGCGGTGAGGAGCGCGACGACGACGATGACGGCCCAGCGCTGACGGACGGAGAACGCGACGAGTCGTTCGATCACGGGTATCCTACCTCCTCGAGCCGCCGACCCGGGGATGGCGGCCCCGCGAGTGTGGGGCGGGGACGGCAAGATCCCCATCGGGCACCCCGCGGCGAAGCCCGGTCGGGGGCGACGCGAACGCCACGAGCCCGGCGCCGGTCCCAGGAGGGAACCGACCGGGTGGCGATGCGGCACTGCGCAAGCTGTCCGCGGGCGAATTCGGCTGCGCTGCTCAGTAAAGGGCCGGGCACGCGATTGCAACGCGGCCCTCGAAGCGGTGCATCCGCGCGAGACGACGTGTGTTTTCGCACCGCAGCACGGTTCACCGCCAGCCCGGTTCGTGCTTGAGATCGTGCGGATATCGAGCTGTGCAGCGCGCTTCGCCCGAAACGCGACGCAATTGCCCGGCAGGAGCGACGCAACCCGGCGCAGGGCCTCTGTGGCACGCTTGCGTCTACCCTCGCAAACCCGGTTCGCGAAGAGGCCGCTCGGCCGATTTTGCGAGCGTTTCCAATCTACATCGCTGGAAGTCGAGGCTTTTTCGCGTTAAGCAGCCCGGCTATCCGAGGCCAAGAACAAGGAGCCGCGTCTTGGGAATCCCTCTCCGGTACGTCGCGAAGATCGGCGGTTACATCCTCAAGCAGCACCTCACGGGGCGCAAGCGCTACCCGCTGGTGATGATGATGGAGCCCCTCTTCCGCTGCAACCTGGCCTGCGCCGGCTGCGGCAAGATCGACTATCCGGATGAGATCCTGAACAAGCGGCTGCCGGTGGCCGACGCGCTCGAATCCGTGCGCGAGTGCGGCGCGCCCGTGGTGGTGATCGCCGGCGGCGAGCCGCTTCTCCACAAGGATCTGCCGCAGATCGTCGAGGGCATCATCGCGCAGAAGAAGTTCGCGATCGTGTGCACGAACGCGCTGCTGCTCGCCAAGAAGATCAAGGAGTACAAGCCGAGCCCGTACTTCACCTGGTCGATCCATCTCGATGGCGACGAGGAGATGCACGACAAGTCGGTCTGCCAGCGCGGCGTCTACGACAAGGCCGTCGCGGCGATCAAGCTCGCCAAGGAGATGGGCTTCCGGGTCACCATCAACTGCACGTTCTTCAACAACTCCTCGGCTGACAAGATCGCGGACTTCTTCGACAGCGTGACCCGCATGGGCATCGACGGCATCACCGTCTCGCCCGGCTACGCCTATGAGCGCGCGCCCGACCAGCAGCACTTCCTCAACCGCAAGGCCACGAAGGAGCTGTTCCGCGGCGTCTTCCGCCACGGCAAGGAGAAGGGCCGCGAGAAGTGGACCTTCCAGCAGTCGGGCCTGTTCCTCGACTTCCTGGCCGGCAACCAGACCTACCACTGCACCCCCTGGGGCAACCCGACCCGCACCGTGTTCGGCTGGCAGAAGCCCTGCTACCTGCTCGGCGAGGGCTACGCGGCCACCTTCAAGGAGCTGATGGAGGAGACCGACTGGAACGCCTACGGTACCGGTAACTACGAGAAGTGCGCCGACTGCATGGTCCACTCGGGCTACGAGGCGTCCTCGGTGGTCGATTCCGTGAGGAAGCCCTGGAAGCCTGTCATCCACGCGCTCCGCGGCATCAGGACCGAAGGCGAGATGGCTCCCGAGGTCAGCCTGGAGAACCAGCGCCCGGCCGAGTTCGTGTTCTCGCGCAACGTCGCCCAGAAGCTCTCCGAGATCAAAGCGGCGGGCGTCGACACCAAGCAGGAAGCCCGCAAGCGCACCGCCGCCTGACGCGGCCGCTCCGAGGCATCGAGAGGCCCGTGCCGCAGCCGCGGCGCGGGCCTCTTTCATGGGCGGGGAGTCAGGGCCGCTCGGGAATGCCGAGGCCGGGGCCGAGCGCGTCGCAGCACCGCTTCAAGGCGGCGAAGGCGGCGCCCGAGTCCCGCGCGAGGCCGACGAGCTCGCCGACCCTGGCCCGGCCGCGCAGCAGCGCGGCGAGAACCGCGAGGATGTCCGGCTCGCCGTTCGGCTTCAGGGCCTGCGCCGCAAAGGCCGGCAGCGCCCGCTGTGCCGGGTCGCAGACCACCCGCAGGGCCGCGAAGGGCAGGCCGTGCCGGGCGGCGAAGGCGGCGGCGACGTGCGACTCCATGTCGGCCGCCGCCGCGCCGGTGCGCTCCCTCAGCGCGGCCTTGGCCTCGCAGCTCATCACCGCCGCGTCGACGCCGGCCAGCGCGGCGATGCCGGCCCCGGCGAGCCGCGCCCGCAGCCCCTCGGCGAGAGCCGGATCGGCGGGATAGCGGGCGTCGGCGGCGACGATCGTGTCCGCGACGATCACGTCGCCCGGCATCAGCACGGGGTCGAGGCCGCCGGCGATGCCGATGCTCAGCACCGCGCGGCATCCCGGCCCGGCCCGCATGTCGAGCAGGGCCCGAAGGCGGGCGGGGTTTCCCCCTGCGCCGACCGTCTCGACACCGGGCCGCACGGCGAGGCGCGCCTCCTTGGCGAGGCCCGTGACGGCCAGGACCGGCGCGATGCCGAGACCGCGCCGAAGGTCATCTCCGATGGGCATGACCGTCCTCGACTCAAGCGATGACATGAAAAGACCCGCGCGCTTCGAAGCGCGCGGGTCCTCGTAGCGGCAAGCCTTCGCCCGGCTCACATGCCGTAGGCGACCTTGCCGGTGTTGCTCTTCTTCAGGTTGCGGTAGCGCGCCATGGCCCAGAGCGGGAAGAACTTCGGGTAGCCGTGGTAGCGCAGGTAGAACACCCGCGGGAAGCCTGTGGCCGTGTAGCGCTCCTCGTTCCAGAAGCCGTCCGTCCCCTGCGTGCGGCACAGGTAGTTGATGCCGCGCGTCACCGCGGGGTCGTCGGTCTCGCCGGCTGCCATCAGCGCCAGAAGGGCCCAGGCGGTCTGCGAGGCGGTGCTGTAGCCGGCCTCGAAGGCGGGGTTGATCTTGTAGCTGGAGGCGTCCTCGCCCCAGCCGCCATCCGGGTTCTGGATTCCGACGAGCCACTTCACGGCGCGGCGCATCTCGGGCGCGTTGCGGTCGACACCGGCCGCGTTCAGCGCGCACAGAACGGACCAGGTGCCGTAGATGAAGTTCATCCCCCAGCGGCCGTACCAGCTCCCGTCCGCCTCCTGCTCCTTGAGCAGGTACTCGACGCCCCGGTCCAGCGCCTTCGAGGTCTCGCGGGTCTCGCCGAGCTGCGAGAGCATGGAGACGACGCGAGCGGTCACGTCCGCGGTCGGCGGATCGAGCAGCGCGCCGTGATCCGAGAACGGGATGTGGTTGAGGTACATGTGGTTGTTGTCGGCATCGAAAGCCGCCCAGCCGCCATCCTTCGACTGCAGACCCTCGACCCACTCCCGCGCGCGGGCGATGGAGGCCTTGTAGTCGGGCATGCCGGCGACGAGCCCGTGCTGGCGCATGGCACGGTCCATCGCCATCACCACCACGGCCGTGTCGTCGAGATCGGGATAGTGGGCGTTGCCGTACTGGAAGGCCCAGCCGCCCGGCCGCACGTCGGGCTTGGCCGCCGCCCAGTCGCCCTTGATGTCGAGCACCTGGCGGGGGACCAGCCAGTCGAGGCCGGCGCGGGCCTGACCCTCGGCGTCGAGGCCGCCCGACTCGAGGAGCGCGTGGCTGGCGAGGGCCGTGTCCCACACCGGAGACACGCAGGGCTGCACGTAGGCCTCGTGCTCCTTGATGACGACGAGCTTCTCGATGGCCTCGCAGGCGATGCGCACCTGCGGGTGGTCGGCGGAGTAGCCCATCACCTCGTACATCAGCACCGAGTTGACCATGGCCGGGAAGATGGCGCCGAGGCCGTCCTCGCCGTTGAGGCGCTCGCTCACCCAGGCGCGCGCCTTCTCCATCGCCCGCTGACGGGGACGCTTCGGGAAATAGTTCTCGGTCCTGTGGAGAACGCGGTCGATGGCACCGAAGATCGGCGTCCACGGCCAGGTCGCGTGCGGGCTGCCGGGCCAGTCGGTGACGTGCTCGGGCGGCTTCACGAAGAGCTCCTGCACGCCGATGCCGCGCGGGTTCTTCGCCCGCGGCTTCGTCGCCTGGAGCACGAAGAGCGGCACCATCACGCAGCGCGCCCAGTAGCTGACCTTGTCGAGGTGGAACGGGAACCACTTCGGCAGGAACATCACCTCGACGGGCATCACCGGCACCGCGCGCCACGGCACCTCGCCGTAGAGGGCGAGCATGAAGCGGGTGAAGACGTTGGCGTTGGCCGCGCCGCCGCGGGAGAGGATCGCCTCGCGGGCCCGGCGCATGTGCGGCGCCTCGATGTCCTCGCCGATCATCTTGAGCGCGAAGTAGGCCTTCACGCTGGCGCTCATGTCGAAGGGCCCGTCATGCACGAGGGCCCAGCCGCCGTGCTTGCCCTGGGTGCGGCGCAGGTAGTTGCCGATCTTGGCCTCGACGCCGGGCTGAGGCTGGCTGTCGCGAAACTGGTGGAAGAGCACGTACTCGGAGGGAATCGTCGCGTCCGCCTCGAGCTCGAAGCAGATGTGCCCGTCCGCGTGGGCGAGGTTGGTGAGGGCTCGGGTGGCGCTCGCCACGCTCCGCTCGACGGCGTCGACGGAGATCGCCTGCGTCTTCGGGCGCTGCAGCGCCTCCACCCTGTTCACGGCCTCTCGCATGTGTCCTTTCCTTGCCTGTCGGCGTCCCTTTGCCTCAGGCGGCGCCCCGCGCCCGTGCGTTGTCGCACCCCAGCGCCGCAGCGGCCTGCTTGCCCGAGCGGATCGCCCCCTCGATGGTCGAAGGCAGCCCCGTCGCGGTCCAGTCTCCGGCCAGGACGAGGTTGTCCCAGGCGGTCGACGGCCCGGATCGGCGCGCGGCCTCGGCGGGCGTCGCCGCGAAGGTCGCCCGCTTCTCCTTGACGATCTGCCAGCTTGGCAGTGCGGGAGCAAGGTTGTGCAGCGCGGCGATCTCCGCCCAGATGTGCTGGGCGAGCTCCTCGCGGGGCGTGTCGAGCAGCCTGTCTGCGTTGCTGATGGTCACGGAGAAGCGGTCCGGATAGGCGAAGAGCCATTCCGTCAGGCCATTCACCACGCCGAGATAAAGCGCCGCGCCCGCGGGCGGCGGCACCGCGAAATGCGCGTTCACGATCGACCGGAACTCCTGCGGCGCAGCCAAGCCCTGCAGCATGTCCGAGGCGACCCAGGGGGGGAGAGCGAGGACGACGCGGTCCTCCGCCGAGAGCGCCAACGGCCCATCCGAGAATTCGAGGCTCTCCACCCGCTTCGATCCGAGCGTGACACTCCGCAACCGCGTGCCGAAGCGGACCTCGGCGCCTTGGCGCTCCAGATAGGCCAGCGCCGGGTCGACGAAGGCGGTCGAGAGGCCGTTCACCGCGATGAGCGGACGGCAGGCCCTGCCACCTGCCCCGAGGGTCTCGCGCAGGATCGTCGCCGCGAGCCCGGCATCACTGTCGCGAGGCTCGGTGTTGAGGGCGGCGAGCAGCACCGGGTGCCAGAGGCGCTCGTAGAGCGTCCCGTCGCAGGCCATGGCCTCGCCGATGGTCCGGCCGGCGGGCGCGCGCAGGATGCCGAGCGGCGCGAGGTAGTCGCTCGCCTTCGTGCCCGGCACCCGGCGGTCCGAGACGAGAACCCACCAGGGCAGCCGGCCCGCGTTCGGCCGCAGCCGCCAGCGCTCCCCCGTAGCGAGATCGGCGAAATCGAATACCGCCTCGTCGGGGCCGGTGAGCGCGTCGGCCGGCGCCCCGATCTGCTTCAGGAAGCCGAGCGCGTCGGTGTTGCCGGACAGCAGCAGGTGGTTGCCGTTGTCGATCGTCAGCCCGAGCGTCGAATCGAAGTAGGAGCGGCAGCGCCCGCCCGCCTGACGCGCGGCCTCGTGCAGCACGACCCGCTCGCCGCGCCCGGCGAGCGCGACGGCGGCCGAGAGGCCCGCGAGCCCCGCTCCGACGACGTGGACCGTGCCCATCAGACGATCCCGTGCCTCAGGGCGACCCAGAGCAGGGCCGGCTTGCCGGGCTTCACCCGTGCGCGGGGCATCTCCCAGCCCCGCCGCAGCACCGCATCGAGGTAGAGCCGATAGGCGGCGGCCATCAGGCGGGCGGCCTTGGTGGCCTTGCGGGGCGAGCGGGCGATGATCGCCCAGGTCGCGTCGTAATGGGCCTGCGCCTCCGCCGCGACCGCCCGGCAGACCTCGCCGATGCGCGGATGCCGGATCGCCTCGTCCGGCGTCGGATGGGCGAGCCCGATGCCGGCGAGCTTCTCCCGCGGCAGGTAGAGGCGGCCACGCCCGGCATCCTCGTCGATGTCGCGCAGGATGTTGGTGAGTTGCAGTGCCCGGCCCTGGTGATGGGCGAGCTTGATCCCGTCCGCCTCCGGCATGCCGAAGATGCGCACCGACAGGCGGCCGACGGCGCTCGCCACCCGATCGCAATAGAGGTCGAGGGTCGCCTCGTCGGGCGCCACGATGTCCTCGGCGGCGTCCATCGCCATGCCGTCGATGACGGCCTGGAAGTCCTCGCGCTTGAGACCGTACTGCGCCACCGGTCCGACGAGATCGCGCACGCGGGCCGGCGGACGGCCGGCGTAGAGCGCGTCGATGTCGGCCCGCCAGCGCTCCAGCTCGGCCGCGCGGACGTCCCGCGGACCGCCGTCGTCGGCCACGTCGTCCACGGCGCGGCAGAAAGCGTAGACCGCGTACATCGCCTCGCGCCGCGACTTCGGGAGGAGTCGCATGGCGGTGTAGAAGGACGAGCCTGCCGCCGGCAGGTTCGCCTCGGGCGTCGGCTGCGGCGAGGGATCGGTCATGGCGCCGGCGCTCATTGCGCGGCTCCGGCGCGGGAGCGGAAGGGGCGACGGACGAGGGTCGAAAGCACGCCGCCGAGCGCCGTCAGGGCGAAGGCGGCCTTGCCGTGATGGACCTTCTCGCTCAGCGGGTCGCGCTCCAGCAGCCCGCGTGTCAGGACGACGGCGAGGCGATGGATCGCGGCGATCTCGAGAGAGAGGCGCAGGTCGTCGATGAGGCCGGGCAGCCCCTTGCCATCGTCGAGGAGCGCGAGCGTACGCTCCGCCAATTCCCGGAACACGGCGCGCAGCTCCGGGCTCGCCCGCTCGGCGCCGAGCATCTCGACGGTCGCGCCATGTCGGGCGAGGGTCTCGGCCGGGATGTAGACCCGGTCGAGGGTGCGAAAGTCCTTGCCGCAGTCCTGAAGGTGGTTGAGCACCTGAAGCGCCGCGCAAATCGCGTCCGACGACGCCCAGACCCGCGACGGGTCCTCGCCGTGCACGTCGAGGACGAAGCGGCCGACCGGCATCGCCGAGTAGCGGCAATAGTGGATCAACTCGTCCCAGTCGGCGTAGCGGCTCTTGCGCGCGTCCATGCGGAAGGCGTCGAGGAGTTCGAGCGCGTGGGTCGGCGGCAGGCCGCGGGCGTCGAGCTCCCGCCGGAGGGGCTCGACCGACGGATCGGTGCCGCCCTTGCCGGTGAGCGCGTCGGCGAGCGCGTCGAGCATCTCGATCTTGCGCTCGGGCGAGAGACCTGCATGGTCGGCCACGTCGTCGCCCGCGCGCACGTAGTTGTAGAAGGCGAGGATGGCGCCGCGGTTGCGCGGATGGATAAGGTGCGAGGCGACGGGGAAGTTCTCGTCGTGCTGGCCCTTGCCCGTGCGGGCGTCCGTCGCGGTCTGGAGGCCGGCGCTCATCGCAGGTATCCGGCGTCGCGGAACCACTTGATCGCGTCGGACAGGCCCTCGCGATAGGGCCGGGCGCCGTAGCCGAGCTCGGCCCGCGCCTTGGCATCGGAGAAGAACATCCGGTAGCGCGACATGCGGATGCCGTCGATGGTCGCGAAGGGCGCCTTGCCGGTGACGCGGGCGATCTGCTCGGAAACGAAGGCGATCGGGTAGACCACCGCGCGGGGCAGGTTCACCGTCGGCGGCTTGCGTCCCACTATGCCCGCGATATCAGCGAGCATCTGCGAGAGCAGCACGTTCTCGCCGCCGAGGATGTACTTCTCCCCGACGCGGCCCTTGTTCAGGGCGAGCAGGTGCCCGCCCGCCACATCGTCCACGTGGGCGAGGTTGAGGCCGGTGTCCACGAAGGCCGGCATCCGGCCCATCGCAGCCTCCTGGATGATGCGGCCGGTCGGCGTGGGCTTCACGTCGCGGGGGCCGATCGGGGTCGACGGGTTGACGATGACGGCGGGCAGGCCATCCCGCGCGACCATCTCCTCGACCACGCGCTCGGCCACGACCTTGCTGCGCTTGTAGGCGCCGATGGCGGTCTCCGGCGTCAGGGGGCGCGTCTCGTCGGCGGGGGTGCCGTCGTCGTGCGGCTTGATGGTCGCGACGCTCGACGTGTAGACGATCCGCTCGACGCCAGCCTTCAGCGCCGCCTCCATCAGGACGCGGGTGCCGTCCCGGTTCGTACGGACGATCTCCTCCATATCCGGCGCCCAGAGGCGGTAGTCGGCCGCTGCATGGACGAGGTAGCGCTGGCCGCGCATCGCCGCGGCGACGGCGGCGGGGTCGCGCATGTCGCCTTCAGTGATCTCGACATCCGTCCAGGTGAGGTTTCGACGGGGGCTCGTCGCCCGCACGAGGATGCGCACGGGGAAGCCGGCCTGCCGGAACACGTCGACCAGCGCCGGGCCGAGGAAGCCGCTCGCGCCGGTGATCAGCACGGGGCCGGGCTCGGCCGGGCCTCGCGGGTTCGCCTCTGCCATCACGCTCTGTTCGTCACGGAAGGATGGGCGCCGGCCCCGGACGGATCGGCGCGCTCACGCCGCGCGCTTCTGTCATCGAAACGCGCGGCGGACAAGCTCGGCTCAGGCGAGGCGCAGGCGCCCGGCCTTGCCGCTCTCATTCGCGGGCAGCACCTGCTTCACGGTGTCGACGATG
>NZ_BPQR01000010.1 GCF_022179345.1 Methylobacterium jeotgali | reverse complement strand
CGGCTCTGCTCCACCTGGATGCGCGACTGCCCCACCAGCTCCTTCGCCTGGCGGATCTGCGCGTAGGTCTGCCCGCCCTCGTAGATCGGCACCGTCAGCCGCCCGAGGATCGTCGCCGAGACCCCGTTCGAGCCGGCCAGCTGCTGGTCGTAGCGCTGGTTGACCTGACCCTGCAGCGCCACCGTCGGGTAGAGCTGGCCCTCCAGCACCTTCACCTGCGCCTCCGCCGCGTCGACCTGATGCAGCGCCGAGAGGATCGAGGGGTGCTCCTTCAGCCCGATCTCGATCGCCCCGTCGAGGCTGCCGGGCACGTAGCGGTCCAGCGGACGCCCCGGCGCCAGCTGGCGCGGCTCGACGCCCACGAACTGACGGTACAGGCCGATCGAGGCCCGCAGCTGCGCCTCCGCCGCGCTCACGTCCGAGCGGGCGCCTGCCAGACGCGCCTCCGCCTGCGCCACGTCCGTGCGCGTCACCTCGCCGATGCGGAAGCGCTCGCGGGTCTGGCGGAGCTGCTCCTCCAGCACCTCGACGTTGTTGCGGCGCAGCTCCAGCGTGGCGGTGTCGGACAGCACGGCCATGTAGGCCTGGACCGCGCTGTAGAGCACGGTCATCTCGGTCGTGCGCAGACCCTCGCGCTGGCTGTAGACGGTGGATTCCGCCTGCCGCGTAGCGTTGTCGGTCTGGAAGCCGTTGAACAGGGTCTGGTTGACGGTGATGCCAGCGCCGCCCGGCAGCGTCGTCTGGTTGATTCGGGTGCCCGAGAGCACGCCGTCGAACTTCTGCACGCCGAGATCGGCGTCGACCGCGACCCGCGGCCGGTAGCCGGCCTGGGCGATCGCGACGTTCTCGTCGGTGGCGCGAAGCCCCGCGCGGCTGGCGTTGAGCTGGGGGTTCGCCGCGTAGGCGCGGATCAGGGCGCTGTCGAGCGTCTCGGCGGACGCGGGAAGCGCCGCGCCGCAGAGGAGTGCGAAGACGCAGAGCCGTCCCCGCGCCGAGATTCTGCCTGTCGAGACCATGCGAAGACGGTAAACCGGCATGCTTAATGCCGGGCTAAACCGCCGTCTCGGGCCTTGTCCCGAAGGTGGTCAGGCGTGTCGGGAAGTGCCCCTCAGCGGGAGGCGGAGGCCGCGGCGCCGGGCTTTCCGGGCAGGGTGCCCGTGGCCGAGGATTGCGGCGCCGGCGGCTCGGCCGGCGCACGCTCCGCCGAGGCCGGGACCGGCGCGGGAACGGCGACCTGCACGAGGTCGCGGGGCATCAGCGGCGTGTCGGGCCCGGCCTGAATGACCTCCGTGCGGCCTGCGACCTGCCGGCGGATCGAGAAGAGGGGCTCGCGGGCACGGGCGTCCCGCTCGGTCCGGGCTCCGCGGGCACCAGCGCCGCCGTTGCCGATCACCTGCCGGGCGATGTCGGCGCGACGCCGGTTCGGCTCCAGGCTGTCGCGGAGCGACACGAGCTCGCGCTCCACCTCGGCGAGCTGCGTCGAGGCTTCGACGATCCGCGCGTTCTGGAGGTTGGCGATGGTGGTCTCGGTGATGGTGCCCTGGAGCTTGGTCTCGGTGATGCGCCGCTCGATGTCGCGCTGGTCGTTCTCGACCTCGACGATCTGGCGCTTGAGCGTGAGGAGGCGCGTCACGGGCACGAGGCGGGCGGTGGTCGCCTCGCCGTCCATGGCGCTGAGCTCCTGCTGGAGGAGCGAGCGCTGCTGCGCCTTCTTGACGAGGCTCGCCCGATAGGCGGCGTCCTGCTCCACCAGGATCTGCTGTTGGCGCTTGAGGTTGTTGACCTCGCCGGCGAGCGATTCCCGGCGCTTGGCGAAGAGGTGGCGCTCGCGGGTGAGCAGTTCGTCGGCCTGGGCGGTGGCGAGGCCCTCGGCCCAGCCCTTCGGCGGCTCGAACGTCGCAGCGGAGGCGGCCTCCGCGCCGAGGCGGGCCCGGCGCAGCACGGCGGAGGCGAGCCGCGTCTGGGTCTGCTCCTCCTGCTCGACCGCCCGGTAGGACTCGAAGGCCAGCAGCGGCCCGCCGGATTCGGAGAGGCGCGGTGCCCCCCCGGCGAGCGCGTAGGCCTTGGCCGGCGTCAGGTCGCTCGCCCAGGGGTAGCGGCCGGGGCTCTGCACGGCGCCGCCGACGAAGATCGGGCCGGTCTCGAGCACCGTCACCGTCACCTTCGGGCCGACGATGCCGGCCCCGTCGCGATAGGCGGCGTTCAGCCGCTCCTCGACCGCGTCGACCGTCTGGCCGGCCGCAGGGACGCTGCCGACCAGCGGCAGGCGCAGGTTGCCGTCGGCGTCGATCTTGAGGCTCATCGAGAGATCGGGCCGGCCGAAGACGCGCACGTCGACCTTGTCGTCCTGACCGAGGCGGAAGGGCTCGGCCCCGGCCGATCCGGACAGGAGCGCGCCGCCGAGACAGAAGAGCGCGACCAGAAGGGCCCGGCCGGCCGACACGCACCGTCCCGCGACGGGATCGGCACGCCGCGGCACCGTCCCGGATTTACACGCCACAGCTCTCACGATCCGTCGTCCCAAACTCACAGAGCTTCTCTAGCACCGCAGGACTGCAAGATTGAGGCGAAGACCGCGCCGAAGACTACGGACGGCGCGGCCATCCCGCGCAGGATCGTGAACGGGGCCCCGGAGTCCGGCGCAGCCGGGGCAGGACGGCGCCCTATATGGGAGCGACGCCCGCGTCCCGAGACGGCGGGCGGGAGGGCCGCCCCATGCCGTTCCGTCCAGCCGCCGCCATGGCGGCGCTCGCCGTCGTCGCCGCCGCGTTACCCGCCCGCGCCGACCCCGCCCCCTACACCGACGCGGCGTTCGAGGCCGCGCTGGCGGCGGGGCGGCCGATCCTGGTGGCGGTGAGCGCGCCCTGGTGCCCGATCTGCAAGGCGCAGAAGCCGATCCTCGCCAAGCTCGCGGCCGATCCGCGCTTCCGGGACCTTCTCGTCCTCGACATCGACTTCGACACCCGCAAGGAGGCGATGCGCCGCTTCGAGGCGCGCTCCCAGAGCACCCTGATCGTCTTCAAGGGCGGCCGGGAGGTCGGCCGCTCGGTGGGCGAGACCCAGCCGGAGTGGATCGAGGGGCTCTTGGAGAAGGCGCTCTGAGCGGCTCACGGCGCGCGGCGGCGCTCCGAGATCTCCGTCACGGTGCAGGCCTGCGCCGTCCCCGATCGGCGCTCGCGACGGACGCGGGCCGGAAGCGCGGACACCGATCGGCCGAGCTGGATCGCCTCGAGCCGAGGCAGGACCTCGACGCCCCAGCCGGCTCCGCGAAGACGCGCGGGCCAGGTCCCGCCGCCGAGGAACAGAGGGCTCGCCCCCGCCGGGCAGGCCGCCTCACGCCGGATCATCAGGCAGGCCTCGGACGCTCCCCCGACCGTCGCGGCACCGCGCGGCCCGATGCCGAGCGACCGGACGGCCGCGGCGAGACGGCCCGGCGCGGCGCCCGCGCCGCCGTCGGCGACGAGGCGGAGGCCGACCGCTCCCGCCTCGGGCCTGGCGTCGAGCCCCTCGATCAGGCCGGCCACCGTTCCGGGATCGATCAGGAGGACGTTCGGGGCGAGCAGCAGCAGGTAGCGGCCCCGCGAGGCGGCGAACGCCAGCGCCGTGCCGCCGGCGACACCGTGCCCGCGGCGGCCGGCCACGAGATGCACCTCCGGCCAGCGGCCGGCGACGATCTGCCCGGTGCCGTCGCGCGAGCCGTTATCCACCACGACGATCTCGCAGGACCGGCCGATCTCGCTGCCCGTCAGGTAGGCGAGGCAGGGGCCGATCTCCGAGGCCGCGTCGTGGGTGACGATGAGGACGCTGAGTCCGAGGCCGCCCATCCGGCGTCTCCGTTGCGGGGGATCGAAGAAGGACACCCGGATCGGGCGAGCCGGACGGGACGACGCTTCGCTGTCCGATCTCGCGCTGGGGTGGCATCGACCCTGAAATACAACCTCTATAGGATGAACTAAATCTTAAGTTGCAAATTGCCGTTTCGGCGTCTGCATCGGATGCGGCGGGCGCGGGGCCGGCGACAGCGTCCGACGGCGTGGCGGCCGAAACCGGCCCACGCCGCGGTCCCCTTGCGGCGCGCCGCGCGCTAGGTTCCGGCTGTCGAGCATCGGCTGCGAGAGCCCCGAACCATGAGCGCATCCCCCGTCGTCGTCGCCGTCGCGATCACCGGCTCCGTGCCGCGAAAGCGCGACAACCCGGCGGTGCCGATCACGGTGGCCGAGCAGATCGAATCGACGCAAGGCGCCTTCGAGACCGGCGCGAGCCTCGCCCATATCCACGTGCGCAACGACGACGAGAGCCCGTCCTCCGACCCGGACCGCTTCGCCGCCGTGCAGGAGGGGTTGCGAAAGCACTGCCCCGGCATGGTGGTGCAGTTCTCGACGGGGGGGCGCGGGCGCGATCCGGCGAGCCGCGGCCTCCCGCTGAAGCACCGGCCGGACATGGCCTCGCTCTCGACGGGCTCGGTGAACTTCCCGACCATCGTCTACGAGAACCCCGCCTCGCTCGTGAGCGACCTCGCCGGGCAGATGCGCGCCAACGCGGTGCGGCCCGAGATCGAGATCTTCGACCTCTCCCATCTCCACGGCGCCCGCCGCCTCCTCGACGAGGGCCTGATCAACGCGCGCCCGCACGTGCAGGTGGTGATGGGCGTGAAGAACGCCCTGCCGGCGGACGAACGCCTCCTCGACATCCTGCTCGGCGAGCTGCGCCGCGTCCTGCCGCACGCCACCTGGACGGCCGCGGGCATCGGCCGCGAGCAGGCGCGGGTGATGGATTGGGCGCTGGCAAGGGGCGCCGACGCGGTCCGCACCGGGCTCGAGGACAACATCCGGGTGGCGAAGGACCGGTTGGCCGGCAGCAACGCCGAGCTCGTATCGCTCGCCGTCGAGGCCATCGCGCGCCACGGGCGCCGTCCGGCGACGCCGGCCGAGGCGCGGGCGCTGCTGGGCCTGCGGGCGGAGGGCTGACACGATGCCACATGTCGCGATCGGCGGACGCGCCGTCCACTACCGGCTCGACGGGCCGGAGGGCGCCCCCGTCGTCGCCTTCTCCAACGCGCTCGGCTCCGACCTCGGCCTCTGGGAGGGCGTCATGCCCCGGCTCGCGGCGCGCTACCGCTGCCTGCGCTACGATACGCGCGGACACGGCGGCTCGCAGGCCTGCGACGCGCCGGTGACGATCGAGGCCCTCGCCGGCGACCTCGCGGGGCTTCTCGATGCGCTCGGCATCGCCCGCGCCCACTGCGCCGGCATTTCGCTCGGGGGCATGGTTGCGCAGGCGCTGGCGATCCGCGCGCCGGAGCGGGTGGCGAGCCTCGCACTGATCGCGACCGCCGCCCACCTGCCGAGCGCGGCGAGCTGGGCGGAGCGCGCCGCGACGGTGCGGGAGAAGGGCACCGCCGCCATCGCCGAGGCGACCCTGGAGCGCTGGCTCACGGCGCCCTTCCGCGCGGGGTCGCCGGAGGCGGTCGAGCGGCTGCGCGCCGCGCTCCTCGCCTGCGATCCCGGCAGCTACGCGGCCTGCTGCGGTGCGATCGGCGGCATGGACCTTCGGCCGCGGCTCTCCGCGATCCGGGTGCCGGCCCTCGTCGTCGCCGGCCGCGAGGACCCGTCCACGACGCCGACGCTCGCGGAGGAGATCTGCGCGGGCCTGGGCGAGGCCGAGCTGGTGCTGCTGCCGCGCGCCGCACACATGCTCGCTGTCGAGCGCGCTGAGGCGCTGGCCGGCTATCTCGGAGCGTTCCTCGAACGCCGGGAGAAAACCGGCCCGGACGCCTAGGCGGCTGAAGGGACACCGACAACCCGACACAACCCGTTAACCGGCTTCTATCACTTTTGGTTGTATTGCATGAGGCGATGCAACTGGCCGGGAGGGCGCGATGACGGCGAGGCGGGGGTGGGCAGCGGTCCGGCGCCTCGGTTCCGACGCGGGCGGCAGCTCGGCGGTCGAGTTCGCGATCGTCGCGCCGGTGCTCATCGCGCTGTTCGCAGGCATCGTCGTCTTCGGCCTCTATCTCGGCGCGATGAGCAGCCTGCGCCAGCTCGCGGCGGAGGCGGCCCGCGCCTCCGTGGCGGGCGTCACCGACGCGGAGCGGGCGAGCCTCGCCCGGCAGCGGGTCGACACCAGCCTCGCCGGCGGCTCGCTATTCCGGCCCGGCAGTGTCGGGGTCGAGGTCGGGGCCGATCTCGGCGATCCGACGCTCTACGTCGTCACCCTCAGCTACGATTCGACCGCGCTCGGCCTCGGCGGCTTCGCCAGGCTGGTGCCGCTGCCGCCGGACATGATGCGCAGCCGCGTCGCCGTCCGCCGGGGGGGCCTGTGAGCGCCGTCCGGCGCTTTCGCGGCGACCGGCGCGGCTCCGTGGCCGTGATGACCGCGCTCGGGGCGACGGTGCTGCTGGGGGCCGCCGCGATCGGCGTCGACCTCGGCATGCTCCATCAGGCCTCGCGCAAGGCCCAGGGCGCCGCGGACGTCGCCGCCCTCGTGGCCGCGACCGAGATCGGCGCCGCCGAGGACAGGGCCCGGCGCTCGCTCGCCGACAACGGCTACGGAACGAGCGCGGTCCGCATCGAATCCGGCCGCTACGAGGCGAACGCGACTCTCGCGCCGGAGGCCCGCTTCCGGGCGGCGGACACGCCCGCCAACGCCGTACGGATCGATCTCTCGACCACCGCCCGCACCTACTTCGCCCGGGCGCTGGGCCTGCCGGCGGAGGTCGGCATCCGGGCGCGGGGCACGGCGGCACGGGCCCAGTTCGCCGCCTTCCATGTCGGCTCCGGCCTCGCCGCCCTCGACGGCGGCATCGCGAACGCGGTGCTCGGCGCGCTCCTCGACACCCGCCTGTCCCTCCGGGCGATGGACTACGACGCGCTGCTCTCGACTCGCGTCGACGCCTTCCGCTTCCTCGATGCCCTCGACGCGCGGCTGAACCTGAAGGCCGGCAGCTACGCGGAGGTGCTCGGCGCCCGTGCCAGCGTCGGGCAGGTCCTCTCGGCGCTCCAGGTGGCGGTTGCCGGGGAGGCGCGGGCCGGCGTCGCCCTCGCGGCCCTCTCCGCCGCCCTGCCCGGCGCGGGCGCGAGCCTGCCCGTAGGGCGCATCCTCGATCTCGGCGATGCCGCAGCCCTCTCGCCGGCCCGCGGCAGCCGGGGCCCCGAGATGTCCCTGATGGATCTCGTCGCGGCCACCGCCTCCGTCGCCAACGGGCAGCGGCAGATCTCGGTCGACCTCGGCGCCACGGTGCCCGGCCTCACGAGCACGCGGCTGACCCTGGCGATCGGCGAGCGCCGCCAGAACTCGGGCTGGGTGCAGCCGGGCACGCCCAACGCCACCCTTCGGACCGCGCAGACCCGGCTCCTCATCGAGGCCGGCCTCGCGGCACCCCTGGGGCTCGCCGACCTCAACCTCTCCCTCTACGCCGAGGCCGCCTCGGCGCAGGCGAGCCTGCGCTCCGTGACCTGCCCCTGGACGAGCCCGAGCCAGCGGCAGGTGAGCGTCGACGCGCAGACGGGGGTGCTGACCCTCGCCCTCGCCGACGTCTCGCGCTCCGCCCTGCGCGCCGCGGGTGCCGGCCCGGACCTGTCGCAGCCGAGCGAGATCCTGCGGGCCCCGGGCCTGAGCATCCGGGCGGCCGGGCGCACGAGCCTCGGCGGCTCCTATGCCCGCACCCTGACCTTCGGCGACGACGACATCACCCGGCATCGGGTCCAGAGCGTCTCGGCGAGCGGGCTCGTCGGCTCGGCCACCGCCGGCCTGATGCGCGATGCCACGTTCGACATCAACGGGATCGGCCTCTCCCCGCTCCTGCGGCCGGCCCTCGCAACCACCCTGGCCGCCGCGGCTCCGGTCCTCGACCAGCTCCTCGACTCGACCCTGCGTACGCTCGGCATCCGGGTCGGCCTCGCCGAGGTCGGCGTGGACGGCACCCGCTGCGACCAGGCGGTGCTGGTGCAGTAGCGGGTCCCGGGAGGCTTCCCAGGGTCCGTCGGGCGTTCATGAAAACGCCTGACAGACCCTGATCTCCCGTCGGATCGATAATCCTGACGGAGAACCGGCTTCCACGTCTCCCGGACCGACTCTAGCGGGCGATCTCCTGACCGAGGCGCATCAGCAGCAGATCGGCGAGGAGACGCAGCTCGGAATGGGCGAGGCGGTCGAGCGCCTGCCGGCAGGCGATGGCGTGGTCGGCGGCGAGATCGAGCGCCTCGGCGCGTTCGCCATGCACGGCAGGCACGATCGAGAACGGCTTGTCGGCGGGCTCGGTCACGTCGAGCACGATGCCCTGGCCGTGGGTCGGCCGCCCCGCCTCGTCGTGGAAGAGGCGGCCGCGCTCGATGACGGATCGGTAGCCCTCGGCGGAGCGGGCCCGATACTCCGTGAAGAACGAGCCGCCGAGCCGGCAGGCGATGCGGAAGCGCCGCTCGAAGCGGGCGTGATCGGATTCGAGCATCCGCGCGCGGGCGCGGTCCGGCAGGAGCATCGCGCCGGCAAGCGCCCCGTCGCCGGCCAGGAGGCTCGCGGCCCCTTCGTCGAGGATGAAACGACCGTTCGAGGCCGACCAGTACCAAGTGCCGATGACGCCGGCGGCGTCCAGGGCCGCTCTGAGGTCGCAATCAACGAGCGTCGGAGCATGTCCGACGGCAAGGGTCGCCATATCCGAGCCTCCTCGGTCTCGGAGACAGATACTATAACCTAGATCACTAAGTTCCAGAGCGACGTCAACTTGAGGTTGCCAAACCCGAAGAAATTTCTGTGTTTGCCGGTCAACTCGTCAGACCGATCAGGGTCGCGGCGCCGAACACGAGCACCGAGACCACCGACAGTGCCAGCAAGAGCAGCGCGACCCGAGATTCCCGCAATTCCGGGGACATCCGCTCCTCCCGAATCAAGGTCTTCGGAAGCATCTTCCACCGCCCGGCGGTGATGTCACGCCCCGAAACTGAGACGATCTGTCTCAATACGCCCGGCCGCCCGGAGCGGCGACTGCGAGGGCGCCCCATCGGCTGACAGCGACCGCCACGACGACGTTGAGGGTCAACGCGAGGACACCGACATTGATGTCCTGAAGCGCGGCCGGCAGGAACGGGAACAGCCCGCCGACGCTGAGGCCGAGGATCACCGTCGCCGCCACGCTGCCGACGCCGGCCACGATCCCGGCGATGGCGCCGGCCGCCGTGAGGGGATTGCGCCGCATCAGGCTCGCCAGCAGCGCGGGGAAGAGCTGCGTCACGAAGTTGTAGCCCATGAGCAGGAGCTGCACGATCGTGTCACCCCCGTGCAGCGCGAAGCCGACGCAGACCAGCGCCAGCACCGGCACGATGCCTTTGGCGAGGCGGGCGGTGGAGGCGTCCGTCGCGGCCGGGCTCAGGGGCCGGTAGAGGTTGTTGGCGACGAGCGTCGCCCCCGACATCAGGATCATCGAGCCCGGCACCAGGGCGGTGAGCACGCCCGTCGCGCCGATCACGCCCACGAACCAGGGCGGGAAGGTCTGGAGCGCGAGCTTGAACAGGGAGAGATCGGCGTCGGCGCCCTTCAGGCCGGGGACCTGGAGAACGGCCGCGAAGCCACAGAACAGCACGAAGAGCAGCACGAGCTGGTAGAGCGGCAGGATCACGGCATTGCGCCGGAAGGTGCGGGGGTCGCTCGCCGTGTAGAGCGAGGCGAAGACGTGCGGCCAGGCGTAGCCGCCGAGCGCCGTCAGCAGCGTCGTCGAGGCGAACCAGACCGCGCTCTGGCCCCGCTCCGGCAGGGCGAGGAAGCCGGGGCGGGCGGCCTCGATCGCCTCGAACATCGGCGCGATGCCGCCGTAGTAGTGGTAGGGCAGGTAGAGGCCCAGGAAGACGACCACGAACAGGATCAGCACGTCCTTGATCGCCGCCGTCCAGGCCGAGCCGCGCACGCCCGAGACCACGACGTAGGCGGTGACGCCCGCCGCCCCGATCCAGATCGCGGCCGCGGGGCTCACCGCGCCGTAGGAGGCCGTCGAGACGATGATCCCGAGGCCCTTCAGCTGGAGGACCATGTAGGGCACGAGCGAGACGATCCCGACGACGGCGACGAGGAGACCGAGCCCCCGGCTCTCGTATTTCGCGGCGAAGAAGTCGGGCTGCGAGAACAGATTGCGGGCCTTGGCGTAGGCCCAGATCGGCGGCAGCAGCCAGTAGGAGATGACGTAGATCAGCGCCAGGTAGCAGAGGATGTAGTAGGCCGGCCCGCCCTTGCCGTAGGCGAGGCCGGAGCCGCCGAGGAAGGCGAAGGTCGTGTAGATCTCGCCGGCCATGAGCAGGAAGACGAGGAGCGTGCCGAAGCCGCGCCCGCCCACCGTCCACTGCTCCAGGCTCATCTGCCGGCCCGAGCGCGCTCGCAGGCCGAGGGCGAGGGCGCCGAGGAAGGTGAACGCGATGATCGCGAGGGCGACGCTCACCGGCCCTCTCCCGACGAATCGGTGCCGCCCGCCGTGCGGTTGGCCGGATCGGTGAGGTAGATCACGCCCATCACCGCCGAGGTGCCGAGCACGCAGAAGACCAGCCAGGCCATCAGCAGCGGCATGCCGAGGACGAACGGCGTCACCCGGTTGAGGAAGAACGGGCCGACGAGCATCCCGAGGAAGGGCAGCAGCGCGAGCCAGCGCAGATGATGCATGCGGTCCGGTATCCTGTCGCGACGGGTCCGGCGGGAGCATGGACGCCGCGGCGCCCGCCGTCCATCACGCAGGAACCGGACCAGGACCGGGATTCGAGGCCGCAGACGCGGCCCGTCTCACTCCGCCGAGGCGGAGGCCACCTTCGGCGCGGCGGCGGTGCCGAGATCGCGCAGGATCTCGTCGGCGGCGGCGCGGGCGAGCAGCGCGTAGCCGGCATCCGCCATGTGGAGGCCGTCGGCGGAGAAGAGCTGCTTGCGGGTCAGCTTGGCCTGCGCCACCCAGTCCTGCATCAGCTCGGAGCGGCGGATCACCGGCACGGTCAGCTCCTCGCCGATCTCGCGCACGGCGTCGCGGAACCGGTAGGCACCCGGCGTGTCGTCGAGCTTCGGGCACCATTGCGGCTCCATCAGCACGACGTCGATGCCGGCCTCCTGGATGCGGCGCACGGCGGCGATCGTGGCCTCGCGGAAATGGTCGAGGTCGACGCCGCGCAGGGGATCGTTGCTGCCGGTCTGCCAGATCACGAGATTCGGCTCGGCGCCGATCACGTCGCGGTCCAGGCGCTTGAGCATGTCGTCGACATGCTCGCCGCCGATGCCGCGGTTGACCACGGTGACGGCGCCGTTGAGCTGCGGCAGGGCCTTGCGCAGGGCGACCTCGAGGCGGGCCGGGTAGGTCATCGCCGGGCTCGAGGCGCCGACGCCCTCCGTGGAGGAGGAACCGAAGGCGACGATCCGGACCGACTCGCCCTGGGCGAGCCGGCGGGCGGTGTTGGGCAGGTCCGCCGAGGGGGCGCCGAGGCCGAGCAGCGCGAACTCGAACGGATCGGGAAGCAGGTTCGCATAGCCGAGCACCGCGGTCGGCAGCACGGCGAGGCCGGCGACGAGCGCCGCCGCGCGGGTCAGGCGGCCGAGGCGGGGAAAGGCGGGAGACAGGCGGGGCATCGGGCTCGGGTCTTTGCGAGAGCGGGCAATAGCAGGGTTATCAGCCGTTCCGGAAGATCCTGCTCGTCCTGACAGTTGAATGCGGCGAAAGTTCGTAACACAAAATTCACTTTCACCCGCGCAGGAGATTAGCCGGCTCTCAAGTCGAAGGCGGCCGCTTTACTCGCGCCGCACTGCGGAAGATTTCCTATTGCAATGCGATATCTTTGTGACGGCCACGGTTGACGCCGGGGGCAACCTGCTGCCCCTATGCGCGATTGCGGCATATCGGATGCCGGGGATCGGGAGCAGGTGCAGGTGGGACGCGAGGTTGAGCTGAAGCTCGAGTGCGAGGGACCGGATCTTGCCGCCCTCGCCGCCCACAGGCTGCTCGGCGGCCGCAAGGGCCGGGCGAAGCATCTCCTCTCGACCTACTACGACACCCCCTCGCACGCGCTCAAGGCCGCCGGCCTGACGCTGCGCGTGCGCAAGGAGGGCGCCCGATTCGTGCAGACGGTGAAGGCCGGCGAAGGCACGCCGGGCCTGTTCGACCGGGACGAGTGGGAATCGACCGTCGCGGGCGAGACGCCGGTCACGGAGGCCCTGGCCGATACGCCGGCCGCCGAGCTTCTCGCCGGGAGCGAGGAGGGGCTGGTGCCGGTATTCCGCACCGTGGTCGCCCGCCGCCAGAGCCGCGTCACCCGAAACGAGACCGTGATCCTCGCGATCGTCGACGAGGGCCGGATCGAGACGGAGGCCGGCGACGCCGTTCTCGGCGAGCTCGAGCTCGAGCTCGTCTCCGGGGACCCGGGGGAGCTGTTCGGTCTCGCCCGGGAGATCGGCGAGAGCGTGCCGCTGCGGCTCGGCGCGCTGTCGAAGAGTGCCCGGGGCTTCCGCCTCGTCGAGGGCGTCGGGCGCGCGCCGAGCAAGGCGCCCCCCCTGGCCCTGCCGGAGGGCGCGAGTGCGGCGCAGGCCTTCCAGGCCATTGCGGGCGCCTGCCTGCGGCATCTCAGGCTCAACGAGGCGGTGTTCCTCCTCTCCCGCGATCCGGAGGCGCTTCACCAGATGCGCGTCGCCCTGCGGCGGCTGCGCTCGGCCTTCAGCCTATTCGACCCGATCCTCGCCCACGACCCGGCGGCGCGGGCGCTGGCCGAGGAGATCAAGCGCATCGCCGAGCCGTTCGGGCGGGCGCGCAACCTCGACGTCTTCCTGGAGGAGACCCTGCCCGCCTCGGCCGAGCGGCGGCCGGACGAGCCGGGCCTCGCCGATCTCGGCGCCCGCCTCGGCGCGGACCGCGACGCCGCCCACGCCGCCGTCCTCGCCGTGCTCGCCTCGCCGGAGTGGCGCGGCCTGCTCCTCGATCTCGTCGCCTGGACGCAAACCGGCCCCTGGCTCGGGGAGGGCGGTCCGCCGGAGCGCGACGGCCCCGCCCGCGACTTCGCCGGCCTCGTGCTCGACCGCTTCCGCAAGCGGGTGAAGAAGCGCGGGCGCGATCTCGCCGGGCTCGATCCGGAGGCGCGCCACCGGGTGCGGATCGCCGCCAAGAAGCTGCGCTACGGGGCCGACTTCTTCGCCTCGCTCTTCCCCGAGAAGACCGCCCGGAAGCGCCACAAGGCCTTCGCCGCGGCGCTCTCCGACCTTCAGGATCATCTTGGCGCGCTGAACGACCTCGCCACCGCCCACACTGTGCTCGCCGACGTGGCCGATGGCGGGCCGGGCTCGGGCCGGGCCGCCTTCGCTGCCGGCCTCACCGCCGCGGACGGGGAGGCCGGCAGCGCCGGGCTGATCGAGGCCGCGGCCGACGCCTACGACGACCTCATGGACGCCAAGCCCTTCTGGCGATGAGGGATCACAGACCAGCTGCGTTCCGCGCATTGGCGCGGGCGCCCGTTCGGGCTTGCCTGCACACCTTCGAACGCTTCGGTTCGAAGGTGTTACGGTCTTAGGCCTCCCCGGGGCTAAGGGCGTAGAGGGCGATCGCCGCCGCGTTCGAGACGTTGAGGCTGCGGATCGCCCCCGAGAACGGGATGCGGGCGAGCACGTCGCAGCAGCTTCGGGTGCGCTCGCGCAGGCCCTTGCCCTCGGCGCCGAGCACCAGCACCGCCGGCCGGCGCGGGCCGACGGCAGCCAGCGTCTCCGGCGCCTCCGAATCGAGGCCGATGCGGGTGAAGCCGCGCTCGCCGAGGCTGATCAGCGCCTCGGCGAGATTGCGCACCACGACCATCGGCACGTGCTCCAGCCCGCCGGAGGCGGACTTGGCCAGCACCCCGGTCGCGGCCGGCGAGTGCCGGGCCGTGGTGACGATCGCCGTGACCCCGAAAGCGGCGGCCGTGCGCACAATGGCCCCGACGTTGTGCGGGTCGGTGAGCTGGTCGAGGGCCACGAGCAGCGCGTCCTCGGGCAGCGCGTCGAGGTCCGGGGCGGGCAGGGGATCGACCTCGAGGTAGAGGCCCTGGTGCACGGCGTCCGGCCCGAGCAGGCGGTCGATGTCGCGGGGCCGCACCAGCTCCGGGGCGATGCGCAGGGTGCCCAGCTCCTCGGCGAGGCGCGCCGCGCCGTTCTCCGTGGCGAGCAGCCGGTGCAGGGCGCGATGCTCGTTGGCGAGCGCCTGCGAGACCGGGTGCCAGCCGTAGAGCACGATCGGGTCGTCGGGGCCTCCGCGCGGGCCGGCATCGGGCCCCGAGCGGGGGCCGCCCCGGCGGTCGGGCGGCACGCCGGGACGGCCGCCGCGTCCGGGGAAGGGCTTGCGCGGGCGCTCCGGGCGCTTGGGGGCCGGACGGCGGGGGCGGTCGTCTTCGCTCATGCCGGCTCAGTGGACCGGCCCGCGCGCTGCCGCAAGCGCCCTCAGAAATCCGCGTGCAGGCGGGTGGCGAAGACGTGCACGGGCCCGCGGTCGCGGTTGTAGGCGGGGTTCGTCACGAACTGATAGTCAAGGGTCAGGGTCAGCATCTTGGTCAGGTTCAGGGCGTAGTAGGTCTCGACCGCCCGCTCCGTGCCGTAGTTCAGACGGCCGTCGCCGATGAGGAGCCCGAGGCCGCCATTGGCGAAGTAGGCCCGGTGCGACGGCGAGAGCCCGTTGACCGCGCCGCCGATCCCGACCGTATCGGTCGGCCGGTCCCAGGCGGTGCCCTTCAGGGAGAGACCGCCGGAGAGGCTGCGGTCGATGTCGGTGAAGGACAGGCTCTCGTTGCGCCCGTCCGAGAGGCTGGCCCGCGCGAACATCCCGAGATCGGCGGTGAGTGCCTGCTCCAGGTTGGCGTAGACCCCGCTCTTGCGGCGGGGACGGCGGGTGGCGGAGGCGGCCTCCGCCGCGTCGGCGAAGAGGCCCGCCTGGGTCAGGACGACCGCCTGCCGGTAGTTCGCGGTGTTGCCGACATTCGAGAAGGCGCCGAGCCGGATGCGACCGGGCTGGTCGATCCCCGGCAGGGTGTGGCGGGTTTCCAGCTCGATGTTGGCGCCGGCCCGGTCGAGGAGGCGGGGGTCGAGCACGTCGCTCGAGGGCTCCTTCGGCACCTGGGTATAGGCGGCGCGCAGGGCGAACTCGGCCCGGTTGTACTCGACCATCACCCCTTGCGTGAAACCGGGGAGGTTGGCCGGAAAGTCCCAGGCCGAGGAGGCCCAGAGCGACCAGTTCATGAAGTCGACGCGCGGGTCGTGGGCGTAGGCGTTGCCGTCGAAGAAGTCGCCCAGCGCGAACTTGCCGGCGACGACGGTGATCCGCTCCACGTCGCGGCGGGTCGCGACCTGGTTCGGGCCGTCGGGCACCTCCTCGGTCTCGCCGCCGAGGCCGAAGGTCTGGCGCACGAAGTAGCGGTTCGAGCGCAGCTTCGGGAAGGGCGCGCCGGCCTTCTGCGCCTCGCCGTTGACGAAGCCGGCGATGCCGAGCGTGCGCGACAGGCCGAAGCCCTGGGAGAACTCCGGGTTGTAGTAGAGCTCGGTCCCCTCCATCAGCTTGAAGCCGAGGAAGAGAGTCGCCGTCGTCGTCGCCTGGGCCTGATGCGGCACGAGGCTGTTGCCGCTCTGATAGGGCGAGCGGAAGCCCGGCACGGCTTGGTTCACGAAGGTGGTCTGGCCGTGGAGCGAGAAGCGGGCCTCGCGGTCCTCCGGCGCCTCGGCCTCCGGGGGCAGGCGCAGCCCCTGCGGGTACCAGATCAGCCGCGCCAGCATCTGGTTGGCGGTCGAGGCCGCCCGGGTCGAGACCGGCCCGAGGCCCGGCACGGCGCCGAGGGTGAAGCGGCCCGTCGAGCCGAGATCGAGGTAGCGGTAGTCGAGCCCGAGCGCGATCGTGTCGGTGACCGCGTACTGGACGCCCGCGCCGAGGGTGAAGCCGATCCCGGTGCGCTCGGCCTGCGCCCCCGCGACGCCGCCCGCGGCGTCGGGATAGCTCGCGAGGTAGCGGGTGCGGGCGCCGGCGAGCCCGAAGGTCGCGTAGACGAGGGAGCGCTCGAAGGCGAGGCCGAAGCGGCCCCGCAGGGTGCCGTAGAGGTCGGTCTTGGCGCGGATCAGGCTGAAGGCGGGATCGATCGCCTCGGTGCCGAAGCCCGGCACCGTCAAGGAGACGGGGCGCTTGAGGTTCGAGCCGGCGAGGTCGGCCTCGATGCCCCACAGCCACGGCCCGGCCTGCCAGGCATAGCCGGCAAAGCCGCCACCGACGGCGGTGGTCGCCTCGCGGCTGCGATCGTTGCGTCCGGTGGCGTCGCCGGTGCGGAAGGGCGGAACCGGCCGGCCGCCGACCGTCGTCGGCCCGAAGCCGAAGGCGCCGAAGGAGGCGCCGGCGCTACCCTCGATCCCGAGAGAGAGCCCCGACCAGTCGATGAAGGCCGGCTCCGCCGGGAGCGCTGCCGGATCGGCGGCACGGGCACCGGGAACGGCGAGAGCGAGCGCGACCGCTCCGGCCGCGAGGCCGCTCCGCCCCATCGCTCTCCGCCGTTCCGCCACCGCGCTGTTCCCCGCGAACGCCCCGCCTTGGCCATAGCAAATGCTATACTTCCGGCAATCCGACGCACGAAAAGTTGAACGACTCTCCGCGATCCCGGTGCGGGACTGCGCCGCCAGCCGAGCCCGCCTGCCATGACAGGCGGATGACGGAGCCGGTCCTTCGGGCCCCTACCGGGCCGGCCCCGTCGCCACGGGGCGGGCGGTGTCGGCACCCCATTCCGACCAGGAGCCGTCGTAGAGGGCGCGGGCCGGGCGGCCCATGGTCTCGAGGGCGAGCGACACGATCGCGGCGGTGACGCCGGAGCCGCAGGTCGTCACGATCGGCCGGTCCGGGTCGATGCCGTTCTCGGCAAACGCCGCGCGCAGGGCGTCGGGGTCCTTCATGCGGCCGTTCGACTGGAGGGCGGCATAGTGCATGTTGAGGGCGCCGGGCATGTGGCCGGGGCGCACGCCGGGGCGGGGCTCGGCCTCCTCGCCGCGGAAGCGGCTGCCGGAGCGGGCATCGACCACCTGGGCGCTGCCGGTGTCGAGGGCGCGCGCGACGTCGCCCGCATCCGCCACGGCCCCGTTGTCGAAGCGGGCGCTGAAATGGCGCCGCTCGCGCGGCCGGGCCTCGCCCTCCTCGGTGGGAAAGCCCGCGGCCACCCAGGCCGGCAGGCCGCCGTCGAGCACCGCCGCGTCCCGCACGCCGAAGCTGCGCAGCATCCACCAGACGCGCGGGGCCGAGAACAGGCCCATGCCGTCGTAGACGACGATCTGCACGCCGTCGCCGACCCCGAGGGCCCGCATCCGCGAGGCGAACACCTCCGGGCGCGGCATCATGTGGGGGAGGGGCGAGCCCTCGTCGCTCATCGCGTCGATGTCGAAGCGGATCGCGCCGGGGATGTGGGCGGCGCGGAACTCCGCCTCCGGATCGCGCCCGGCGGCGGGCAGGTACCAGGAGCCGTCGAGCACCACGAGATCGGGCGCCGAGAGGCGCTCGTGCAGCCATTCCGGCGAGACGAGGGCTTGGGCCGAACCGGTCATCCGCATGCGCTCCGTTCTGTTCTCGAACCGGCCCCTTCTGGACGATCCGCGCGCCCGAGGGAACGGGCGAGATCGATGGCGCAGCCCCGTGCCCCGGCGCGGAACACCGGCGGCCGGCGGCGGTTGGCCGGGACCCGAGAGGAGGACTTCGAATGGTCGACGTTTCGCAGATCAAGGAACACGCCGAGGTGGTCGGCTCCGACGGCGCCCATGTCGGCACCGTGGATCATGTCGATGCCGGACAGATCAAGCTCACCAAGACGGACAAGGATGCCGGCGGCCTGCACCACTACATCCCCGTCGACTTCGTGCAGGCCGTCGAGGGCGGCCAGGTGCGCCTCGACCGCTCCGCCGAGGAGGCCAAGCGGGAGTGGTCGACCTCCTGATCCCATCGGGCGGCTCCGCTCGAACCGAGAAGGCTCTGCGGCGTCCCCGCCGCCGGGCCGCTCAGACGCGGTAGTAGTCCCGGTACCAGCGCACGAAGGCGGGGATGCCGTCCGTGATCGGGGTGCTGGGGACTGTGCCGATCAGGGACTCGAGAAGCTCCGTGCTGGCATGGGTGCGGGCGACGTCCCCCGGCGGCAGCGGCTTGGCGATCCGCTCCGCCGGCCGCCCGATCGCGGCCTCCAGAACGTCGATCATCCGGCCGAGCCGCTCCGGGCGGCCGCCGCCGATGTTGACGAGGCGATAGGGCGCGACCGGGCTCAGGGTGTCGGCCGCGCAGGCGGGGCCCTCGCCGCCGGGCGCCGGCGGCGGCCGGTCGATCAGGCGGCGGATCGCGTCGACGAGGTCGTCCACGTAGGTGAAGTCCCGCTCCGCCGTGCCGCCGGAGAAGACCTCGATCGGCTCGCCCGCCAGGATCTTCCGGGCGAAGAGAAAGAGCGCCATGTCCGGCCGGCCCCAGGGCCCGTAGACGGTGAAGAAGCGGAACGCCGTCGTCGGCAGGCCGAAGAGATGCGCGTAGGAATGCGCCATCGCCTCCATGGCGAGCTTCGAGGCCGCGTAGAGGGTCAGCGGCGTCACCGCCCGGTCGGTCTCGCGGAAGGGCAGCGCGGTGTTGCCGCCATAGGCTGAGCTGGTCGAGGCGAGCAGCAGGTGGCGGACCGGATGGGCGCGCACCGCCTCCAGCAGGTTGAACGAGCCGGTGAGGTTGGCATCCGCATAGGCCTGCGGGTTCTCGAGGCTGTAGCGCACGCCCGCCTGGGCGGCGAGGTGGACGACGATGTCGGGCCGCACCCGTCCGAGGAGATCGTGGAGCAGGCCGGGCGTCTCCAGGCGGCCCTCCACCGGCTCGAAGCCGGGCAGGCGCTCAAGCTCGGCGTGGCGCGCCCGCTTCAGGGCGACGTCGTAGTAGTCGGAGAAGCCGTCGAGCCCGACGACCGCGTGCCCCTCGCCCAGGAGGCGCCGGCTGAGGTGATAGCCGATGAAGCCGGCCGAGCCGGTCACGAGCGCGCGCATCGGTCCTGATCCCCCCGGCGGACCGGGCGGCCTTACAACGGGGCGGACGAGGGCTCAAGGAAGCGGCGGCGTCTCGACGCAGGCCGGGCACCGAGGTTTCGCGTGCGGAAGATCGGTGACGAATCTGTCACCTTCCTCACGGCTACGCATTCCCCGCTGCGGAACACTGTGCACCCCTGTGCATGATGCATGACGGGCTTGTTTCGCGGTGCGGTAAGACTATCTATGACAGTGTGATGTCGCAGTGTCGGATTCGCCCGCGCCCCGGTCTTTCGTGCCGATGCGGATGAGCCGCCGGGTCCGGCGAGACTTCCTCCCTTCTTCGGCAGGCGCGCCGCATGGCCGCCGATGCCCGCACAACCGTCGAGCGCTATGAACCAAGTGGTCCGCTTCTCCGAATTCGCCGAGGCCGAGAGCCTTGCCGAGCCCTCCGAGACCTACCGCGTGCCGTTCGCGCAATCGGGCGCGTTCGTGTGCAAGTTCATCATCGGCGAGCCGAGCGAGGGCGCCCTGTGCTGCGGCGCGCCCGTCGCCGACGGCAAGAGCTGGTGCGCGTTCCATCGCCGCATCGTGTTCGAGCCGAGCCGGCCGCCGCGCGTCCGCTGAGGCGCGGCACTCAGTCCTCCTCGTCCTCGTAGGGACGGTAGGTCCGCAGCGAGCGCCCGTCGGGAAACTCGACGGAGCGGGAGCGGACGACGATGTAGCCTGCGGCCTGGGCCGCCCGGATGCGGGCGAGCCGCTCGTCCTCGAGGGTCCTCCCGTAGACCACCGGCGGGCCGGCATAGGCGGGATACTGCGCGACAACCGAACCCCGGGGGGTCATCGCCACCCGACGCGTGTGAGCGGGGCGTACGGTCTCGATCCGGCGGGAGGTCTCGCGGCGTTCCGACACCCGTACCCGACGCGGTGCCCGAACCTCCCGAACGACCTTGCGCGCCTTCGGCTTCGCCTCGGCGACCGGCCTCTCCCGCGTCTCGGTCTTCGGGGCCTTGGCCGCTGGCGTCGGCGGCAGGCGGGCAGGGGGATCCTGCCAAGCGGCGCCCGGCTGCGAGGCGCCGTCCTGCGCCGCGGCGGGCGGGGCGAGGGGCGTGGAGAGGAGCAGGGCGGCGAGGCCGCAGGTGCTCCCGAGACGGACGACGCCGGTCAGGACGGTCTTGCGCATGACGCTCTCCCGGATCAGCCCCGGCCACAACCCTAACGGGATCGCAATACGGCGTCCATGAGCCGACAGCCTCTTGACCATGCCGGCGCCGGGTCTTGAACAGGTCTCCTCCGCCGTCCCATCCGCGAGACCGCCGATGCCGCCTTCGAGCCCCATCTCGCCGCCGGATTCGGAGCCCGATCGCGCGCCGGTCGCGATCGCGGGTCTCGTGTCGGCGCTGCGGGGCCGGCGAAGCGTCACGCTGCTCGCCAACAACCCCACCCTGACGCCCCGCGACCTCGCCGCCGTGCCGTGCGCAGAGCGGGACGCGGTCGTGCATTTCAACCGGGCGCCGTTCTTGCCGCGGTTCCTGTCCGGCCGTCATCTCAACGTGCTCGTGCTGCGCCAGCACTTCGACACCGGGCGCTTCCACGGCTGGCCGACCGAGGCGCGGACACTCGACGCGATGCAGGCGGCGCCGGAGCGCTTCCACCTGCTCCTCTGCCTGAACGACCCGCGGAGCGGCGCGCTCCCGGATCCCGGCGCCGTGCCCCGCAGCCGCTTCGCGGCGGACGACCCGGCGGTGCGCGAGGACTATCCGCTCGTCCCCGACATCGCCTTCGCGGCGCCCTCGACGGGCTTTGCCGTTCTCATGCTGCTGCGGGCGCACGGCCTACCCGGCGGCGAGACCGGGCGATGGCACCGGGCGCTCGTCCGCCTCGGCCTTGCGCGCCCGCGCGGCCTCCTGCTCTGCGGCTTCTTCGACACGCCGGAGGGCCGCTTCTGGCCCGGCCACTCCTGGGCGCACGAGCGCGCCCGGATCGCCGGGCAGGGTCTGCGCGACCTCGCCCGGCGCTGAAGCGGCTTCAGGTTCTCGTTCGGCCGCATTTTCTGACGCCGAACCGGCGCCCACTTCGGCTGAAAAGGCTCGAGCGGACCCTACTCCGCCGGGACGCCCCCAGCGGGCGCCGCGCGCTCCGCCCGTGCCGGTGCCGTCTCCTCGGCCGCCACCTGCTTGCGGCGGAACAGGCGCATCACCACGACGAAGAACACCGGCACGAAGAACACCGCCAGCACGGTCGCCGAGATCATGCCGCCCATCACGCCGGTGCCGATCGCCTGCTGGCTCCGCGAGGCGGCGCCCGAGGCGATGGCCAGCGGCACCACGCCGAAGATGAAGGCCAGCGAGGTCATCACGATCGGCCGGAAGCGCAGGGTCGCCGCCTCGATCGTTGCCTCGACCAGCGACTTGCCCGGCTTCCAGAGGTCCTTGGCGAACTCCACGATCAGGATCGCGTTCTTGGCCGAGAGGCCGATGATCGTGATGAGACCGATCTTGAAGTAGACGTCGTTGGGCAGGCCGCGCAGGTAGACCGCCGCCACGGCGCCGATGACGCCGAGCGGGATCACCAGCATCACCGAGAACGGGATCGACCAGCTCTCGTAGAGGGCGGCGAGGCACAGGAACACGATCAGCACCGAGAGCGCCAGCAGCAGGCTCGCCTGCGAGCCCGCCTGCTTCTCCTGGAGCGACTGGCCGGTCCAGGTGAAGCCGAAGCCCTTCGGCAGCCGGCCCGCGAGGCGCTCCATCTCTGCGATGGCGTCGCCCGAGGTGTAGCCCGCCGCCGGCTCGCCGGTGACGCGCACGGTCTGGTAGCCGTTGAAGCCGACGATCTGGGCCGGCCCGACGCCCCATTTCAGCTCGGCGAAGGACGACATCGGCACCATGGTGCCCTGCGCGTTCTTGACGCCGTAGTTGAGCAGGTCCGACGCGTTGAGGCGCTGGAGCTGCTCGGACTGCACGATGACGCGCTGCATGCGGCCCCGGTTCGGGAAGTCGTTGACGTAGACAGAGCCGAGATTGACCTGGATCGTGTCGTTGACGTCGTCGAAGTTGACGCCGAGCGCGGCCGCCTTCTCCCGGTCGATGACGAGCTCGGCCTGGGGGGCCGGCGGCAGGCCCTCGACCTTGATCTTCTGGAGCACCGGGCTCTGGCGAGCGAGGGTGAGAAGCTGCTCCTGCGCGGCGAGCAGCGCCGAGTAGCCCCGCTGCGCCCGGTCCTGGAGGCGGAAGGAGAAGCCCGCCGCGTTGCCGAGGTTGTCGATCGGCGGCGGCTCCTGGGCGTCGAACGTCGCGTCGCGGTAGGTCGCGAGCGCCTTGTTGGTGCCCTCCACGAGCTTCGCGGCGGAGTTGTCCGCGTCGCGGTCGCCCCAGGGCTTCAGGGTGACGAAGGCCTGGCTCGTGACCTGGCCCTGGCCGGAGAAGGAGAAGCCGTTGACGATCGTCACGGTCGCCACGCCCGGCTGGGCCATCAGGTGCTCCTCGAGCTTCTTCACCGCCGCGAGCGTGCGGTTGAAGGAGGAGCCCGGCGGCGTCTGCACGTCGACGGTGAAGAAGCCCTGGTCCTCCACCGGCAGGAAGCCCTCCGGCAGGCGCACGAAGGCGTAGGCGAGGCCGACCGCGAGGGCGAGGTAGACCACCATGACCCGCATCGACTTGGCGACGAACCAGGCAACGCCGCGCCCGTAGCGGGCGGTCTCGCGCTCGACGATGCGGTTGAACCAGCCGAAGAAGCCGCGCTTCGCGTGCCCGTGCCCCTTCTCGACGGGCTTCAGCAGCGTCGCGCACAGCGCCGGCGTCAGCGACAGCGCCAGCAGCGCCGAGAAGGCGATGGACGTGACCATCGCGATCGAGAACTGGCGGTAGATGATGCCCACCGAGCCGGGGAAGAAGGCCATCGGGATGAACACCGCCACCAGCACCAGCGTGATGCCGATGATCGCCCCCGTGATCTGGCCCATGGCCTTGCGGGTCGCCTCCTTCGGGGAGAGACCTTCCTCGTTCATGATGCGCTCGACGTTCTCGACGACGACGATGGCGTCGTCGACGAGGATGCCGATGGCCAGCACCATGCCGAACATCGTCAGAACGTTGATGGAGAAGCCGGCGAGCAGCATCACCGTGCAGGTGCCGAGCAGCGCGATCGGCACCACGATGGTCGGGATCAGGGTGTAGCGGATGTTCTGCAGGAACAGGAACATCACCACGAAGACGAGCACCACCGCCTCGATCAGCGTCATCAGCACCTTCTGGATCGAGGCGTCGACGGCGGGGGTGATGTCGTAGGGGATGTCCCACTTCACGCCGTCGGGGAAGAACTGGGCCAGCTCCTCCATCTTGGCGCGGATCGAGCGGGCGGTCTGGAGGGCGTTGCCGTCCGGCGCCAGCGTCACCGAGATGCCGGCCGCCTCGCCGCCGTTGAGCCGGGTCGTGAACTTGTAGTCCTCGCCGCCGAGCTCGATCCGGGCGATGTCGCGCAGGCGCACGTTCGAGCCGTCGGGGTTCGCCCGCAGCACGATGGCGCCGAACGACTCGGGCTCGGTCATCTGCCCCTTCACGATGATGGGGAAGTTGACGGCGTTCTTGGCCGGGCTCGGCGCGGCGCCGACCGCGCCGGAGGCGATCTGGACGTTCTGGTCCTGGATCGCCCGCGTCACGTCGGCGGGGTTGAGCGAGAGGCCGCGCAGCTTGTCCGGGTCGATCCAGACCCGGAGCGAGCGCTGTGTCGAGTAGAGCGTCGCGCGCCCGACGCCGGGGATGCGGCGGATCTCGTTGATGACGTTGCGGGTCAGGAAGTCGCCGAGCGCGACCTCGTCCATCGACCCGTCCGGCGAGACGAGGGTGATGATGTTGAGGGTGGCGGCCGAAGCCTCCTCCACGAGGATGCCCTGCTGGCGCACCTCCGCCGGCAGGCGGGCCTCGACGCGCTTGAGGCGGTTCTGCACCTCGACGCCGGCGAGCGCCGGGTCGGTGCCCGGCCTGAACTGGGCGGTGATCTCGATGTTGCCGAACGAGTCGCTCGCCGACTCGAAGCTGAGGATGTTGGCGGCCCCGTTCAGCTCGTCCTCGATGAGCCGGGTGGTGCCCGTGTAGAGGTTCTCGACCGAGGCGCCGGGATAGGCGGTCGACAGCGCGATCGAGGGCGGGGCGATCATCGGGTACTGGGCGATCGGCAGGAGCGGGATCGAGAGCGCCCCGCCCAAGCAGATGAACAGCGCGACGACCCAGGCGAAGATCGGCCGGTCGATGAAGAAGCGTGCCATGATCGCGGCTCCTCCGGTCCGTCAGCGGCCGCGGACGTCGATCAGGTCCGACGTCTCGTCGGAATCCTGCGGCTTGCCGAGCGCGGCCTGTTCGGCCGGGGTGCCGGTCTCGACCGGCTTCACGGTGCTGCCGGTGGAAATCTTCTGGAAGCCCTCGGTGACGACGCGGGTGCCGGCCTTGAGGCCGTCGCGGATCAGCCAGCTCTGGCCGACGACAGGGCCGACCTCGACGGGCTGGAGCATCACCTTGTCGTCGGCGCCGACCACCCAGACCTCGGCCTTGCCGTCGGTGGTGCGCTGGATCGCCTGCTGCGGCACGGCGATGGCGTCGGAATCGATGCCCTGCTTGATGCGGGCGCGCACGTACATGCCGGGGAAGAGCTCGTCGTGCGGGTTGGGGAACTGCACGCGCAGCGTCACCTGGCCGGTGCTCGGATCGGCGGTGACGTCGGAGAACAGGAGCCGGCCGGCCAGCGGGTAGAGCGTGCCGTCGTCCATGATCAGGTGCGCGTTGGCGTGGTCCTTGTCGAGGCGGTCGAGCTCGCCGCTGGCGAGGTCCCGGCGCAGCTTGTTCAGTTCGCCCACCGACTGGGTGATGTCGACGTAGATCGGGTCGAGCTGCTGGATCGTGGCCAGCACCTGGGCGCTGCCCTGCTCGATCAGCGTGCCCTCGGTGAGCAGGGCCCGGCCGATGCGGCCGCTGATCGGCGCGCGCACGTCCGTCCAGGAGAGGTTGAGCTTGGCCCGGTCGCGGGTCGCCTTGGCGCCGGCGACCTCGGCCTCCGCCTGCTTCTTCGCGGCGAAGGCGGCGTCGTACTGGGCCTGGCTCGCGGTCGCCCGCGAGAGCAGCGTCTCCAGGCGCTCGGCCTGCTGGCTCGCCAGGACCAGGGCGGCCTCGGTGCGGGCGAGGGCCGCCTCGGCGCTGGCGAGCTCGACCTCGTAGGGGGCCGCGTCGATCTTGTAGAGGATGTCGCCTTCCTTGACCGTCGAACCCTGCTCGAACAGCCGCCGCACGACGAGGCCGGAGACGCGGGCCCGCACCTCGGCGATGCGCATCGGGGCCACCCGGCCGGGAAGGTCGCGCACGTAGGGAATCGGCTGCGGGGCGACGGTGACCACCGTCACCTCCGGCGGCGGACCGGGCACGGGCGCGGCGGCCTGCTTCTGGTTGCAGGCCGACAGGGTGGCGAGCGCGAGGCCGGCGGCCACGGGAACGGACCAGGCGCGCAGCGACGCGAACGAGCGGGGCCGGCAGCTGACGGGGCGGGAAGACATCGAGGGCACGTCGCTCCTGAGGGGCGGTCTGACGGGTCGGCGCCGCAGATCCCGATACGGATCGCGAGCGACCGCAGGCACGGCGGCCGGCGCGTCCGGTATCCGAGGACGATGAAAACGGCGCAAGCATGATCCGGCCCACCGCGAGCGTGCGGATGGCCGGGGGCGGCGTCAGGCGGCTCTCGGAGGCCGGTCGGGCGGGGGCGCGGTCCGGGACGGCGGCCAGGCGGCGGCCGGAACCGCGAAGCCCGCATCGGCCAGGCGCCGTTCGACCGCCGGTAAGGCGGGCGCGGCGGTGCGGAGGTTGCCGGGGGGAAGATCGGCATCCGCGTGCATCGCGCTGAGGGCCTGCCGGCCCGCTCCGCCCGCACCCGGCGCGTGGATCGAATGGATCGACACCGCGGAGACCGGTCCGCGCGGAGGCTCGGGGTTCGGGTCCGGCAGGGAGGAGAGGGCGACGAGCAGCGTCGCGACGACGAAGCTGAGCAGGGCACGGCAGCCGGAGCGCAGCGCCGGAAAGGCGCGCTGCACGGCCGCGCCGAAGCGCCCGCTCTCGATCGTGGTGCCGGGTCTCACGAGGGGAGGGTGGTACTGCGACGCGAGCTTCGCAATAGGCTGCGACATCTCGTTCATCCCGAACGGGAGAGGATCGTTCCTCCGCGGAGGCGTTGCCGCCGTCCCACAGCCGGCCGGGATCGGCGCCCGCGGGCTTGACCGACCACATCCCCGCCGCGAAGCCGGGCTTCACCGACCGTCCAGGGGCGGCACGGCCGCCCGGCCCGGAGGACGATCCCGACGATGCCGACAGCCAACCCCTTCCGCGGCGCGCGACGCAAGCACCTCACCGCGATCCTCGCCCTCTGCCTCGCGGCGGGCGCGGTGCCGGCCCGCGCCAACCCCCTCGACAGCGGCCCGATCGCGGACTTCCTCAACGTCTTCCGCACGCAGGCGATTCCCCGCGAGACGGTCGCCTGGCGCGGCTCCGAGAAGCCCGGCACCGTCGTCGTCTCCACGAGCCAGCGCCGGCTCTACTACGTGCTCGGCGGCGGCGAGGCGATCCGCTACGGGGTCGGCGTCGGCCGGCGGGGCTTCTCGTGGTCGGGCACCAAGACCGTGACCATGAAGAAGGAGTGGCCGGACTGGCGCCCCCCGGCCCAGATGCTCGCCCGCCGCCCGGACCTGCCCCGCTACATGGCCGGCGGCCAGGACAACCCGCTCGGCGCCCGCGCGCTCTATCTAGGCTCCTCGCTCTACCGCATCCACGGCTCGAACGAGCCGGAGACGATGGGCGCGGCGGTCTCCTCCGGCTGCATCCGCATGACCAACAAGGACGTGGTCGACCTCTACGACCGCGTCCGTGTCGGCACCAAGGTCGTCGTCCGCGACTAGAACCCGTTCCCGCGCCGCACCGGCGCGGGGCCTACCTCCGTACAGGTCCGCCATGCCCCTCGACATCGATCCCGGCCTGCTCCTCGGCCTGTTCGGGGTGGCCGTGGGGGCGGGCTGCGTCGACGCCATCGCCGGGGGCGGGGGACTGATGACCCTGCCGGCCCTGATCCTCGCCGGGCTCGATCCGGTGAGCGCCATCGCCACCAACAAGCTCCAGGGCACGGCGGGCTCGGTCTCGGCGACGGTCGCCTTCGCCCGGCGCGGGCTGATCCGCTGGCCGGAGGCCTGGCCGATCGCGCTCGCCGCCGGGCTCGCCTCGGTCGCCGGCGCGCTCTGCGTGAGCCTGCTGCCGCGGGCGGTGCTCGACGCCGCCGTGCCGGTGCTCCTCGTCGGCATCGCCCTCTACTTCGCCACCGCCCGGCGGATGAGCAACGAGGACGCCGCGGCCCGCGTCACGCCGCTCGTCTTCGCCGCGACCGTGGCGCCGCTGGTCGGCTTCTACGACGGCGTGTTCGGCCCCGGCGCCGGCGCCTTCTACATGGTCGGCTTCGTCACCCTGCTCGGGCTCGGCGTGGTGCGGGCGACCGCCCACACCAAGCTCGCCAACGCCGCGAGCAACGTCGGGGCGCTGGCGCTGTTCGCCGCCTCGGGACACGTCGTTTGGGCGATCGGGCTCGCGATGGCGGCGGGCGCCTTCCTCGGCGCTCAGATCGGCTCGGCGCTGGCCGTGCGCCTCGGCGCAAGGCTGATCCGGCCGCTCCTCGTCACCATCGCCTGCGCGATGGCGCTGCGGCTGCTCTCAGACCCCGCCAACCCCCTGCGGCAGGCTGTGCTGGCGCTGGTCAGCGCGGGATGAAGGCCCAGTAGTCGAGATCGAGGATCACGGAGGGGTCGTAGCCCTCGCCCTCGCGGTCGGGGAAGCCGGCGCAGGAGCGGTTCTTGGCCGCCACCGTGCGCAGGCGCAGCAGGCCGACGTCGTCGCGGCCCGGGACCGTGGCGGTGTCGAGCACCTCGCTCCAGGCATAGACGGTGTCGCCGGCAAACAGCGGCGCCACGTGCCGCCCGGCATTGATGCCGGCGAGCGCGAAGGCGTTGGCGAGCCCGTTGAAGCTGAGCGCGCGGGCGATGGAGATGACGTGCCCGCCGTAGATCAGCCGCTTGCCGAACTTGGTCTCGCGGGTGGCGAGCGCGTCGAAATGAACCTTGGCGGTGTTCTGGTAGAGCCGGGTGGCGAGCTGATGCTCGGCCTCCTCGACGGTGGTGCCGTCGACATGGTCGATGCGCTCGCCCTTGGCGTAGTCCGCGAAGCGATGCGGGCTGCCGGCGAGGTCGGTGTCGTAGGCGCCCGCGTCGAGACGGGGGAGGGCGCTCGCGAGATCGGCCGGATCGACCGCCTTGGCGAAGCTCGGCACGTGCTCCTCGGCGATCGTCGCGCCGTGGTCGCGCTTGCGCACCAGCACCCAGCGGCAATAGCTGAGCACGGTCTCGCCGCTCTCGTCGGAGCCCGTGGAGCGGACGTAGACGACGCCGGTCTGCCGGTTGGAGCTCTCCTTGAGGCCGATGACCTCGGAGACCGTCGAGAGGGTCTGCCCGGCCTTCACGGGCTTCAGGAAGCGTCCCTCGGCGTAGCCGAGATTGGCGAGCGCGTTCAGCGAGATGTCCGGCACGGTCTTGCCGAACACGACGTGGAAGACGAGCAGGTCGTCGAGCGGCTTTCCCGGATAGCCGATGGCGCGGGCGAAGGCGTCGGAGGACTGCACCGCGAAGCGGGGGCCGTAGAGCGCGGTGTAGAGGGCGGCGTCGCCCTCGGTCACCGTGCGCGGCGTGGCGTGGCGGATGGTCTCGCCGAGGCGGTAATCCTCGAAGAAGCGGCCGGGATTGGTCTTCATGACGTCGTCGGAACCCTCGTGCCGGATGTGGCCGCGCGGGCCCTCAGCCCGCGACGCCGTAGGTCTGCGCCGGCACGAACTCATGCAGCAGGCGGCTGATGAAGAGCAACAGCAGGATCAGGATGATCGGCGAGACGTCGACCCCGCCGAGGTTCGGCAGCAGGTTGCGGATCGGCCGCAGCAGGGGCTCCGTGACCCGGTAGAGGAACTCGCCGATCTGCGAGACGATGGGGTTGCGCACGTTCACGACGTTGAACGCCACGAGCCAGCTCAGCACCGCGCTCGCGATGAGGATGTAGATCAGGATCTGGACGAGGGTGTCGAAGAGCCAGAGGAGGGCGTACATGCGCGGTTCTTGAACTCCACGGCTCCGCCCCGGACCCCGGCCGGCAGGTGCCGTCCGCTGGCGGAAAAGCTCCGATTGACAGGCTCAAGCGCGCAAGCCTAAAAGGCCGGCGCCTCGGACGGGGCTGTAGCTCAGATGGGAGAGCGCCGCAATCGCACTGCGGAGGTCAGGGGTTCGAATCCCCTCAGCTCCACCACTTATTTCCCTTGCGAAATAGGTGCGTGGTTTCAGTCACTTAGCGGTGGCTGCTTTCAACATAAATCCCAATAAATCCCAGGCCGGGCCGCCGAAAAATCCCCGGCTTTCGTGTTCGCAGGACCCTGCAGCGCGCCCGGGTCGCGACCCGCCATCGTTCTAGGATCCTGGTCGGCCGATGCAACAACGGGAACGCTCGCCCGAAGCTGCCGCGCCGGGTCGCCGGCGGGCGGGCGGGTTTCCGAGCATTGGCGGCCCGAGACCCGATCTGCCCGCGAGCGCCTCGCCGCCCACACGTTGGCTTGGCCCGGCGCGGTCGGTGACGTCTGCGGCTTCGGTCGGGGCGCCGAGCCCGCGCCTGCGCGGGTGCCCGGGGGCCGCAATCGTCATCTATTCCCTCGGCGGGGGCTGGAAGCGCTTGCTTCGACCGGTCGATTTGTTCCACTTCTGATCTCTCCCGACCTGCGGGGCGTTCCAGCCCCCGATTGAAGCCAGAGCCCCGTGGTTGCCCAGCCTATCGACGCGAACGCCAGCGTGCCGGGGATCATCAGCTTCTCATGCGACCTCCCCCTGATCGACGGCGGCGGGATACCTCTGTGCGTCGTGCAATCCATGATCGTCGCGGACGCGGCCATCGTCGGGGACTCGACGCGGGCCCACATGGTGGCCGCGCTGCGGGATCTCCTGCACGGTCGGGACGGCGCATGGTCGCAGCCGGTCCTCAACGAGTTGGTTACCGGCGGCACGGCGACCGTCCTGCTCGCCCCGGAATATGCCTTCGGCTCCCCCGACTGGTCCGCCGTCGACGACCTCGTCCGCGCCGCCGACCGACCGCTCGTGCTCATCGCCGGTTTCGGGATGACGCCCGGGACGTGGCTGCGCGAGTGGCTTGGCTCGGAGGGCGCGACGCGGCGATTCGCAGGCTGGGACATCGACCGGGAGGTGCGGGCCGGCGATAGGGTGTACAACGGCCTGTGGTGCTGGATACACCGCCCCGGGGCGGGGACCAGTTGCGTCGCCGCGCTGAAGAATTTCCCCGAGCAGAGGACAGAGGCCCCGCACCGAGGCCTCGACCGCGGTCGGAACATCGTTCGCCTGTCCTTCCCGGACGTGGACGTGTTCCCCCTCGTCTGCGCGGATCTCCTCCAGGAGCCCGATGCATCCGGGTCGACGCCTCGGCAGCGGGTCGCAAGAGCCATCTCGGCCGACCCCGGCGGCAGGCCCGTCCTGGTCACCGGCTCGCTGCTTCAGGGCAGGCCGTGGGATTGGAACTGGCAGCGGGCCATCGGGGCGGTCGTCGCCGACGCCGCGCCGAACCGCACCGTGGTCGTGGCGATAGCCAACCAGGCCTACGGCCGCCCCCGCGAAACGGAAGACGAGGACAAGTGGCGCTCGCTGAGCGGTGTCTACGCCAGCAAGCAGGCCTATCCGAAGGGAGCCACCCCGTTCCCGGGCGGTCGCCCGGTGTCGGTCGGAGCCTCCGCGGAGGGCTTGGTCATCCGCGACTGCGGCCCCTGCGTGGTCGGTGGCCCCATCCTCGTGTCCAGGGTCGGCCCGGTGACGGGACTGCATCTTTGGCAGGCGGCGACCTGCTTCCCGGTGGGCGGCGAGGGCATCGGCCCGGCCTTCACCCCGCACGCCTGCGCCGCGACCTACGAGACGCATCGGCTCACGCGGCGCCATCCCGGCCAGGACGCCTACAGTCCGCGCGTGGCCCAGGGGCTCGCCGTGCTGCGGACGCACCTTGAGAGACGCGCCTCGCCGGACGCTCGCGACATCCTCCGCTCGCTTTTGCGCGGGACCGAGGCCGCGGCCGAGGACATCACCGACGACCTGTACCTCTCGATGCCGGAGCTGGAGGCCGCGATCCACGCGCTGGCGGTCCTATGCACGTTCGACGAGTTGGTGCCGCATGACCGGACCGGCATGGACGGCCAGCTCAGGTTCCGCGACGCCGACGCCCACATCCTGGTCTGGAAGGCACGCAAGCAGATCGGCACGCGGATGTACCGCATCCTGCAAGCCTGGACGGCGCAGGCCGGCGGACACCCGCCCCTGGTGGTGGTCGGCTCCCCATCCCGCGGTCTTCCTCTGCGGGCCGGTCCGGTCGAACGCGACAGGCGCTCCGACTGGACGACGCCACCACCCTCCGACGATGCCGAGGGCTTCGGTCCCGCGAGGGCGGCGAGCCGTGACATCACGCAGCCGCGCGGGACCCGGCGGGCGACGTGCATCGACCTCGCGCTTCTGGAGGAGCTCTACCTCGACCACGACGCGGACCTGGACGCGGAGAGGATCGCAGGCTTCCTGACGCACCTCCTGCGCGACGTCGTCGGTGGCGAGGGCTGAGGGCATGGCTTGGCCGTATCAGATCCTCGATGCGCTGTGCGCGGACGTCGACATCCGACGCGTGCCCGAGTTACCGGAGATGCCGCAAACACCCGTGGTACCGCCGGCCGAAGCGGCGTTCTGGAGTGGAGCCTACGCGCGCGTGGCGTTCTGGCCCGCGGCCGAGGACGCACTCGCCGACGCGGCGAACGAGGGCGAGGCTTGGCTGGACGACGTGCTGACCGCGGCCGAGAGCAGCGACCGCCCGGTCGACGGCTACCTGGTGATCGGCCTGCCGGCCCCGCCGGGACACGAGAAGGCGCGGTCCTTCATCCGAAGCGTCGAGCTGTCCACCATCGTCTGCCGCAAGCAGGTGGTCTGGCCGTGCACGGAGAGTCCCTGCGGATGGCGTGGGCTGGCCGCCGTCAGCGTGCTCGGCTTTCCCGACGTGGGCGCACCCGACCAGGCCGTGGCCGCCCCCGTGCTCGACCAGGAGGCGGCGGCCCTGTGGGAACGGATAGAGAGGCTCGGCTTCCGCAAGGCGGCCGACCAAGACCGAGAGGGAGACGGCGCTTGACCTCGCTGAGGATCGACCGCCTCGGAATCGAGGCGTTCCGCGGCATCACCGGGCGGCTCGAACTCGACCTGCGGTCGCCCCTCACCCTCGTGTACGCCTCCAACGGCACGGGAAAGACCACGCTTTGCGACGCGGCCGAGTGGCTGATGACGGCCGCCGTCGAACGGCTGTCCGTGCGCGACGCCGCCGGGCTCGACGAGCTGCGGTCCGGTTTCGCACCTGACGCGTTCCCGAGGGTCGATGCCGACATCGAGGTCGACGGGGTGGCCAGCGTCCTGGCACGCGGGTTCGACGGCGCATCCATCGCGGTGGCAGGCGAGGCCCCGATCCCGGTCGGGCCAAACGACTTGCTTGAGATCCTGGCCCCCGACGGGGCCGGTCCGGGGCGCCACCAGCGGAACGCGACGGCCCTCCGCAGGCAGTGGCTTCGCGGCGCGCGCTTCCTCTCCGTCGAAACCCTTGCCGCCCTCCTGGACACGGACGACGATACGGTCGAACGTCGGCGCCGCGTCTTCTCGGACCTCCTGGGGGTTCGCCAGCAGGCGGATGCCAAGGACCGGATCAGGCAATACGCCGATGCCCTCAGGCCGACTTTGGCGCTGCTGACCAAGGAAATCGAGAAGGCCCGCGCGACCGCCGACGCGGCCAGGGCCGGCGTCGGAGACGACCCGGGGAGCGCGGCGAGCAGCCGGGAAATCGAGGCGGCCGAGAAGGAGCTGGGTCTCACGCCGTCGGTCGACCGGCTCGGAACGGCCGCGGCCGAGGTGGCCCGTCGAAGGCAGGCGCTGACGGCCCAAGCCGATGCGCTGCAAGTCGTCATGACGGAATGGCGGCACCGGCGGGAACTGCGTCGCGCCCTCGAAGGCGAGGGTGCGGCCGAGCGGGACGCCGCGACCGAGGATTCGGAAGACCGGATGCAGCAAGCCAATGCGCGCGTTCGAGACGCGGAGGCGGACGTTCGGGCCGTCGAGCTCCGCAGGCGCAGGCTGGAGGAGCTGGGGGCGAACCTGTCGCGGCAACTCTCCGCCTTCACGACCGAGTGCGAATTCCTGGCCACCGACATCGGCTTGCCTGCGCGGCCGCCCCTCCAAGTCGTTCGCGAGGCTGTCCCTCAAGCGCGCTTGCCGACCGCACGCAGGGTTGCCGTGGAACGGGAGATACAGGGACTGCTCAGCAGGTACCTCGACATCCAGACCTGGTCGGCGCGCCTCGCGGAAACGGAGGCCGCCCTCGCCGAGGTCCGATCCGAACCGAGGGGTCCCGAGGAGATCCAGTCGCTGGCCGACACGCTCTCGCGGGCCGAACACGACTTGGCGGCGGCAGTCGAGCGGCTTGAGCGCGAGGCAGGGCCGATGCAGCGGCTCCGCGCCGCCGGGGAGGCCTTCCTGCGGCATGACCACGACGCCACCCAATGTCCGACTTGCGGTCACGATTGGCAATCGCATGGCAAGTTGCTGGCCGAAGTGCAGGCCCTGATGGACCGCACCCCCGCCTTCGTGGCCGTCGCACAGGAGTCCGTCGACAGGGCGACGTTGGCCGTGGCGGCATCCCGGTCGAGCCTGTCGGCAGCCACGCAGGCCGCGGAGCGCGAGAGACGGCTCACAGCGGAGCTCGCCCAGCTCCGCCAGAACATCGCCCGCTTCGAAAGGTCCGCCCGCTCCGCCGGGATCGATCCGGAACCAGCCTCAACCTTCGAGGGACGGCTCCGGAAGGAGGCCGCCTGCCTACGCCTCGCCGCGTCGCTCCTGGAGACCGACGGGCTCGGCGATCTGCTCGCGACGGGCTTCGGCGTCGCCGTCGACGACCGCGCGCCCCTCCCCGCCGCCCGGGCGCGGCTCGACCGGGACATCGCCGAGCGGGCCGCCGCGGTAGGCCTCGAACGGCTCCAACTCGGAGAAGCGCTGGACGGCGCGCGTTCCGCGGTCGCGGCGCTCGTGTCCGCGAACTCGGAACGAGCGGCCGCGGATGAGCGGGCGAGGGAGCGCCGGGCCTCCATCCAGGCACGCCTGGACGCACTGGTCGGGGGTTGGACGCGCCTTGCCGGTCAACGCGCGTGGACCGAGGCGAACCTGGCCATCGTCAGGTCCGAGATCACGGACGAGACGGCACGGCTCGAACGGGCGGAAGCGCATATCGCGGCCGCCGACGCCGCCATCGCCCGCGAGAACCGCCGGGAGGGCCTCGCGGCGGCCGAGGCCAATCTCTCGCGGCTACAGGCCAGGCTCACTTCGGTGACGCGGAAGCAGGCGGCGGCGGACAGGGCCTACCGCGCTTTCGACACACACTACCAGGAAGCCAGCCGGCGGCAGGTCGATGCGCTCCGCGACATCGTGAACCCGCTCTTCGCCCGTATGCACGCGAACAAGGTCTACGACAGCATCGGTTTCGGCGAGGGCGACGACCTGCTCCGGTGGCGGTCGGACATCGGCGGCCGAAGCTTCGATCCCGGCCGGAATTTCAGCCAAGGCCAGCGGCAGGACCTCGCCCTGGCCCTTTTCATCGCGCGGGCGAGAAGTCTCGGAGGAACCTTCTTCCTCGACGAGCCCGTCATTCATCTGGACGACGTGAACAGGGTGGGCCTCCTCGACGTCCTCCGGGCCTCGGCGATTTCCGGCAGACACCGGACCAACCTCGTCGTCACCACCTCCAGCCGTGCGATGGCAAGGCACCTGATCGAGAAGTTCGACCGCGTGGAGGGTGCAGGTCCCCGCGGCGACGGCATCCCGATCCTGCGGGTGTACGAGTTGCGCGGCAATGGCCGCGACGGTGTCGAAAGCATCGAGCGCTATCCGCCTCCGTCCTGATGCCCGTCCCTGGGCGATGACGCCGGAAGGCGTCGGGCCGTCTTTGAGGTTTCGGTGGTGGATGAGGGATCGTCGCATGGATATGGCGGGCGGCAAGGCGGTGGGCAGGCCGCGGGACGAGCTCGGCTCGCATCTCGACGACAACCTGGCACGCTTCGACCGATGGGCGACCGTCCTGCTTCTCACGGTCTGCGCGGTCGCCGCGGCGTACTGCCTGGGACAGGCGACGGATCCGCGGGCTTTCGCCACCTCGCTGTCCGTCCTGGCCTGCGTGCTCGTCGCGTCTTGCCTCGCCGGGGCCCTGGCAGGCTTTCTCTTCGGCATCCCCCGGCTCCTGGCGCAAGGCGACCCGGCGGGTGCATCCCCAGCGTCCGAACCCGGCAGCGCCGGTTCGATGACGCAGGTCCGGCCGTTGGTCGGCAATTCGAACCTGGAGGAGATCTCCGACTGGATCACCAAGATCCTCGTCGGCCTAGGCCTCGTCCATGCGAGCGAGGCGGTCTCGACGGTGCGTGGACTGGCCGCTTACGTCGCGACGAGCGGCCTCCGGGGTTCGCCGGCCTCCGACCTCCTGGTCATGGGCGTGGGCCTGAGCGGGCTCCTGATCGGCTTCCTTTACTTCTATCTCCAGACGAGAACCCGCATCACGCTGATGTTCTTCGCCACCGAGGACGCGCAGGATGCCACCGTCGTCCCCAAGGCGGACATCGACGCGGCCAACGAAGCCCCGATCGTCGACGAGGGGTTCCGACGTGCGGCCATCGCCGCGCTTTCCGCCAGGATCGGCCTTCCGGCTGCCACCGCGCCCTCGTTGCCGGCCGATGCCACGCTTCTCGGGGTGAACTTCGACCGCCTCCGGACGTCCGAGGAGTTCGCGGCCTGGGGCGCCGCGCAGGCGCGTGCCCGCAACTTCGAGGCGGCCGAGACGGCATTGGAGCGGGCCAATGCCCTCGATCCCACCAGCTCGCTCGTTCTCCGCAGGCTGGCGGAGGTCCGAGCCTTGCGGGGGGACATCCGGCGGGCGGTCGAGAACCTGCGCGAGGCGGCCGACAAGGCACCGCACGATTGGCGGATCCGGCGTCGGGAGCTGTTCCACGCCCTGTACCTGCCGATGCCGGATGGCTTCACGCGTGCGCTCCGGCTGGCGGACGGATTGGCACAGCATCCGGAGGGGGCGCTCGACCCGATGGTCCACGTCTGGCGCGCCTGCGCATACGGTCAGAGGCATCGCTGGCTGTCGGAGACATCCGGGGCGGATAGCGAGAAGGCCGAGGCCAGGGCGGAGGCCCTGGCGGCGTTGGCGCGTGCCGTCGCGCTGGCGCCCGATCCGGAAACTCCGCCGCGCGTCACGATGCGCAGCCTGTTCGACCCGTCGGCGAACACATCCGACAACGACCTTGGCGACTTCGCGAACGACCCGGAGTTCATCGCAGCCATCGACCCCGCGCGCGGCTGACGAGACCGTGCCGACGCCGGCGCCGAACGCGCGATGTCCGCGGCCCGTCGAAGGCGGGTCGACCTCGTCGGCGGCGGAAAAACGACGGGGACCGGATCCCGTCCCGCGCCGATGCCCGGACGGGAATCCCCCTGCGAGGGTCAAGAAGAACCTCCGGCGAGGGACCGCTCGCGGTCGCCGGTCCCTTCGGACACGGGATCGGCGGGCAACGGTATCGAGCGTCGCTTCGACCCCAACGGGAGCGAGCACCTCGCCCCGACGCGGTCGCATCGCCGGCTTCGGTAGACCGGGGCGCCCTCCGAAGATGGGCTCGTCCTGGCCCGGGCAGCAGGGCATGTTCCGGGTCAGGCCAAGCCGATCCTGTCGTTCGGCTCGTCGACCTCTATGGGCACGCGTTCGTCGCGTCGACGGGGTCTGTCGGAGCGACGTGGAAGATGCTCGGCGGGACACCTTCCAACTCGGGTGGCCATCCCATCGGATGCGCCTGCTTTGCATCCGGAGTTCTAGGTAGAGGTCGTGGAGGACGACGCGTCCCGGGCGGCCGCTGGCCCACGCCAGGGCCGCCGCGCGAACGAGGATGGCCGGCACGCCGAGAGCCCGCCCCGCCCCCGGGTCGCGGTCGGCACGCATGGCTCGATACCCTGTCGGCCGGGGGCGTCTCAACCGTGGGACCCGCGCCCCAAGGCCCGCCGGCCCCCTCGCCGCGCGATGCCGGGTCCGGGGGCCGCACGCGTCCGCATGGTCAGCCTCTGGCGCGCCGTGCCGGGTCGAGGGGCTGACGCGCCGCAGGCGGAACGCCAGGACGTCGTCCGGGATGACGGCCGGGCGCGCGTCTGGCCGTCAGGTGCCCGGGACCCGCGAGGCGCGCAGGGGTGCGGACCGCGGTCGCTCGGGGGCCGGCGTCCACCGGCCCGTCCATGACCGCGCGGTGAGCCGCTTCCTCCGACACCTTCGCTTGAACCGATGCCAAGAGGCCCGGGACCGCGGCCTTGAAGCCGGCCGTAAGGCGCCGGTTCATCGCTTCGAGGATCGACGCGACCGGAACGCCGAAATGCGCGTCCAGATCACGCAGGCCGACGGCCAGGTGGGCGGGTACGCCGCTCTGGCCGTAGATGTCCACCAGGCCGGCCGTCACCCTGTCGACCGCAGCGTATCCCCTGTCCCTCAGGAAGGAGCGGAGCAGGATGCCCACGCACTCCACGTCTCGCACCAGCGGGCGGAGTAGACGCGTGGTCAGCGTGCCGTTCCCCCGCTTGCAGTCGTAGGCGCCGGCCCAACCCGCCTCCAGATCGACGACCACGAAGTCCATGTTCACGGCACGCGAGACGGGGGCGTCGTAGCGCAGCGCGATCCGTTCGAGCGTCTCGGGGGGCGTCGAGGCCACGAGCGAGTCCGCGGCGGCGGTGATCGGGATGGACACGCCGGTCAGGACCTCGAACCGGCCCGAGGCGCGCAACGCGGCGACGATCCCGGCCTCCAACAGAAGGCCGTGCCGCTTCTGGAGACTCGCAGCCTTGGACACCAGGTCGGAGATCTCCCTGCCCAGTATCGGGTCGACCGGGAACTCGGTCGCCAGGACCGAGGCGAGCGTCACGTCGACGGATCGCGCGAGGCCGCCGAGATGGATGTCACCGGGCGGCGCGCCCGCAAGAGTGTCGTTCGGCATGAGGATCTCCGTTGCGGTAGGCCTCCCCGGCGCGAGCGGCAAAGGGGATGCCGGTGACGCCACCGCCTCGGACGGTCGGCGGCCAACTCCAAGCCGCGTTCACTCGGGGCTCGGCTCCCCGATGGCATGAGGCGAGGACGGTCGCGGCTTCACGACCGAACCATCTATTATACCGTTGATATAATAAATCGACAATGGCCCAGCAGCGAGGCGCGTTGGGGCGGGTCCGGTCGGCGGGTTCGCGAAGGGCGGCGGAGACCGCCTCCCTCGGGCGAGGGCCCGAAGCCGACGGTGATAGCCGACCCGGTCTTACGGGCTCAGACGTCGAGGTTCCGCACTTGAGCAACCTGGAACAGCAGCAAGGCCGCCGGCGAACTGGCGGTCTTTCGCCTTTCCGGCCCGCGACCGGCGCCGGCCAGGTCGGTCACAGGCCCGTGGTCTTTCCGGCCGAGTGCCGCCACTGCGGAGTGCTGGCACGAGGCGGTCGCGTCTGCCGATGTCAGCGGATGAGCAGCGCCTCAATCCACCTTGCCCGAGGCTCGATGTCGGATCGGCTTTCGGGACCCAGGGGCGGTATGTCGGGATTGCCCGGCGGAGCGGCGATCTCGTTGAGATCGACCGATTGCGGGGTTCCGACGATGCCGGCATCGGTGACCCGCATCGTGTAGTACAGGCCGTTCGCCAGCTTGGCCCCATAGTCGGTAGGGGCCTTGAAGAAGAAGATCAGGTTGTGCTCCAGCCAAGAAAGATCCGCCTGTGTGACGATGGCGGGGTTCTTGTACGGGTAAGGCACGAAGCACTGCAGCTCGGGTCCTTCCAGGCACTTGAACTCGCGCATGGATAGGAAATGGTCGCGGAAATCGGACAGGTCGAGCGCGACCTTGAACCTCGACCCCGCGCCGTCGGGCTCGAAGGTCACGGTACCGACGGGGATGGTATCGCCGTCCCGGGTACGCAGTTCGATCCGCTTTGTGCCCCTCATGTCCCAGGCCTCGGCGCCCAACGGCGTCATGACGAGGCAGGCAGCGAGGCAGGATTGGACGAGGCGCATGGGTGGTCGGGCCCTCAGAAGCGGGTGGTGAGGTCGGTGAGCCAGGAGGGCGAAGCATTCACCAGCGCGGCCTCGATGGCTTTGTCGTAGCCCGAGAGGATTACGGCCCCGCTCACCACCAGGATCAGGCCCAGCGCGGCCTTGAGACCCTTGCCGGCGCTCATCATGCGGTCGCGCCAACGCAGGAGGACCTCCCGCGACAGGGTGCCGAGGATCAGGAGCGGAAGCGCCGCACCGACGCCGAAAAGGAACATGGTCAACGCGACGGTGCCGAGGTTCCGGCCCTGGGAAGCCAGGAGCGAGGCGGCGCCCAGCGTCGGGCCGACGCAGGGACTCCAGACCGCGCCGAGCAGCACGCCGACGCCGAACTGGCCGAGGAGGCCAGCGGTCGAAAAGCCGCCGAACCGGGTTTCTGTCCAGTCGCTCACGGGACCGGCGGCTACCGCCAGCCGCGTCTGGACCGCCGGTACCATCAGGACGAGGCCGACCAGCACCAGCAGGACCGCGGCGACGGTGCGGAAGACGTCGGTGTCGAGGCCGATGGCGAAGCCGACGGTGGCGACGAACAGCCCGATCACGACGAACGACAGCGCGAGGCCTGCCGCCAGCGCCGCAGGCCCCAGGCGGTGCTCGGAGGCGGCTGCGCCGAGCACCAGGGGCAGCAACGGCAGCACGCACGGCGACAGGACGGAGAGGACGCCGGCGAGGAAGGCGAGGCCGAGGGTGGCGACCATGGGCTTTGCCTCAGAGCGCCTTTTCCACGAGTCCCTCGATCCACTCGGGTTGGGTCTCGCCGATGGAGCGCCCGACCTCCTTCTCGCCCTTGAACGCGATCAAGGTGCTCTGCATGCGGGCGTTGAGCGCCTTCAGAGCCGGCTTCTGGCTGTCGAAGTCGACGTCGAACACCTGCAGGTCCTTGAACCGCGGGTCGGCACCGAGCTTCGCCAGGATCGGCTTCTGCGTCTTGCAGATCGGGCACCAGGGCGCGCTGATCTCGACCAGGATGGGCTTGCCGGCCTTCTGTGCGGCGGCCAGGGCTTCCGGCGTATACGGCAGGAAGTCGGCAGCTCGGGCCGGGGCGAGCGTGAGCGGCGCTATGGCGAGACAAGCCAGGAGGGAGCGGCGGATCATCGGGACGAGCCTTCAGGATGGGGGACGGTAAGCGTTATTGGCCGGCTGTGGCCTTGGGGCGGGCGGCCCAGCTCGGGTCTGGGCGCGAGACGGCGGTGTCGTGGCCGTCCTGCCAGCCGTCGATGCCCTGCGGGAACCAGTGGACCTTCCGATAGCCCAAGGTCACGAGGCGCTTGCCCAGGTTCCAACTGCCCCAGCAGTCCGGGTGGCAGTAGGTGACGATGGGCCTTTCGAGATCGCCCCCGGTCAGGTCGGCGACACGTGCCTTGAGGGCGTCCTGGGCGGCCGCGTCGAGGTCCCCGTCCCCTGCGCCCGGCAACCACGTGCTGCCGGGGATGTTGCGGTGGACGGGGAACCACAGGCCGCCCGGGGGCAGGCCCGCGGGCTTCCGGTCGACCTCGGAGACGTCGAGGAGCACCGGCTTGTGCTCCTCGATCAGCCTGGCGACCTGGGCGGCGTCGACGACCGTGGCCCCTGCCAGGGTCTTCGGCGTGTAGCCGTGCAGCGCGCCTTGCCAGTAGCCGTCGGGCTCCCGCACGCCAACCGGCGAGTCGGCGGGAGCTGCGGCGACGAGGAGCACGGCGGCCGCGGCGGCGATGGGAAGGCGGAGCATGGGTCGCATCAGTTACTTGCCGAGCGGACCGGGAAGCTTTTCTCCCAGTGGCCACCCTGGTTGTCCGTGGCGGTGACCTTCATCGGGCCGGCGCCGTCCGGCAGGTAGCCGAAGTTGATGACGGGGTTCGCCGAGATCGAGATGTCCCCGTCCATCGTGAAGACGCTCTTGTCGCCGTAGCTGACGGTGATCTTCTGGATGTAGCGGGCCGGGGTGTAGTCGCGCGTCACTTGGTTCATCTGCATGCCCGAGAAGTTCGGGTGGCGGATCATCAGGGTCGCCTGGACGGGCTTGCCCGGCTGCGTCTCGCCGAACTTCATGCGCATGTCGCCCATGCCCTGCATCGCCTCCTCGTCGCTCATGCCCATCGGTGCCGAGCAGCCGCCGGACGCCTTCACGTACTCGGTGGCCTCCTGGAACGTGCCGTCCTTCATCTTCGCGACGGCGTGGACGTCGGTGTAGTTGTTGACGCGCACGCGGAGCTTGAGCTCGCTGGGGTCGGCCGCCGGGCCGAAGACGAAGTGGGCGGCGTACGGCGTCGGGTTGTCGTCGATGATGAGCGACAGCTCCGCGACGTTGTCCTTGTCGGGCACGGTCAGGGTGATCGGCACCAGAGAGGCGTCATCCGCCCGCTTCGGGGCGTCGATCTTCACCGCCTTGCCGCCGGACTGGATCTTGGCGTCGCCGAAGATCTGCTGCTTGATCTCGCCCCAGCGCTCGGCGCGTTGGCTGTCGGTGTCGCCCGCCGCGGCATGCGCCGATCCGGCGGCGAGCAGGGTGGGCAGGATCAGGCCCGCCAGCAGGGCGGTCGTCCGGCGCGATGATGCCATGGCGTTTGCTCCTCCGTTGTTGTCATGCCTGCCGCTCGCAGGTCCGGTTAAGGAGACGGTAGCCGTTCTCTGGCCGGGCGTCGGTGACCTGGGTCACGCAAGTCGGCGGACGCTCAAGAATCTCCCTGGAACGGTCGCTGCGCGGTTGGGTCGGGTTCGCGTCGGATGGCGGACGGGGCTGCAACTCGCCGGCCGACGCCGGACGGGGACGGCGTGTGTCCGCGTGCGTCGAGGTGCATCGCGAGGGTACGGATTAACGTCCTCGTGAGCGGCTTATGGGGCCTCGCGGGAAATGCTATGCCGACGAGGCCGAACGAGCCGGTGCCCTCAGGGAGCACCGGCATTGAACGGCGGGAGAAACTTGCAAGAACGACCGGGCGGTCATGCATCGCACCGGCGGCAGGCGGACGTCACATATGCCGGACAACCATCAGGTCGAGCGCTGGATCGAGCGCTTTCCCCTCATCAAGGGCTTCTCGGCCGCCCACCTGCAGATCGCGCGCGGCACGGTGCACTTCCCTGTCCTCGAAGCCGGCGCCGTCGCTTACGAGCTCGACGGCGCGTGCGCGAACTACCTCATGTGCATCGACGGTCGGACCCGCGTGTTTCGGCTGTCGGAGGGCGGGCGCGAGGTGCTGATCTACAAGGTCAAGGCGGGCGGGACATGCGTGCTCACCACCCAGTGCCTGTTGGCCGGCGGCGGCTTCCCTGCCGAGAGCATCGCGGAGGAGCGTACCGAACTGGCGGCGATCCCGGCGGCCACGTTCCAGCAGTTGATGGCCGAGAGCCCGGAGTTCCGAAGCTTCGTCCTCGACGACTATTCCAGGCTCATGGCGAGCATGTTCACGCTGATCGAAGAGGTGGCTTTCGCGCCGCTGGAGCAAAGGCTCGCGCGCCGGCTGCTGACGGAGGCCGGTCCCGACGGCGTGGTCCACAAGACCCATCAGCAGCTCGCCGCCGACGTGGGCAGCGTCCGCGAGGTTGTCAGCCGCATCCTGGCGCAGTGGGCCGAGGCCGGTCTCGTCATCCTGCGGCGCGGGCAGGTCGAGCTCGCCGACCGCGCGGCCCTGGCCTCCAACCGCCTGAATTAGTCGTCGGGGCCTCGCTTCCCGATGCCCATCACGGAACGGTGGAACGGCTCCCGTCATCGCGATGGCCGCTGCGGACGGCCAGGCTGACGCGGACTATCAGGTCATCGTCCCGGCACCGCGACTGGAGGCTGCCGAAACGGCCATCCGCGCCTCCCCTGACCGGAGGGGCGGCGGCACGACGACGTCCTTCGAGCTCGCGCGAGCCTGGGCCAGTCCCGACTACCTTCGGGCGACCGTACACAAGCCGGGCGAGGTTCGCGGACATGAGCCGTGAAGGCCCCTCCCAAAGCCCGGTGATCGCACCGGCCTCACCCTCAGGAACATGGGCTTGAGCTGTCGCGACCCGCCCAGGTCCCACCACGGCCGAGCATCGCCCGCACAAACCCTCGGCCGGCGAACAGGGCGGCTACGACGCAGAGTAGGCCAGGAAGGGGTTCACCCGGCCCAGAGGGCATGGCGTCCCTCGCCGCGAGGCTCGAAGCAGCGTCCTGACGAGACCGGGACGTCCATCTTCTTCTTGAGGCTGCCCGGGGTTTAAGCGGCTCCCTGTGCAGGGTGGCGCCGCGAAGCGTCAAGGCTCCGAGTTCGGCTGGATCTCGGTTGGCCTCAGGCTGCCGCGCCCGACGAGGAACTCGGCTATCTCCTGCATGACGCGGTCCCAGAACCCCTCCGCGCGGAACTGCAGCGCGCGGCCGGATCGAGGAGCGGACGGACTTCGTGCCCGCCCACCCCGTCGAAGCTGGCTTGGCCTGACCGCGCGACGAGTGGCAGGCACCGGTAGCCGACGGCGCTCGATCGGATGGCCGAAATCCCCGCGTCGGATGCGAGCGCCCAGCTCCGGCTGATGGTTGCGGACCCGGCCGGGCATGCCATCGGCTGAACGGTCGTGGACAGGCTGCCGGCGCGCAATCTCGACCATTGTCGGATGCCCACGCATCGGTAAGGTTTGCCGCCATAGGGTCCCGCGCGACGGGGGATTCGAGCCGGCCGATGGCCGCGCTGGGCCGGAATGGGGGCGGCGGTCGGTGGCGAAGGCGGGCAACACCAAGCTGAAGGCCGTGCCGGACGCCGCGGACGCGCCCGATCCATCCGGCGTCTCGCCGCTGTCGAAGGAGCTCGTGATCGGCATCGTCGGGTTCGCCGGCTCGGGCTGCTCGACCGCCGTGAAGCGGCTCCAACTTCTCCTGGAAGTCGCCGGGTATGACGTCGAGCCGGTCAAGCTGAGCACCTTGATCGAGCGGCAGTTCGCCGGCAGTCCGATAACCCAGCTGGGTACCGGCGTGCATCTGGGCCCGTCGCGGTTCGCCCGCGCCTGCGACCTGCAAAACCTTGGGGATGAACTCAGGAAGGCCCACGGCAACCATGCCGTGGCAGCCCTGGCAGTACGTGAGATTATGAAGCTGCGGGGCGAGGCCGTCCCCGGCGAGAGGAAGCTCGCCGTCATCCTCGACTCGATCAAGCACTCGGATGAGGTGAAGCTGCTTCAGAACGTCTACGGGCAGTCGTTTCGCCTCGTCGCCACGCACTGCGAGCCCGCCAACCGCGAACGGCGGCTGATCGGTGCGCAGATGGCGGTCGCCAAGTACCGCGGCGTCGACCGCGAGGACGTGCTCCGGTACATGGAGCGGGACGAGAAGGACGTCGGGAAGCCGCACGGCCAACAGGTGCGCGACGCCTTCCACCTCGCCGATTTCTTCATCGACAACAACGAGGTCAGCCAGGAGGGCGAAAACCTCACGGACGATCTCCGGCGGTTCACGAACCTCCTCCTCGGGACCGGCCTGGTGCGCCCGACGCGGGCCGAGCGGGCGATCAAGCACGCCTACGCGGCCGCCCGACAATCCTCATGCCTGTCGCGCCAGGTCGGCGCCGCCTTAACCGCGGAAGACGGGACCATCGTCTCGACGGGGACGAACGACCCGCCGGCGTTCGGCGGCGGCGTTTATGACGAGGACAGCCCCGACGACAACCGTTGCAGCGCGTGGCGGTGGACTGGCGAGGGCGGCCTGCAGTTCGTCGGCTGCCACAACACCCGCAAGAAGAACAACCTAAGGAACGAACTCGCCCGCTGGATGGCGACGAACCTCAGCGCGGACCTCGCCCTGGCAGCCCACCCGGTGCCCGAGACCGGCATCGACGTCGCGAAGACCGCGCGCGAAAGGGCCCAGGCCGACATCTCGGCCAAGCTCATCGCCAAGGCCGAGATCATGGGGGACATGCCGGGGGTCAAGGACCTGATCGAATACTCCCGGTCCATCCATGCCGAGATGGATGCGCTGTTCTCGGCGGCCCGCAAGGGGGTGTCGCCGGTCGGCACGACGCTCTACTGCACGACCTACCCGTGCCATAACTGCGCCCGGCACCTCGTGACCGCCGGGGTTGAGCGGGTCTACTACGTCGAACCCTACAAGAAAAGCCTCGCCAGCGAGCTGCATTCCGACGCCATCGCCAACGAGCTCCCGAGGCGCCAGAGGGGCGGGTCCGCCGTGGATGCGGACAAGATGGTCGTGGTCCCCTTCACGGGGGTGGGCGTGCGCATGTACGAGGACTTCTTCGTCAAGCGGGCCGAGTTGAAGAACGAGGACGGGAGCTACCGGGCCCCCGTCGGCGGCATCCCGGAACACGCGGTGCGGCTGAGGGCTTTGGAGTCCGTGGAAGAGAAGGCCGCCGCCCTCGTTCCGGAGAAGCGCGATGCTTGAGGCCAAGGTCATAGGCTTCCCGGTCAGGGCCGGGGCCGCAACCGCCGCTTCCTGCGTGCAGGTGCAGCACTCCCTCTTCCCCGCCCGTGACGAGGGCCGCGGCAAGGTCGCGTTCGTCGACGTCGGCGCGCTCGACGAGGAGCGGCTGTTCAGGCTCCTGGCGCTGAACGCCGTGACCGCGCTCGTGGACCTGCGACCGTGCCCGGTGTTCGAGCGCCCCCGGTTCCGGCACAAGTCCGTGGTCTTCCACCTGCGCGACCGCGACATCCGGTACATCGAGTTCGCGATGCTGGTCAGGCGTCCCCTGGCCGATCCGACCCTGGTCTCGATGGGTGTCTCGAACGCCTACGCCAAGATCGAGCCCGCCCTGACGATGGGCCTCTCCATCTGCATCTACGACACGGCGGCCCGGGACCTCGGCTGGCTGGACCAGATGCGCCGGCTGCTCAGGCATTCCAGCACCTACCAGGCCGAGTTGCACCCCCGGGCGCTCGCCGGCGTAACGGGCTGAGGCAACAGACCGCCGGCCGGTCGGCGGCTCGGGCCCGTCATGATGCGCACGGGACGTGGGAAGCTTTGGCGGCGCTTGGGCGAGAAGGCGCCCGCCGCGACTGCTGAGAGGGTATCGCGCCCATCCCCATGGATACACCGCGGCAAGGCCCGAACACCGCCGCTTGCGCCGGGTCGGCTTGGCGACCTCTTCGGCCGTAACCGGCTTGCCCGAACCCGGGACGACGACGTCCCGTCACGAGATCCACATTCGCGCGTACGTGGACGAGATGAACCTCCGGTCCGGTCGGGCCGGATCGCGTCAGTCGGTGCCATTAGCACCGCCCACGTCCTCCCCCAGCAGCGCGCGGATGGCCCTTAACTCGGGCGGGCTGAGGATGCGTTGGTTGATCCTTTCCAGAACGAGCGCCCCATCGACGATGGCGAGGCCCTTCCTCCTCAGGCCGTCGACGCTGAAGGCCCTCCGGAGCAGCGCCAGCCGCTCGTCGTCCTGGCCGGGCTCGGCGCTCTGGCGACCGCCTGGGGCGACGGCCGGCAACGGCCCGGCGTCGCCGACGACGAGCGGGCTCGCCAGCGGCAGCGACGCAGCCCCGACCTGCTGCTTGAGGATATGGATCTGGCGCTCGTTGGACCTCTTGGACTGCACGAGGGCCTGGACCGCGGCGCGATGATGCATGTCGGGTAGGGCCCGGATGATCTCGTCGTAGAGCCCCTCCGGCCGCTTGGGCCTGACCTTGCCTGCGGCCGCCCCGGTCTCCTCGTTGAATGCGGCGATCAGCGCTTGGTGATGAGCCGATGTCGCGTTGCTGAGCGCCTTGACGCTCGGGCCGCCGCACTTCTGCGTAACGGCGCCGACGGCGGACGGACCGAGGATCCGTGCCCCGCCCTTGTGCAGCTGGAGCAGGGCATGGGCCACGTTGCCCAGCTGGCGTCGCGCGGTGGGGCTCCGGGCCTGGGCCACCAGGGCGTCGTAACGTGCCCGGGTTCCCGGGAACGGATCGAGTCGCTCCGGGTCGAACGTGCCGACGAGATCGTGCCCTTCCGGCTTGAAGAAGGCGGGTCGTCCGGTGTCCTGGGGCGGCGTCGGTCTCGTGGTCATGATGCCTCCGATGCGAGGTCCCGGCTCCCGGCGCCGGGGGCCTGCGGGCGAGTGCCACCGGACACGGGCCGCCGGGGCGTGCCCATGGGGCGCTCGCCGGAGCCGGCCGCTGTCCCCGGGTTGCCGTCCGGCGCCCACACGCCCGCCCTGTTCGCATGCTTGGCGGCGGCCCAGCGCTCCAGTTCGGCGGACGCGGACCGCATCGCCAGACGCACGGATGCCGACGCGGCGGGCGCGCGCGCCGGCGCGGCCTCGGCGTCATCGCTCTTCCCGAGTGCCACGAGCATCGCCGCGAGCTGCATCCGGGGCGAGGCGGGGTCCGCGTCCGCCCGGACGACCCTGACGGCCTCGCCCCCCGGCCCGGCGACGGTCGCCGCGCCGTGGGGCGGCATTGCCACGGACGGCTCCGCCCCGGCGTGCACCGCGACGAACGTGGGACCATGGCCCGGCCCCGGTCCAGCGTCTACGAGCAGCCGCATGCTCGCCTCAAGGTGGCAGGACAGGCTCGCCAACTCGTCGATGGCGGCCTCGTACCGGGCGCCGGCCGCCGCGAGATCCGCCTCGACCTTCCGGAGCCTGTCGGCCGGAACCGGAAGCGGGAGTTCCTCGATGCTGTCCATCTCCGCGGTGAGCTCGCGCTTGGTCCGCTCCGCCGTCGACGCGGCCTCGCACGCGGCCCTGTGCCGGCGGATCATGCCGGACGCGAAGCCTGGCCCCGACAGCAGGTGGACGCAACGCAGGCAGGGCGCGCCTTCCCCACCCGCATCCGGGGACGCGTGGCCGGCCTCCGCGCACCGCGTGGCTCCGTTCGGGCAGGCGCCGTACTCGAACAGGCGCCACGGTCGCGCCGACGCGGGCGGCCCGGGATTCGCCGGACCGCGGCCGGCGCTTTCGAGCTGCACGTCGCGCGCGGTCTCGCTGCCGGCGAGGCTGGCCAGGAAGTGCGCCGCGGCCCCGGGCCTTCCCCCGGCCTCCGCCGGCTCCCCGGGGCCCGCCTGCCTCGGTGCATACCCGCTCTTGTCGTAGTAGGACGTGGTGGCGTGGCTCCAATGCCCCGTATCGGACCGCACGACGGCGAGCGGCACCCTGGCCGCCATCAGGTGCGTGATCACGGTCACGCGGGTCGTGTGCACGGTGAACATCACGCTCTTGGCCAGCCCGGACCGAGTGCGCGAGCGGACGAGGCGCAGCCGCGATCCGTCCGGCAGGTCGCAACCCTGCGCCCTCAACCGGGTCTCCAGTTCGTCCAGGAGGGCGATGAAGAAGCGTCGGACGCGGCTGCGCGAGACCGGAAGCGTCGGGTCCGCCGTGTTCGTCGGGTCCCGAAACAGGTAGTATCGCGCCGAATTCGCCTCGCGACCGATCTTCGTGGCCGTCTTGCCTGACGGGACGCGGTCGTACGGGGTCGGGGCGCGAACGGGATTGTTGGCGACCTGCCAATCCCGCAGCTCCGTCAGGATCCTGTACAGCGGCCTGTTGCGCCAGTGCGACGCGTATTCCTTGCCGCCCTTGTTCGCCTCGAAGTGGAACCGCGCGCCCGGCGCCGCCTCGATGCGCCGGATGATGCCGCGCTCCCTCTTGTGCCGTTCGACGGGCAAGTCGTTGTTCACCCACTCGACCCAACCGGGACGACCGTCGTCCCATTCGGGGTGGGGTTCGTCGTGATACCGCGGTAGGGACGGGTCGCCCTCGCCCGAATCCGCCATGGCGAAGGTCGAGAACCTCCCCTGGTAACTCAGCAGGGCCAGGATCATGCACGCCCTCACCGGGGACCAGATCCTCGTCCGGCCGTCCGTGTCCAGGAAGTAGTCGCTCTGACGGGTGCGCGGCCAAGCATAGTCGTCGTCCGTCAGGATGCGCGCCATCATCTCGACCCATTCGGTCGGGATCGGCTCCTTGGACGTTTTCCTCTGCCTGGCCGGGGGTCTTGGGATCTGGCTGGGCGCCACGGGGTTCTCCAGGGCCGTCGTCGGACGGAGGCGCCGGTCCGGCGCGGCCTCCAGCTCCAGCAGCGCCTGGGCGAACAGGGCGCGCGCACGCTTGAGCGACGCCGTCAGGTAGCCGCCCTTCAGGCGCTTCTTCATGCCTTCGACGACGGCCCCGTGGATCGCGTGGCGGGGGTCGAGCAGGACGTAGGGATCGCGGCAATCCGCAGGCAGGCTCGACAGGACCTGGAGAACCAAGTTCGCCGTCGTGAGCTGGGCCTGGGCCTGCCTCGTTTCCTGGATGCGGATCCATTGCGCGCAGAGCCGCCGCCACGCGTCCATGGCGGGATCGACGGCGAGGACCCAACGGAACTCCGGATCCGACCTCGAACCTTCGCCGCCGCCTCGGACGTTGGGGGCCCGGCCGTCGGGGGCTTGGCCGACCGCGTCGTCGACGGGCGGGAGCAGCGCGTCGAGCGCGTGCTTGAGCCGCCAGCTGTTGGTGTCGTCCCGGCCGATCCCGTAGAGTTCCCGCGCCTCGGTCCAGGACAGCGTGGCGCCCCGGGCCAGCCCCTGGGTCGTGACCAAGGCCCAGAAGAGCGCGGCCACGACGCGCCTGGGCTCGGGCCACGCCTCGGTCTCGTGCGCGTGGGCGCGGACCCGTTCGATGAGCGCGCCCGCATCGCCGCGCAGGCTCGGGAGGCACTTGAACGCGCGGTCGCGCTTGAGCGTTTCCTTGAACACGTGGTCCGTGCCCGGGATGAGCAGGCCCTTGGGCAGGACGATGCATCCCTCCTCCCAAAGGCGGACGGCGAGCTCCAGGGCGTGCTGCGGCCGATGGTTCCACTTGGCGATGGACTCGAACGTCTCGTCGAGCGCGTCCTTGAACGCACGCGCGGTCTCCACGTCACGCAACTTGGCGATGGCAAGGCGGACTTCCTTCCGCGGGCGCTCGCTGGCGTGGCGGACGTCCTGCTTCGACTTCAGGAAGAAGTCGCAGGCGCGCCACACGCGGTCGGCCTCGAAAGGCTCCAGCATGGTGAAGTGCTGGTCGCTCCGCGCCGGCCCGAGCTTGAGCGCGCGGCCGGAAGCGTCCGTCGCGATGCGGGGCGCCGCGGCCCTGACCGTCCTGTTCGTCACCGGGTTTCCCCCGCGCGCGCGCGCGGCGCATGCGCCGACCGGGACGACAGGCCGGGGATGACGACGTTGGCCGTGAGAGGGTCGACGTCCCGGAGTTGCCGGGCCACGTCGGCCATGAACGGGCGCGTGTAGGTCTCCGCGCTACGCTCGTCGCTCTGGTTCAGGCAGGCGGCGATGGCGGACTCCGACAGTCCCGCGGCCTTGAGCCCCTGCGCATAGTGATGCCTGAGCCCGTGGGTCGTGCCGCCGGCAGCCTTCGTGGGTTCGACGCCGACACGCAGGCAGGCCAGCTTGAGCTTCTTCTCGTACTGCCTGATCGTGTAGGGCGAGCCCGCGTCGTTCAGGAACAGGTAGGGCGACGAGCGAGCCCCCCCGCGAGCGGTGTATTCCCTGTACAGGTCGAGGAAGAGGACACCGTAGCGGATCGGGTACCATTGCACCTCGAAATACCGGTACCGACCGTCCTGCTTGACGATCGGGCTCTTCCAGCCGGCCCGCGTCCCCCCGTGGGTTTGGTTACGCGGCACGTAGGACTGCCCCTGGAGGAAATCGGCCCGTCGGACTGGGTGCCAGGTCCCTCCCGGCCCGGGACACGGCACGGCGCTGTCCACCGGGTCGTGCACCCGGACGCGCGCGACGCCGGGCTGCGTCGGGTCCTCCTCCACGTCGCCCACGTAGATGTGGAACGGCTCTGAGCATCGCAGGCCGGCGGCCCCCTGCAGCACCGCGATCATCATGTCCCGGAGGTGAAGCCGGGTCTCGCGGGGCTGACCCTCCCGCGCCCCGCGGCGGAGGAAGGCCCCGAGCAGGTCGTCGAGGCGGCCCGCCGGGAAGGCCGGTGGATCCCCGTACGCCGGGCCGCCACCGCCGATCCTGATGGGAACGACCCGCTCGTTGTCCAGTCTCCCTCGGCCCGCATCGCCCCGCGGAAACGCTCCGTCCGGTCCCGTGCGGCGCCACGTCCGCCCGGGGACGGGGAGCATCGCGTAGGGGTTCAGCCACGGCCAGCCGTAGCGCTCCGTACAGAAGTCCCCGAACCGGGTGATGTGGGACATGGCCTCCCAGACGGCCCGCTCGCCGCGGCCCTGCCAGTGAAGGCCCAATGGGCACGCGAGTACCTTGTCGACCTCGACGAACGTGCCGTGTCGCAGGTGCATCTTGAGCGTCTGGAGGTAGTGGGGCCCCCAGGGGGCGGGAAGTCCGGTCGCGGCCTGCGTGGCCGCCCTGTGATCGACCAGCAGTCCGATGGCCTGGACCGCCTTGCGCCACCAGCTCAGGCTGTAGCCGCAGTTCGAAGGCGCCTCCCAGTAGTCCAGGAATTCGCGCAGGATGCCGCCCTCCGTAACGATGAGGCGCACCGAACGGCCGGCTCCGTCCCTGAAGTTCATCGCCACGTGATGGCTGGGCGTAACCGCGTTCGGGTGCACGCAAGGCCTCCTCCGCGGGCACCGCCGCCAGACCAGGGCCTATAATATTCCGTGCGCGCACACGGAACAAGACATGCCATGCGTCGACCGACGCCGTGGTAAACGCGTTGCGCTCGAACGTAAGCGGAGGCGTTGGGGCACGATGTCCGTTGAGCCGAGCCGACGTTCGGCGGGGCTTGCGTCGCACCAACGCGCGGCGTCCCGGCGGTTCGTTGGAGGGAGCGTCAGCGCACGGGGGCGGGTTGGGTGAGCGCGATGCCTTCGACCGGCCTTCCGTCCGCGGCCTGGACCGCGCCGTTCAAGGTAGCTGGGTTCAGGCCCAATCGGGCCGCCCAGAATGCCAGCCCGGCCGGCCTGTAGCCGGGATTGTCCCGCCACCGGTCGAAGACGGAGCCGTCGATGGTCTCGTTGATCCGCGATGTCGTGAACTTCGTCCCCACGCTTGCCGGTGGCCCGACTGGACGCTGGAAGCGTTTGCTGACCGGCCGCAGCCACCGCGGGGTGAAGTCCGCGTAGGAGTCGGCGATCGCAGCATTCGGGTCGGGTTCGTCGGTCGTGAGGCGGTCGCGGAAGACCAGCCCGTGGAGGGACGCTTTTTCCATCAGCCACCGCAAGGGTGCCTGGGCCAGGATATCGCTTGGATAGCCGCCGCCGACGTTGGCGTGCGCCCCGACGAACCAGCGCTGCTCGACCTCGTCGAGGCTGCGGCCCGAGGTCGGCGGCGCGCCGTTCGGGGTCGTGACCGTCCAAAAGGTCGGCTCGAACGCCTTGCGGTGCTCGTCGAGCGCGACCGCGTGGAAGGCGTGCGCGTTCGCTTTGCGAAGGTGCGTATCGAGGAACCGATAGCGGGCCAACCGGGAGCGAAGGCTGGTCAGGGGGTTGCCGACGGATCCGACCGTATCCCAGACCCCGACGAACTTGATGTCCGCGGCGACGGAGTGGCCGAGTATCCACCGCTCCTCCAGGTCGGCCGGCGGTGCGGCGTCGGCGGCCATGAGCGCGCGGATGGTCCTGCCGTCGGCGCGGCGGTAACGGGCATAGAGCTGCTCGATGGACAAGGGCGCGCCGGGCTTCAGCACGCCGCACTTCGCGACGAGGCCGGACAGGCTCCTGGCCGCGTAGGCCCCGCGGCTGAATCCGAACATGAAGATGTCGTCGCCCGGGTCGTAGGCCTGGACGAGCCACGCGTAGGCGTCGAGGATCTCGTCGTCGAGCCCGTAGCCCCCGACGCCGCCGCGCACCTTCTCGCCCGGCCGCGTCCCGACGCCCTGACCGTAGTGGACCATCTGGCCGACGGCCAGCGGGTCACAGAGCGACCTCAGGCGCCACACGTTCGTGTTGTTGCCGAGCGTGTTCCACGTGCCGTCCAGGAAGATGGCCAGGCGCTTCACGGTTTCCTTCCTTCGTCGACGTGCTGGTGGAACCCCGTCGGACGCTCGACCTCAATTGGCGTTGCTTCGGTACGCGCGGCGCAGGAGGGTGACGAAATCCTCGATCAGGTCGGCGGCATCATGGACGAGCGCCGACCGCGTCCGCAGCGCCGGCGTCAACCGGACGGGTCCGGGCTCGCCGCGACCGATGCCGTAGCTCATCCCGCCGCCGCGTCCCCGGTCGGTCTCCGCCCGTGTCCGCCACGCCAGCATCTGCGCGTCGCCGATGGCGGCGACCGGCACGACATGGGTGACCCGCTGCGTTGGGTCGACGCGGTCCAGGACCGACGCGGCGTACCGGAACGTCTGTCCCAGGAGGTCGGCGACATCCTCCTCGATGACGCCGCCCATCATGTCGTCGCCGCGCGGGATCGGGAGCGCGAACAGCAAGTCGGCCTGCGGGGTCAGCGTGAATGACGTCTCCCGCTCCTGGCGGATGACGAGCGCGCCATCCTCGACCGCTTCCGCCACGCCCTTCCTCCGGTCGAAGATGCGGAGCGGCCCGAACATCGCGGCCTGCGAGAGTTCCTCGGCGAGGGTCCGGTCCTCGATCCGGCTCGGTCGCAGGACGGCCTGCGTGGGTCCGGAGGCGATGGCGACGGTGAGGTGCCGGCCCATCGAAACGGAGCCGCGCCGATCCTCGGGCAGCATGCCGAGCGCCCTTTCGAGCAGGTTGCCCTCGTCGACGGGCCCGGCCGCGCGAGAAAGCATGACCTCGTGGATCGCGCGGCCGATCTTGGCTTGCAGGTCCTCCGGCGACGTGAAGCCGCCCCTGAACAGCCCCCCCACCCATTCCTGGACTTCCCTGACGAACGCAGCCTCGTCGGCGTCCCGGTCCACGCCCTCCTGCACGAACGCGACCACGGGGCGGGACTGGCGGGCCTCGCGATATTCCTCATGGGTCGCCGACAACCCGGACGGCTGCCTGGCGCCATAATCCTTGCCGAGGATCAACACGACGATGCCGGCCTGCCGGACGCCTTCCAGGCAGGCCACTTGCGGCGACGTCGGCCTGGCGCCGAAGTCCTCGGCCATGACGACCTCGTGCCCGAGCCCGACGACCGCGGCCCGCGCGGCGGCGCGGATCGGCTCCAGGCCGGCGATGAGCGAACTGATGAACACCTTCACGGCGGCCCCCGTGCGAACCGAAGCCTCCGCCCCGGTGGCAGGGCCGTCCGTCTCGGGCGCCATGGAATTCGACCACGGCACCTCAGGCGCCCAGGCCCCCGGAGCGCCGCCGAGCTAACGTACGCGGCCTCATGATGTTCCTCGTCCGTTCCTGGGGCGACGAAGGTTCTTGTGCTTCGGATGCCGATGGTCGGATGCAGGCGCTCACAGCGGATCCAACCGTCGGCCTTCGATGCATGGGATGTTGGCAGTCCCACGAACCCCGGTCGCGGGGCGCGGTCGAGCGGCCGGATTGGCGCGGCGGTGAGGGGCCTGCGGCGGGCGTTTCGGGGCACGGCCCCTGGGAGCCGCGGACCGTCACGGAGCGGGGGCTGCCGTCGAGGGTGGCCCGGCACGTTCGAGGCGGGTCCATCCTCGTCGGTCGCGGGGCGTCGAGGGGTTCGGGATGCCCGAGCGCCTGCGCCGCGCGGGGGATGCGGCGGCCGACGCGACCGGACAGGAGCGTGGATCGTCCATCGGCGGGCGGGTGGCCGGGGTCGTGCCCGCTATCGGTCGACGCCGCGCCTGATAATCGCCAGGACGCGTCCGAGGACCTGGTCGCTGGACGCCGGTCGGGGCTCGCCCGAAGGCATGCCTACCCGCTCGATGCGCAGGCATCCTTGGGACTGGACCAAAAGGTCGCCGACCCGCCTCTCCCCACCCATCTCGACGAGGATGCGGTCGCCTGGCCCGAGCCCCAGCGCCGGCTGGTGATCGGACAGGACCGCGACGACGGCGGTCGCCGTGCGCGCGCCGTCCATGAAGTCCGCCGGGATGGACCAATGGTTCGACGTCGTGCCGGACGCGCGGGACCCGGGTGTCCGGAGATGCTCCACCGGCATCTCGCGCAAGGTCACGGACCGTCCGATGCGAGACCGGGACCGCGCGGCTTCGCGGGCCGCGGCGGAGTTGCGCAGGATCGATCCGACCGTCTCCGGGTCTCCCCGGCGCCTCGGGTCCGCAAACGCGGCGCACTTGGCGAAGACCGGCTCGGCGGCGACCGACCGGTACCGGAAGTCGGGATCCCAATCGACGAGCATGCGAACCTCGGGGGCGCGTGCCTCCGCCTGCGCGACTTCGGCGGCGACCGGCTCGGGCAGCCCCGCCGGGGGCCCGCGGAGCAGGAGCCAGGCGGCGGGGACGCCGAAGGCGGCGCCGTAGGCCTCGGCGGCCTCCGCCGGGAGCGAGCCCTTGAGACCGTATTCATGCCCGCCGTAGGTCGAGCGGACGAACCCGAATTGGGCACATGCCGCCGACGCCGTGCGAAAGCCCGCGAGGCGTCTGGCGACGCCGAGGCGGAAACCCATGAAGTGGTTTCCCGTGCGCGTCGCCATGCGGGTCCGGCGCGCGCTCTCCACGGGCGACGTCTCGCGACCGGCGTCGGTGGCTCGTCCGCGAGGATCCGGCTCGCGTGGAGGTCCGAGGGCAGCATCGGGCCCGGCGGCGCCCGTCTCGATCCAGCCGGGGTCGACCCCGTAGGCCTTGGCGTAGCGGACGAGGTCCTCGGGGGTCAGGGCGCGTTCGGCCCGCTCGTGACCGTGGACGCTGCTCGGCGCCCAGTCGTGGGCCTTGGCCGCGGCCCGGGCCGAGGCATGGCCGGCCATGCGCCGGGCCTCGCGCAGCCGGCCGGCGACGTCGAGGTTGCCGTATGTCTTGGTCAGGGGCCCCACGTTCCATCCATGCGGGCGTCTCGACGCCGTGATCGAGCCGGACGATCGCAGCGGGAGGCGGCCGCGTCTAGGGGCGGTCTCGCCGGCCCCGCCGGGCGCACGCCCCTTCCGATCGTCTCGGGAGATCGGCCCCTTCCCGCCGCTGTCGGCCGGGCCGTCCACAATGGATTCCACTGTGGAGTCCATTGTGGACGGCTCCGAAGCCGGCGCTCGGCCCTGCTGTGGGCTCCGGTATGGGCCCATACAGAAATCCACAGTGGAGCCGACCCGGGAACCCCATAGCAAGGTCCGCGATGGAGGCCGGCGGGCGCTTTCCCGATCCTCGCAGAGGCGTGGCCGGCTCCAACTGTGGAGAATTCCGGGGTTTTACTATGGAACCCACATATGGAAGTCTTTGATATTCCTCGAACTATGGAGTCGAAGGGTGGGATACCATGCCATATTACCCCCTTCGATGTATCCACATATGGTCGTCGCACTCACCGCTGCCACGTTGGGAAGGCGGCTGAAAGTAGACCGGCGGAATGTGACAGGGCTGCAGACGAAGGTAGGTATCTCCCCCTTCCGCAGCCATACTCCACAGCGCGCCGCGACGTCTCATGCGCCTTTTCACAAACGAAACTGGTCACGGAAACGAACGTTCGATGCCATTCATCGGAACGAGCGTGACCAGCCGAGTGGGAGCTGTTCCCCAAGGTGCGACATGGGAGGCGGCCCAAGTGCTTGTTCGTGCGCCAACCGTTTCTTGAAGGTTTTAGCAATCGGCTGGTGTCGCCATCCGGGACAAGGCGACGCGACCGAAGCGCATGATTGCGACCGTCCCACTCGCCCTGATCTCACGCCGCTCGAATGGTGGCCGGGAAGCGTGCGAGCTCGCCCAAGAGATGCTTTGACTGTCTCGACAGGCCGGCGGCTTGACCTGACTGGTCGCCAAACCTGTATGGTCTACTGCCTTCGCCACCCCCTCGATGTCGCCGGTCACATAGCCGGTGCCTTGCGTTGCCTGGGTACGCCTCGAAGTTACCTGTACCGACGTGCCCGGCGCATGACGAACAAAGCGCTCTCGTTTCGATCGCGTGCCGGCCGTCGAATTCACCCACGGAAGCGGACGTCACGGATATCAAGCATTTTACCGAATGCTTTCGGTCGAAAGTGAGAGGTTCAGTGCAGCTTGCGATGATCGCACGGAGTGTCGGACATGCACATTGTCACGCAAGATCTGCCATCGAGAAGGGCGCAGGTTGAGATCTGCCTACAGATGGAGCCCGCATACTCCATTCTCAATGAAGACGAGCGGCACCAGGCCGCCGCCACCCTCTTCGCCCAGCACGATGGGATTATTGCATGCTGGCCCGACGCCGAAGGCGTCGACGGTTACGCCGTGGCCGTGCTCAAGGGCATCAAGCATGTCAAAGCCGGATATGCGGGCGGCTTGCGGATGGGACAGTTTCCTTGCCTCCCCTCCGACATAGAGGCCCAGAACCTTTCGGCGCTCTTTGGCGATGACAGGGGGGAGCGCCGGCGCAATCTTCGTGGCTACCTCAGGCGCAGGTATGGCGAAGTGCCGGCCGAGGCGTTCGAGGCCGCCAGGAACTACTTCGACCGCTATGATCGACTTTATCATCACTTAAGTGAGCGGGAGCGGGCCAAGAACGACAACATCGCCGAGACATTGCGATGGGTTCGTGAAAATCCGGGCTGGGACCGCACGGCTTGACCCTGGGCACCCCGCCCTCCGTGCTGCGAGCCGCATGGGCCTAGCGACTCCGATGTGGCCCGCCACCCCTTCCACTGCGCCGGAGAAGAAGCGCGGTGTGCACCGGGAAGGCCATCCGAAGATCCACCGCGGGACGATGACCCATCCTGCGCTGGTCGTGCGGGATGCGGCAGCTAGGCGCCACGAGAATGCGACCTGTCTTTGGGTACCAACCGAAGGTTGGACTCGGCCGCGACCAAGCATGCCCGAAGCGGCATTCGGCGGCCGCGCGGGAGGTTCGGCCCGAGACCGGCCCGCACGGCCCCTCCGGTCGTCGTTCGCGGACCATTGCCAGGCGCGGCAGCCCGAGTATGAGGTTGGGCTAAGCAGCGACCTGGGTGCTCCCCAAGCTCACGAGATCCAGCGGCAGCGAGGTGGAACGTCGGCGGTGTAGATCATGACACGGCTGCGAGCGGCAAAGCCGAAAGGCGGTCGCCTCGCGTGCGAGCCATCATCGGAGGGCATGCTCCGTTAGAAGATGGAGGTTCGCGTCGAGCACGAAGGCTACTTCGAGAGGCTTGGGACCACGCCTACGCGCGACTGCCCGACGGGGACGGGGCGCGGGGTGAGCGTGAACGCATTCGGTGGGACCGACAGGGCGTCGGCGCCGTCCGCCCGGTCTCCCGCGGCCGGTCGAGCGAGCCCGGCCGCGGCGTCAAGGCTCACCAAAGGTCTTCCAGGTCGTGACGATGCTTGGTCGAGACGTGCAGTCTCACCCTATCCGACAGGTGGCCCCTGACGATTGCGAGGTCGCCAAGTTCATCGAAAGCGGCGTCGAGCAGTTCGGGGCCGGCGATGTCGGAGGCTTCCTCCTCGCACTCTTCGTCGGCATTGAGGAGGCCCGCGATCCGGCCGCCTATCGCCTCCAACCTGCCCAGCCGCTGCCTAGATGGTTGCGGGCGTCTGCGTGCCGTCTTAGTCGGCGCCCTGCGCAGGTCCACATCCTGTCCGACGTTGCGTAGGCAAGCATGCTTCATCGTATCGCTCCTGCCGTAAGTAAGGGGGTGTCGTGAAGCGGGAGTTGGCCATCGTCACCGCGCGGGCCCCGGCGGGGCCCTTGCGGCCAAACAGGGGGACGGGAACGAGGACTGGCCCGCCGCTCAGGGGGACTCGCGCGTCGCGGCGGGCGGTACCGCAGCGGAAGGACAAACGAAACTTTTTATATCGCTGGTATATTATGCCTTGGGAACGACGCTCTGGCCAGCGCACAGGGTTCATCGGCCGGCTCAGATCGCCGTCAGGGGTGTGAATTCTGTGAATTATGCGGCGAGCGACTGCATTGCGGCTTCAACTGTCCATGCAGGCAACGGCAAGCGGCCATACCAATCGCAACCTCTCGGCTAGATCGACCGGACGAGACTACGTTAGCGTGCGTTACTGCGTCGACCGGAAGACGAGAAGGTCGAGCTGGACTATGAGCGGTCGTTAACGCGCGGGTATCGTTCCAAGCTCGTCCTGCGGGCGGCTCGGCTTACGCCTGGACCCAAAATTTCAAGGCTTCCGTGCCATCGCCGGTTACGTTGGCGCCAAGCTGATGGTGGACATCGCCCATATCAGCGTTCTCATCGCGGCTCGCTGATATTCCCCAGCCGTTCCCGCTTGCAGATCGTGACGACCACGACTGGCCAGTCGTTGCGCGGCGCCCGGTGCCATCGCGCTCTGGAACGATCAACCCCACTCTGACGCGATCCACTTCGGCATCTTTCCCGGCGTGCAGGGCTCGGTGATGTTGCAAATCCTGGCCACCGAGGGTGCCTGCCTCGGCGAAGCCCTCCAGCCGGAGTTCAAGGGCTAAAACCGCATGGCCACCAAAAATCAACAAACCTTGACTGGCGCACTCGCCACGCACGAGGTGCGTCTCGTGCCCGGCGAGAAGAACACAAGCCTGATGGTCGTCGACGCCGTCGGCCAGGAGATCACCGGCGTCGTAACGCCGACCGCATCGGAAGCTGCCGGCATCGCGGTGAACACGAAGCAAGTTCCCGTCGCCCCCCCAGGCGTCGAAAGGCCCACGCCCGTCAGGCAGCGCGTGCACCGAGCGCGGGTTCGGCGCGACGAAATCTGCCAGACGCCCAGCTGCATCGGCTAAGTCGACGAAGGTCGGGACAACCACTGCGTCTACGCAAGCATCCCTCACGAAGGTCGCGCCCTGTGCCGCCTCTTCCCGGTCTACGACCCGGCCTGGGCCTTCATCGGGTCCGGCATCGGACATCGGCGCCGGCGCTTGATCGATCCCGGGAATACCGGCGGCACCGCAAGCGCCCTCCGCCCCTCGTAGGTTTCTCCGAAAGGCGTAGAGCATCGATGCACGTCCCGTACCCCGACCGACCGCCGGCATCCGCGCCTCCCTCGGCTGCCGATGGGGGCGCTCAAGCCTTCCTCAATCGGCGTCCCATCCATTTGGCCGCCTCCGGCAAGGAGGAGAAATCCGGGTTGTATGACCCGCGCGGCCGCAGCCGTGCATCAAGGGCGAACAGTCCGAGGCGATTGTCGCCCGCCGGCAGCAGCAACGCCCTGACGGCGCCGTCGTGATGCACCAGCCAGCCGCGGCTGCGCACGTCGCCGTCGCCGAGCTTGATCTCAGTGAGCTGTGGGGCCGCGCGCCGCTGTAATGGCCTCCGTGCGGCCGTGGCATCGGGACGAAACGGAGAGATTCCGCCGCGTGGTACGACCGCTCTTCGCGTGGGCGCCAAACCCGGCCGGCCGGGATCTGTCGATCTGTGGGATACTTTAACCGTCAAGGCCATGCTCCCGGGCGAGCCCATCATCATACCAGCGCCGTTCGACCTTTCCCGCATCACGCGGTCCCAGCCCCCCTCCGAGCGAACGCGGTCCGGGCGTCGGCGAGGCCGCGCGACCTCGTCCCACAAGGTCGCGTTCTCGGTCGCGAAGCCTGGGTCGTCGCTGCAACGCGCAGATCGTCTTTCGCGCGGCTTGGAGGTGAGCCGCTTCCGTTCCGCGTCCAGCCGACCGACGGCTTCCTCTACCGACGCCGCCCGAACCGCCTTGGCGAAGCATGCCAAAGCGCCCCCGCAGACGCTCCAGCAACGACGTCACTATCAGGCGTGCAATCAGGCGCCGGAGAGGCCCCCCCGGTCTCCCGGATCGGCTCCCTCACCGGCCTCGGCGTCGCTAGCCCCCGTCGTGCGCCCCACGCACATCGGCACGCGCCTGCCATTCCGCACCCATTCGCGTGCGAACGCCGCCAAGTGCGGGCGCGCCGTCCCCTCCGCTTCCAGGTACCGCAGGAGCCCATCGACCGCGGCGTCGTGCCCCGCGGCATTGGTCCTTCCCGTCAGGTGCGCCCAACGCAGGAAGACGACGTAGAGGTTGGCGACGTCAGTCTCGCAGTAGGCTCGCACCCGGCCGAGTTCCCCCCGCGCGACCAAGTCGCCGACGCAGGAGCCGTGCTCTCCCATTTTGCCCGGTGCCCCGACCGCCGCCGAAGCCTCCTCCAGGGTGAGCCGCGGGGATGCCCCGAAGGATGAGATCGTGTCCATGAGGTCGAGGTGCCACTCCTGGGCATGCCGCTGGCCGTAATTGGCCCAGCGCGTCCCGCGCAAGAACCATGACGGAGCCGCGAGACCGTGCATGAGCGAACGGGCGAGGACCACCGGCATGTCGAACGCCCTGCCGTTCCATGTGACGAGCCGGTAGCGCTCGCTCTCGAAGAGGCGCCAGAACGCTCGCAGCAACCGTGCCTCGTCCCACCCCGGCTCGCCGCCGCTCCGGCACGATCGCAGCGCGTATGTCTCGAAGCCCGTGGCCGGGTCACGCTCGACCGAAACCTCCACCACCGAAATGGCGACGACCTGATGCCAGGGCGCCTTCGGGAACCGGTCGGCGGCCCAGTCGGCCGGCATCAGGACCGGGTCTGGTACGGTCTCGATGTCGAGCATCATCAGCGTGTCGTTACAGGCCTCCTCGTCGACGCGGCGGCGCACCGGACGCCATCCCCCTGCCGGTCTAGGGACCTCCTTCGGGGCAGTGGCATCGAACAGGGTGCGTTCCGCAAGCGGATGGCGGGCAGGCGACCGCGATGCCGACGGCTCCCGGCGGGCGGACGGTTGGCGAGCGAAGGACGTCATGGCCTCTCCTTCCCAATTGTCATGCTCAGTTGGCGTGCGTGCGTCGGGCACCGCGGCCCGGATTGACCCGGCGTCGGGGCGAGGCGGTCGTTCCCGCGAACAGCCTCCGCGTGGTCGCATCGTCGAGGTAGCCTGTCCGGAAAAGGGCCTCCGCAATCCGTTCGAGTGCGAGGCGCTCGGTCCGCATCAGATCGCATGCGCGGTCATAGGCACGGCCGAGGCGCTCCAGTACCGGGCGCATCAACCACGGCATCCGAATGAGGTCGGCGTCGTGGACGGAGGCGAGGGACAGCAGAGGGAACTCCGCCGAGAATCCCCAAGATGCCTCCATGGCGACCGCGCAGCGGGTCGCCTCGGCGAGGTCGGAGACCGCGCCTGCCGAGACCTCGCCAAGAAGAACCTCTTCGGCCGCACGCCCAGACAGCGTCATCACCAGGGACCGTTCGAGATCGCCCTCGGTCAAGGTACCGTAGGCGTCGGCAAGGACGTGCTCGGTCAGGCCGCCCGTCGGCGCGACGGTTAGCGTCACCGGTCCGCTCGCGCCTGCGGCCAGGAGCGCGACCGCATGGCCGGCCTCGTGGACGGCGCAGCGCATCCGGAGCCCATCCCCCAGCGCCGGCGCACCGTTCGACGCGGCCGCCACCAGATCGTCAACCGTGAGGGGCCGGGCGGCCCTTCGTGCGCTGCCCCTTGCCCGGCGTACGAGCGCCTCGACGTCCGCGCCCGTCATGCCGCGCAACAGAGGGACGACCGGGGCCAGTTCGAGGCTTCCGGCTCCCGGCCCGAGATACTGGCCGAGCATGCCGGCCAGCGCGTCGAGGTTTGGTAAATCGATCCGGAAGTGCCGCTCCAGGCGCCCCGAACGTAGGATCGCAGGATCAATCCTTGCAGGATGGTTCGTCGTAGCCACGACCACAACGCCCTCGCGCCCGACGGCGCCATCGAGATGCTCCAGGAGCGCATTGACGACTTGGCTGGAGTAATCCCGATGATTTTCTGAGAATGTATTCCTATCTCCGAACGAATCGAGCTCGTCGAGAAGGACTACGCAAGGCGACCGCCGCGCCTCCTCGAAGAACTGTCGCATGGCACCCAGCGTGTGGCCGAGATGGCCGTCGCGGGCGCTCTGCCACTGCGCGAGCGAGCCGGGATGCAACGGCAGGTTCGCGCTCCGGGCCAGGGCCATGGCGAACCGCGTTTTGCCCGTGCCGGGCGCGCCGCTAACAAGGGCGGCAGACTCGCAGGCCTCGAACGGGATCCGCCCTTCGTGCCATGACTTTAGGTCCGCCACGAGGTTGAGGCCCCAGTCGCGGGCGGCTCCGAAGCCAAGCAGTTCCTCAAGGCGTGGCACATTCGCCGCTCGCTGCCTCTCTCGCAGGCGTGGGCGCCCGAGGCGCTCAAGGGCTTCCGACGCTCCGCGGCCCGGACGGATACCGATGCGGAGCTCGGCGGCTGCCCACGCCCCGATGCGGTCCGGGAGCGTCGAGAGAGGCGGAACCTCGCCGGTCACCACCTCGATTACGAGGCGAAGCGCTCCGGCGTCGAGCGGTCCGACGAGGATCTCCCGGTCGACGGCCTGAAGGAGGTCGCGCGGCAGCGTCTTGGCGGGATCGTCGGCCACGCCCAGGAGCGGGATGCCCGCGACCACGGCCGCGCCGACCACTTCGTTGCCGCGTTCTGGCCGATGCTCGCGCGACGACCCGTCCCGTGCGAAAACGACGACCTCGCGGCGGCCTCGCTCACCCCATGATCCGCGACCGGCCTCACCGTCGCGGACCCTCCATCCCAAACCGAAGAGGCAGGGGCCCACGACGCACCGCATCGGCTCGACCCAATCCGCCGCCGGCACGCGCACCAGCAGCACCGGGAAGCGGTCGTCGGCAAGCAACGGTTCGGACGGAGCGAGAGCGTGCGCCAGCATGACCGCCGCGGCTACGATGTCGGCGGCTAGCCTGGGCACGGCGGAGCCTTCCTGCCGCCCGTGCGCGAGGGCGTCGATCTCCGCCTCGTCCAGACACCACGACGGGTCCGGGCTCGCGGCTTCCTTCCGCATAGTCTCGATAAAGGCGCGCGCCATGGCGCACCCCGCCACGTTCGGTTCGGGCATGGCTTCCTCCGGCTTCACTCGGCAAGGCGTTGGCGTGGGGTCTATGGCTCAGCGACGGCGCGGGGGGGGCGCCTCCTCGGTCGTGCCCAGCGCGCCGCGAGCCGCAACAGGCGGCGGTCGCCCGCGCCGCGCCGTGCCAGCGCGCGCAAGGCGTAAGCGATGACTGTCGGCGCCGTCGGGTCGCCCCGCTCGGCCAGCAGCAGGAGGTTGCCCATGACCAGGTCTGACGCGACCGAGTCCGCACCGCATGCCCGAACTTGGCGGATCGCCAGCGCGGCGGCGGCGGCGGCATCCCCGTTCCTCGCGGCTGGCCACCGCGGCTCGCCCAGGATCGACGTCGACGCCAATAGCCGTGCAAGCGCCATCGCCTCCGAGCCGCCGAGACTACCAGGGGCGCGCGTCCGCCAAGCCGCCATCGGTCCAGCGTCGACGCGGATCGACGGCGTCCGTCGTGATGCCCGGCCCGCGTGCATCACGTCCGGACCCGAATGGATACAGGCGGTCTTCGAACTCATCTCCCCTCCGACCGTTCCGCTGACCCGAGCCGGCAGCGCACCCGCCACGTTCGCCACGACAGAACTCGAAAGTTTCGTGGAAGCCGTCACCCACCCGAGATCTCGCGACACGACCGCCCCAGCAGCCGGTCGACCACGATGGCTCGACCGCGCGGTTCCTCATCATTGAAGGGATTGCGGTGTGATTTGGCGGAACCGTTCGAGGACCACAATTATACCAGCGATATATTTATGGAGCAAGCACCCCGAGACGCGGTAGCTATCGGCCCCGCCTTGAGGGCAACTGGGCCCCGTACCGTTCCGCAGGCCGGGGCCTCACATACGCGGCGTCCGTGAGAGCCGCGGATGAGATCGCCGACCGCACATCCGCTTCAGGCCTCGATCACCAAAGCCGGGTTGAAGGTGGCGGCCGTCTTCCAGCGTCGTAAGGGATTGGCCACCACCCGCGTCCGGCCGATCCTGTAGTCCGCCGATGCGACGGCCCGACCGTGCACCCAGAGCGCCGGCGCCCCCCAGGCGTGCATGACATCCTCCAGGTCCGAGGCATGCGATGCCGCCAACCAAGCGTCCCCAAGCCATCCCGGCCAGTCTTCCGGCAGGGAGCGGCGCGACGGCGCAAAATGAGTGAGGACAACCGCACGGTCTCCCGGGCGAACGTCGGGAACGAGCGTGCCGGGGCCCCTCGCGACACCGAGGGACTGGCAAACGATGCTGGTCAGAGCGTCCTCGATGTAGCCTCGGGATCGTGCGTGCGCCCCGAGGGCGTCGATTGGCGTCCACGGGCGCCCCCGCCGCAGCAGAACGCGCTTGCAATCCGCCCAGGAATGCCGCGCGGCCACCCTGGCGAGGCGGCCCTCGAACCGGCCTTCGAGGCACCAGTCGGTCCACAAGGTCGCCCCGACGACGATGGTCCCGCCCCCGGCGGGTGGTCCGACGCGGACGGTCTCGTCGGCGAGGAGGTGGATGCCGAGTTCCCGGGCGATTTCACGACCGCGGGCGACGGCCTCCACCATCGGCGTCTCGGACCACAGTTCGGCGCTACCCGCGACCATCATGACGGGCCTGTCCCCCTGCCGACCGTCCAGGGCCTGCGCCAGCCATCGCAGCGCAGGCTCCAGCCCTATGGCCACGCCGCCGGCAACCAAGAGCACATCGAACTCCGGAAGTGGGTCCGGGAGCCGAAAGCCCGGATGCCGGTCTACGATCAGGTCCGAGATGATCCAGAACCGGGCACCCTCCCGCCGCCCCGGGCTCGATGCCGGCCCGGGACAGGGCGGCAGCACCTCCGGTTTCGGGGTGATGCGTGCCTTGGGCCGGAACGGTAGCGGAAGAGGCTCCGGGACGACCTCGCCCGGCATCCGGCGCGGCGGCCGGACGTGCCGCGTCATGGCGACACCTCGCCGGTTTTCCACGACGGCGCCGGCGCGCGAGGAGGGCGGACGGCCGGCGAGCCCGACCCGGGCGATGCCGCCATGGCGGCATCGGCCCCGGCTGGGGGTGGGAAGGCGCCCGGAGACTGATCCTCCCGGGGCGCCTGCCCGACGTAGGCTCGGATCTGAGCGCGCAAGGTGTCCAAGCGAAGCCTCGGCATCGGTCCTCAACTCGCGGTGTGCTGGCAGGGTGCGACGGGAAGGGCCCGCGGGTCGTCGCGGGCGATCTCAGACCTCGACGACGAGGCCTGGCTGGAAGTACGGATTCTCGCCTGGATACCCACGTGGATTGCAGAGGACGCGGGTCTGGCCGAGGCGATAATCGAACGACGAGTGGGTGTGACCGTGCACCCAAAGTGACGGCCGGCCGTTCTCGATCAGGTCATCCAACCGGGACGCGAAGGCAGCATTGAGGGGCTTCCCGACGAACCGGGGGGCGATGCTGGCTGCCGCGGGAGCGTGGTGGGTGACCACGACGTGCGCCCGCAGCGTACTGTCCGCGTCCGGCCGCAGCGCACTTTCAAGAAAGCGGCGGGACGCGACGTGCATCGCGAGCGCCTCCTCCGGCCGGAACCGCTGCCACTCGGGCTTGCGCATCCAGGCGATGAGGCGGTGGTCGTTCATCCCCACGCGTGCATCCCGCATGGCGGCGGTCCGTGTCGCCGGGCCATCGAGCTCGTAGTCGGTCCAAAGGGTGCACCCAGAGATCGCGAGATCGCCGAAGCGGACGGTGTCGTTCTCCAGCAGATGGATGCCGGCTTCGGCTGCGGCGGCACGCCCCGCCTGCAACTCGTCCGGCAAACACTGGCGATAGTATTCATGGTTTCCCGCTACGAAGGCGACCGGCATGTGCGGGCGGACGGTGGCGGCGAGCCACGCCACTGAACGGGTCAATCCCTCGCCGACGTCGCCGGCGACCACCGCAAGGTCGGCGGCGGGAACCGGCGCGTGCATCCAGGGACCTCCGATATCGAGGTGCAGGTCGGAGAAGATCCACAAGCGCATGGAGCCTCCATCTGGCTATTGGCTGAGATCGACCGTGGGGCCGGCGTCCTGTCACCCGCCTGCGGACGCGGCGTTCGCAGTGTTTCCGGACCGGGCGCGCCACGCGCGGGCGAAGCGGGCATGGTGCGGCCCGCCCGCTCCGACGGCGAGCCGGTCGAGGGCGTCGGCGAGAAACGTGGCAGCGATCTCGTCGCCACGAAGGGCCAGCGCGAGGGCCGCCGTGGCGGCCACGTCGATGCCCGGATGCGTCGGCCCCCAACGTTCGAGCGTCGCTCGGGCCTCGCCGATCACCGCCGGGCCGTCGTCCCAGGTCAGGATGGCGCTCCCCGGTCCGTTGGCGGCGAGGGCGTCCGTTACGGCGGCCATCAAGGGCTTGGCCAAGTCGGGCGTGAGGGCGCCGGGCCCGACCGTCCGCCACAGCCGGCGGAGGGATGACGCGCCATCGGCCGCCGGCAGCGCCCAACGGCGTCCGCCCTCGATGTGCACCGGCATCTCGTGCCTTCCTCTCATGACGGCGCAGGCAGGCGAGGGCACCCTTCCTCTTGGGTCTCCAAGGGTGGGAATGGCATCCACGTGTCTGGAAAGGTGCGACAGCTCGTGTCGACGAAAGGACCTGCGCCCTACTGCAAGCTCGGACGCGAACCTGCGGGACGCCCCAGCCGGTAGAGTCGCGAATAGGTCCTGGCCCAGGTGCGACGGTCGGAGACGTACACCTCCGAGGTGCGAACCCGTCGGCCGGCGGGGAAGTCAGGATGCTGCGTGACGCGACCCACGAGCGCCGCCACCGGCCGCACCCCGAACTCCCAGTCATCCAGGAGAGGCGCTGCGGCGAGTTCCTGGGCGGACGGGTAACCGTCCCCCTCCGCGGCGTCCAAGGCGTCGGCGAGATCCCGGAGCCGTTCCTGCGGACCGCGGCGGTCTGCCTCGCCCATGCCGGTGAGGAAGCATGCGAGCAAGTCGGCAGGATGCTTGGGAGGCGCGAACGCGCCCGGCAGTATGGCACTCAGGACTTGGAGCGCGGCGCAACGGAACAGGTGAGGGAGCGGCACCCAGTGGGTCGACGCCGCGTCATCCGGTCGTGAGGCAGGCAGGCCGTGAGCGATTACGCGAACAAGGGCGTCGTCGAGCCCGACCGCGGACGCCATCTCACGCACGGTCTGTTCGAACGCTCTGCCAGAAGTGGCCCCGCAACCCAGCACCCACGGGCCAGGGCTGTCGCCGATCCGGCGAAGCGCGGACGCCGCGACGGCGCATTCCAGAGCGGAAGGCCCTACCGCCACGACCTTGGGACAGTCCCCGAGTTCCACCGGACAGGCCGCGACCCACCCCGGCGGCAGGTCGAGCACCACGAGGCGGTTTCCGGGAACGGCAGCCGTTTCCTCACGAAGGACCGTGGCGAACGACGGATCATCGTTGCATACCTCGACAACGCGCAACGGGTCCGGCACGCTGTCGGGACGGAGCAACCGGGATTCGTGCATGCCGACGACGCGTAGCAGCGTCGTGGCGGTGCCGACTGAGGCTGCGGCACGGGCAATGAGGACGGCGGCGTACGTGCCAACGGCACGGCCATCGCCACCGAACAGCGCGATGATCATGGTGGAACCCCAAAGGCAGAGGAAGGCCGTCTCGCTCGACGCGGGGTCGAGGGAGGTCGGGCAGGCGGCGGTACTCGATGAAGGGCTTAATTATACCTGTGCTATAAAAATCTTTCAAGCGTCTCCCGACATCCCCCCAGGCCTCGACTTCGCGTCGGTGCGGGATTTTCCGTTGGATCGGGTGGTTCCGGGTTACCTGTGCCAAGCCGCCCGCCTGCTGGTCGGCCTTACCCAGCAGGAGTTGCACGTGCTGGCGCGCGTCTCGAAAAAGTCGATCAACGACTACGAGAACGGCTTCATCGTGCTCCGCGTCGCACTCGCTGGGCGGTTGGTGGCTGCCCTACGCTGCGCAGGTGCCCGCTTCATCGCGGGGGAGGATTTCGTCGGGGTGATCGTGACCGGGCGCACGGCTGGCGTGGGCATCGTGTCCGAGCCTGCTGGGCAGGGTGCGCCGGGCAACGCGGATGCCCCTCATTCACCTTCCAACGTCAGGCCCCCTTCCTCGGGACCGGTCCGCTCCCGGCAGGCGAAGCCTCGCCCTCAGGATGAGTGAAGCGGCCGGCTGTGCTTGACCAGTTCGCCGCCGCACGCAGTCCCGCTTGCCGGCTGCCACCAGCCAATCGCAGCCCTCGACGAAAAGACTTGCGGCCCGTCGAGCGGCTTCGGAACGGTCGCGTCGCGCCCTTCGCGTGCGGATCGATGGCACGCGGCGTACCCGGTGGGGGGGACATCACCATTGGCGGCAGCGGATGTCGAGTAGGTCGTCGAGGGTCGGCGAAACCCTGAACATCAGAGGCCGCCACGTCGGGATCGTGGCAAGAACCAGGGCTGAAAACAGGACGAGCCATGGCAGGCCCTGCCGGATGCCGAGCCGGAGTTCGCGTCGCCTGACGTCCACCGGACTATGCCCGCACCGTTCGCGCCGTCGCTTGCTCCGCACGTCCGGACCTTACCAATAACCAGCCGGCGACGAGCATGGCGAGCCCCCATGCCAGGAAGCCAACATCCCAATAAATCCACTGTTCCCGGGGCATGAGTTCGTTGACGTGGTGCACGCCGAGGAACTGATGGTCGATCACGCCTTCGACGACATTGAAGAAACCCCACCCGATCAGGAGAGTGCCGGCAAGAAGTTTGTTGGACCAGTAGAGGTGACGGCGATGCGCAGTCCGCCAGAGGATAAATAGCCCGATGACCACGAAAACGTACGTCGTGCTATGGAAGATGCCGTCCCACAAGGTATTCAGTTCGAGGTTGGGGATAGAGTTGATGGGGTACCAGCTGCTCAGCATATGATGCCACTGAAGCACTTGATGCAGCACGATCCCATCGAAGAAGCCGCCCAGGCCGAGCCCGAACAGGATGCCCGCGCTTAGGGGGAACGACCGATCCTGAACCTGCTCGGCCCCTGCCATCCGATCCTCCGACTAGACGTCCCGCACCGGAGAGAGCACGCGCATCGTTTGCACATGTCGGTCCGGCAGCCAACAACATATGCAAGAAATTGAATTTATCTCGGTTGGCGTCGGCCTCCGGAGGCTGGAGGCCCTGCCGGCAGTCATTTCTTCAGCCACAGACGCAGTCCATAGGCGACGAGACCGACCGTCGCGACGCCGCCGAGCCAGAGAGCCGCGAACCAGCCGACGCGGGCGGCCCAGGAGAGAGAGGGGCGGCTCAATGGTATCCCTCCGTGCCGACCTTCCCCCGGAACACCCAGTAGGCATAGGCCGTGTAGGCGAGGATCACAGGGATCAGCACGCTCGCGCCCACCAGCATGAAGATCTGCGAGAAGGGGGGCGAAGCCGCCTCCCAGATCGTGACCCGGCCCGGCACGATGTCGGGGAAGATGCTGATGCCGAGCCCGATGTAGGAGAGGGCGAACAGGCCGAGCGCCAGCAGGAAGGGCGCCCGGTCGGCGTCGCGCGCCAGCGCCCGGAAGAACAGGGCCGCGCCGACCACCACGAGGAGCGGCACCTGCGCTGTCAGGAGCACGCTCGGCCACGCGAACCAGCGCCCGGCATAGGTGGCGTCCAGGAACGGGGTCGCGGCGCTGACGAGGCCGATGCAGGTGACGGTCGCGACGCCGAGGCGGAAGGCCATGCGCCGCGCGTGGATGCGCGTCGTGCCCTCCGTGCGCATCACGAGCCAGGTGGCTCCGAGCAGCGCGTAGCCGACGACGAGGCTCACCCCGGTGAGCAGGCTGAACGGGGTCAGCCAGTCCCACCAGCCGCCGCCGTACCCCCGGCCCGCCACCGCGATGCCCTGCAGGAGCGCGCCCAACGTGATGCCCTGCGCGAGGGCCGCCACCAGCGAGCCGCCCGTGAAGGCCACGTCCCATGCGGCGCGGTGTCGGGGATCGCGCCAGCGGAACTCGAAGGCGACGCCGCGGAAGATCAGCCCGAGCAGCATGGCGATGATCGGCGCGTAGAGCGCGGGCAGGATGATCGCGTAGGCGAGCGGGAAGGCCGCGAACAGGCCGCCGCCGCCGAGGATCAGCCAGGTCTCGTTGCCGTCCCAGACGGGGGCGATCGAGTTCATGGCGGTGTCGCGCTCCTCCCCCGGGCGCAGCCCCGGAAAGAGCAGACCGACGCCGAGGTCGAAGCCGTCCATCACCACGTAGGCGAAGACCGCGAAGGCGATGACGAAGGCCCAGACCACCGAGAGGTCGAGGGAGAGGCCGAGATCGACGGGCATGGCCTCACTCCGCGGGCTGGAGGTGGCGGTCGGGATCGACCGCGGGCGCCGGGGTGACGCCGGCGGTGCGGATCGGCAGGCCCGGCTGCAGGCCGGGCTCGGCCCCCTGGGGCGCGTGCGCCATCAGCCGCAGGATGTAGAGGACGCCCATGCCGAACACCGCGAAGTAGACCAGCACGAAGGCGACCAGGGAAGCGGCCACCGCTGGTGCCTGCAGCGGCGAGACCGAATCCGCCGTGCGCAGGAGCCCGTATACGGTGTAGGGCTGGCGCCCGACCTCGGTGGTGATCCAGCCGGCAAGCACCGCCACGAACCCGGCCGGGCCCATCGCCACGGCAGCGCGGTGCAGCCAAGGCATCGCATACAGGCGACCCTTCACGCGGGCCCACAGGCTCCACAGCCCGAGCCCCAGCATCGCGAAGCCGAGGGCGACCATCACGCGGAACGACCAGAACACGACCGGCACGGGCGGCCAGTCCTCCCGCTTCATGGTGTCGAGGCCCTTCAGCGGCGCGTCCAGGCTGTGCTGGAGGATCAGCGATGAAAGCTTCGGGACTTGAAGTGCGTAGCGGACGGTGGCGGCCTCCTCGTCGGGCAGGCCGAACAGGATCAGCGGCGCCCCATCCGGATGGCTTTGGAAATGGCCCTCCATCGCCATGACTTTCGCGGGCTGGTGCTCCAAGGTGTTAAGCCCGTGCGCGTCGCCGGCCAGGATCTGCAGCGGCGCGACGCAGGCGAGCATCCACATCGCCATGGAGAACATGGCGCGCGCGCCCGGGTTGGCGCGCTCCCGCAGGAGGTGCCAGGCGCCGACCGCGCCGACCACCAGCGCGGTGGTGAGGTAGGCCGCCAGCACCATGTGGACGAGGCGGTAGGGGAAGGACGGATTGAAGACGATGGCCCACCAATCGGCGGGCACGAACTGCCCCTGCGCGTTGACGCCGTAGCCCTGGGGCGTCTGCATCCACGAGTTCACCGACAGGATCCAGAAGGCCGAGAAGCAGGTGCCGACCGCCACCATCAGGGTCGCGAGGAAGTGCAGGCCGCGCCCGACCTTGTTCATGCCGAACAGCATCACCCCGAGGAAGCCCGCCTCCAGGAAGAAGGCCGATAGCACCTCGTAGGCCATCATCGGCCCGAGCACCGGCCCGGTCTTGTCGGAATAGACCGACCAGTTGGTGCCGAACTGGTAGGACATCACGATGCCGGAGACGACACCCATGGCGAAGGCCACGGCGAAGATCTTCAGCCAATACTTGAACAGGTTGATGTATACTGCGCGTCCCGTGGCGAGCCACAGGCCTTCGAGTACGGCGAGGTAGCTCGCCAGACCTATCGAGAAGGCCGGGAACACGATGTGGAAGGCCACCGTGAAGCCGAACTGCGCGCGAGCGAGCACAAGGGCATCGAGACTTGCGAGGTACATGGTGCGATCCGAGACGTTCTCTCGATTCAGGTCCAGGCGCTGCTTGTCCGGTACAGCATATAAGCGGCGACCGCGAAGATGAGAGAGGCGAAGATCTTGTCGAGCGTGCCCTTCTCCCCGGCAAGGCGGCACGCGAGCCGCATGCCGATCCAGCCGCCGACGAGACCGCCAGCGATGTACTCGGCCGCGACCGGCCAATCGATCATGCCTGACAGGGCATAGTTGGCCGCCGTCGCGACGCCGAAGGCACCGACTGCGAAGAGCGAGGTGCCGATGGCGTTGATCATCGGCATTCCGGTGGCGAACACGAGACCCGGCACGATCAGGAAGCCCCCGCCGATGCCGAAGAACCCCGACATGACGCCGACGGCCAGCGCCACCGCGGCCAACTTCGGCGTGAAGGCCGGCGGGGCGACCGCCTCGCCGGCCGCGGCGTTGCCGGAGCGATTGCGCGTGCCGGACCTTAGCATCAGCAGCCCGACGGCGATCATGACCAGGGCGAACAGGAAAAGCAGGCGCTCGCCGTCGAACGCCTTGCCCAACGTCGAGCCAACGAGGGCACCGACGACGCCGAAGGCAGCGAACACGAGCGCGTTGCCCCACCGCACGTTGCCCGCCCTCCAGTGGCCGGTGAAGTTCGCGAAGGCGCTCACCGCCACCGCGAGGGCGCCTGTCCCGATTGCGACGTGCGGCTGTCCGACGCCGACCACGTAGAGCAGGAGGGGGGTCGCCAGGATCGACCCTCCGCCGCCGATGAGGCCGAGGCTGAAGCCGACGAAGCCGCCGGACAGGAGAGCGAGCAAGGCGCTCATCGCGTGGGCCGCCCCGGACGCCTCGCCCCCTGGTCGAGCGCCGCGCCGCCGGTCCATGCGAACATGGCCGCCCCGCCGCTCCGGGCATGTTCGCTCGCCTTGCCGCGGCGAGGACGCCGCCGCGGCTCTCCCGAACAAAACATCTCGTGCAGGAACTGGACGAGATCGACCGCACGGGGCTCCGTCAGCGTATAGAATACGGTCTTGTGCTCGCGGCGGGTCAAGACCAACCCGGCCTCCCGCAACTCGCCCAGGTGCTGGGAGAGGCTCGGCTGGCGTATGCCGAGTTCGCGTTCCATCTCGGCCACGGAGCACTCGCCTTCGAACAATCGGCATAGGAGGCGCAAGCGACCCGGGTGGGCGAACACCTTCAGGAGGTCAGAGACCTCCCGGGCCATGTCCTCGGGAAGCGACGCCGCCGGGCTCATTCCCACGCAGCCCCTTCCAAGGCGTCGAGAGGAAACTTGAGATAGCGCCTGCCATTCGCCTCGGGCTCGGGCAGCCCACCACCGCGGATGTTGACCTGCAACGCGTGCAGGATGAGCTTGGGCATCGGCAGGGTGGCGTCGCGTTCTTCGCGGATGCGCACGAAGTCCGACTCGGTGCGGGCCGCGACGATGTGAGTGTTCCGCGCCCGCTGCTCGGCGACGGTGCTTTCCCAGCGCGCTTCGCGACCGCCGGGCCGATAGTCATGGCCGGTGAAGACGCGCGTCTCGCCCGCCAGAGCGAGGATGGCCTGGATCGAGCGCCAGAGCGCGGCGGCGCTGCCGCCTGGGAAGTCGGCGCGTGCGGTGCCCGAATCCGGCATGAATAGGGTATCGTGCACGAAGGCGGCGTCTCCGATCACGTAGGTGACGGAAGCCAGCGTGTGGCCCGGCGAGAAAAGAACCCGAGCCGGTACCTCGCCGACCGAGAAGGCATCGCCCTCCGCGAAGGTGCGGTCCCATTGCGAGCCGTCGGTCGGCAGGTCCACGAAGCCGTAGATCGCCTTCCAAAGTTTCTGGACCTCGACGACCCGCTCGCCGATGGCGGTCGGTGCTCCGGTTCGCTCCTTAAGGTACCGAGCGGCCGAGAAATGGTCGGCGTGCGGGTGGGTATCGAGGATCCACTCGACGGAGAGCCCCTCCGCCCGCACGTACGCCAAGATCTCGTCGGCGCAACGCGTCGCGGTCGCACCCGACTTCTCGTCGAAGTCCAGCACCGGATCGATGATGGCGCAGCGCCTCGTCCGCGGGCACGAGGCCACGTACTGGATACTGCCGGTTCGCCGCTCGTAGAACCCCCGGACGATGGGGCGTGGGCCGTCCGCTTCCGTCATGCTCGTAGGGTCCCCGTTCGGAAGTACCAGTCGCCGACCTCGCCCTCCGAGCGGCCGGCGGCCGCGTGGAACGTCAGCGGTGGCGCGACGAGGATCGGATCGCCCGGCCGCCAAGCTTCCGGCGTGACGACGTCCTCCTCGTCTGTGAGCTGAAGCGCGGCGACGAGGCGCAGGATCTCCTCGACGTTGCGCCCCACCGTCATCGGGTAGGTGGAGGCGGCCCGGATGATCCCGTCCGGATCGATGACGAAAGTTGTCCTTACGGTCGCGCTCGACACGGCGCCCGGCGGCAACATGCCGTAGGCGCGCGCGATGGCCATGGAGGGGTCCTCCAGCATCGGGAACGGCACCCGGACGCCGAAGCGCTCCTCGATGTTGTGGGCCCATGCGAGGTGCGACGAGAGGCTGTCGACCGAGAGGCCGAGCAGGTCGCAATCCAGCGCCTGGAACCGAGGATAGGCGCGCGAGAAGGCGAGGAACTCGCTCGTGCAGACCGGCGTGAAGTCGGCCGGGTGGGAGAACAAGACCAACCAGCGCCCGCGGTACTCCTCAAGCGTCCGCTCGCCCATCGTCGTGCGCGCCCGGAAGCCAGGGGCGGGATCGCCCATCACCGGCGGACAGGCCGGTCTGCCGACCGCATCGTCGCCCAAATCAATATGTGAAATCATATATTGATGTTCCTAGCGTTCCGCCGGCACAGCGCCAGCTATTCTGGGGATTGCGCCCCTGTCAATATCCCTTATGCTCAGATCAGCCAAAGTCAATATGTAATTTGACATAACGAAGGAGCCTGCAATGGACGCCAAGCTCATCACGAACGACTTGGCCGTCGCGCCGCAAATCGGGCCAGACGACATCCCGGCGGTTGCATCCGCCGGGTTCCGGTCGATCATCTGCAACCGCCCCGATGCCGAGGCCGCCGACCAAACCGCATTCCGCGAGATCGAAAGATTGGCCGGGCAGGCGGGCATCGCCGCGCGCTACCTGCCGGTCACCTCGGGCGGGATCACCGACGCGGACGTCGCGGCTTTCGAGACGGCGACGGGCGCCCTGCCGAAGCCGACGCTTGCCTACTGCCGCACCGGCACGCGCTCGGCCACGCTGTGGTCGCTCGCCGAGGCGCGGCGCGGTCGCGCCGTGCCGGAGATCGTGGCCGCCGCCAAGGCCGCGGGCTACGACATGAGCGGCTCGGCCGCCCGGATGGCAACGCGCGGCGGCGTCGCGACGGAGGGTGTCGAGAGGCGCTTCACGGTCGTTGTCGTCGGCGGCGGCGCGGCCGGCATCGCGGCGGCCTCAAGCCTGAAGGCGCGCAAGCCCGACTTGCAGGTCGCTGTCATCGACCCAGCCGACGTCCACTACTACCAGCCCGGTTGGACGCTGGTCGGCGCCGGCGTGTTCGACCAGGACGAAACGGCCCGGACCATGGCGTCGCTGATCCCGGACGGCGTGACCTGGATCAAGGCCGGCGTGGTCGCCTTCGAGCCCGAGAGGAAGGCCGTGGTGCTGGAGGGCGGCCGGGCCATCGGCTACGACCGCCTCGTCGTCGCCCCGGGGCTCAAGCTCAACTGGGCCGGCATCGACGGCCTGGACGAAACGCTCGGCCGGAACGGGGTCACCTCGAACTACCGCTTCGACCTCGCGCCCTATACCTGGGAACTGGTGCAAGGCCTCGGCAGGGGACGGGCCGTGTTCACTCAGCCGCCCATGCCGATCAAGTGCGCGGGCGCTCCGCAGAAGGCGATGTATCTCTCCGCCGACCATTGGCGGCGGTCTGGTCGCTTGCCGGACATCGGGATCGATTTCTTCACCGCTACGCCTGGCCTGTTCGGCGTGAAGGAGTACGTCCCGCCGCTGATGGAGTACGTCCGTCGCTACGACGCGAAGCTGCACTTCAATCACAACCTCACGCGCATCGACGGCCAAGCCAAGCGCGCCTGGTTCTCTCGCACGGCCGAGGACGGGACCAAGTCGACGGTGGAGACCGAGTTCGACATGATCCACGTCGTTCCGCCCCAACAGGCCCCCGATTTCGTCAGGACGTCGCCCCTTGCGGATTCGAGCGGCTGGGTCGAGGTGGACCAGGCGAGCATGCGCCACAAACGCTTCGCCGACGTCTACGCGCTGGGCGATGCCTGCAGTGCGCCGAACGCCAAGACCGCCGCCGCGGCGCGAAAGCAGGCGCCCGTCTTGGCGCACAACCTGTTGCGCGACATGGGCTTCATCAAGGAGCCGGATGCGGTCTACGACGGGTACGGCTCATGCCCGCTCACGGTCGAGCGCGGCAAGATCCTGCTTGCCGAGTTCGGTTACGGCGGCAAACTCCTCCCAAGCTTTCCGTCCTGGCTCATCGACGGCACGAAGCCAAGCCGGGCCGCGTGGCTGCTTAAGGAACGCATGCTCCCGCCGATCTACTGGCAAGGCATGCTCAAGGGACGCGAATGGATGGCAAGGCCCAAGCTGGCGGTTTGAGCGGGCAGCGCCAGGTGGCCGACACGAGGTTCGGGGTCCGGTCCGTCCGTTGGATGCGCTCCCCGGACAACGAAGCGCCGGCAGATCCTGCGCCGGAACTGGGCCTCGGATGTGGCGCATTGCTGCTCGCAGAGGCGGATCCCGTCGCGCGCGAGCGGCTGGCGGTCGAGATGGCCGAGCGCGGATACCGCGTCCAGGTCGCCTCCACGCTGGCCGAAGCCACGCTTGTCATAACGACGGAGAAGCCGAGCTTCGCCGTGATCGACTATCGCTTGCCCGACGGCAGCGGCCTCGCCCTCATCCCACCTCTCGTCGCCACGCGACCGACCGCCCGCATCGTGGTCCTGTCGCGCTACGCATCCCTCCGCGGGGCGGTTGCCGCCTTGAGGATGGGGGCGGAGGAATTCCTTGCGAGACCGGCGGCGCCTGGCGAGATCGATGCCGTCCTGCGAAACCTCCCGGCCGCATGCAGGCTGGCGCGTGCGCCCGCGTCGTCGATCCGGGACGTCGACCGACGCCATGCCGAGGCGGTGCTACGCGCCATGGACGCCAACGTACCCGCGACCGCCCGTGCCCTCGGCATCGAGACGCGCACCTTGCGGCGGCTGCTCTCGCGACGTCCCGCCGGCGCGACCGCCCCGCCATGACCACTCGGCTGTCTCTTGCGCCTCCCGGGATTACCTATCCTCCGACCGGAAACCGGACCGTGCTTGCGGAGGCAGTCGCCATCTCGACCCATGCCGTCGCATCCTCGGCCCCGAGTCTCGGTTGATGTTGGAACTCCTTCCCCCGCATCTGCTCCGGGCGGCGCTCGGCTTCGTCCTCGGAGTGCTGCTCGGCCTCGTCGCCCGACGTGGCCGGTTCTGCACCCTGGGTGCCGTCGAGGACGCGGTCTACGCGCGAGATACGCGACGCGCCCGTGCCTGGATGCTCGCCGCCGGCATCGCGATCCTCGGCACCCACCTGCTGGAGGCCTATGCGGGCCTCGACCTCGCGCGGTCGATCTATGCTGGCGCCCGTCTTGAATGGGGAGCCTTGGTCATCGGGGGCGCGATGTTCGGGTTCGGGATGGCGCTCGTGGGGACCTGTGGCTTCGGGGCCCTCCTACGCCTCGGCGGCGGCGACCTGCGGGCGCTTCTCGTCCTGCTGGTGCTGGGCCTCTCCGCCTACATGGCCGTCAGCGGATTGACCGCGCTCGGACGGGTAGCGCTGGCCGAGCCGTTGAGTGTGGAGCTCGGCGCGGCGGGAGCGCAACGCTTGGGGACCTTGCTCGGCCTCGGTCGAGGGGGCAGCGAAACGCTAGGCATCGCCGCCGCCGCGGCTTTGGGCTTCATGGCGCTCGCCGGACGCGAGTTCCGGAATAACCGGCGGCTGTTGTTCGGCTCCATCCTGATCGGATGCCTCATAGTCGCCGGCTGGTGGACGAACGGGATCGTCGGCTTCGATGAGTTCGAAACCCGTGCGGTCGGCTCCTTCAGCTTCGCCCGACCCGTCGGCGACACGCTGCTGTACGCCATGCTCGCCAGCGGGACGAAGGTCGATTTCGGCGTGGGCTCCGTCCTCGGCGTGCTCCTCGGCGCGTTCCTCGCCGCGCGCGGCACAGGCGAATTCCATTGGGAGGCTCCCGACGACGCGCGGGAGGTCAAGCGCCATCTCCTGGGGGCCTTCCTGATGGGCACCGGAGGCGTGACGGCCCTGGGATGCACCATCGGCCAGGGCCTCAGCGGACTGTCGACACTTTCGGCCGGCTCGATGCTCGCCCTGGCATCCATTCTCGTCGGGGCACGGGCCGGTCTGTACTATCTCGTGGACCGTCACACTTGAGCGTTTCGCTGTCGGGGCCGCCGCGGCGTGTTATGGTACGGCCTGAATCGTATCGCGAATAACGGCGGTGCGGGGGCGTCGGGAACGTTCGTAAGCGGCTTCTTGAAGCGGCGCCCCGACCTCGACGCCCGTGACGCCCGTTCGACGGGAGCAGACGATGAGAATGACATTGCGGCGCGGTTGCCTGATGGTGGCCATGATGTCGTCGTGTGCCGCCACGGCTCAGGACGGACTCGTCAGCTACCGTAGCCTGTCCCCGGACGTGGCGCTGGATCTGGCCCGTGCGTCGTTGGAGGCATGCCGGGCCGCGGGATACCAGGTTGCCGTTTCCGTGACGGACCGGTTCGGATCGCCGCAAGTCATTCTGCGCGACCGCTTTGCCGGACCACACACCCTGACGACGGCGAGCGCGAAGGCCTGGACCGCGACAAGCTTCCGCACGAACACCTCGGAACTCGTCGCCTTAAGTCAACCGGGGCAGCCGCAAGCTGGGATCCGCCATTTGCCGAACGTCGTGGTGCTGGGCGGCGGCGTGCTCATCGAGAGCGCCGGGACCACCGTCGGGGCCGTCGGCGTGTCAGGAGCACCCGGGGGCCCGGAAGACGAGGGTTGCGCGAAGGCTGGCATCCAGGCCGTGCGCGACAAGCTCGAACTATAGGTCTCGCCCGGGCACCGACGCCTGCCGGCCCGGGCTGTGCCGGAAGCCGACGGACAGGCACCGCGGTCCCGGTTTTCCGTCAGCCAGCTCGCCCTTCGCAGAAGGCGCGATGCAGGGCCGCGATGATCTCGCGGACCTCGGGACGCGCGAGCGTATAATAGATGTTTTTGCCATCCCGACGCGCCTCCACGAGGTCGTCGGCGCGCAGGCGTGCGAGTTGCTGCGACACGGCAGGCTGGCGCAGGTTCAGCAATTGCTCAAGCTCCGACACGGAACGCTCGCCCTCGACCAGGAGGCAGAGGATGACGAGCCTCGCCTCGTGCGCGAGGGCTTTGAGCAATTCGCTCGCATCGCGGGCATTGGCCAGTAGCAGATCCAAGTCGATGGATCCGGAGGCCGTGTCGTTCGTCGCCGTCTCCGCCTGCTGCAGCGGCATCGTTCATTCCTCTCCTGGCCGTTCGCCTGCAGGTGTCGTGCCGTCGGGACCGCTTCGGGGCGAGGCAGGCAATCGACCGAGCAGCCGTTCGGCCCTCCCCCAGAAGAAATCCTCACCCGGATAGCCCTCGATCCGGTCCAGCTCGCGCCCATCCTCGACGAGGACGAACGTGGGTGTGTAGCGGATCGGGCGCTTGAGCGTGAGTCCCGGCGGCACGCCTGCGTCGAGGTCGACCCGGCGCAAGGGTGCCCGGCGGCCTGCCTCCGACCTCGGGTAGATCGGGCCGATCACCTTCTCCCATTCCCTGCACCAGGGGCAACCACGCCGCTCGAACATCAGCAGTTCGGCGGCCTCCGCCGTCGGGGTCAGCAGGCAGAGCCCGCCCGCCCACGCCAGCATGGACCGCCTCGTTGCGCGCATCGGCCTTCCCAAGCGACCCATCCAGGCGCATAATATAGGGAAAGTCGAATATGTTCGAGGGGGCATCGTGACTGCCGACGTCGGGATCCTTACCGCCTTCGGCGCCGGGCTGCTCTCGTTCCTCTCGCCCTGCATCCTGCCGCTGGTGCCACCTTACCTCTGTTTCCTGGCGGGCGCCTCGTTGCAGGAATTGGTTGAACGGCCGAACCGCACGCTCGCGCGTCGGGCCGTGTTGCGGGCCCTGGCCTTCGTGCTCGGCTTCGCAGCGGTCTTCGTGATGCTTGGCGCGAGCGCGTCCGCTGCGGGCCAGCTCCTGGCTGACCATGTCGGCGTGCTGTCCCGCGTCGCCGGGATCGTGATCGTTGCGCTCGGACTTCACATGATCGGCGTCTTCCGCTGGATGCCGCTCCTGCGCGACGTGCGCTTCCAAGTCGAGGCCCGTCCGGAAGGCATCATCGGAGCTTTCCTGGTAGGGCTCGCCTTCGCGTTCGGGTGGACGCCGTGCGTGGGGCCCGTCCTGGCTTCGATCCTGCTGCTCGCCGGCGGCGAGGACGAGGTCGCGCGCGGCGCGTGGCTGCTGGCCGCGTACGCAGCCGGGATCGGGCTGCCGTTCATCGCCGCCGCCTTCTTCACCGGGCCGTTCCTGAGGCTGGCCGGTCGGTTCCGGCGCCACGTGCGTGCCGTCGAGGCGACGATGGGGCTCGCCCTCGTTGTGACGGGGCTCATCATCTTCGGCGGCTGGATGCCGCTCGTAGGCGCCTGGCTGACCGACGCCGTGCCCGTCCTCGGGCGCGTTGGCTGAGCGTCCGCCGCGCTCGGGGGGGGCTCCGGCAACCTGACCGGCCCGGGACTTCACCCGTAGCGGAACGCGAGGAGTCGCTCGAAGGCGCGCAACTCGATCAACAGGCGATGCAGGAGCTCCGGGTCGCGGGCGTCGAGCGCGACCGGAACCTTCGCAAGGCTGGCTGACATCCCGTCTGCCATGCGCCGGAATTCCGGGTCGGACCGGATAGTCTCGCCGGCCTGCGCGTCGCAACGGCTCACGGCCGCGGCCACGTCGGTGGCGGCGACCCCGATCCCGGCGCGGACAGCGGCTTCCGCGAGTTCCGGACGGACCAGACGATACCGGTCCAGGGCGTCGTAGCGCCCGGACAGGTCCGCAATGCAGTCGGAGAACAACGCCAAGCCGCCTGAGCGCCGCCATGCCTCCAAGGGCGCGGTCGCCGCCAGGACGATCTCGCGGGCCCGCGCGCCATCCTCCCGCTCGACCGCCTTCGCCGCCTCGACCAGGGAGGCGTCGAGCGCTTCGAGGACGGGGTTCAGGTCCGAGCGACGTCGCGTGAGCGCGACCAGCTTGGCGCCTTCCGTCCGCAGCGTCGAACGCCAGCGGTCGAGCGCGGTCAGGGCAAGGTCTGCGTTGTCGTGCGCGAGGTAGGCCAACACCGTACGCCGTTCACCCTGCAGACGGTCCAGGACCGTCCCGAGGTCTGAACCAGGCGTCTCTCCGGCGTGCGGCGCCGGACCGAACGCGGCGACCAGAAGGGCGCAGAGGCAGGCTCGGCGAAGCGCGGTTGGTAGACGTCGTTCGTGCACGGACCGCGCTCCCTGGATTGCCAGACGCCGACGAAGCGCCCTACACATGCACGAAGCAGAATATTTGGAGGAAACGCCATGTCCACCCGGCGCCGGTTCCTCGCGGGCGTCCTGACGCTCGGTTTGCCCCGGCGTGCCGGGGCCGAGCCGGTCCTGGGCGACGACGGCCTGTACCGGCAGCCTTGGTTCCTCGAAAGCTTCCTCGATCTCCCCGACGATCTGAAGGCGACGCACGAGCGAGGCAAGCGCCTCGCCGTGCTTTGGGAGCTCAAGGGGTGCCCCTACTGCAAGGAGATGCACCTCGTGAACTTCGCCGACCCGGGCACGAGTGCCTTCGTCCGCGACCGGTTCGAGATCCTGCAACTCAACATCATCGGCGCGCGGGAGGTGACGGACTTCGACGGGGAGCGCCTGTCCGAGAAGCGCTTCGCGGAGAAGTACGGCGTCCGCTTCACGCCGACCCTCCAATTCTTCCCGGACGAGGGAGCAGCCTTGGCGGGCAAGCGGCCCCGGGAGCGCGAGGTCCTGCGCATCCAGGGCTTTGTCGCACCCGAGGATTTCCGCCGTTCCTTCGCCTTCGTGTCCGAGCGCGGATACGAGCGGATGAGCCTGCGCGAATACCTGCGCTCCCCGGGGCCGGGGCAGAAGGGCTAGCAAGGCAAGCCGGACGGCCGCCCCTCAGGAAAGATTTCGACTTGACTCAAACGCGATCCGGGTCAAACTTGCAATAATTCGCATATGTCGATGGGTTGCGACCCACAGGCGTTGCGTGCGGCCGGAAAACGGTCGCGAAAGCCGCAGAGACGGCGCACGGAGGAAACGCCAGATGCGTGGGCCGATCACCGCCTATGCGCTCGCAGGGCTATGCGTCCTCGCGACCGCCGCCGGAGCCGAGACCGCCCCGGGTGGGCTCGCCACCTTCCGGATCGTGGCACTCGATGGCACGGACGCCATCCCGGATCCGTTGACCGATAAGCCGGGCGACGCCTCCGCCGGCGCCAAGGTCGTGGCGAACCGCCGTCAGGGCAACTGCCTCGGCTGCCACCAGATCTCGTCGCTGAAGACCGAATCCTTCCACGGTGAAGTCGGTCCCTCCCTCGACGGCGTCGCGGGCCGGTGGGATGCGGCGCATCTGCGCATGATCGTGGTCAACCCGAAGCATGTCTTCACCGACGCCACGGTGATGCCGGCCTTCTACCGGGTCGACGGCCTCAGCCGCGTCCGCCCGGAGTTCCAAGGCAAGCCGATCCTGACCGCCCAGCAGGTCGAGGACGTGGTCGCCTACCTCGCCACCCTGAAGTGACATAGCGAGCCGCGAAGGAGCCGCTTCCGATGAGACATTCCCTGAACCGCCGCCAAGCCCTGACGCTCGGCACTGGCGCCGTGGTGGCGACGACGCTCTCCTTGCGCGCCGGCCCCGCGCGCGCGGCGAAGAACAACACCGACGAGGCGATCAAGGCATTCACGCGCGGCAAGGAGCCGGCCAAAGGCAAGGTGAAGCTCGAACTTCCCGAGATCGCCGAGAACGGCAACACCGTCCCGATGACGGTCAGCGTCGATGCGCCGATGACGCCGGACAGCTACGTCGAGGAGGTGATGATCGTCGCCGAGGGCAACCCGAACCCCGGCGTCGTCAGCTTCCACTTCACCCCGTCGAGCGTCCCCGAGGCCAACACGCGCATCCGTCTGGCCGAGACCCAAAACGTCATCGCCGTCGCCCGCATGAACGATGGCTCGGTCTTCAGCGACGTGAGGCAGGTGAAGGTCACCATCGGCGGCTGCGGCGGCTAGCGCCTGGACGAAGCCCATCAGGACAGGACCCGGAGGACGACATGGCCGACGTGAAACCGCGGATCAAACTGGACAAGAAGGAAGTCGCCAAGGGTGGCGTCATCGAGGTTAAGACCCTGGTATCCCACACAATGGAATCCGGCCAGCGCAAGGACAAGGACGGCAAGACAATCCCGCGCAAGATCCTGAACAAGTTCACCTGCGACCTGAACGGCAAGACGATCTTCAGCGCAGAACTCGAAAGTGCCGTTTCAGCCAATCCGTATTTCCAATTCAAGCTAAAGCCCGAGGAATCTGGTACGCTGACCTTCACATGGGTCGATGACGACGGGTCGAAGATACAGGCCACCGAGCAGATCAAGGTTGCCTGACGCCCTCCCGGGGCATCCCGCCCCGGGGCGTCTCCCTACGCCGAGCCGGAGCTCCCATGCCGTCAGTCCGCTATCCTCTGGCGTTCGCCGCCGTTGCGACCCTCGCCCTTGCGGTCTCACCGCGCGCGCAGGACACGTCCTCGTCCACGCCGCGTGTGCAGGAGACGTCCGAGCGCCCGGCCTGGCAGGAGCACGGTATCAAGCCGCAGAGCCCCGACTCCCCCTTCGAGGAGGTCGTTTCGGGCCTGTATTTCCGCTCGAAGGAGACGCAGGCCATGCAGGCCGACGACTTCAACAACCCGGGCTTCCTCGCCGTGGAGCAGGGCGAAGAGCTCTGGTCGAAGGTCGACGGCGCGGCTGGGAAGTCCTGCGCGAGCTGCCACAACGATGCCGCGTCCACCATGAAGGGCATTGCCGCCGCGTACCCTAAGTGGAACGAGAAGTTGGCCAAGCCGGTCAACCTGGAGCAGCGGATCAACATCTGCCGCAGCGGCGCGCTGAAGGCCGAGCCCTGGGCCTTCGGCTCGCCGGAACTCACCGCGATGACGACCTACATTCGCAACCAGTCCCGCGGCATGCCGGTCGCCGTGAAGGTCGACGGGCCGATGACGCCCTGATTCGAGCGAGGCAAAGCTCTCTACTACCAGCGCAACGGCCAGCTCGACCTTGCCTGCGCGAGCTGTCACCAGTCGAACCACGGCAAGTATCTGCGCGCCGACTTCCTCAGCCAGGGACAGAGCAACGGCTTCCCCGTCTACCGCCTGCGCGACCAGCGCCTGGTGCCGCTCCACGAGCGCATGGAGGGCTGCATGCAGGACGTCCGGGCCACTCCCTACAAGCCGCTCTCCGACGAGTTCATCGCGCTGGAGACCTACGTCGCCTGGCGTGGCCTCGGCTTGCCGGTCGAGACGCCGGCCGTCCGCAACTGAGCGTCGGAACCTACGATGACCTCACGCCGCGACTTCCTGCAGATCGCCGCCGCCACCGCGGCCCTGGTGCCGACCGGCTGGGCGCGTGCCTTCGCCCAGCAGCGCCTGACCCAGGACGACCTCCTGGCCTTCGAGCCCATGGGAAACGTCACCCTGGTCCACCTGACGGACATCCACGCGCAGCTTCTGCCAGTGCTTTTTCGCGAGCCCTCGACCAATCTCGGCGTCGGCGAGGCGCGGGGGCAGGTCCCACACGTCACGGGGCGCGCCTACCTCGACCTCTACGGCATTCCGGGCGGCTCCCCGCTCGCCTACGCGCTCACGCCCGAGGACTACGTCGCGCTTGCCCGCGGCTACGGCCGCATGGGCGGCCTCGACCGCATCGCCACGGTGCTCGACGCGATCCGCGCAGAGCGCGGCGATAAGGTGCTGTTCCTCGACGGCGGCGACACCTGGCAGAACAGCTACACCTCGTTGGTGAGCAAGGGCCAGGACATGGTCGATTGCATGGCGCTGCTGAAGCCCGACGCCATGACCGGCCACTGGGAGTTCACCCTCGGCACCGAGCGGGTCAAGGAGCTCGTGGACGGGCTCGGCTGCCCCTTCCTGGGCCAGAACGTCCGCGACGCCGAATGGAACGAGCCGGCCTTCGAGGCCATGAAGATGTTCGAGCGCGGCGGCGCGAAGGTCGCGGTGATCGGGCAGGCCTTCCCCTACACGCCGATCGCCAACCCGCGCTGGATGATCCCGAACTGGTCCTTCGGCATCCGCGAGGAGGAGGTGCAGGCGAGCGTCGACAAGGCCCGAAAGGACGGCGCCGACCTCGTCGTGCTGCTCTCCCACAACGGCTTCGACGTCGACCGAAAGCTCGCCTCGCGGGTGAAGGGGATCGACGTCGTCCTCACCGGCCACACCCACGACGCGCTGCCGCAGGCCGTGAAGGTCGGCCAGACCCTGCTCATCGCGTCGGGCAGCCACGGCAAGTTCCTCACCCGCGTCGATCTCGACGTGAGGGACGGCGCCGTGAAGGGGTTCCGCTCGAAGCTGATTCCGATCTTCTCCGACGTCATCGCGCCGCAGAAGGCGATGGCCGAGAAGATCGGATCGATCCGAGAGCCCCACGAGGCGATGCTGAAGGAGGAACTCGGTCGGACCGAGGGACTGCTCTACCGCCGTAGCAACTTCAACGGCACCCTCGACGACATGATCTGCGACGCGCTGCTCGCCGAGCGCGAGGCGGAGATCGCGCTCTCCCCCGGCTTCCGCTGGGGCACGACCCTGCTGCCGGGCCAGCCGATCACCCGCGAGGACGTCTACAACGCCACCGCCATCACTTACCCGGCAGCCTATCGCATGACCATGACGGGTACCCGGCTCAAGGAGGTGCTGGAGGATGTGGCCGACAACCTCTTCAACGCCGACCCCTACTATCAGCAGGGCGGCGACATGGTGCGGGTCGGGGGCGTCTCCTACGCCATCGACGTGGCCCGGCCGGCCGGCAGCCGCGTGTCCGACTTGACCCTACTGCGCACCGGCAAGCCCATCGAAGCCGGAGCCTCCTACACGGTGGCCGGCTGGGCCAGCGTCAACGAAGGCACCGAGGGGCCACCGATCTGGGACGTCGTGGCCACGCATGTCCGGAGAAAGGGCACGGTAAACCCGACGCCTGCGCAGGTCACGGTCCGCGGCGCTTGATCGCGCCTTATTCATTCACGTATCTGAATATATGAAACAGTTCGGAGAGACCCATGTCTGAACCGAAGCGCCACCTCGGTCCATCGAGCCCTACCTCACGCCGTTCCTTCCTGCGCACCGGCCTGGCGCTCGGCGGCGCAGTCGGGGCCGGCGGTTTCACGGGCCGGGCCGCCGCCGAGACGCCGGACGCGAAGAACCTGCCGCCCAACGTGCCCGAATGGTCGCAGGCGCTCGGCGAAGGCGTCGTCAGCCGCCCCTACGGCCGCCCGTCGAAGTTCGAGGCGGACGTGATCCGGCGTGATGTCGAGTGGCTGACAGCCTCGCGCCAGAGTTCCGTCAGCTTCACGCCCCTGCATCAGTTGGAGGGCATCATCACCCCGAACGGCCTCGGCTTCGAGCGCCATCATGGCGGCATCGCCGAGATCGACCCGGCCGAGCACAGGCTGATGATCCACGGCCTCGTCGAGAAGCCGCTGATGCTGACGCTGGAGGACGTGAAGCGCTTCCCCCGGGTCAACCGGATCGCCTTCCTAGAATGCGCGGCCAATTCCGGCATGGAGTGGAAGGGCGCCCAACTCAACGGCTGCCAGTTCACGCATGGCATGGTCCACTGCGTGATGTACACCGGCGTGCCGCTGAGGCGCCTCTTGGAGGAGGCCGGCCTCAAGACGAACGCCAAGTGGCTGCTGCCCGAGGGCGCCGACGCCGCGGCGATGACGCGCTCGGTGCCCATCGAGAAGGCGCTCGACGACGCCATCGTCGCCTACGCCATGAACGGCGAGGCACTCTATCCCGAGCACGGCTATCCGCTGCGACTCGTCCTGCCCGGCTGGCAGGGCAACATGTGGGTGAAGTGGCTGCGCCGGATCAAGGTCGGCGACGAGCCCTGGCACACCCGCGAGGAGACCTCGAAATATACCGCGCTGATGCCGGACGGGCAGGCGAGGCGGTTCACCTGGGCGATGGACGCCAAGTCCGTCATCACCAATCCGAGTCCGCAGGCGCCTATCCACCACAAGGGCTTCACGGTGCTCTCCGGGCTTGCCTGGTCCGGCCGCGGCACGATCAAGGGCGTGGACGTGTCACTCGACGGCGGGCGCAACTGGCGCGCCGCCCGCCTCGACGGCCCTGTCCTCGATAAGGCGCTGACGCGCTTCTACTACGAGTTCGACTGGAACGGGGACCCGCTGCTGTTGCAATCGCGGGCGCTCGACGAAACCGGCTACGTCCAGCCGACCAAGGCGGCTCTGCGACAGCACCGCGGGCTCAACTCGATCTACCACAACAACGGCATCCAGACCTGGCACGTGCTGCCGAACGGGGAGATCGAGAATGTCGAGGTCGCGTAACGGCATCGGGGCCGCTCTCGCGGCCCTCTTCCTCACAGCCTCTCCGGCGGTCGCCGAGCGCCTGAACATCGGGCGTGTCGCGACGCCCGAGGAGATCAAGGGCTGGGACATCGATGTGCGTCCGGACGGCAAGGGCCTTCCGGTCGGCAAGGGTACGGCCGCACTCGGCGAGACGATCTTCCAGGAGCGCTGCGCCAGCTGTCACGGCGAGTTCGGCGAGGGGGCCGGCCGCTGGCCCGAGCTCGCCGGCGGGGCCGGCACGATCAAGTCGGAAAGCCCCGTCAAGACCGTCGGCTCCTACTGGCCCTACGTCTCGACGGTGTTCGACTTCGTGCATCGGGCGATGCCCTTCGGCGCTGCCCAGACCCTCACCCCGGACGAGACCTACTCTGTCACCGCCTACCTTCTCTACCTCAACGACATCCTGAAGGACCAGGACTTCGAGGTGAACGAGAAGAACCTCGCCACGATCCGGCTGCCGAACGAGAAGAACTTCTTCATGGACGACCGCGAGACCGCGGAGAAGGAGTTCTGGACGGCCAAGCCCTGTATGTCGAACTGCTTGCCGAAGGAAGCGATGATCACGGGGCGCGCCCGCATCCTCGACGTGACACCCGACAAGGCGCCCGATTCCGAGAAGAAATCGCCTCCGGTCCAATAGTGTCCTGCTGGGATGCGGAGATGTATCGATGAGCGAGTTCCACGAGGCGGCTTGGCGGAAATCGTTCCCCGGGAGTTGCGACCGGAGAACCGTCTTGGCCGGCGTGGCGGCGCTGCTGGCCCCCGCTTGGCCGGTCGGGCCGGCGGTGGCCAGCCCCACGGCGCCGCTCAAGGTCGGCGACGCAACCGTGGAGACGGCGAGTGACGGCACGCTGTCGTCCTCCCTTGCCTTCATGCTCCCCGACGTGCCGCGCGCGGAGGTCGATGCGGTGTTCAGCGCCGAGGGACAACCGGCGGAAGGGAGCCCGATCCCAACCAACGCGAGCCTCGTGCGTGTCGGCGGGGAGGTCATCCTGATCGATGCGGGCTCGGGGAATTCGTTCCAGCCGACGGCGGGGAAGCTCGGGGATACCCTGGAGGGCAGGAACGTTGGGCGCGAGGCGGTCACCCGCATCGTGTTCACGCACGCCCACCCGGACCATCTCTGGGGCGCCATCGACGACTTCGACGACAGCGAGCGTTTCCCAAACGCCCGCTACGTCGTGCCAACAGCGGAATGGGACTTCTGGACACGCGACGACGTCGAGACCCTGGTGCCGGATTGGCTGAAGGGCTTCGCCGTCGGCTCCCGGCGGACCCTGAGGCGCCTCGAAGCCAAGGTCGAGCGCCGCAAGCCCGGCGAGGCGGTCGCGCCCGGCCTCACCTACGTGGCGACGCCGGGGCATACGCCCGGCCATGCCTCCGTCCTCGTCGAGGCCGGCAGGGAGCAGCTCCTCATCGGTGGGGATGCCCTAAGCCACGCCGTAGCCTCCTTCCGTCGCCCCGCATGGGCCTTCGGGAGCGATCTCGACCGCGACCTCGCGATCCGCACCCGCCTCGCCCTGCTCGACCGATTGGCCAACGAGCGGGTGACGCTCGTCGGCTTCCACTTGCCAGGCTCGGGCGTAGGTCGCGTCGAGCGGTCCGGGGACGCCTATCGGTTCGTGCCGGCATGAGCCGTACGGCCACGGGCCGCGCGTTAAGGCCCGCTTAAGGCGCGGCCCGCAGGCGGGGGCGGACGACCGAGGGAAACTCGGAACCGGGAGGGACGGTCATGGTGGTGTCGCGCAGGGGCGTTTCAGGCATCGCGGCGCTCGTGGCCGGCCTCGCGGTCACGCGGGCGAAGGCCGCGGAGACCGCTGCGAAGACGCATCGGGTCGCGATGCAGGTGAGCACGAACGATGCCGGCGTGTTCGATCTCGCCCTCAGCAATGCCGTGAACCTCGCCCGCGAGTACGGCGAGGCCGCGGAGGAAGTCGAGGTCGAGATCGTCGCCTACGGCCCCGGACTGCACATGGTCCGGGCCGACACCTCGCCGGCCAAGGCGCGCATCCACTCGGTGACGGAAAGCGTGCCGGGCATCGTCCTCTCGGCCTGCGGCAACACCATCGCGGCGATGGAGCACGCGGAAGGGCGAAAGCTGGAATTGTTGCCGGGCGTGGGCGTGGTCCGCGCCGGTGCCGTACGGCTCGTCGCGCTGCAGGAGGCAGGCTGGAGCTACCTCCGCGTCTGATTGACCCTTTCCCTTTCCAAGGCGGCCATTCCGGCTAGCCCGAGACACGCATCCGGAGGTCACCATGATCCCGTCCCGCCTCTTGACGGCCGTACTGCTCATGCTGGGACTCGGCCTCGGGAACGCCCTCGCGGCCGGGGAGGCGGCACCCGGCTATTACACCCCGCAGAAGGTGGTCTACCACAACGACGGCGCGCCGCCGGACAACGGGGCCTACTTCAAACGCCTGCTCGGCAACATCCGCAACCACGTCGAGGCGCTCGGCAGGGACAAGGTGGAGATCCGCGTCGTCGACCACGGCGACGGCTTGGTCCTGTTCCAGATGGCGAAGGAAGACCGCGACCTCGCTGGACGCATCGAGGCCCTCAAGGGCATGGGCGTCCGATTCCTGATCTGCAACAACACCCTGACAGAGCGGAAGATCGACTGGCACGGGCTCTATGGCGTCAAGGAGGAAGACATCGTGCCGAGCGGGGTCGCCGAACTCGCCCGGCTCCAGGGCTTGGGCTTCACCTACATCCATCCATAGGAGCGCCAGATGTCCCGCCCGCTTCCCGCCGTCCTCTCCTGCCTCGCCCTGCTCGCCGCTCCACCGGCCGGTGCGGACCCGCGGCGTGACGCCGACCGCACATTCCCACCCTGGCAGGGGGGCGCCAACGCCCCGGCTCGCGATAAGGGCCTGGAGTTCACGGTCCACGAGGCGGACAATCTAGCGGACTTCCACGGCGACCTTACGAACGCCCGACTGATCCTCTACGTCGGCGGCAACTATTTCTTCGCAATGGCCCCGTTGGTCGCCGCCTTCGAGGCTCTACACCCGAAACTCGTCGGCTTGATCTATTACGAGACCATACCGCCGGGCTTACTCGTCAGGCAAATGCGCGCTGACGGACGCATCACGGTGGGCAACATGACTTGGACCGCCAAGCCGGATGCCTATCTCGCCGGGCTGGGGGCGGTCGAGCGGCTCGTCCGCGAGGGGGACTTGGTCGGGCCCGCCATCCCCTACGTGACAAACCAACTGACAATCATGGTGCCGAAGGGCAATCCGGCGAAGGTGACAGGGCTCGCAGACCTAGCGCGGCCAGGCCTCCGGTTGGCGATGCCGAACCCAGAATTCGAGGGCGTCGCACGGCAGATCAAGGCCGCGCTTCGGAAAGCCGGCGGCGAGGAGCTCGTCAGGTCTGTTTACGAGACGAAAGTGGCCGAGGGCACGACAACCCTCACGCGGATGCATCACCGGCAAACACCGGTGTGGCTGATGCAGGGGCGGGCGGACGCCGGCGTCACATGGCTCTCGGAGGCGGTGTTCCAGGCCGAAGCAAACCTGCCGACGGAGCGCGTCGACATCCCGGCCGACCTGAACGAAACGGGCGTCTACGCCGGTGCCGCTGTGAAGAATGCTGCCCATCCCGAGGAAGCTCGTGCCTGGCTGGACTTCCTGCGCGGTGCGGAAGCCCGCGCGATCTTCACTCGCTACGGCTTCAAGACCTACAGCGCCGACGGCACCCCGGATCGGAATTAGCCATGCCCCGTACCGCCCAGGTTCTCGCCGCGGCCATGACGTTCGCCCTCGTCGGCGTGGCCCGCGCCGCGCCGGACACGGTTCGGGTCTACGGGCCCGGCGGCCCGCTGCCGGCTGTCAAGGAGGCGGCGGAGACATTCGGCAAGGCCCGCGGCATCGACGTGCAGGTCACGGCCGGCCCCACGCCCGGCTGGATCGACAAGGCCAAGCAGGATGCCGACGTGGTCTACAGCGGATCGGAGGCGATGATGTCCGAGTTCGTCGCCCTGATGCCGGACCAGATCGATTCGAAGGCGGCGCAGCCGCTCTACCTCCGCCCCGCCGCCATCCTGGTCCGGCCCGGCAATCCAGGGCGGATCACGGGTCTACGCGACCTGCTGAAACCTGGGCACCGCATCGTGGTCGTGAACGGGTCCGGCCAGGGTGGCCTCTGGGAGGATGTCGCAGGGCGCCTCGGCGACGTCGAGACCGTGCGCGCCTTCCGCCGCAACATCGCCCTCGTCGCCAAGACCAGCGCGGATGCCAAGCAGGCTTGGCTTTCCGACACGAACCTCGACGCATGGTTGATCTGGAACATATGGCAGGTGGCGAACCAGACGGTGGCCGATCAAGTGGAAATAGAGCCCGAGTACCGCATCTATCGCGACACCGGCGTCGCGGTGACAAAGCGCGGGTCGGAGAAGGAGGGGGCGAAGGCGTTCGCCGACTACCTCGCATCACCGGAGGCGGCACGTATCTTCGCCAAGTGGGGTTGGTGGACGGGACGGGAACGCTAGCGCTCAGGCGTACGGTGTCGAATCTGTCGGAATGCCTGACGCGGGCTGACGCAAGGGGCAGCTCGTGGGTATCCAGGCTCCTACGCGCTCGTGCGTCCGGACCCGACCCGGCGCTTGAAATCGAGGCCGTCCTCGACGCGATGGAAGCTTCGTTCAAGCGGAAGGGCGACTTCATCCTGGCGTTGGACGCCGTGGCGCAAGGCCTTGCGGAATTCGGCCCGCACGCCACCGTCGCCCAAGCAGACCCGCAGGTGGCGATCCGCGCGCGCTTGGCCCGCTTCGTGCGCCGGTCGCGGCACTCCGTCGGATCGTAGGACGTCACGCCGGCTTCCACGGGTGGCCGAGGAATGGAAAGGTCCGTCCGACGAGAGGAGGCGACGGGATCCGATGGCCTGCATTCACCGCTTCAAGCGTCCTCTGGGACCTGGACAGCTGGTATCGTGGACCGGCGTCTACAAGGAGGGGTTCGCCAGCCGCGAGGCCGCAGCGGCCTTCGTCGAGGCCCACGTCGCCTCCTACCAGGTCCACGGCTACAACGGCGAAGAGGGTTATTGGTGGTATCGGGAAGCCAGTGCCTCCATGACCACGATCTTCGCCGTCTGTAGCGACGGCCAATCGCTCGTCATCGGATAGAAACTCGCTCGATCCAGCGGGCGGCGGGCATGACCTCAGAGCGTCGTTCCGGGCCGGATGGAGACGGGGCCGCATCGGCGAGCCGAGCGGCGATGTCGTTCGGGTTCCGGACCGCTCCGGGGAGAAGGCCGACGGCAAGCCGCACGCGAGACCGTGGATCGGGAAGCCGCCGAAGCGGCTTTCCGACCAGTCGCTTCCGGAGCCCGCTGGCACCGCAAGACGGCCCGGCCCGCCGGAACGAGCAGGGCGAGCCCAAGCGCGAGGGCCGCTGGTCCGAGACGGACCTCCGAGGCGGCGGCTCAAGCACCAACGGCTGCAGCGGCAAGACGCAAGGCGACGGTACCGAGCGGATGCCGGGGAGAAATGCGTGGCTGGAACCGGTCGGCATGCCCGTTCAGAACGCCTTTTCGAGGAGGGCCGTGATCGCCTCAGGCTTCGTCTCACCCGACGAGCGGCCGGTTTCCAACTCGCCCCTGTAGGTAATCAACGTGCTCTGCATTGTCGCTCCGAAGCGTCTGAGCACGTCCTTGCGGCTGTCGAAGTCGACCTCGAAGACCTTGAGTTCCTTGAAACGCGGCTCGGCCTCCAGTTTGGCCAGGATCGGTTTCTGGGCAGCGCAGGTGGAGCACCACGGCGCGGTGACGTGCACGAGGATCGGCTTACCAGCCTTCTGGGCCGTTTCGAAGGCTGCGGACGTGTAGGCAACCGGGTCCGCGGCGAATGCCGCCGTACCGCCGAGCGAAAGGAGGAGGGTCAGGAGACCGATTAGGGAACGATGGGTCTTCATGCTGGAAGGCTCCTCGACGAACGGGACGGTATCAGTTGGAAGCCTGGGTGATGGCGCGGTCGGCGTTCACCCGCGACGCCCAGTCCTTGGCTTTGTCCTGTCCCTTGAGCGACAGGAGGCGCGTCCCGCTGACATCGACGCTCTTGAAGTCGGCTCCCGCGACGGTTGCGCCGGTCAGGTTCGCGCCGGACAGGTCGGACCCCATCAACACGACGTCCGTGAGGTCCGCGTCTGTGAGGTTGGCGTACTCCAGACGCGACCGGCCCAGGTTGGCTCCCTTGAGGTTCGCCCCTGAAAGGTTGACGGATGTGAACACCGCCCGCATCAGCCCCATGGACTGGTTCTTGATGTCGGCGCCCCCCCTCAGGTCCACCAACGTCGCGCCGCTCATGTTGGCGCCCTTGAAGTCGCCGATGGGCTGGGCGCGGCTCAGGTCGGCTCCGCTGAAGTTCGCCTCTCGTGCGGTGATGCCAAACATCTTGGCGTCGACGAGCTTGGCGCCCGACAGGTCGGCCTTGAGGAGCCAAGCTTGTTCAAGGTTCGCCCCGCTTAGGTCGGCGCCACGAAGGTTCGCCTTGTTGAGGCGCGCGGTGCGCAGGTTGGCGCCTTTGAGGTTCAGGCCGGAGAGGGCCTTGTCGGAGAGATCCAGGGGCTTTCCGTCAGCCTTGGCGATCAGGGCCTCGATGTCCGCTCGGCTCATCTCGGCTCGGGTCATGGCAGGCGTGTTCATGTCCGCTCCGAGCAGCAGGTCCTGCTCGGCACGCGCCGGACCCGCCAGCGCCATGGAGACGAGCACGAGGGGTACGAGGCTTCGCATGTTCACTCCCATCCAGGATCGCCGGGACCGCGCCCCGCGCTGGAGGCCGATCTCAAGGCGAATTCTCGTTGTGATACCCCGACGGTATCCTCCCTCGTCCGTACCGTCTGTGACCGGGGTCACCGAGACCGGCGGAACACGGGTCGAAATTGCAGGTCGACCCGGGCATTTCCGCTATCCCGAGCCAGGGCATCGAGAAGCCGCACGTCGAGCGCGCACCGAATCGAGCGACGGATCGAGCCGTTCCCGATCATCCCTTGGTTTGGCGCCACATACCTTCAGTTCGCACGCGAGGCAGCCCGCATCACAACGCGGGAAGCAGGTGCCGTCGCCTGCGAACTCAACGGCACCTGCGCGGACTGCCATATGCGAATGGACGGCCGGATGCGGGTCTTCCGGATGTCGGAGGCCGGCCGCGAGAAGCTGATCTACAAGGTTGGCGGGGGGCGCGGGGGCTGCGTGCTCACGGCCCAATGCCTGGCCTCGGGAGGCGGCTTCCCGGCCCAGAGCGTCGTCGAGGACCGAATAGAGCTGGCCGCCCTGCCTGCCGATGCCTATCGAACCCTCGTGGCGAACAGTTCGCTTTCGCCACTGTCGAACAGCGTCTGGCGCGAGGTCTGCCGATCGAGGCTGACAGGGAGGGGACTGTCGCGAAGCCGCACCAGCGGCCCGCCGCCGACTTCGGAAGCGTGGGCGAGGTGGCCAGTCGCGTCCTCGGGGAGTGGATGGACGCCGGTATGGTCGAGTTGCGGCGCGGGGCGATCGAGATCGTCAATCGAACGGGCTCGCCTTCAACCGGTCACACTAGCCGCCTGTTCGCCGGCAGACTGCATATGGGCCGGCGCCGTAACCTTGGCAGGGCGGCGAATGCCCGGCAGGCGCACGGATGCCTTCGCGGCTGCCCCGAGCGCCCTACTGGAGCGGTGCGCACCGGTGCCGAGCGCCGCGTCCCGTGACTTGCAAGCCTCTTGGCCGAACCTTGGGTCTCAGCGCCCAGCCCTGTGCCCGTCAGTGCTTTGGGGCTTGCGCCCCCCTGACCGTTTCGCACAGACAAGGCCGAGCCTAGCCCCCGTATGGACAAACTCGGCCATCGCGGCACCGGGCATGCATTCTCATGTCAGCCGACCGACTTCACCCCAGCTTGCCTGGCGGAACATATGCGATAAATTGCATGGGTCTCTGATGGTGGGCTTGTCCCATGGAGCGATCCGGTCAGCGGAAGCAGAAACGTTCATGGGTGGGCTTTTGCCTGTGGCGCCTGCCCGGCGATGCAACTCGGCTGACCGTCGCGCTCGGCCTGACCCTACAAACCCTGCCTTCGGCCGCGCTCGACCCGGCAAGCATCGCTTCGAACGGGAGCGCGGACGGCGCGCCGGCCTGCGGCTCGTGTCACGGTGCCAACGGAGAGGGCAACTCGAATGCAGGCTTTCCCAGGCTGTCCGGGCTGGCGGCCGATTACCTGCTCCGCCAACTGGCGAGCTTCGCTGGCGCTGGCCGCGCCAGCGAGGTCATGCAGCCTATCGCCAGCGCCCTGAGCGAGCCCGAGCGTAGGGCGCTGGCGTCGTACTACGCCGGGCTGCCAGCCTGGAAGGCGGAGGGCGGCGAGCCTCCTGACGGGCAGCTCGTCTTCAGGGGACGTGCCCTGGCAAAGAGCGGCGATTGGGCCCGTGGGATGCCGGGCTGCCCACAATGCCACGGCCCGGTCGGTCAGGGCGTCGGTGCGGTGTTCCCCGCCCTCGCCGGGCAGCCTGCGGCCTACGCCGCCGCGCAGCTCGCGGCCTGGAAGAACAAGACCAGGGCGAACGATCCGCTCGGCCTCATGGCCGGCGTGGCGGAAAAGCTCACCGACGACGAGGCCGCCGCCGTTTCCGCCTACTACGCGAGCTTGCCCGTCCCGGCGACGCGAAACGGAGGTCCGCGGTGAGCACAGATGTTTCGAGGAGGTGGACGCGGACCGTCGGCGCGGCCTCGCTCGGCCTCATCGTGCTCGTCGGACAAGGGTTTCCTAAGGCCGAGGGGACGGGCGGTGGCCGAGCGGAACAGACGCGTCGGCCCGACCCTGCCGGGAACGCCGCGGGGCACGTCCAGCCCCCGCCGGAGAGCGCGATCCCGGACGGTCCGTTCGGGACGATGGTCCGGATGGGCAGTGACATCTTTCAAGATACCGGGAGACACGCCAGCGGTTTCGTCGGCAACGACTTGCGCTGTTCGAACTGCCATCTCGACGGCGGCAGGCTCCCCGGCTCGGCGCCGCTCTGGGCCGCTTACGAGAACTATCCGGCCTATCGCTCGAAGAACCGGCACGTGAACACCTTCGCGGAGCGGCTTCAGGGCTGCTTCCGCTACAGCATGAACGGTAAGGCCCCGCAGCTCGGCGATCCGGTGCTGGTCGCGCTGGAGAGCTACGCCTTCTTCCTGGCACGGGGCGCGCGGACCGGCGTGAGTCCGCCGGGCCGGGGTTACCCGAAGCTAGCGCAGCCCGTCTCGCTCGACATCGCACGCGGGCGAGACGTCTATGCCGCAAAATGCGCCTTGTGCCACGGTGCCAGCGGGGAAGGCCAAGCGACCGCGGATGGATATACCGTGTTCCCGCCGCTCTGGGGGGCGCGGTCCTACAACTGGGGAGCGGGCATGAGCTCGGTCGCCAATGCCGCCGGTTTCATCAAGGCGAACATGCCGCTCGGCCAGGGCAACACCCTTTCGGACGAGGAAGCTTGGTCCGTCGCGGCCTTTATCGACAGCCGCGAAAGGCCGCAGGATCCACGTTTCGAAGGCTCGGTCGACGAGACTCGGAAGGCGCATCACGACGACCCGCTCGACTTCTATGGCCAGACGGTGGATGGCGTTCTCCTCGGCCAGAACGCGCCACCCTCCGGCACCGTGCCGCCTTGAACGTCATCGGCGCCGACCGCGGCGTCCAATTCGCGATCAACGCCTCGTCGTGCATCTCGATTGTTGAAATCCGTTTCGGGCATGGAGCTTCGGCCAATATCGAGGGTCGCGGCAGCGCGATGACAGCGTGTTCCGGGTGGACCTGGCCGCTGCGGGCAGGAGATGTGGTATCTCGGAGCCGTCCCGCAGCAAGGCAGCAACATCTCCGCGGTTCGCCTATGTCGTGTCGCCACCAGTCCGATAGCCTCCCCCCGCCGAGCTTCCGGGACGCGCCTTGCTCGACCCGCAGGTGGCGACGTCGATCAGGCACGCGCCCGACGGCCTGCAACGACAACGAGGGTGGCGCCTGGGACCGTGCCCGCGCGATCTTCGCGGCCGTGCTCGGTGGTCTTCTCGCCATCGGCGCGGCCCTCGGTGCCCTCGACCTCTGACGATCACCCGCGCCCCCCACCGCCCAGGACGGGAACCGGACGCAGCTGCCGTATTGCGCTGCAGCGAACTCTTCGGTTATGGTTCCTCCACAAGACCGGACCCGGTGAAAGCCCGGGTGGCTCTTCCGGCCGCCGATCCGCCGGACAACGCAAATCGTGGTGCCTGAGTCGCGGACCTCCGAGGAGGCCGACCGGCCCTGTTGCGCGCCCCATGCGACGTACCGAACGCGCCTGGGACAAGGAAAGCCTTTCACAACAATGGATCTCGTCCACCTACGGAGCGAGTGGGCTCCGAACGTCACGCGCGAGTTGCTGGCGGGCGCCGTCGTGGCCCTCGCCCTCATCCCGGAGGCCATCGCCTTCTCCATCATCGCCGGCGTCGATCCGAAGGTCGGCCTCTACGCCTCCTTCTGCATCGCCGTCGTCACCGCCTTCGCGGGCGGCCGGCCCGCCATGATCTCCGCCGCGACCGGCGCCATGGCGCTCCTGATGGTCGGCCTCGTGAAGGACCATGGCGTCGGCTACCTGTTCGCCGCCACCATCCTCACCGGCCTTCTCCAGATCGCCGCCGGCGCGCTCCGGCTCGGCAACCTCATGCGGTTCGTCTCGCGCTCGGTCGTGACCGGGTTCGTCAACGCCCTGGCCATCCTGATCTTCCTGGCGCAGATGCCGGAACTCATCGGCCAGGGCACCACCGTCTACCTGATGACGGCGGTCGGCCTCTGCATCATCTACGGCCTGCCGTACCTCACCAAGGCGGTACCCTCGCCGTTGGTCACCATCGTCCTGCTGACCGGGGTCTCGATGTACCTCGGCCTCGGCATCCACAAGGTCGGCGACATGGGCGCGCTGCCGAGCGAGCTGCCCTGGGTGGCGCTGCCGCAGGTGCCGTTCACCTGGGAGACCCTGCGCATCATCCTGCCGGTGTCGCTGACGCTGACCATGGTCGGGCTCCTGGAAAGCCTGATGACTGCGGCCATCGTCGACGAGATGACCGACACGACCTCGAACAAGAACCGCGAGTGCGCCGGCCAGGGCGTCGCCAACATCGCCTCCGGGCTCCTCGGCGGCATGGCCGGCTGCGCCATGATCGGCCAGTCGGTGATCAACGTCTCCTCCGGCGGCCGGGGACGACTCTCGACCCTGTTCTCCGGCGTGTTCCTGTTGTTCCTGATCGTCGTGCTCGGCCCCTACGTCGCGCAGATTCCCATGGCGGCGCTGGTCGCGGTCATGATCATGGTCTCGATCAACACCTTCCAGTGGAAGTCCTTCCGCACGCTGGTGACCCATCCGAAGTCGTCGAGCTTCGTCATGCTCGGCACCGTCGTGGTCGTCGTGGCCACCCACGACCTCGCCAAGGGCGTGCTGTTCGGGGTGATCCTCAGCGGCCTGTTCTTCGCCCACAAGGTCACCAAGTTCTTCGGCGTCGCGTCCTCGCGCGACGAGGCCCGTGCGGCGCGCACCTACAAGGTGACCGGCCAGATCTTCTTCGCGACCGCAGAGGCGTTCCACTCCGCCTTCGACTTTCGCGAGGAGGACCTCCGGGGCGTCGTGCTCGACCTGACGGCTGCGCACTTCTGGGACATCACCAGCGTCAACGCGCTCGACCGGGTCGTGCTCAAGTTCCGGCACCACGGCATCCCGGTCGACGTCATCGGCATGAACGAGGCCACGGCCACGATGGTCGAACGGCTCGGCACCCATGACAAGCCGGGGGCTGCGCTGGCCGCCCCCGGTCACTGAACCTAGGAAGAGGCATGGGCGCAGGCGGTGACCCGTGCCCATGCCGCCCGACCCGAGGCCGCTCAAGCGTGGGCTGGGATACGTCCCACGACAAGCCGGCGGGTTCCGGCCCCCCTCTCCTGGGATCCGGGGCGGGACGGGTTGTCCCTATCCCGCTTCGATGCGATAGCCCGCGCAGGGTGCGCGGTCCGTCTGTCGGACCGGTAGGACGAGCGCTGGTCGGGCCGCCAGCGCCGGAGACCCGTGCCCGTGGCGTCGCCTTCGCACATCGTTCCGCGGCCTCGCCGCCGTCCCCTGTCGGCCCTGCGCAATGTCCTGACCAGCGACGCCGGCGGCGGCCTCGTCCTGATGGCGAGCGCCGCGCTCGCCCTGGTGATCGCCAACTCGCCGCTGGCGGACACCTACTTCGCCGCGCTCAAGGCCTATCTCGGTCCCCTGTCGGTCCTGCACTGGATCAACGACGCCCTCATGGCGGTGTTCTTCCTGCTCGTCGGACTGGAGATCAAGCGCGAGGTGCTGGACGGGCGCCTGCGCACTTGGCCCGACCGCGTCCTGCCGGGGCTGGCCGCGCTCGGCGGCATGGCGGCGCCGGCCCTCGTCTACGCCGCCGTGAACTGGAACTCGCCTGAGACCCTGCGGGGCTGGGCGATCCCGGCCGCCACCGACATCGCCTTCGCCCTCGGCGTGCTGGCCTTGCTCGGGTCCCGGGTGCCGGTCTCGCTCAAGGTCTTCCTGACGGCGCTCGCCATCATCGACGACCTGGGCGCCGTGCTCATCATCGCGGCGTTCTACACCGCCGACCTATCGCTTCCGATGCTCGGTGGCGCGGGCCTCACGCTCGCGGTTCTCTACGGCCTCAACAAGGCCGGTGTGGCCCGCCTTTGGCCGTACCTGTTGCTCGGCGTGGTGCTGTGGGTGTTCGTGCTCAAGTCCGGCGTCCATGCGACCATCGCGGGCGTGCTGCTGGCGCTGACGATCCCGTTGCGGCTGAGCGTCGGCAAGCCGGACGATCCGACCTCGCCGCTGCACATCCTGGAGCACGCGGTCCATCCCTGGTCGGCCTACCTCATCCTGCCCATCTTCGGCTTCGCCAACGCGGGCGTGTCGCTCGCCGGGATCACGCCGCGCATGCTGCTGGACCCGGTCACGCTCGGCGTGGCGCTCGGCCTGTTCGTCGGCAAGCAGGTCGGCGTGTTCGGCCTCGTCCTCGCCGCGGTGAGGCTCGGGCTGGCGCAGCGGCCGGCGCACGCGACCTGGCCGCAGGTCTACGGCGTCTCGCTCCTCTGCGGCGTCGGCTTCACCATGAGCCTGTTCATCGGCCTGCTCGCCTTCGCGAACGCCCCGGAGCTTGCGGCAGAGACCAAGGTCGGCGTGCTGATCGGGTCTCTTGCCTGCATGGCCGCCGGGGCGCTGGTGCTGCGGTTCGCCCCGGCCCATCCGTCCCGGCGCTGAACCGGCCTACGCGGGACTCCCACCTTCACCGCTCGCGCGTCGACCCCGATGACACCACCCAAAGCGACGCTGCGCGAACTGTACGAAGGCGACACGCCGGGAGCGCACCGCTTCCGCTACGCCCTGCTCGTGTTCGACGTGGCGACCATCGCCTTCGTCGTCGTCACCTCGTTCCTTCCGCTGTCGCCGTGGATCGTCGCATGCGACCTGGCGGTGGGCGCCTGCGTCCTGGCCGATTTCGCCGCCCGCCTCCTCATCAGCCGCGCGCCGCTGCGCGAGTTCCGGCACCTGAGCACCTGGACGGACCTCGTGGCGGTGGCCTCGTTCGTCGCGCCGGTGGTCGTCGAGGGCGTCGGCTTCCTTCGCATCCTGCGGACGCTGCGCCTGCTGCGCACCTACCACCTGCTGGAGCGGCTGCGGCAGGACAGCGACCTGTTCCGCCGCAACGAGGACGCGATCCTGGCGGCCACGAACCTGGTTGTGTTCGTGTTCGTCATGACGGGCATCGTCTACGCCACCCAACACGGCGGCAACCCGGCGATCCGCACGCCCGTCGATGCCCTTTATTTCACGGTGACGTCGCTCACGACGACCGGCTACGGCGACATCACATTGCCCGGGACGACGGGTCGGCTGCTGTCGGTCTTCGTGATGATCTGCGGCGTGACGCTGTTCTTCCGCCTCGCGCAGGTGGTGTTCCGCCCCTACAAGGTGCGCTACCCCTGCACCGCCTGCGGGTTGCAGCGGCACGAGCCGGATGCCGTCCACTGCAAGGCGTGCGGCCACCTCCTCAGCATCCCCGACGAGGGGGCGAACTGAGCCGACGCCCGGCGTCAGCGCCTCGCGCCCCCGATATCGGCGGCCATCGCCTGCAGCCGTTCCGACTCCCGCTCCTTCCGCTCCTAGTGGCAATCGACGAGGTAAGCCGCCCCTAGGCCGGATCGACCGTCGCCCCCGCTTTCTCCAGTGCCGGGAAGCCCCCGGCTACATGGGCGACCGGCCCGAGGCCCATGTCGTTGAGCGCCTTGGCGGCCAGGGCCGAGCGGTTGCCGGAGCCGCAGTAGAGAACCAGGCGCCTGCCGCCGAGCTCGGCCTTGTGGGTCGGGCTCTCCGGATCGGCCTGGAACTCCAGGAAGCCCCGCGGCACATGGACCGCGCCGGCGATCCTGCCGGTCTTGGCCAATTCCTCGCCTTCGCGCACGTCGACGAGCATCGTGTCGGGCTGGCCGAGGCGTGCGAGCGCCTCCTCGGCCGACAGGGTGTCCACCTCGCGGTTGGCTTCCGCCACCAAATCCTTCGCGCTTCTCATGGTCATAGCTTCCTCCGTCACTCGCCCCAGGCCGCGCCGTCGAGGGCGTCCAGCGGAATCTTCAGGTAACGCCTGCCGTTCGTCTCGGGCTCGGGCAGGCGGCCGCCTCGGATGTTCACCTGCAGGGAATGCAGGATCAGCTTGGGCATCGGCAGTTCGCGGTCGCGTGCCTCGCGCATGCGGACGAACGCCTCCTCGGTCGGGGTCTCGACGAGGTGCGGGTTCTCGGCCCGCTGCCGGGCCACCGTGCTCTCCCAGGCCGCCTCGCGCCCGTCCGGACGGTAATCGTGCCCGGTGAACAGCCGCGTGTCGTCCGGCAGCGCCATGATGCGCTGGATGCTGCGCCAGAGCGCGTGCGCGCTGCCGCCCGGAAAGTCGGCCCGCGCCGAGCCGCTGTCGGGCATGAACAGCGTGTCGTGGATGAAGGCGGCGTCGCCGACCCGATAGGCGATGGAGGCCAGGGTGTGGCCCGGCGTGAACAGCACCTCGACGTCGAGGTCGCCGATCCGGAAGCGCTCGCCGTCAGCGAACAGCCGGTCCCACTGCGAACCGTCCGTCCGGAACGTGTCGGGCAGGTTGTAGAGCCCTTTCCAGAGCCGCTGCACGTCGACGACCTTCTCGCCTATGGCGGTCGGGACGCCGGTCTTGTCGTGCAGGTAGCCGGCCGCCGAAAAGTGGTCGGCGTGCGGGTGGGTGTCGAGGATCCACTCCAGTTCGTAGCCCTCGCGCTCGATGTGGGCGAGCAGGGCGTCGGCGGACCGGGTCGCGGTCGCGCCGGACTTCGGGTCGAAGTCGAGCACCGGGTCGATGATGGCGCAGCGCTTCGTCCCGGGATCGGCGACGACGTACTGGATGCTGCCGGTCGGCTCGTCATGGAAGCCGGTCACGATGGGATGCCCGCGCAGGGCTTCGATGGTCTGGTCCGACATGAAACGCCTCCTTTTCCGGGTTCAGGTGTTGGCCCCGAGGAGCGGCAGGGCCCCGCGGGCGACGACGTAGAGACCGACCAGGATGACGAGGCCGGCGAAGGTGACGGTCAGGGCGCGCTTGCGCCCGGCGAGCCGCTGACCGAAGCGCGTGCCGGCGAGGCCACCGAGCACGCCCCCCAGGATGAACAAGCCGGCCAACGGCCAGTCGATCAGGCCGGAGGCGGCGTAGCTCGCCGCGGTCGCCGCCCCGAAGGCGCTGACCGCGACCAGCGAGGTGCCGATGGCCATCGGCAGCGGCATCGACGTCGCCAGCATCAGGCCCGGCACGATGAGGAATCCCCCGCCGATGCCGAAGAAGCCGGAGAACAGGCCGACCGCGAACCCGATGCCGAGCAGCCAGGGCAGGAGTACCGGGGCGTTGGCCATGGTCAGGCGCACCTCCGGGTCGCCGTCGCCGCGCCGCTTGCGCAGCATCAGGCTCCCGACCACCAGCATCACGACCCCGAACAGGGCCAGGAGGCTCTGCCCGTCGACCGCCTTCGCAGCGACCGAGCCGGCCAGCGCGCCGAGGACGCCGGCGACCGAGAACGCCGCCGCGCATCGCCACTTCACGTTCCCGGCCCGCCATTGCGGGACGAGGTTGCCGGCCGCGCTGACCGACACCGCCAAGGCGCTGGTGCCGATCGCCACATGTGGCGAGGACACGCCGACGACGTAGGTCAGGAGCGGGACGGCCAGGATCGAGCCGCCCCCGCCGACGAGACCGAGGATCACGCCGACGACCCCGCCCGAGCCGGCGGCTAGGCCGGATGTCAGCAGGCCGGGCGTCATGCGTCGGCTCCCTGGACCGCCGGCTTCGGGGCTGCCGCCGGGAGAAGGCGAAACGCCAGCATCCCGATGACCATGGCGACGACGAAGGTCACCGCCTGCGCCGGTGCGACCGTCAGCAGGGTGAGCGCGGGCCCCGGGCACAGGCCGGCGAGGCCCCAGCCGAGACCGAACACCGCGGCGCCGGCGATCAGGCGCGGGTCGAGGTCGCGCCGGTTCGGGATCTCAAGCCGGGAGGCGAGCAACGGCCGCCCCCGGCGCCGCGCCACGAGATAGCCCGTCGCCGAGACCGCGACGGCGCCAGCCATTACGAAGGCGAGGCTCGGGTCCCAGCGCCCGGTCACGTCGAGGAAGGCGAGGACCTTGGCCGGGTCGGCCATGCCGGAGACGAGGAGGCCGAGCCCGAACAGGAGGCCGACAGCGAAGGCGGAGGCGGTCTTGGCCATGGCTCAGGCTCCGACGAGATGGCGCACGACGAGGACGGTCAGGATGGCGACGGCCATGAAGGTGCCGGTGGCGACCACGGAGCGGGGCGAGCCACGGCCGATGCCGCAGACCCCGTGGCCGCTCGTGCAGCCGGCACCGAGGCGCGATCCGAACCCGACCAGCAGGCCGGCGACGGCGAGCAGCGGGAACGAGGCATCCACCGTCACCGGCGGCAGGCTGCCACCCAGGCCAGCGTAGGCGAACGGCGCCAGGACGAGTCCTGCTACGAAGGCGGCGCGCCAGCCGGTCTCGCGAGACGGCGGGGTTAGGAGGCCGCCGAGAATGCCGCTGATGCCGGCGATCCGTCCGTTGAGGAGCAGGAACAGGGCCGCGGAGGTGCCGATCAAGGCACCGCCGGCGAGGGCGCTGACAGGCGTGAAGCCATCCATGGTGGTCGCTCCCAGGCGGTGGTCCGGGGGATGCCCGGCTGGCTGCAAGGGACGTCCTCCCCTGCCAAGCCATGAACATTAGATGAAGCTTATTTAGCATCATCTAATGTAATGGCAAGCGTAAAACCGACGGCCTGGACTGGGACGCGCAGAGGGGGTGCGGTGGCGCACGGGCGCCTTCGCCTTCGGGCGGACGCCATTGATGGCGTGGCGTCGATGCCGACGGGAGGCTCGCCGTCTCCCGTTCGACCAGTTCAGGGATGGATGTAGGCGAACCCCATGCCCTGCAGCCGCGCCAGTTCGGCGGCGCCGCTCGGCACGACATCGTCCTCGGTGACGCCGTAGAGCGTATCACGGTCGATCTTCCGCTCGCGCAGGGTATGGCCGCAGACGAGGAACCGAACGCCCATCACCTTGAGCGCCTCGATGCGGGCGGCGACCTCCTTGTCGCTCGCGGCCGACTGGAAGAGCGCGACACCGTCGCCGTGACTCACCACGCGGATCTCGACGTGGGACTTGCCCACGGCCTTGACGTGATTGCGCAGGTTGCCGAGCAGGCGCTTGAAGTAGGTGGCTCCGTCGGGGCCGCCGTCGTTATGGTAGACCACCTTCTGGTCTGCGTAGTACCTGGCCGGCGCTTCCGAGCCGGCATGGGCCGCCCCTACGCCCAGGGTCGCAAGAACGACCGCGATCATCAGGCTCCTAAAGACCGTCATCGTCCGCCTCCCCGTCGTAGGCCGGAGACTCCGGTGCTTCCGACGCGCTGCGCGATAGGTTGTCGAGCCCCGCATGATCGAGGCCGTCGTCCGGCTTCGGTCTGGCGGATGCGCCGTTCCCGACGCTGCCCGTCGTCTCCGGCGCTTTTGGCCGTGCGGCGTGGACGGTGCCTCGGGACCCGAGCACCACCACCTTCGTGCCGGTGGGGACGCGCCGGTGCAGGTCGATCACGTCCTGGTTCAGCATGCGGATGCAACCTGAGGACACCGCCTCGCCGATGCTCCAGGGCTCCGTCGTGCCGTGGATGCGGTAGAGCGTGTCCTTCCCGTCCTTGAACAGGTACAGCGCCCTGGCGCCGAGCGGGTTCCTCTCGCCGCCCGGCATCCCGCCGGCCCAGCGCCCGTTCCGCTCCGGATCACGCCGGAGCATGTCGGGCGTCGGCGTCCAGCGTGGCCAAGACGCCTTGCGGGCGACGGTCGCCTCGCCGGTGAACTCGAAGCCGGCCTTGCCCACCCCGACCGCGTAGCGCATCGCCTTGCCGCCCTCCATGACGAGGTAGAGGAAGCGCCTGTAGGGATCGACTACGAGGGTGCCGGGCGGCTCCTTCGTCGGGTAGTCGACCAATTGGCGGACGTTGCGCGCCTTGAGGTCGCGCGGGTCGACCGCCTCGACCGGGAAGGGCTCGTCCGTGACGGCGGCGTACCGGCGCAGGACTTCCGGGGCGATCTGCGGCCGGGCCTCCGCGACGGGGGCCGGCGCCCCCTGCGAGGTCGAGCAGGCGCCGAGCGCCGAGGCGAGGGCGATCAGCGCCGGCAGATGGAGGGCCCGCCACATCACGAGCGTCCCCGCGCGCGGGCTTGTGCGACCGCCTGCCTGAAACCGTCGTAATCGAGCGCCGCCGCGACCTTCAGCTGGCCGATCAGGAAGACCGGGGTCCCCTGCAGGCCGAGGGCGTCGGCCTGGTCGAGGTTGCGCTGGAGCAGCGCCGCTATCTCGCCTTCGTGCGCCTTCCGGTCCTCTTCCAGACGAGCCATGTCGACGCCCGAGGCGGCCACCGCCTCCAGCATCCGCTCCTTGGGAATCTTGCGACCCGGGATCGCCATGAGCGCCCGGTGCACGGCGTCGTAGCGGCCCTGATACTTCGCCGCGAGGGCGAGCTGGGCGCCGTAGACGGAGGCGTCGCCGAGGATTGGCCAGTCCTTGTGGACGAGGCGGATGCGCCCGTCCGCCTTCACCAGACGGGTGAGGTCGGGCTCGGCCTTCTTGCAGAAGGGGCAGTTGTAATCGAGGAAGGCGACGATGGTCAGGTCGCCCTTCGGGTTGCCCGAGATCGGCGCCTCGGGGTCGTTGAGGATGGCGTTCGGGTCGACGCCCTGGGCGAAGGCTTCCTCGGTCGGTGGCGCCAGCGAGAGCAGCGCGGGCGCCAGCGCGACGGCGGGCAGAAGGGCGAGCAGGGTCCTGCGGTCCATGGTGGTCTCCGTGAAAGTCGGTTTGCCGAAAGGGGGTGGCTCAGGCGCCGACGAGGGCGAGGCGGCGCGTCAGGTCCTCGACCGTGAGCTCGCCCTCGATGCGGGCCTCTCGGACCTCGCCGCCGTCGGGACGCATCAGGATGAGGGTCGGTGGTCCGACGACCTCGAAGCGCCGCATCAGGGCGCGGGTGGCGTCGTCGTCGCGGGTGACGTCGGCGCGGATGACCGCGACGGCCTTCAGCTTCGCCCGGATGCCGGCGTCGGCCAGGACCGTCCGTTCGTTCGTCTTGCAGACGGTGCACCAGTCGGCGGCGAACTCGACGAGCACCGGCTTGCCCGCGGCACGGGCCGCCGCGAGGGCGGCCTCGAACGCTGGGACGGAGGAGACCGTCCGGCCTTCATCGACGTGGACCGCCCGCGACCGGCCGAAGCCTGCGAGCGGTCGGAGCGGGTCGGTCCCGCCGCTCGCGGCGCCGACGACGAGGGCGCAGCCGTAGGTCACGGCAACGATACCGGCGCCCTTGCCCAGCCGGCCCGCGACCCCCGCCGTCACGACGTCGAACGCCCCGACGAACACGCCGATGCCGATCGCCAGCACGCCCCAGAGCACGAGGGTGACCTCGGACGGCAAGAGGCGGGAGACCATGGTGATGGCCAACGCGAGGAAGACCACGCCGAAGCCCTGTTTGGCGGCGACCAGCCACGGGCCCGACCTCGGCAGTATCCCTGCACCGAACGTGCCGAACGCGACCAGCGGAAGGCCCATGCCGAGGCCGAGCGCGAACAGGGCGGTGGCGCCGCGCGCGATGTCGCCCGTCTGGGCGACGTAGAGAAGGGCGGCGGCGAGCGGCGGCGTCACGCAGGGCCCGACGATCAAGGCGGAGGTGAAGCCCATGACGGCGGCGCCGCCGAGCGTGCCGAACCTGCGCCCGCTCAGGCGAGACAGGCGGCTGGCGGCGCCGGCCGGCAGCGCCAGGTCGAAGGCCCCGAACATCGACAGCGCCAGGGCGACGAAGGCCGCCGCGAGCAGCCCGAGCGCGACGGGAGTCTGGAGCGCGACCTGGAGGTTGCGGCCGGACCACGCCGCCGCCACGCCGAGCGTACCGTAGGCCAGCGCCATCGCGAGCACGTAGCTGCCGGACAGGACGAAACCGCGGCCGGCCGAGAGCCGCTCCCCGGAGCGGGCCAGCATGCCGGCCAGTACCGGGACCATCGGGAGCACGCACGGGGTGAAGGCCAGGAGCAGGCCGAGCCCGAGGAAGGTCGCCAAAACGCCCGCGAGATGGCCCGAGAGCAGGCCGCTCTCGGGCTCGGGCGACGCGTCCTCGGCCGGCGTCGCGGCGTTCGTGGTCGCCTGCAGACCTGGCGCCGGGACCTCGATGACCTTGTTGATCGGCGGGTAGCAGATACCCTTCTCGGCACACCCCTGATAGGTGACGCGCACCTCGCGCACCCCCGCGAGAGCCGCGCCCGGCACGGTGGCCTCCGTCGCGCCGTGATAGACTTCCGTCGGCCCGAAGTTGGGGTCGTCCTTGGTCTCGCCGGGCTGGGTGCTGACGGGAAGCTCCCGACCGCTCGCGTCGGCGGCGGCGATCTTGTCCCGGTAGAGGTAGGTGCCGGGAGCGATGGTCCATCGCAGGCGCAACGAGAGGTCAGGGTCACGAGCCGCATCGACGGTGAAGGGCGTCGGCTGCGCACCGGGCTCGCGGCACTGCCCCGGCGACCACAGCGAGGAGCCGCTCCAGAGCAGGGCAGCGAGGATCAGGTGGGTAAAAACGTTCGGCATGGGCGGGGTCCGGGCTCGGATCGGCCCGCCGCGGGTCGGAAACGCAGCTTAAGCCAGGCTTAAGCCAGGCCCGGAGAATGGGGCCGCGAAGGGAGACACGCATGCGCATCCTCGTCGTCGAGGACGACACCATCCTGTCGGACGGGCTCCGGGCTGGCTTGGGCCTGGGCGGGGCGACGGTCGATTGCGTCGCGACCTGCGCCGACGCCGAGGCGGCGCTGGCCACGAGCGCGTTCTCGGCCATCGTGCTCGACCTGATGCTGCCCGACGGCTCCGGCCTCGACGTGCTGCGGGGGCTGCGCCGCCGGAACGACCGGACGCCGGTCGTCCTGCTGACGGCCCGTGACGCGGTCGCCGACCGGATCGCCGGGCTCGACGGGGGCGCCGACGACTACCTCGGCAAGCCCTTCGACCTTGACGAGCTCTCGGCCCGCATCCGCGCCGTCGTCCGGCGGGCTTCGGGGCGGGCCGCCGCGATCTTGGAACACGGCGCCATCCGGCTCGATCCCGGCAGCCTCGCCGTCACCGTCGACGGGGCACCCGTCACCGTCTCCCGGCGCGAGGTCATGGTGCTGGCGGCGCTGATGGAGCGCCCCGACGTGCTTCGCTCGAAGGCCGAGTTGGAGGAGCGCCTCTACGGCTGGCAGGAAGAGGTCGAGAGCAACGCGGTCGAGGTCCACGTGCACAACCTGCGCGCCAAGATCGGCCGGCACGCCATCGAGACGGTGCGCGGCCTCGGCTACCGCATGAGGGCCCTGACATGAGGTCGTTGCGCGTCAGGCTCTTCGCCATCCTGCTCCTCGCGACCGGCCTGATCTGGCTCAGCGCGGTCGCCTGGATCTATCTCGGCTCGAAGCGCGAGGTGGAGCAGGTCCTCGACAACCGCCTGCAGGAAGCGGCCCGCATGGTCAGTTCCCTGGTGGGCGCGGTCGGCGGCCCGGGACCGGACGGGGCGATCGGCACCATCCCGGCGCAGACCGCCTACGAGCGTCAACTCTCCTGTCAGATCTGGTCGCTCGACGGGCGCATGGTCGCGCGGTCGAGCGGCGCCCCGGAGCGACGCCTGACCGACGCGCCTGCCGGGTTCTCGCAGCGCGAGGTCGACGGCGAGACCTGGCGTGTCTTCACGGTGGAGGACGCCGACAAGGGCGTTCGCGTGATGGTCGCCGACCGCCTCGGCCTCCGTGAGCGCCTCGTTACCGACCTCATCATGGGCTTGGTCACGCCCGCGCTGCTCGTGGTGCCGCTGCTGGGAATGCTGATCTGGGCGAGCCTCGGAAGGGGCCTGCGACCCTTACGGCTGATGGCGCGCGACCTCGCGGGTCGCGACGCGGACGACATGAGCGCCATCGACGCGAGCCGCGCGCCCGCTGAGGTGCGCCCCCTGGCCGACGCCCTCAACGGGCTGTTCCTCAAGGTCGAATCCGCGCGACGGCACGAACGGGAGCTGACGGCGTTCGCCGCGCACGAGCTGCGCACCCCGCTCGCCGGCCTCAAGGTCCAGGCCCAGGTTGCCATCGCCGCCACCGACCCGGACGTGGCGAAGGCGGCGCTGCGCCAGATCCTGTCCGCCGTCGACCGGACCACACGCCTCGTCCGCCAGTTGCTCGACGCCGCCCGGCTCGACGCCGCAGGGGAAACGCCGTCCCTGGCGGAGGTCGACGTCGGCGCGCTGGTGACGGAGACCGTGGAGGGCATGCGGCCCCCTCCCGGGGTTCGAACGCAGATCGATCCGGGCTTGCGCGGCTATACCCTTCGGGCCGATCCTGAGGGCTTGCGCCTCGCCGTCCGGAACCTGCACGAGAACGCCGTGCAGCACATGGTGACCGGCACTGTGGCTTGGGGCCCACTGCCGGATGGCGGGGGCATCGTCGTTCGCGACGAGGGACCGGGCATCCCGGAAGACGAACTGCCCCTCGTCACGACGCGCTTCTTCCGAGGGCGCCACAAGAGCGCGACGGGTAGCGGCCTCGGCCTCACCATTGCCGACATGGCGTCCCGCCGGAGCGGCCTGAGCCTGCGGCTGCGCAACCGGACGGATCGCCCGGGGCTTGAGGCGGAGATCGTTCCGGACTGAGACCGGTCAGCCGAGCTCCGGGCAGAAGATGTCCTTCAGGGTCTCCAGCACCCGCGCGGCTCGGGGATCCTCAAGGCGGTAATGGATCGTCTGGCTCTCGCGCCGGAACGCGACCAGCCCGTCCTCGCGCAGCTTGGCGAGGTGCTGCGACAGGGCCGACTGGCTGAGCTCGACCTCCCCGGCGAGGCTGGTCACGTCCATCTCGCCGCGGGCGACCAGCAGGCACAGGATCAGCAACCGCTTTTCGTTGGCGAGGAGGCGGAGCAGGCGGGCCGCGTCGGCTGCCTTGTCCTGCAGGCGCATCAGGTCGGTCGGCGTCGCGACGTCCATCGGTCCGTATCCAGGGTGTCAGGCTCAGCTTATTTAGGTGTTCCTAATATAATGTCACCGCACGCGGCTGTCTCCCCCCGGACCGCCGCTCGTGCTTCGCTCCGAATACCATCCGGTGGCTGCACCCGATGCGACCTACTACCCTCGTCCCTGATGGAGGGGTGGCAGGAGATGCATCGCAATGGCGCCTGGGCGCGTTTCCTATTCCGACCGCCATCGGCGGATGGCCACACCCGTCCGCCATAAGCCGGAGACGACCCATGAGCGACGGGTACCCCTCGATGACGGCGCTGCTTGGCCTCCTCGCCCTGGCCGGCTACCAGAACCGGGACAAGCTTGCCGAACTGCTCGGAGGCGCTGGCCAGTCGGCCCCTGCACCCACCGGTCCCGGCGCCGTGGCCGATGCCTCCGGTGGCGGGCTGGGTGGCCTTCTCGGCGGCCTGTTGGGCGACCGGCGCGGCCAGGAACCGGGCGGCTTCCTCAACAGCGGCTTGGGCGAGATGCTTCAGCGCTTCCAGCAGGCCGGCCACGGGGCGGCCGCGCAGTCCTGGGTCAGCCAGGGCCCGAACCAGGAACTGCCGGCCCAGCACTTGGAGCAAGCCATCGGACCCGACATACTCGCGACACTGACCCAGCGCACCGGGCTGTCCCGCGCGGAGCTTCTCTCCCGCCTGTCCAGGGAGCTTCCCCAGGCCATCAATCGATACACGCCGGACGGCCGGATACCGGCCTAGACGCCTCTTCGACACCCGTAAGCCGCCCGCACGCAATGCAACGGCGTGCGCCCTGGGCGCCGGTCGGGCTCGGCCTCCTCGTCTCCGGCATGCGACCCGAGCCTCGCCCTCGTCATGGCGGGTGCCGTGGCGGTCTCGGCCGTCGGCTACCTCCTCGCGTAGCGACGCGTCGGCCGTTACTCGCGCCCCGGCCGGAGATCCCGGACCGACGTAAGGTCGACCCACGGTTGATCGTCGGCGCTCCCGTCTTCGGTTTGGCGTGGGGTTTGGTCGGCCTGTGCCCCGGGCCCGCCCTGACCATCCTCATGGTGGCGCCGCGCCCAGCGGCAACCTTCGTAGCCGGCATGATCGTCGGCATGCTGCTGTTCCGTCTCATGCCCTCGGCGGTCTCGAAGCCGATGGCGGTGCAGGAGGCCGATGCGTAGATGACCGGTTTGCTCACATCCGGCCTCGCGCCCCCTCGGGCGTGGTCGGCATGTGGCGTCTCGCCAGCCTGACTGCCTCCTGGGCGAGCTCCAACGAAGCCGCACCCGTCCATTCAGGGCGGCGCCGTCGTGCAGGGCATTTGTGTCTCCGCAAGCTGCTGCCGGCCATCCTCGCGAGGTCCCGATGAACGCGATACTCCTACGGCCGTCGATTGGCGCCTCCGTCGTTCGGACGGGCCGGGGCGTCGCACGCCTCGAATTCGGTTGGCTGCGTGCGGGAGGAGGCGACGCAAGCCCCCTCCCGCCGCGTTGTTAGCGCCAGGGATTTCGGGACTGCGGGCAACCGAGGGTGTGTACCCACGGCCGCTCGGGCGCGCGGCGCGCCCGGTTCCCGGTCAAGCCTTTCTGCTTCGCCGGCGGTGGGAGGACCTTGAGCGATGGCGGTCCAAAGAGGCCGAGCTGGACCGCCAGGGACGTAGCCATCGCAAGTTCCCGGTCTACGGCCGAGAGTCGGAAGGTGCGCCCCGCGACCGCCGCGTCGATCTCGCGAAGGTCCCGGGGATCGACTGCGGCAGCCAGGTCGGTGCCCCCATCGACCTCCTCATCTTCCAGGAAGGCGTCCCACTCGTCGGACCGGTATGCGAGACCGGCGACAACGACGTTGCCACCGGCGATCCTCGTCGGCGGGTAGAGAAGTTCGGCCGTATCGGCCCTCGCCTTGTCCGCCGCTTCTGGCACGGCGGGGGACCACTCCCGTCCCGCGGGCGCGGCATCCGAATGATGTTTCGTATTCAATGACAGCTCCGCAATGGCGACGGGCCAGCGGCTCATGCCGGGCAGCTTGCGACGTCGCTCAGGCCGAAGCGGAACGGGACTCTTGCCAATGGCGTCGGGAGATGCGAATCGATCGTCCACGCGCCAAGGCGCCCATGTCCGCCATCGGCGGTTAGGGTTGCCGGCCGGGGTGCACTCGGTTTCGTCAGGGTACACCCCGGTCGATGGATCGCATGGTGGCGTGTGCGGGCGGCTACCCGCACACGCCTACCTGCGGAATGGCGGATCCGACACGGTCATCTCCCTACTCCTTATCAACGCGGGCCGACGCGACCCGGGCGGAGCCTTGTAGGGCACCGACCGCCCGCAGAGTCAAGCCCGATGCCCGCCTTATACTTGGCACGCGCCCGATCCTTGACGGGCATCCCGGCCCATATGCTTTCTTTCGAGCCGGAATATCGTCGGTCTTTCGTCTTGAAAGGATTTAATACGCTATCCTTCTCGGACGAATACATGGATCTGAAAAAATCACATAACTTACAATGGCTTATCCGAAACGAGCCGCGTAGCGGCTCGATAAGGATCAACGAGGCGATCCTTCAAACCCTGTGCGCCACGGCCTCCGAGGCGAGCCACGGGAAACCGGAAGTCCAGGCGTTCGAACGGCGTCCTAGACCCCGTGCTGGCTCCCGTTCAGGCACGGCACCCTCGTCAGCCGCGATCCGATGCGAACCGTCACTGCCGTTCGAGCGAGACGTGGCCTAAGTTTGTGGCGGACGAGGCTTCAGGATCGCCCCTGCGACGTCGCCGGGAGCTTGATTGAGCCCCGCACGAGGTGAAAGCCGTCAGGGATGGGGCGAGACGCACCGGCCCCCTTGCCTCTCTTGACCCACTGAGATCCGCCGCGCCGTTGGCCCTCCCGGGTTAAACCCGAACGCGATGCTCCGACCAGGTCATGCCATTACCGGCGTGGTGGGGCGCCGTCGCCCGCACCGGGTTGCGCCCCCGGGAACACGCACCCATGACCGAGCCCGGCTGGAAGGCCCCGCGGCCGCTTCGCGGCGCCGCCCCGTGCTTGGCCTGCGCAGGCGCGCGGCGTTACCTGCCGCAGGCGGAGACGTCGCTTCCCGGCCGTACCTCCTGCGCCCACCCGGCAACGCCGGTGCGGCTCGGCCGTCCATCCCGCCTGCGTTGACGTGTCCACCCCCTCGGGAAGAGCGAGGAAGGGCCGTGTTCGTCTGCCAGGGTCCGCTCGATGTCTTCCAAGCGGTCCGCCAGCCCGGTCAAGCGCTCGGCCAACGCTTGGTCCGTCGGATGAGAAGCGGGGAACATCAGGTCGGCCATCGTCGCCGGCTCGATTGTCGTGGCATCCGGATCCGATGCGGCAACCTCCAAGGTTGCCGCCAGGAGGATGCCGATGCGAAGGGCCTCAAGGGTCGGAAGTCCCCGTTCCATGGCCGCCTTCACCGACCGCCCGGGCAACGGGATCTCGACCGGCAACGTCCTCGCGGCCGGCAAGGCGCCACGCCCCTGCCGCCATGTCCGGTACCGTGCAGCTCGGACAGGCCGCCGCCACGGGCCGAATTGCAGCGTCCAGGGACGGCCCGAGACGGGCCGATCCGGTTCCGGGCGTCCCGCCTCGGGAACCATCCGGCCGACGGCCGCATAGCCGGCGGCCCTCTCGGCACGCCGCGCCTGCATGGGATCCCCGCCGGATACCACGGCCACGTCGAGGTGGGCCGCGACGCTGCAGTCGTGAAGGAGGTCGAGCGGCGCGGCGAAGGCGACGTCGCGGCTCTCGTCGGCCCTGGCCGCAATGAGTGCGGCAACGAGCTCCGTTCGGATGGCGGCGGAATCCTTGATCGACGGTTCGAGCGACGGCCTTCCGATCTCTGCCCCTTCGATGACCGTCATGCCCCGGTCCACGCATGCCAAGCCACAGCTGACGAGCAAGGCGGCGTACAGCGCGGAACCATCGTCAGAAAAGAACCCCACGACCATCGTGACCTCCGTTAAAACACGTGCGACCTCGTCTTTCGACTGCAAGGAAATTATACCAGAGATATAATCTATCGGACAAGTGGCCGTCGCGCGGGCCCAGCGCGAAATGGCGATCAGGGTTACCGGAGGCTTTCGCGACGCGGCTTGGGGAACCATGCCCCGTCCGTCGGAAACCGCGTCTCATCGAGGCGCGGAAGTTCGGCGCGCGACGGCGCGGCTGGCGCGCGCGACGAAGAAGGCCGCTCTCACGTGACGGCCCACGAACCGGCGTAAGCGTGCCATGCCCGGCTGCGCCGATCCGGAGGACGGGGACTCCTCGCGAGTGACGACGGGCCTTCCGGAAGCCTAGTCGAGCGGCGCGCGTGGCCTGAGGATCATCTCCTCGCGGATCGGGCTGCCGTCGAGCGGCGGCAGCTTGAGCTTCGCGATGGCGCGCCGCGCGGAGCGCATGTGCGGCCCCTCGCTGTACACGTCGAGGGTGATGCTGCTGCGTTTGTGCCCGACGATGGCGGAGATCATCTCGCCCGGTACGCCGGCCTGCTCCATGCGGCTGCTGAACCAGCGTCGGAAGGAATGGAAGTTGACAAGGGACCGCCGCTTGCCGGCGACGACCTCGTCGACGCCGACGCTGCGGCGATACTCCGTGAACCGGTTCGACGCCTTGAAGCTGCGCTCACGCATCGAGCCGACCTTCTTGACGGGGGGCCATTCCGGGAAAAGGTCGTCCTCCGGCTTCTTCCCCGCCGTCCGTCGAGAAACGACCTCGGCGAGGTCCGCATGGATGGGGACGAAGCGCGCCGACGCCTCCTGCTTCTGCGGCTTGAACAGGAAGCAGTTATGCGCGGTGTCCCGGACCTTCAGGTCGACGATGGCGTCGAGCCGGGCGCCGGTGAGGGCGCCGATCAGCATCAGGTCGCGCAGCTTCGGCGGCGCCGGCCCGCGCAACAGGTCCGCGAGTTCCCGGTCGGTGAACGGCCGCTCCTTCTGATCGTGCTTGGCCTTCGGCCCCTTGACCCGAACGTTGGCGAACACGTTTCCAGGCACGGCCTTCGTCCTGGGCACCATCCACTGCCAGTAGCCCGAGAGCCTGCCGATGTACTTGTTGAGCGTCACGTGGTGGAGGCCGGTCATCTCGACCAAGGCGTCGGCGAAGGCGTGCGCCCGGCTTACGTCGAGTTCCTGCAGCGTCGCCGGGACGCGCTCTCGCTTGCACCAGTCCTGCAGGAGACGGAGGGCACGGGCGTCGTCCGCCCGCGTCCGATCCTTGACGAAGAGTTGCTTGCGATAATCCTCGTGCATCAGGTCGATGGGAGTGGCCCGCCCCCAGGAAACCGCCGAGAAGAGCATGGCCTTCTCGGTCTGTTCGGGAAGCGCCTCCTCGATCTCGGTCGGGCCCTCCTCGGGATCCACGACCCTGACCCAGCGAGCATCCTTCCACCGGATCTCCGCGTGGCGCTCGTAGACCGCCTCCCGAAACTCCTCCCAATCCTCGGCGCTGCCGTTCCGCTTGAGCTCCTCGGCGACCTTGGAAAATTCGACGGCGACCTTCATGTCGTCCGGCCCGGGCCGGCCAACCGCCTCCATGGCCTCGGCGATCCGGCGCTTGAACCGCTCCACGTGCTTCCGCTTGAGGACGTTCGCCTCCCGGAGGCTGTCCGTCTCCAGGTTGTGCACGAGCTTCGTGGCGCCGAGCGCGCGCCGGACCTGGATCGGGACCGAGACGGTGACGCGCCAGGTGCCGCCGTGGAGTTCCAAGTAGGCCTTCTTCGGGTCAGGCGTACGCGCCAATTCGATCTCCCTGCGGTAGGAGCCGTCAGGGCGCAGTCCCTACCCCTGTCCCGCGAATGCTGCCCCGAGGCGGCCGCCTTCGTCTCGGCACGGGGACTGATTGTCGGCCGAAGACGTTCATCCGACGCTAACGCGACCTTGGTGGCGACAGCTTTCAAGGCGCCGAGGCTGCGTGCCGTTGAACGCCTCTGGGCCACACGACCGAAAGTCGCCGTGAGGTCGACGAGGGCCTGTTTATACCAGCGATAAAATCAATTGCATAGCGGGCGGCAGTTCGACGGAGGAGGACAGCGGTGTCCGATGCCTCGCCCGGTTCGTCGGGGTCGTCCGCATGTCGAACGGCACTCACGGGACACGGGCGCTACGTCGGCCTCAGGGGGGATGGGAGACGCCCGATCCCGACCACCGCCGCCTCTTCGGCTGCTCGACGCGTTTCGGAGGCGGTAAATCCCATACAATTCCCAGCTCGCTTCCCAGCAAGTCACAGAGACGGATTGCAAATTTGCGATTTCAATGACTTAGCTGTGGCTGGGGTAACAGTCCCCTCAGCTCCACCAGGCCTTTCCGCCCGGTGGTTTCCTGAATCAGGCCAGGCACTTAGCCGGGCCGGCGAGACGCGATGGTACCCCACGTGGCACCCCGCCTGTCACCCCTGGCCGGACCGAATTAACCACCTTTTTTCGTGCGCCGCGGCCCGGCGGCGGCGCCGCGGGTCCGAAGGATCGGCTACACGAACCTGTCTGCATCCGAGGAACGTCGGCCCGCGCACGCCCAGGCTTTTGGGAACCGACCCGCGCCCCGCGGGCCGGCCCTCGCCTCAGCCCGCGCCGCCGCGCACGGCGACCTGGTGCCGCTCGCCGACGACGACCACCTGATCCGAGACGCTCCCGTCCTCCGGCTCGAATGCCCAGAAGGTGTGGCCGGCCTTGCGGAGACGCTCCATCGGCGTCGGCTCGAACGCCTCGTCGAGCCGGCAGGCGACCTTCCGGCGGACTTCCCGGAAGCGCCCCCTCACCCCCTGATGGATGACGACCGAGCCGGCTTCCAGTGCACCCGCATCGACGTCGCCCAGGGCTCCCGGGAGTCCGGGAAAAGTTCGGGAATTTGCCTCGTGAACCGTCGGTTTCGGTCCGTTTGCCTGGAATTGGCAGTCCGCGAGCACAAGCGCCGTTGCGGGATCTGACGAGCGAAAACCTGTTTCTTCGCAGTTGGTTGTGGTGAGTACCTTCGCTCCGCAGAGATTATCGTTCGGCGACGCCCAGGAAAGGGACGGGGTGGCGGACGGTGACGACGTTTCCGTTGCGTGCCAATGGGTTACCCCTTTCGCGGACGGCGAGTCCGGGAGTTCCTCCGGATTCCCTACCACGGGCGCCTGCAAGGCACCGGCCTCCGGAACCGGGCGGCGCGGACGCCGCGCGCGCTGCGCCGCCTCGAACGCCGAGGCCTGGACCATCGCCGCGAGCGTCTCGGCGGGCGCCACGCGGGCGTAGTGGTGCGCGGTGGTGCCGACCCGGGAGTGGTGCAGGACCTTCTGCGCCTTGGTGATGTCGCCGGTCGCGCGCAGCACCAAGCTGCCCCGGGTGCGGCGGAAGTCGTGCGGCCGCGCGTCGACCAATCCGACCCCGTCGCGCGTCGCGGCCCAGTGCTTCCTGAAGGCGGGCACCTTGAGCGGGTAGAACCGGCCCTTCACGAACAGCGTCCCGCAACGCCCGCGCATGGTTCGCTGGCACCGGAACGTGAAGACCGACGTGGGATGCTTCCCGATCTCGCCGAGCAGGATCTCGTGCATGGCCGGCGTGATCGGCAATTCCTGCACGATCCGCCGCTCGTCGAGCTGGCGCCGCTTGCGCCGCCGGCTCTTCGGCGCCTTCACCTTGACCGTGACCATCATCAGTTCCAGGTCGACCTGGGCCCACCGGAGCTCGACGGCGTTCGTCAGCCGCAGGCCGCTCTCGTGGAGGAACCGGGCGGCCGGCGTGGTGTCCGCCCGCCAGGCATCGAACGCGGCATCGACCTCGTCCAGCGAGAGTTCGCGCGTGCGGGCGACGTCCGCGAGCGTGAGCGTCGGCCAGTTCGGCATGTCCGGGAGATGGAACTTCCTGACGGCGACGGCATCGTTCATGAGCCGTCGCAGCGTCTTCACGTGCGTGTCGACGCGGTCGTCGCTGAGGCCGCGTTCCTCCAGGGTCCGGATCAGCCGCCAGACCCGCTCGTCGTCGATCTCGCTCAGCCTGGTTTCGGCCCTGAGGATCTCGACGAGGGTCATGAAACGCGTCTTCGTGTCTCCGGCGCCCGCGTCCTTGTGCGCCTCCCGCGCCCAGAACACGTCGATGGCCTCGTCGAGGCGCCCGTCCCGCACCCGGTCCGGGACGCCGCGCTTGCCGTAGATGCGGACATGCTCGTCGATCCGGGCGTCGCGGTACTCGCGTGCGAACCGCTCCGCCTTCCGCCGGTCCCTGCACTCCGTCGTCTTGCGGTGGGTGGTCCCGTACAGGTCGAATTCCATCTGCCAGAACGGCGACTTGCGCGGGTCGAGGTAGACGTACTTGCCGCGCTGGATCTCCTCGCCCGGCGGGCGCTCGGCCCGCTTCCGCTTCTTGGCCGCCTTAGCCTTCTGCGCGTCCACCATGGTCAGGCCCTCCCGTCGCGGGCACGCAGCGCCTCAAGGAAGGCCCCCGGCCGGCCCTCGGGAAGCGCGGCACGGCGGGCGCGCCGTGGAGCGTCCAGGGGACGGGCAGCCGCCGGGACGGCGCCTGAGGCCCGCGGCCCGGGGCTCGGGCGATCCGGCGCCCGGACCGTCGGTCCGACCCTGCGGGCCGCGACGAACCGGTCGAGGTCATCGTCCGTCACCCGCAGGTGACGGCGCAGGCTGCCGCGCCCTACCTTGAACGCCGACAGCGAGCCGTCGGCGACGTGGTGATGGGCCTCGCTCAAAGAGATGCCGAGCCGGTCGGCGGCCTCGGCGATGGTGAAGACCTTCTCGAAGGCGAAAATTGCGGGCGTCGCGCCCATCAGCGTGAACATGGTCGTGATCCTTGATTGCGGGCTTGGCAGGGTTCGGGCGAGGCGGTCTCAGCCGGCTTTTTCACCGTCGCCAGGTCCCGCGCGCAGCAGGGTGCCCCCGGACCGGCGGTCGAGGTCCCGCACCAGGTCGTCCACGGCCCGCAGGACGGCGGCGACGTCGGCGCGGCAGTGCGGCTGGAAGCGATTCCAGGTCCGCCGGCGGAGGCCGAGCCAGGCCGCGACGCCGTGGGGGACGAGCCCGGGGGCACGACGCCAGAGCTCCTCGAACACGAAGCGCCGGAACGAGGAGGGGGTGACGAACAGGGCGGCCGACGTCCGCCGGTGCCGCTCGAACCGCCGGCGGAACCGCCCCGGTTCGGGACCGCGCCAAGGCTCGTCCGTCCAGGCCGCGGCCTCGGCCAGCGCGCAGGGCGGCAGGAGAACCTCGGTCGCCGGATGCCCGCGCCACGCCGTGGCATACCGGCCGCCCTCATGGATGAGGGCACCAGCCTCCGGGTCGATCCGCCAGCGGCGCGCCGACGTGACAACCCCGGGCCTGAGCGCGCCCGCGAGCGTCAGGACGCACCAGCGCCTGGCATCCTCGTCGTCCGCCATCGCGGCCACGAAGGCGGCGACCTCCGGGGTCGTCGGCGTGCGCAGGCTGTCCTCATAATGCCGCTTGCGGTGGCCCGCACCGGGCTGGACGTACGCGTCGGCGTGGAGGTCGGCCTCGAAGCGGAGCTGCCCCCCCTGCAGCAGCGCACGTTGCAGTTCCGGGGAGCGGACGCGACCTGCCGCCATACCCGGCACGGCCGGTCCAACGCCGCCGTCCGCTGAGGCTGCGTCGGTTCGCGGCGTCGGGCCTCCGCCCGCCCCGCCGCCGGCTGCGTGCGCGTCCCGGCCCCCGGTTCGCGTGCCGCGGCCCGGCCGGACCCTTCCGCCCTTCCGGCTCGCGCCGTCGCCCGCAGCGGGGCCGTTCGCGTCCCGGAGCGGCCCGGCATCGGGCATGGCTTCCCGTTCGCGCCCGCGGCTGCGGGCGCGCCTGTCAGTGTCGGTCATCGTGCTGTCCTCGCCTGGTTCTCGCTGGATGCGGGCCGGGCGGTCCTCCCGCCCGGCCCGCCGCTCGCGCCGGCGGGCGTTTGACGGCCCGCCGACGATCGCCTAGCGTCCAGATTCCTCGTCGGGCCCTAGGGCCCCTCGGATCGCTGGACGCTCCGGCCGGTCTCGTCGAAAAGGCGGCCGTGCGTGTCTTTCAGAAGGGCCTCGGCGGTCGCCACCGTCGGGGCCCTTCGGATGTCCGGCCGGGGCATGGCCCCGCCCGGCGCGCCCGCGCGACAGGGACTCGGTCCCCGCCCTTGCCGGGCAGGCCCAGCATGCACCACCCGGTCCCGGCTGTCGAATCGACGGCCCGCCCAAGTCATTGGCATCGTTCGGGTTTCCGCCTAGGATTAGCTATCCGATTCTTGCGGCGATCCTTCGCGACCCGGCGCCGCGCACGGGCCAGGGCGGTCGGGCCGCAGCACGATCACGTTGCCGTCGCACCGGTGCCGGCGCCGCTGCCGCAGCGCCCGCCGCTCGGCCTCGACCATGACCTCCGCCGCGACCGCGACCCGCGCCCGCTCGACCGCGCCCTCGAACACCTGCCGCCCGAGCTCGCGCTCGATCTCGACGAGCGTCTCCAGCAGCGCCATCACGGCCTCATCCATGGCGGGCCTCCATCGCACGGTTGTGGGCCACCATAAGGCGCGCGAAGTCGGCACCATCGACGACTCGATCCGCCAGGAGCAGCCGGGCCAGCGCCTCAATCGCCACCCGGTGGGTGCGGACGTGCTCCTGTGCTACGAGGTAAGCCCGCCGCAGGTCGCGCCCGACCGCCGCCCGGAGCTCGGCATCGCCCAAGAGGGTGGCCGCTCGGTCCATCGGCGCGCGATGGACCAGACTCCCGCCAAGGCCGAAGCTGACCCGGGCGGACGCCGCCAAATTCGTGGCGTGCGCAAGGTCGTCGTGCGCGCCGGTCGAGGCCTCCAGCCCGAATGCCTCCTCGCCGGCGCGCCCGGCCAAGGCGGTGACGACGAGCGCGGTCAGGCCGTCCTTGCCCAGCGTCTGGGAGCCGGCGGGGCTGACGACCGTCGAGCCGCCGCGCCGCGCCGTCGCGACGATGCTGATCCGCCTGACGTCGCCGCCGACTGCATGAGCGACGCAAGCATGTGCCGCCTCGTGGACCGAGCACCGCCAGAGGTCGTCCGCGCCGCGGTCGTCGGGCGGAAGCACCTCGTCCATCAGGTCGTCGAGCGTCATGGGCCGACCCGAGACCCGTGCCGTTCTCCGCGCGCCCTTCACCCATGCGCTCACGTCCGCGCCGGTCGCGCCAAGCCCGGCCAGAGCGACGCCCGACAGGTCGACCCCGTCGAGATCGTTGCCCAGGTGCTGCCGGAGGATGCCTTCAAGGGCGGTTGCGTCCGGGCGAGGCACGCGGATCACCCGGCCGAGGCGCCCGGGCCGCAGCAAGGCCGGGTCGAGCCTGCCCGGGTAGTTGGTGGCGCCGATCAGGATGACGCGCGAGCCCGGTGCCGCCGTCAGTTCGCACTCGCGGAGGTAGGCGGCCTGCAGCGGCCGCCAATACGAGCCGTTGCGGTCGTCCTCACGGCCGTCGCGATGGGGGAGGCCGTCGAGCTCGTCGAGGAAGAGGATGCATCCGCCACGCGCCCGTGCCGACGAGAAGGCTTCGACCATCGCCGCCAGGGTCTTGTCGAGGTAGGAGGAGCCCTCGAACCACGCCGCGACCGAGGTCTCGATCAGGGGCAGGCCGGTGCTACGCGCGAGGCTGTGCACGAGGGAGGTCTTGCCCAGACCGGGCTCGCCCGCAACCACGCAGCAGCGGTCCGCCTCGCGCCAGAAGGCCTCCGCCGGCATCGAGCGGTGGTCCTCGACCAGGCGGCGGGCGAACACGCCGGCCTCGCCCATGCCATGCAGGTCATGTATTTGGGGCACCTCCCGGAGGGGGGCCGAAGACATCGCGCGAGCGGCTACAGCCCGTTCGAGGCGTCTGACGCAGCCCGCAGCCCCGCCCGCGCCCGAACGGAGTGCTGTGGCCAGATCGGGCAGGTCCAAGCCCTCGACCGCGGCTGGCATCCTCCTCGGCGTCTTCCCCGTCAGCGCGCAGATGGCGGCCGAGACCAGTGCGGCGGTGGGACCACCGATCCTGAGGCGGAGGTCGGCGGCCACGATGAAAGCCGGCGGGACATGGGCTTCGGGGGCGTGGCAGACCACTGCCACCCGCTGTCCCGCGGCGACAGACTCGACCAGCTCCGCAACGCCGTCCGTTGGCTTCCGCCCGGCCCGATAGGATCCGTCGCGCCCCTCGATGAGACCCCAGGTGCCTGTCTGCGCGAGGGCGCGGCGAAGATACGGCACCCACGCCATTGAAGGCGCTTCCACCAGCACGGCTATGCCGCGCTCGCCAATTACGCGGCGCCGGATCTCCGGCGTCATCGCCTCCTCCAGGAGGAGTTGCCCGAGAAGGGCCAGGCTGGATCCGGCCCGTTGGAGGGCGGTGCCCGCGGGTTCGTGGTTCAGGCCGAGGAACTCGTCGGCCGGCATGTCTTCGGGATCGGTATTCTTGAGATTACGGATCATGGCTGCCTCCGCGCAGGGGCAGCCGGCCGCGCTCCGTGGCGGCGGGTCAGCCCTCAGCGGGTATCGGAAAGGCGGGCGAGCGCCCGTGACGGATCGCGGCCGGGTCGTGCCCAAGCCGGGATGGCAGCCGATTTTCGGAGGGTGGTGGTCATCGGGAGCAAACCTTCAAAGGTCTCCCGGTCACGCACGATGAAGTGCGCGGTTATCCGCGGGAGGAGGAATCGGCGTGGGCCGGTGCGGGGATCCCCACCCGGAGCGCCGTGCATTTGATCTGCGCGAACATGGGATCTTAAATGCAGGTAAACGGACGAAGGTTCAAGCTGTCCCGCGTCGAGACCAGGATTTCCCCCAAGATTATAGTTAATTCATGATGAGAGATGTCGAGGGGAAAAGCCCCCTCGACATCTAGGCGGCCGGCTGGAAGCCCGGATTGAAGAGCGTGAGCCTGCCGTTAGTGACGGCTCGCCTCGACCTGATAGAACGGAGGTCGAGATCAATTAGGGTGTCGGGGAAATCGCCGGCAAGCACCCGCAACACCTGCGCAAGCATCAGGCACCCGGCCACCGCCCCGACGAAAGGTGCCCCCACGGCCGTCTCGGCCAACCTCGTCAGGCCGCAGATGTCACTGCCGGCATCCGAAAGGCGGCGATACCCCGGCCGGGAGAGGTCGGCCGCGCCTCGTGCGTGAGCACCCTGTCCCCACATCTCGGCGGCGGACTTCGGCGACGGGAACGTGTGGACCCTGAGCGCCCTGAAGTCCTGGGCGCTGGCGCCGATGCCGGCCTCGACGACGAAGGGGAAACCCGGCATCTCAACCTGCGATCTGGCAAGCGCGTTGTCCACGCCGCAGACCAGTACGGCTGGGTCGTCCTCGGACCGCCGCCGAAAGCCGCCGTCGAACGGACGTTCCACGAGCACGGTGTTGAAGCCTTGCTGATCGAGAACGTCGGCAACGGCACGCGTCTTCCGCCTACCGAGCATCCCCTCCTGAGTCAGGATCGACGTGCTGTCCGTCGAGCCGGTCACCTCGTCGGTATCCTGCAGGACGAGCCGCACCGCCGCCCGATCCGAATACGGGCAGAGCATCAGGGTCCAGAGAAACGCCTGGCCAAGATGCCCGAGGCCGAGGATCCAGAGGTGATTGGGCAGAGCAGCGAGGGCCGGACCGTCTCCGGCGGCTACGGTCCAGTCGTGGGAGCGGTCGGGGCGCCAAAGCGACAGGCCGAGGTTGCGGTGCCCCGCCTCGACCTCTCCACGTAGCATCGCGAACACCTCGGCGGCAGCCAGAGCGCCGGCAAGCACCGCGGCCGGCGTAACGGTCGTGACATCACTCAGCCGCGCGCCGCTCAGAGGCACGATTCCTCCGCGCCACCCCTCGAAGGTCACCGCGACGCCACGCTGAGGCATGGTGGCCGTGTTGCCGATGATCACGCCGGGCACCGAGGCATCGGCACTGCCTCTCTGGCCGCCTTGAGCCTCGACCTCGTCGGCCAGCGACCTTGTGGGGCCGCCCTGGACGAGCAGCGGCACGTCGAGGTCACCGTCGACGAGGACCCCGCCGAGGGCGAACCGCCGGCCGATGTTCACGAGGGTGAGCAGGGCGGCTTGGTGGGCCGCCGACGACGCGATCTCGGGACCGGCGAACACGCCGATCCGGTGTTCATGTAGGCGGGCCATGGCGGTCTCGACGTCAGGCGCCGTGCCGTTGTCGAGGTCCACCTTGGCGATGCGACTGAGCGTGTCTCGCAGCCGGTCGATATCGGAGTGGGTCATCTCTCACCTCGGATGCTGATGCCAAGCCAGCCGAAGCGGGGCGTAGGGAGGACATCCCATCGCTTCGCGCCCCGGTAGCGGTAGACGCCGACGCCGGCGAGGTCGAAGGCGGATCTCGCGAGCCGCGGGGCGATCAGCGCCACGTGCCCACGGGTCGCCACCATCGGATGCTCCTGGTCCGAACGGCTCTGCCCCGCACCGTCCGGATGGGTGTGGATGTCGGCGAGGACCTCCAGGTTCTTAGCCGCGCAGGTCTCCCACACGGCGTTCATGGCGTGCCCGGAGAGCCGCACGATGCCGGTGGTGAGGGCCTCGGGGTCGATGTCGTCGTAGAATACGATCATCCGGACCCGCCCGCCCGTCAGGCTCCTGTCGCCAAGCAGGAAGGCACCGCTTTCCCGAACGCCGGCACCGCGGCGCTGGAGTTCCCGGAACAGCCGCCACCAGATCGGGTACGAGACCATCAGGCCGGATTGCTCACGCGATGCCATGGTAGCCTCGCGAGTTCAGGTACCGGTGAATCTCGGAGATGTACTGGACGATGCCCCGCTCGGGCTTCCAGGCCATGTGCGGGTGGGTGCTCGCCCAATCCGCGTGGCCCATGCGGGACAGCCGGTCCAAGGGGAAGTACATCGCCGCCCCGGCGTGCCAGTCCCACCGGAACGTCCCGGAGAAGACGGCATCACCCCGTGGCCAGAGGGCGGGTGCCAGGATCGTCCCGTTCGTGAGGTCCCAGAGGCCGCCGGTCGGCGGCTCAGCTGGGTAACCGCTGCATTCCAGCCGCAGGACGAACTCGCGCTTGTCCCTGGCGGTGATGCCGAAGATCGCGTGGGGCCACGCGACGGTGATGAGGCGCCAACGCCCGCGGGCCGCACCCTCTGTGAAGAGGGGGGCCGCGAGGTCGCGCTCCAGCTGGGCGCGATCCGGGGTCATCAGATGCTCCCGTTCACGCGGGTCGAGGGCAGCAGGTCGAAGACCACGCGGCAGTCCGGGCACTTGGCGAGGGAGCCCACGTGTGTTGCCTCGTCGGGCCGGTCGTTGGTCCCGTGCAGCTGCAGGGAGAGCTCCGCGGCATCGACCGCGTCGATCTCGAACTGGCGCTCGGCCCAGTCCTTGATCCGCGTCAGCGTGGAGCCCGGGCCGAAGGCCCGCTCGACCGGACGGCCGGCGTACCGCACGACGACGTGCACGTGGCGGCAGCGGCTGTGGTGCAGGAAGTGGGGCTTGCCGTGGTGCCGGATCTGGTGGTGGTCCGGCAGCGGCTCGTCGGCGTCCTCCTCGAAGAGGAAGAGGCCGATCACCTCCCGGCCATTGGCCAGGTCGATCTTGAGGGTTTCGACGGTGATGCCGTCGTGGACTTGGTGATGGGCCGGATCGAGGTCGCCCTCGCGGCGGATGAAGATGTCGATGTGCGTGGTCATGTAGTGAACTCCGTAGCCGGCCGTCGTGGCCGCTCACGGAATTGATCGGCTGGGCGCCGAAAAAACCTCTGACGCCCGATTGCCGAACCGCCACATCGTCCTACGCGTGCGGGCGAGCCCCGGTCGCGGGGCACGACATGAAGTGCCCGCACCGCATGCAGACCTGCAGACGCGGCTTCGGTTCGAGGCGACCGGTCCGGATCGCGTCGAGGATGATGGCGGCCTGTTCGAGGTCGTTCGCCGCCTCGGCATCGTCCCGTAGGATCGGGATGATGTCGCCGCCCGTAAGATGGGCGACCTCGGCGGCGACGGCCTGTTCGGCCCTGATACGAGCAGCGGCGAGGAAGAGACCGGCGGTCAGGGCGCGGGCGTTCGCGGTATCCCTCTTGCCGGCCACCACCATCCGAGCGGTACGCGCGCCACCCGAGCCCGTCGAGAAGAGCGGTGCCGGCACCAGGACGTGACCGCCCTCAATGGGCAGGCGGACCATCTCCCTGCCGGATCCCGCATGCCCTTCCAGCAGCCGCCTCAAGTCGGCGATGCTGCGGCGGCCGACCGCTTCATATTCGCCCGCCAGGGGATGATCGGCCGCAGGGCCGCGCTCCTCCCATGCCAGCCCGAACGCCACCTCGATGGCAGCAGCGAGATCGGGACCCGCACCGGCGATCTCCGACACGCGGTCGATCAGCTCGTAGATCACGCCCCCGGTCATCTGATGCGGGCTCTCATGACGGCGACTGCGGATCGAGAGCTGGTGTCGATAGGCCACCCTGAGCGGGCACTTCTCGAAGTCACGGATGTCGTGGAAGGTGATGAAGTCGAGCTCGACCTCGCCAACACCTGCGACAGTGACGGCGAAGTTCGCCGTCGGGGTTCCGAGCGTCTCGGTCTCGAACGTCCCGAGTTCGGCGATGAACGGCGACGGGGTCCGGTCCTCCTTCTTGGCTTGGCACGTGTGGTAGAGCCGTAGGTGATCCTCGGCCCGCGAGATGGCCACGAAGAAGCAGCAACGCTCCTCTTCGCTCTGAGCCACCTTAGGATCCCGCCCGTCGCCGATTCCCGCAGGGACTTGGCATTGGTCGGCTGAAGGAGTCTTCGGGAAGCCCTTATCGTGCAGCCCGACGAGATGCACCGCCTTGAACTGCAGCCCCTTCGAGGCGTGCACCGTCATCAGCCTGACCGCATCGACGTCGGGCCCAAGGTCGGGCTCACGAAGGTCACGGTCGTCGGCCAGCAGCATGACCGTGCGAACCCGGCGCAAGGCGTCCTTGACCGTCAGGGGACTTCCGTCCGGCTCGACCTGATCGAGAAACTCCACGAGCTGCCGCAAGGCGGAGCGGCTCATGTCCGCGTCGATGCCGTTCTCGGCTGCCAGGTGCCGCAGGTAATCGCTGCGGTCGAGAAGCCATCCTGCGACGGCCTCGAAGGCTGGCGTCCTCGGGGTGAGGCCCCTGAGCCGCTCCCCCAAGCGTGCCAGGGCCTCGGCGCCCCTCGGCGTCAGGCCCTCGATGCCGACGGCATCGGGCAGAACCTCGGCGAGAGCCTTGCCCTGATGGCGGGCATGCTCGACGGCGACGGCGATGTCGGTTGCCACGACGTCGATCCCCCTGAATGTCGCCACGCGGGACAGAGCTGCCCCGTTCGGCTCGGCCACGATGGCGAGGATCGACAGGATGTCCCGCACCTCGCTTCGCTCGAAGAAGCTGCCTAGGTGAAGCACCGGGATGCCATGCCGAGCCAGGCGCGTGGCGAGGGTGTCCAACCTGGTGTTGGTGCGGGCCAGGATGGTCTGCTGACCGAACCGGACACCGGCATCGCGAAGCGCCCGGATCTCCTTCTCGACGAGATCCGCCTCGCAATCGTCGTCCTGGCCAACCAGCAGCCGCGTCTGGCTCCCGGGCTCCTTCCTCTTCGCCTCGGCCAAGTAGGGCAGAGTTTCCCCGGACGGCTGGCCGGGTTTCTTCCGTGCCTCGTCGCTCGCCGCTGCGAAGGTTCGGCACAGCCCGGTGACGTGGTCGGTGGACCGGTAGTTGAATTCGAGGGGCACGCGCTCGCCGCCGGGGAAATCCTGCTCGAACCGTTCCATGTTCAGGGGGGACGCCCCACGGAACCGGTAGATGCTCTGCCGGGCGTCACCGACGACCCAGATGCGGTTGCTCTCGCCCCAGAGAAGCTGGAGCATCGTCGAACTCGCGCGATTGACGTCTTGATACTCGTCCACGAGGATCTCGCGGTGCCTCGACTGCAACTGGCCCAGGATCTCCGGGTCGTCGCGCATGAGCAGGACCGGCTTCATCACCAGGTCCGCGAAATCGACGAGCCCATTGCTCCTCAGCATCGCCTCGTAGGCCTCGTAGACGGCGGCGGCCTCCAGCGTCTTCTCTGCCACCTCAATGGGCTTCAGCGCCGCCTTCGTTTTTCTGGCGAGGGCTTCGTAGGCCGCTTGGGCCCTTTCTAGGTTCTGTTCCGCGAGCCTGCGGAACTCGGCGGGACCGATCAGTTCGTCCTTGGCGCGCCCGATGGGCTTGAGGATCTCCTTGAGCTTGGCCCCAGGGTTGCTCAGGTCGTGGAAGTGGACCAGGCCGAGCAGCGGGAGGCGCTCCTCCAGCATCTCCACGGCCTGAGATGGAGAGACCAGACGGATCTTGGGCCCCAGGCCCATTCGGTCGTAGTGGCGGCGCATCACCTCCAAGCCGAAGGCGTGGAATGTCCCGGTCCACACCTCGACGGTGTCGTCGCCCCGCATCTCCGTGATCCGCGAGGAGAGCTCGGCGGCCGCCTTGTTCGAGAAGGTGAGGGCGAGGATCTGGGAGGGGTGGACCCTGTCGAGCAGGTGGCTCACCCGGGCGACGAGGGTCTTCGTCTTACCGGAGCCCGGGCCTGCCTCGACCAGCAGGGCGCGACCCTCGTGTTCCACCGCCGTCGCTTGGCTTTTGTCGAGGTCCTGAGGCTCCTTGGCGGGCGCATCTGCCGGCGGCTCGACATCGCGCTGGAGCAGGGCATCGAACAGTTGCTGGCGGACCATCGGCAGCGGGATACGGAGGCGGCTCGCGATCTCGGACGCCGGCAGGCCTTCGTCGAGGAAAAGCTGCCTCGCCAGGTCGCGCGGCAGGAGATACTCGCGGCCGTACACGTTGGCCTGAAGTTCGCGGCGCTCGCGCGGTCCGTAAGCCTCGACCTTCGAGAGCGCCCGCGAGCCCGCGGGACGCAGGTCGGTCTGATGGAGCTCGCAGGGATCGTCGGGTCGGTGAACGTCGAGATGGCCCAGTTCATGGGCGAGATGGAGGGTCTGTTCGGCCTCGCTGGCGTCCTCCCGGACGAAGACGGCGGACGCGTCGCGATAAAGCTTCGCGTCGCATCCGCCGAGGACCGACCCATCGACGGGCTCTTTCAGGATCTGAAGACCCTCGGCCGTGAAGGCATGCTCCACGGCCGCGTAGCCGGACTGGATACCTGCCGGCAGCTGAGCGCGCCTGCGCCTAGCCAGATGGCGAGCTAGGGCAAACGCGTCCATGCTTGTTCACTCCGACAGCCAGCGAGCCCGAAGCTCGTCGGGAACCTTCGCCTTTCCGACGGCGTCGGCGAAGTCCTCGACCATGTTGACGTTAGGCTTGCCGGACGACTTGGCTTCCACCCCGGCGAGCCCCCGGGGGGAGGTGTCGGCGAAATGCTGCCTCACCTGCCCGATGGCCACACCAAGCGCGTCGGCTACGTAACGGACGAAGCGGTTGGTCGGCGGCGAGACGTTCCGGTTCGCGAGCTTGATGATGAAGGCAACGTCGTTGCCGAATGCCGCCTTAGCCGGCATCCAGGAAGGCAGCTTGCCCAGGTCCCTCGGCTTAACGGAATCAGCGTTCGCTTCCTTCTGTGCCTCGTAATCGGCCTGGACGCGGCCAAGCAGCTTGGAGGTCATCGTCTCCTCCTCGGCCACGTCGAGGCCTTCGATCACGTCGGGTCCGCCGCCGACGGCGGCTCGGGCCGCGAGGCGGCTCAGGAATTCGGGCGCACCATGCCCAAGGCGGGCAAGGGCATCCTGGATCTCCTCGGGGCGGGATCCGGCCTCGAAGATCGCGTCGGCCATGGCGCGCGGATCAGTCGTGTTGGCGGTCATCACAGCTCCTCCTTGGTCAGGGCGGCTTCCAGCTTGGTCTTGATGGCGGTCTTCATCTCGCGCAGCGTGCCTTCCGGCTTGCCGAGCATCCTCACGAGATCGCGGGGCGCCTTGTCGCTGCGGATCGGGATCTCGGACATAAACAGGAGGTAGAAGACCGCCATCTCGTCCGGGGTCAGGATCTTGGCGATGCGTCCGTCGATGAGCACGCTGTCCACCGTTTCGCGTGCCACCGAGGCCTCGTCGTTGATCGCGTCCGTATGGTCGTCGATGGCGACCTTCTCCGCGTCGGGACGCAGGTCGTAGAGGGTCGGGTAGAGATCGGCGGCGGCCCGCTCCATGTTCGTCCGGAAGGTGATCTCCCACCAGTCGATGCCGGTCTGCTTGGCGACCTCCCGGTTGATGACGAGCAGGAGACCCTGGGCCATTTCCTCACGGTCGTGATGCGAGAGCCCGCGGTACTGCCAGCCCACCCACCGAACGACGAAGGCGATCAGCGCCTTGAGCGTCGCATGCTCCACCCTCCGGTTCGGAGCGACCCGACACCGCCGCAGGAGCCTGACGTACACCTCCGGCGGCAAGGCAGGCCGTCGATGGTGGTCGTTCAGGAGGGCCAGAACGTCGGCTTCGTCCGGAAGGTCGTCGATCTGGTCGAGCGCGCTGGCGACGCGCTTCGGATGGGTCAGGATATTGGGCATGTCTCCCCGCTGCTTTGGGGAGGCCAAGCCCTCCCATGGACCTTTGATCTGTCGGGGCGGCAAAAAACCTCTGGGGCGTGCTGACCAAGCCTAGCTGCGGAAGAAGGATTCGTCCCAGCGTTCAACCTCTGGCTTCGCCCGGGCCTCAACGCGCACCGAAATCGACGGTGTTCAGCAACCTGAGGTCGAGGTCAACGATCCTGTCCAGGCTTGGAGGAGCTGGTTTTCGGTGCAGCGCAGCCGTTCCCCCTGCGTCCGAAACGACTTCATCGCCCCGAACACGCGTTGCTCCATCTCGAAGGCCTGGAGGGAGGTGGGCCAACGCTGTTGCGCGTGGAGCCGCCATTGCTCACCGAGTTCCTCGTGCGGCACGTGCAGGTTGATCTGGCGCAGGCGCTCTTCCACGTCCTGGGCGTGACCGACCTTCCAGATGTTCCGTCGGCCGAACCTCATGGCGTAGGTCCAGGCCTCCCGAGTGGCATCGTGCGAGACGCTACCCTCCCAGGATGTCGGCGTGAGGCCTGTCGTAGGACCGGTGCCCGTGATGGCATCGACAGCCTCGGTCAGGCCACGCACACGGGCGTTGACGGCGACCGGAACCTCGTCCTTGGGCAGCGCCATCACCATGCCGGCATCGGCGTCATCGAGCAGGACGGCACGCACCGTCGCCTCGTAGCTCAGCTGCTCCCTTAGGACGTCGATGAGCTTCAGCCGTGGCTCGGTGAACCGCCAGGCCCGAACCATCGGCAGGGCCCAGCCCCAAACGTGGGTGCCGTCCTCATTGAGGTCCCTGGCCTGCATCAGGCCTGGATCGACGATGTCCCGCGTATTGACGGCGATACGGGCGAACTCGGCCATGCCGAGCAAACGGCCTCGTTCCTCCGGAGCCGTCGGTTCGCCCTGCGTGCCGACGAACACGACCCGGTCCCCGGGCTTCGAGGCACGAAGGAGCGCGTCACGGTTCCCTTCTTTGCCGAAGGCGACCAATGGCCAGCCCGCCGGATCGAAGCCGTGATCCCGCTTAGCGAAGACCTGCACCCGCCCCCTCCTGCCCCAGCCCGAGATCGGTCATCAGGGTCTCAGCCTCATTGCCCCTCACCGGCGGTGCGAGCAGGTTCTGGGACATCCGCCGCTTCCTTTCGAGAAGGGCATTCAGGGTCACATCGAAGGTCCTGTCGCGGAGCTGGGGGTGCACGGCCATGGGGATGTGGACGGTGACGTCCCGCTGCTGGCCGATCCGGTAGACCCGGTCGTTACACTGATCCTCGACCGCCGGGTTCCACCACCTGCTCAGGTGCAGCACGTGATTGGCGGCGGTGATCGTGAGACCGACGCCCGCGGCTTTCGGCGAGAGGATCATGGCGTCGAACCCAGGCCGCTTCGCCTGGAAGTCGTTCACCCTCTTCTGCCGTGCCCCGCCCGGAACGGTGCCGTTGATGATCACCGGTGGGTCGATCCCGAAGACCGTCGCCATCGCTAGGGCCATGAGCGCCTGCATGCGGCGCGTGTCTACGAAAACGAGCACCTTCTCGTTCAGGCGGTCGATTCCACGGAATATCTCGAATGAGCGGGCCAGCCTGGCGGACTGCGCGATCCAGCTCCTGCAGCCTGACTCTGTCGTCAGGTCGAAATCGTCGGGCTCGCCGGGAAACAACGATATCCCGCGGAGTCGTTGGATCACCTCCAGCATCGCGCCAGGTGCGCGTTGCCCGGTTCGCGCGACAGCCTCAGCCACCACCTCACCGTAGGCCCTCGCCTGAACTTCAGGCATGTCCGTTGGATAAGCCTTGTATTCCCTGCTCGGCAGCCCCTTCAGGTGCTCGCCCTTCATGCGCCGGAGAATGATCGGAGGAGCGCCGCCCTGGGATTTCAGGAGCTGGTCGGACAGCAGGCGGTACTTCTCCAGGTCGTCGTCGCGGTAGTTGGACGAGAACGTCCTGAGGTCACGTAACTGACCGGGCATTACTCGATCCATGATGGACCAGAGGTCCTCGATGCGGTTCTCGATTGGGGTGCCCGTCAGTCCCAGAACGAAGTCGGCATTAATGGCGCCCGCGGCATTGGCGTTGAGCGTGCCAGGATCCTTGATTTTCTGGATCTCGTCGAACAGCGCGACCGAGAACTCGATCTTCGAAAAGGCGATGTGGTTGTCGGCGAGGGTCTCGTAGGTCGTCAGGACGATGTCGTGCTGCGCAATCTTCTCCCTGTCGAGCCTCTCGAAGGATGCGGCCTTGTCAGTGCTGGTGTTCCTGAACAATCGGACCGATGGGCCAAACACCTTGGCCAGTTCGCCACCCAGCGCTCCCGGCGCCAAGTGCTTCCCCATCTCCTCGACCCAGTTTTCCAACAAGGCGGTCGGAGCGACGATGAGCATCGGTCGCTTAGCCAGCCGCGCTCGGCCTGGAGGCCGCGCCTCCTGGTCAGCTCTCACCCAGGCGAGGAAAGCAAGGCTCTGGAAGGTCTTCCCGAGCCCCATGTCATCGGCGAGCAGGACACCAGGCCAGCCGGTCGTCCACGCGTCCACGAGCCACTTGAAGCCGTGCTCCTGATGCAGCTTGAAGCTGGTTCTGCCCATCTTCCCCGCCGGAGGCGTCAGGGGAATAGCCGGATGGCGCGGGATTGCCGCCATGACGTAGGCGACACCCTCGAAATTCCTCTTGATCTGGACCACCACCGGCATCGCAGGCTCGGGAAAGGTCGTCGAGGCCGGGCGCCCCTCGGCGTCCGGCCGCACGATGCCGTCCTCTGCAATGGCCGCTCGTCCAAGTCCGACTTGGTCGAAAAGGGTCTGTGCCGCTCCCAAGGCCAGGTCGGCCCCTTGAAAGGAGACGGTAGGACTGCCTTCGGCCTCGGCGGTTATGACGTCCTGTCGAAGCCGCTCGATATCGTCGCGACCGATTTCCACCTCCCGGCCGTTCACAACGACGGGGAAGCGCTCGGGCAACCAGTCCGTCCGAGCCTTCGAGAGCCATGACAGGTCGGGTTTTATCCAGGCCCCCAACCCGAGCACGCGTTCGGAATACTGCCATGTTTCCACGAAGAGCGCGGTGCTGAGAGCGTCGCCGCCGTCCAGACCCAGGGCGGTCGCGATGGCCGCACGGGGATTGCTGATGAAGGCGCGCTTCTCGTCCTCGCTCCCTAGCCGGACCTTGCGCACGACGTTCAGGGCGCGTTGAAGATCCGGATCAAGGAGAAGATGTGTGGTGCGTCGAAGCGAATAGGCGCGGCGCGTGTCGTCCGTGGCCTCGAACTGGCCGAGGAATGCCCGATGGTCCTCCGCATTGAGGAGTCTCGCGGCCTCGGCGTCGACCAATCCCTCGCTGTCACCCGGTTCGGATTGATCGTCGTCCCCGACAGGAGCGTTATCTTCCAGCGAACGCGCCCAGGAACGGCTCATCAGGATCGGGTCGAAACTGATGCGGCCGGGACGGTCGTCGATGTCGAGGGAAAAGGAACCGGCTTGGTAGACAGTGAGGCTGCGAGTGTAGTCGTCTTCGATGGTGTCGGGAGCCACTCGCGCGATGGCTTGCTGGATCGAGCCCCACCAAGCCACCCTGCCTTCCAGACCTTTCTGTGCAGCCCGGTTGTAACCGTCGGCCGCCTCCATGAGAGCAAAGAGTGGGGCTGTCAGACGCCCTGATCGCTCGCCCCATTCGATCATGATCCCGGACCTACGGGGTGTAATTTCCCGATAGGAAGTCTCGCGCCATACCACCCTGATAGAGCTATCGGCTTGGCTGATTGCGCCTTTGATGGAGATGGCCACAAAGACCGGCGCAGGGTCTGGCAGACCGATGCGGGAAGCCAGCATCCCGGGCAGTTCCGCTGCAGCCTGATTCGGGATCACCAGCGTGCCATCCCGCCATTGCGTGTTGGCCTCGGCCACTGCGGCCAGCAGGAGCCGCGCCGTGGCCGCATTCGCGCCATCGAGGGTTTCCCAGTCTGCCCGGGCAAGTGGCCGCGCCCCCCTGAGCAAGACCGACCGCACGAGCGTGATCTCAACATGGTCCGACAAACACCGAGCCTGAAACCGCACGGCCATGTTCAGATCCTGTACTCGGATGGGGTAATACGTACGCCAGTCAGATCGAAGATTTGATTGGCCACATCGCTTTGCCAGTAATAGCGTTCGGATTGATCATGCTTGATGCTCGCATGGCGGCAGAGAATTTCGGTATCGTCGATCAGCCTGACCTCGTCAGCCGTATAATCCTGACGCCGCCACTTGGGCGCAGTATCATCATGTGCATCGTGCCAGATGTTGCAGATGCCGTTCTGGCTCCACTCGGCCACGATGCCATTCCCGATCTTCAAAAGGAGGACGGCGTGCCCACGCTCGATCCTCTTCCTCTTGCTGGAATGAAGCCGCGCGTATTGCGTGTTGGCCCCAAAGATCCGGCGGGCCTTGAAGGCGCCATCACCATCGAAGGCAACCCAGGCATCCGAGATCAACCTGCGATTGTTGACCGCCTCCCAGAACTTTCTGCGGTACTTCCAGTGGCTCTCCAGCGCATACCCGTCCACGACGTCGAGGAACTGACGGAGGGTCAACGTCGTCAGCCAACGGAGGACGATGGGCGTGCACGCCATCGTGCCCCAGTTCTCAGACCCGACCCTGGGGTCACGGAAGGCCTTGAGGAGGAAGTCGAGGTACTGGTTCACGATGGCGGGGGGATCAACATCGGCATACGGGAGCACCAGGGCATCCGCGAGCGGACCGCGATGCTGTGGGAACAAGAGGGTTCCATCGGCGCGGAAGCCCCATGCCCGGATGCTTGCCAACCGCGCAGCCGGAGAAAGCGTCACGCTCTCGCAGATCTGGCTGATGCCTGCGAGGAATGCCGCCTCACACAGCTTGGACTCGGTCGCGAGACCTCGGATTCCATGGCTGGCCAGAACGTCGGTGGGCGAGCGGCCAGTTTCGAGAGCGATCCCAGCGATGATCCCAGGCGCACGGGCCGGGTCGAACAGCGACAGGGCATCGGCAGCAGCCGACCAAGTATCCACATAATCTCCGGCTATCACTCGGAGCGTATCGGCGACCCGCATTAGCGAGGGATCCCCGAACGGGAACTTGATGACGTAGGTTGCGGCAAGACGGCGGAAGAGGCTCTTGCGACCCGACCGAGACACATGATCGAGAAGTCCATCGACGCCGCCGGGCCGTCGGGCTAGGGGTCGCGCACCATCCCACAGGCATAGAGGGGCATGTTTCAGATCGCGCCTCCCCGGGGGGTGGCCGGCCTGGAAAGCGAGGGCCACACGGTCGGCTATCTCGTCGAGGTCGTCCGGCTCCTTGATCTCGACCTCGATGTCGTTGGGCGCGATGGCCTCTGCGGCCGCCACTGCCGTCGCCCGCTCCGGCAAACGGACCCCGAAACGCGGCGGGTCAGCCAGATCCGCCAAGGCGCGCTTCATTTGCATGCCTGGATGCTTTCCTGGCTGATCTCGGCGAGGCGGGCGATCTGGGCCTTCACCTGTTCGTTGAGGCTGAGGATGTCCCGCAGGTTGACTGTGGTGTCGGCGTCCATGACGAACCGGAGGTCGATGCGCCGGTTGCGGGCCCAGGCTTCCCGGTCCTCACCGGCGGCGATGGCGCGGGTGGACGAGTACCCCGACACCGAGACGACGGTCTCCCCGCGGCGGTTCCGGAACTGCCGCAGCTCGGGAGCGTCGGCAAGGAGCTCGCGATAGGTCGAGGTCGCCCTTTCGGTCGAAAGTACCCAGTTGCGTCTGTCGCGTTCGGCGAGGTCCGGGACGCCGGTCGTGTCGGTGTGGCCCTCGACGAAGATCGTTTCGAGCCCGGCGCTCTGGAATGCCCCGACCGCCGCCGCGAGCACCCTGGCGATCCTCCCGACGTTCTCGCGGGCACGCGCGTCGAGGTCGGACTTGCCCGGGTCGAAACGGACCGCGGCCTCGGTCAGCCGGAGGACGCCGTTCCTCTCGTCGATCTCGACGGCAGTCCCCTGGGCCGCGAGCTGTTCGCGGATGACGTTGAGCAGGCGACGCCGCTGGTCCGCCGCGAGCTCCAACGCCTCGATCTGCCCGCGGACGTTGTCCTGGATGAGGTTGACCTTCGCGTTGATGTCGCTGCTCAACTGGGCGTTGCGCATGAGGACGTTGGTCAGGCAATCCTTGATGCGCTTCGAATCATCGTCGCCGATGCGATAATTCAGCGCAAAGACCATCAGCATGATGATGAATATGAAGAGCATCCCCACCATCATGTCCGTCATGGACACGAAGTAGTTCTCGCTCTCCTCGGTCGATCCTTCCGCTTCCGATATCATGACCGGCTATCACGCGTTCGCGGGGACGCGGCGAACGTTGGTGAGGAAATCCTCGAACGTGTCGGCCAAATCCGTGGTGTTCTGCTCCAGACTGCTGGTGACAGTGTGGAGCTTCTGGATCGCGTCGGCGCACCCAGCGTCGATGTCGCGGACGAACTGCGCGATGCCCTGCTGCTGACGCGTCGTCTCGGCGGCCAGCGCCTTCACGGCGTCGGCAAGGACCTGGTCCACGGCGCCGAAGCGCTCATCGTAACTCTTCCAGGCCGCCTCCACCTGACGCTGATTAGCTTCCAGTCGGTCCGCGAGAGTCTTGGCCGCATCCTGCCCCACACGGATAGCGGCGCTGGCCTCAGTAACCGCCCTGGCCATCGTCTCCGTCGAGGCGGTGATGCGGTCGGCGGACTGCACGAGCGGCCGGGACGCCGAGCTGACGTCATTGGCCACCTTTCCGAAGGCGGTGGCCACGACAGTCGATTGCTCCGTCGTCTGTTGGTGGGCTCGTGCCTGTTCGGCGAATGCAGCCGCCGAAGCTCGCATGGCCGCCGACATGCGCTCCATATCCCCGCGCAGCTCGGTCACGACCTCGTTGAAGCCCGACCGGATGGAGGCGGCGGCCTCCCTCGCGGCCTCGCCAGCCGCCGTGGCAGCCGCCCTCGCAGCGTCTTTGGAGGCGGCGGCAGATCGGCCGGACTCCTCCGTGACGCGCTCCTGGAAGCCGGCCAGCGCCGTCTGGAACGACCCCATCTGCTTCTCCACGCGTGACAGAACCTCGCCAAGTCCCGTTTCGAGCATCGTGGCGGCCTTCTTGCCCGCCTCGGACACTCCGCTGTTCATGCGGTCCCGAGCTTGTTCGCCTGCTTCTCTGAGGGCGGCGAGAAGGCCCTCCATGGTCTCGCGGCTGGCGGAGTTCGCGTTGTTGAACTGGTCGCCGGCCTGCCCGACCAGCCTTGAAAAGCCTTCTGTGGCCGCTGCGATCTTCCGGGCGAAATCCTCGCTCGATCCCGCAAGGTTGCCCCTCACGCCTTCGAGCGCTTCCTTCGTCTCGCGCAGGACCCCAGCCAGGGCGCTGATCTCGGCGCCGGCGCTCCCTTGGATAGTTTTCGTAAACTGGGTGATAAGCCCTTCGGCGCCCGTGCGGCTGTTGTCGTCCAGCTTGTTAGCCGTCGCCTCCAGTTGGGCGGCGAGCGGCTTGACCGCCTTCTCGACGGCGTCCGCCAGCGCAGGGGCGATGGTCGAGCCCAGGCGGGTAAAGAACTGGACGTCGTTAATGGCCTTGAGCTGGTTGAGTTGATCGTCGCTCGTCCTCTGCAGCCTTTGCAACGCCTCCTGGGGAGCCTGGAAGGTCGTCCTGGCTTCGATGGCACGTGCGAATCTCTCGAACCCGGTCTCAATGGCAATCGAGTAGACCTTGAATGTCAGCGCCAGGGCCAACGAGGCGAACAGGCCGGCAATGGACGTGGCGAACTTGAACGTCGCCGCATCGAGGAGCTCCCGAAGGGACTGCGTCATGTTCTCGGGCGAGCCTGCGACGCCGCCCGCCGCCTTCGACAGGGCGATGACGAGGCCAACAAACGTCAGCAGCAGGCCGAGCCCGACGAAGTAGCCGGGAATGGTCGGCATGAGCTTGAGGCCGGCCAGGTTCTCGCGAGCGGCCGACGCGCTGATGAGCGAGCCAGGGCGCACAGTCCGGACAACGACGTCCTCCTTCACGCACGTCTTCGCGAACTCGCTCCAAGCATGGCCTACAAGCGGATGGTTAGACAGCCTCTGATCGGCCGTCTGAAATTCACCGCGAAAGGCCCGTGGGTCGCGCTTCGGACCCAGCGCTTTCAAGGCGGAACGGAGGGCGAGCCTGATCGCGAAGACATGCATCACCAGGATGGCGAGGGCCAAGCCTGCGGCCGAAGAGACGATGGCGCATGCCAGCGCGAACGCGAATTCGGGATGGCCGACGTTGCGGAACTCGCCGGCACCGATCTCCCTAAAGACGTTGAAGACCGTCGCCAGGTCGGATTTCGTCGACAGGACCGGGAAGAAGTATGAGAGCCTGTAACCGACGAGGAAGAGCACCGCGAAGGCGGGCACCCGTACCAGGGGCGACCAGAGCGAAGGTTTCATCATACTGCCAGGGGGAGGCTACGTTTCCCTGGACGCTCGCATGCGAATCGTGGGTCAGCAAGCGCACGGATGCATCAGTGCTATCTGAAGTTGTTGAAGGAAGATATACCTATTCGCACGAGGAAGTGAGCGCCGTATGTCCGGCCTAAGGCTCTTGCCAGATCAACTCACGCTCCCTGGGGAATTCCCATTTTTCATGCGATCAACCTCCGTTGCATGACTTCGTTTGCGCACCAATTCTCCAAGTATAGAGAATGCGACAGTGTAATATTGGAAGCCATATGGATGATTGTGGAAATCTTGATAGGCATGAAAGTTGGCTTGCCAGTTTCAGGGCTAAGTACAATTGTCGGAATAAACGCAATGCACAGCACGCTTCCGGCGGCTTTCTTATTCAAAAATATCTGATCAACAGCGGCTTGTCCATTGTCTCTAATAACTGCACCCAGCATAGTGCGCATGGCATTTATTGCAATGTTTGCCGCGTGACGGTAATCTGTAAATACCATGTCATCCGGCCACGCAGATCCCCAAGAAAGCCTCGGGGTTAGATGAAGCCCGACAATACCAGATTGCGCAGGTGAAACTTCAATTTGCGAAACTCCTTTGACGATATGTTCCCTGATGCTTTCGGTATGAGGGGATCTGATTGTCTTGAATGCGTAGCCGTTTACAGGTTGGTTTTGACTATCCAAGCTGATTACGTCTGGGTTAAGACCAATAGATCCCTTTTTGGGCGGATCCAATTTGGATTTAACCCCACACCCATAAAGCAAGCACGCCCAATATAACTCTATCAATTTATTGTATGCATCGGCCTCCGCTGGAGGCTCGCTAGCTAGATGTACGGCGCCAGACGCTAGCAATTCCAGGTGCTTTCGTATCGCCGCAAAGACCTCAGGATCTTTGCCCACTGAAAGAACTTTCACGGCTAAATCATGAACTGCAACACCGGCACGGTACAGCTCGCGGCTTTCTGATGACGATGGATCGAAATCACCCTTCTTTATGCTGTCGAGTATTTTCCAGAACGGCAGCATGTCTGCCCCGGTCTGCGGATGGCGCGGAATGCTTATATCATTATCAGCCAACAACTGTTCGAAGCTGTCAATTATTTCGACAGCTCGATGCAATGTCACAGCCACCATCGTGATCCACCAGATATTATAGGAAAACTTTCAGACTAGAATTTCCGTCTTTAGATTATACCAGGGGCCCATTCATATCCCAGTCCTACATTGTAAGGCTGCTAGCTGCAGCCGTGTTCCAAATTGCAGTGGTAAGACCATCAAAGGACTAGCAAAAGGTCGGGCACAAATGCCTTACTCTCACCTCGATGGCCTTGCGGGTTACATAATATCCTCGTCGTACCGACACGATAGTCAACCGAATGATGCACGTGCCCATGCACCCAAAGGTCTGGTTGGCGATCTGAAATTAGGTCCGTCAGATCCGAGGCGTAGCACCAGGCCAGATCGCTAGGCGGATCCGGTAGGCTGGCCGGGTGCGGGGCGTGATGGGTCACGACTACGGTCTGGCCGTCGTGAGGGCAGGCGAGCTCGTCCTTGATGAAGTCCCGGGTCGCCCGGTGCATCGCAAGTACCTCGCGCGGCTCGATCCTGTTCCGGGAGCGGGGGCCCGTTCTGATGCGGCGGTAGTCCACCATGCCGAAGCGACCCTGGGCGGTCCGGAAGGCATGCGTGAGCCCGAAGGATCCCAGTCGGAAGTCCGTCCATAGGGTGCCGCCGAGGAACCGGGTGCCTCCGATCACCGTAGTGTCGTCGAGCAACAGGTGGATGCCGAGTGCGGACGCCCGATCCCTCCCGCGCTCGAATTGGTCGTAGATCGTGTAGCGGTCCTCACCCCGGTCCCACCAGAAATCATGGTTGCCTGGCACATAGACGACCGGAACGCCGGGTAGGCGCTCACCCAGCCAGTCCAGGGCACGGGTCATAGGCATGTGGACATCGCCGGCGACCACCGCGACGTCAAAGCCGCCCCCGGGCTCGTGGCCGGCCGGATCCCAGGCGTTCTCGGCGTGCTCCTGATGGAGGTCACTGAAGGCCCATATGCGCATGGGCGGAGGGGATGTCATCTGAGCCTCGTTGGGAGACGGAGGCTCGACAGGCGGCGCGATCCTCCTCAGGCAAATGGGCGGGGGTGGGGCGCGCTTTTCATGATGCGGGATCCTTGGCCGGCGGGACGATCGCTCGGGGGCCGACGGCCGGCAAGCACGGCGGCGGAGCGGCCGCCGGATATCCCCCGGCAGCATTATGACAGCATAACAGTCTGCTGGTGTGCTGCCGTCTTTCCCGAAGCGACGGTCCACCGGTAAGCCTGTTAACGGCCCCCTGTCATGACTGCTTGCTGTCGCCGCTTCCGCGCCTGCAGCCATGCCTATTCCAAGCCGTCGTCCCGTCGAGGACCTTCCGTCCGGCAACCGCAAGGTCATGATCTACGTGTCGCCGGACCTCCATCGCGAGATGAAGCTGGTCGCGCTGGACGAGGACCGGTCGGCAAGCGACGTCTACGGCGAAGCCGTGCGGGCCTATCTCGGGAGCCGCGGCGTGAGGATCGGCCAGGCGAGAAGGCGGCCGGCTGCACAACAGGCAACGGCGGCCGAACTCGCCGAGGCCATCGACCGGCAGGGCAGGAGGATCGAGGACCTTCATGCCGCCGTGGCGGCCGTCACGGGCTCGCAGCGCCATGACACTCAGGAACCTAGCGGTACCAAAGCTGCCGTGGCGATGAAGGCAGTCCTGGCGCAGCTCAAGGCGGCCGGAACGGATGGCATGGACGGCCGCGACCTGAGTACCGCTGTCTACGCCGCCGGTATCAGGTCGGGAGCTGTGGACGGGGCAAAGACCGTACTTCGGGCTGCTGGCCTCATCCACTTCGATGCCAAGCGCTGGTACTTGGACGGGGCATGACCGCCCTAGGCAGGAAGTCGCGATCAGCGGGCCCTTGGCGCCATCCCGCCCAATATCCACATCATGGGGATGGAAATCCTATATCCAGAACACGAACCTGATCACATACAGATGCTCCGTCGCCTCCTGAGTGAACAGGGACTGAGCATTACGAGTGTCAACGCAAGCCCCAATGGTATCCGACTGGGGTTGGGTGAAGCCGCGCATGTTGAAGCGGTGCGCGATTACGCGCTGAAGCGTGGCTGGCTTATCACCATGGAGAGGCAGAAAAACATCTCCATCGAGCCGTCATACACAAGTGTGGCGCACGTTCCCCCCGGCACGAGGCTTTATCACGTCAGCGATGCATCCAGACACGAGAGCATTCTTAAGGACGGAATTGAGCCGCGGGAGGGAGGCAATACGACTGTAAACCGGACATATCCTCGGCGCTTACATTTGTGTCACAAGCTAGGATCGACGCTTGCTTTTTTGAACTTTCAAGTAAGATCGCAACCGTCATTCAATTCTGGCCCAGACGGCAGGCCCGTCAGCATAGGTGCGATCAGCGCGTCGCGTAAGCTTTCCGATCTGAACGTCTATGTCATGTCTGCTCGGGCAAACATGAATTTTTACCAGGACAGCCACTTCGAAGGCGGTATCTGGACAGAGGAAGGCTTCGGAAAGGATGAGATCGAGCTTATGCCGCGTACCGAATGGGAGGAAATCTATAAAAAGCTTTATCCGGATCCGCCCTCTGGCCTGGAAGCGTTCGAACACCTTATGACTAGAGCGTGTAGTTTTCACACGGAAGCGTAGCCTGAGTTGGTGAGGTAGTTGGCGCATTCGTTGGGCGCGACGCGATCGAGAACGTGCCCGACGCGGCGCCACGTGGCCTCGACGGTCCTGGGTTCGCCGGCTCGGGTGAAATGCTTGAGCTTTGAGAAGAGCTGCTCGATCGGGTTGAGATCGGGGCTGTAGGGCGGCAGGAACAGCAGATGCGCGCCGGCGGCTCGGATGGCAGCCCGGGCGGCTCTGCCTTTGTGGCTTCCGAGATTGTCCAGGATGACGACGTCGCCCGGTTTCAGCTCAGGGACGAGGACGGTCTCGACGTAGCGGCGGAAGATGGCGCCGTTGATCGGCCCGTCGACGACCCAGGGCGCGCTGACCCGGTCATGGCGGAGCGCGGCGATGAAGGTGAGCGTACGCCAGTGGCCGTGTGGGGTCTGCGCGTCCAAGCGCTGGCCGCGCGGTCCCCAGCCGCGCAACGGCGCCAGGTTGGTCTTGACCCAGGTCTCGTCGAGGAACACCAAGCGGCGCGGATCGACTTTCGCCTGATGCCTTTGCCAGCGTTGGCGCTTACGCGCGACGTCGGCCCGATCCTGCTCGCTCGCCCGCAGCGTTTTTTTTGAAGCTTAGCTCCTGGGCGCGCACGAACACCCAGACCGCACGCAGGTCCGTCTTCACCCCGCGCTCGGCCAACTCCGCCACCAAGCCCCGCAGGGTGAACGGCCCACCCCGCACCCGCTCGGACAGCCATGTGCCCGGCTCACCCGACAGCACCGGCTTCTTGTGGCCGCCGATCTGCACAGGGCTCAGCGTGCCCGTCTCCCGCTTGAGCTTGCGCCACTTCGAGACGCAGGACGGGCTGATCGCCAAAGCCCGAGCGATCCTCCGGATCGTCTCGCCGGCCTCAGCCCGGGCCAGGGCCCGCTCGCGTAAATCCTTCGAATAGGGCTGCGTCATCCCACATCGCCCTCCGCTGCAGGGCTGACAGACAACCAGACCACAGCCGGCCCGTGAACCTCGATTCCGTCAAAAAACAACCTGCTCTAAGTGATACGTTGATTTCACCCATCCGGATGAGTGAATCGTGGTCGCCTACGGCAGCCAATGATGGTCGCGCCACCCCGCTTCGGCCAGGCTTTCCTCCAGCTCTGAACGAACCTCGGCCGGCGCATGGGCCCCGAGGAAGCCCAACCTCTCGACAAACGACCTTATGATCCGGCCGGTCCCGCCCGTCGTGGCAGTGGCGCGGTAGGTAAGGTCCTCGAAGAAGGATGTCTCGAACTCACGGACGGCATGCTCGTCCTCCCAGATATCGGGCATGTCGACCAACGTCAGCGTGCGGGCAAGGCGCTTGCGCGTATCCTCGTCCGACAGGGTCGTGGTCCTCGACCGCAGAAAGCGCTCGAACAAGGCCGTCCGGTTCGGGACCGGCTGGACCTCGATCCCGTGCCTGTCGAGCAAACTCTGCAAGGAGGTCACGTGCGCGTCGAACGCCGTGCGGACCCTTTCCTGCCCGGGGCCGGTGTTCAGTTCCTCGGCTATCTCCGTGAGCTTCCTCAGCCGGTCGCTCTCATCGTCCGCGATGCGCAGTCTAAGTTCCCGGGCGTACTTCCTGGGCATCCACAACCCGAGCACGGTGTCGATGCTTGACCGACGGTATTGCGTGCGCTGGGCCACTGCCTCCTCGACCTCCGGGACTGGCAGGTCGTCCAGGCCGAGGGCGCTGCGAAGGCTGAAGCCGAACCCCTCCGTGCGCGGGCGGGCATGCTCGACGCCGGCCTCGCCAGCGAGAACCGCCCCGATCTGCTCCCTGTTATCCGGCGTGAAGCGGAAGGCATCGAAGGTAAAAAGGCGGGGCGTGGGCGGCTTGTGGCAGAGCTCCCCGGCCAGGAAGAAGTCCCGCAGCGTCCGAATGTCGACGGCAGGCTGAGGATCCGCGACGGACCGCGCCTCATCGAACACGGCATCCATATAAGCCATCAGGGCTTCGTGCCGCCCCGAGAGCCGCACCATCATCTCATGGCGCTTGCTGCCCGGATTGGCGGACCCGACGTACCAAACCGGATGCGTCCGCCTAAGGATGCGAAACAGCTTGGTATGGAAGTGGACCGGCGAGTTCATGACGACCTTGACGGTCACGTCCTTGAAGCCGACGCCCCGAAGCCTGTTCTCCACCTCACGCATGTCTCCCCAGGTCCGAGGAATGAGGGCCGTGGCCTCCAGGCCAACAGCGATCCTGAGGGTGCAGTCGCGCCGCGCCGAGCGAGGCACCTTTCGGCACACGTTCACCAGCGCTTCGACGGCATAGTAGCCTCCGAGTATGGATATCTCCGTGGCCCCGCTGGCATCCTCATGGATAGCTTCGACCAGCTCGACGAAGTTGATCTCCCGGTCGGCTAGGCCGATCAGGTCCTCACGGTGCACGTAGATGGCCTCGTCGACGTTCATGGCCTTAGCCCCCGGTACGCCAGCCCACCGCGCCAGACCGGCCGAATCAATCTAAGGCTGAATTACGGTGGCGCCCACTAGGCCGCCGCAACCAGCTCCCGGAAGCGGAAGAGCGGCTGCCTAATGTGGCATGACATGCTCGGGTGATGGCCACCGCCATGATTGCCAAGAGCGACCCCAGAGTGAGGAAGCCCGCCACCTGCGCCCCGTCCGTGATCTTGGGCAAGGAGCCGTCCGAGGCGGACTCGCTGCCTTCGAGTCGGGCACCACTGCATCCGGTGCGGCGTTGCCCCTTCCGGAGACCCGGAGGCCACGATGTCGAAGCTCAAGACCGAGGAACGCGAGGACCTGTCCAAGAGCAAATTCGCCCTGCCGGAGGAGCGGAAGTATCCCATCGAGGACAAGGCCCACGCCCGGAACGCGAAAGCCCGCGCCGCCCAGCAGGAGAAGGCCGGCAACCTCTCGCCGGCCGACAGGAAGAAGGTCGATGCGAAAGCCGACAAGGTGCTCGGCAAGGGGTAGCCGCTGGGCCGCAACCCCGCTCCGTTGCCGCCGCGGCCCCGAGTTTTCACCTTGCGGTCGCGCCCCTGCACGCGACCGCCTCGCGTCCTCACTCCGTCGATGCCGCCTTGGCGGTACGCCGACCGGGTCGGAGGGTGCGCACCTCGGGGATCGGCCCGGCATCCAGTGGCGGCAGCGAGATCTTGGCGATGGCCTTGCGGGCGGCCCTCATGTCGGGACCATCGCTGTAGCGACCGAGGGTGATGCCCTCGCGCTTGTGACCGACGATGGCGGCGATCAGGGGGGCGGGCACGCCGGCGCGTTCCATCTTCGTGATGAACCAGCGCCGGAAGGAGTGGAAATTGGTGAGGGCGCGCCGCCGCCCGGCGACCACGTGGTTCACGCCGACGGTCTTGCGGTACTCGGTGAACTGGTTGCTGGCCTTGAAGCTGCGCTCGCGCTTAGAGCCGATCTTCCTCGGCTTCGGCCATTCGGGAAACACGTCGTCCTGCGGCGCCTTGCCGGCGGTCCGCCGCGCCAGGACCTCCCGGAGACCTGGATGGATCGGGATGTCCCGCGGGGCGGGCTCCTTCTTCTGGGCCTTGAAGGTGAGCGCCCCGTCGATGGTGTCCTTGACCTTGAGGTCGACGATGGCGTCCAGCCGCGCGCCCGTGAGGGCGCCGAGCACCATCAGGTCCTTCATGTGCTGTGTCGCCGGCCCGGCGAGGAGACGGCGCACCTCGTCGTCCTCGAAAGCGCGCTCCAGTTCCTCGTGCGGGGTCGCCTCTCCCTCGACCTTGACGCCGTAGAAGACGTTGCGCTCCACGGGCGTCCGCTTCACCAGGTACTTCCAGTAGCCGCTCAGCCGGCTGAGGTACTTGTTCTGGGTGACGTGGCTCAGGCCGCCGGTGAGCTCGCCCAGGTCGTCGGCGAAGTGGTAGGCCCGCTTGTCGGTGATGGCCTCAAGCGTCGCCGGGTAGCCCTTCTGGGCGCACCATTCGGTGAGCAGGGCCAGGGCCCGCACGTCGTCGGCCTTGGTCCGGTCCTTGACCGTCAGCTTGCCGAGGTAGGCGGCGTGGTGCAGCCCGAGCGGCGTGGCACGCCCCCAGGCCACCTCCCGGTAGACCTCGGCCTGGGCGATCCGCGCGCCGTCGAACACCGGCTCCGGCCCCTCCTCCGAGTGGCCGACCGCCACCTCCGGCCCGATGATGTCGTCCATGCGCTCGCGGATGGCCTGGCCCAGCTCGTCGAGCTCCTCGTCCGAGGTCGCCTGGGTCGTGTACCGCGCGAGCTCGGCCGCCTCGCGCAGGTAGGCGCCGCCGTTCGCCCCGTTGCGGGCGTCCTCGATCACCCGCTTCAGCTCGGCCACCGCCCGGTGCCTCATGGCCCGGGCCGCGATGAGGCTGTCGGTGCGGAGCGGACGCTTGAGCTTGGTCTTGCCCAGGCGCGCGCGCAGGCTCGGCGGCACGGTGACGGAGACGCGGTAGGTCCCGTGGTGGAATTCGAGGTGGGTTCTGTCGGCGGTCGGCTTGCGGGCCATTCTAACCCTCGGTGGCACCCCCGTTGTCACCCCACCTGGTACCCCACCCTGGTCCCCGCAACCCCTTGAACGGGATCGAAGTTCTTTGGCAACAAGGGTTTGGGCGGGATGAAAAAGGGAATCCCCTCAGCTCCACCAGGTTTTCCTGGTGATTTCTTCGACGTTCGGTTCGGCGCAGAAAGCGTTGACTTTGCCGGGGCTTAGTCGAAGCCGCTGCCGTCTCGTCCTTATCGCGTTAGCTATATCCGTCGCTTAGCCGCGGCGTCGGACGGCTTGCGTCTCTGGTCCCGTGAGACCGCACAGAACAGCCCACGATGTGCGATCAGCGAGGCCTTCGCCCCTTCTCGGAGCGGACGTCGCGTACAGCGTGGTCGGCTTCTGAATCGCCGCGCCCTCGGAATTGAAACAGCAAGACCCTTCTCGCAGCGTGGCGGACGGGCGAACGGCCTTGTCGCGGGGGCGGCAAAGAAACGAGATCGTTCTCGGGAAACTCGGCTATATCTTCATTATACGGTATTCGAACGGAGACGCGTAGACATGATCGGCACCGTCGACAGGCGCGGCTTTCTGAAACTGTCCTCGGGTCTCGCCGCGGGGGCGCTCGCCGGGTTCTCCTGTGTAGAAATCGCCAGCGCCGCGCCGATCGAGGTGCCGACGGTCGACAGGCTCTCGCTCCGGGTGCTGATCGACTCGGCCCACGACCAGTTCCTGAAGCCCGCCACCGTCCAGGGCGTGCTCCACCAGCCACCGGGCAGCGGCCGGGGCGCCGACTACCGCAAGGTGCTGCACAACCAGTGGGGCCTCTCGCTCTTCGCCGAGACACGCCGGGCGGAGGAGGCGCGCACCATCCTGCTCGACTTCGGCTACAGCCCCGAGGCGCTCCTCAACAACATCGAGATCCTGAAGGTCGATCCGAGCAAGGTCGACGCGCTCGTCGTCAGCCACGGCCACCACGACCATTACGGCGGCCTCACCGGCTTCCTCGACCGCTACCGCGACGCGCTCGCGCCGGACCTGAAGCTCTATGCCGGGGGCGAGGATAATTTCTGCCACCGCCTCTCCCCGAGCGGCGTGCAGGGCCAGTTCACGGATTTCGGCCAGCTCGACCGGCGGGAGCTCGCCGCGCGGCGCATCACCACGGTGCTCTGCGAGACGCCGACGGTGGTCGCCGGCCACGCCTTCACCACGGGGCACATCAAGCGGTCCTCGATCGAGCGCATCCTGCCCAACACCTTCGTCGAGCGCGGCATCAAGGACGGTCTCGGCTGCGACGCGACCCACTACACGGCGGCCGAGCTCCAGGGAAAGATCGTGCCCGACGAGCACGTCCACGAGCATGCCACCTGCTTCAACATCAAGGACAAGGGGCTCGTGGTCATCAGCTCCTGCGGGCATGTCGGCATCGTGAACTCGGTGCGGCAGGCGCAAGCGGTGTCGGGCATCGAGCGGGTCCACGCCATCGTCGGCGGCTTCCATCTCGGGCCGGCACCGAAGGACTACCTCAAGGAGATCGTCGCCGAGATCGGCAAGCTGAAGCCCGACGTGGTGATCCCGATGCATTGCAGCGGCCTCAACTTCGCCCTGGAGGCGCAGGCGCAGCTGCCGGACAACGTCATCGTGCCGACGACGGGCAGCCGGCTCACCTTCGGTGCGTAGCCGGATCCGATTCGCCGTCGCTCTCGCGCTGCTCCTCGGCTCCCTGCCCGGCGCTTCGGCGGAGGGCAGCCGCCGCTCGGCCGCCGAGCTGATGGATGTTCTGATGTGGAACCGCGAGCCGGTGGGCGGCCCCTTCGCGCTCACCGACCACGACGGCCGCCTCCGGACGGAGACCGATTTCCGCGGCCGGCTCCTGATCGTCTATTTCGGCTACACCCACTGTCCGGACGTGTGTCCCACGGACCTCATGGAGATCGCCCGCGCCCTGACGATCCTGGGCTCGGAGGGCGAGGCGATCCAGCCGCTCTTCGTCACCCTCGATCCGGAGCGGGACACGCCGGAGCATCTCCGGGAGTACCTGCCGAACTTCCACCCGCGCCTGATCGGCCTGACGGGCGACCGCGCGGCGATGGAGCGGGCGGCGGACGCCTACCGGGTCTTCCATGAGCGGATCGCGCGCCCGGAGGGCGACACCATCGACCACTCGGCCTTCATCTACCTGATGGACCGGGCGGGCGGGTATCTCGGCTTCTTCCCGCCCGGCACCTCGGCCGAGCGGATGCTCACGATCATCAGGCCGCATCTCGCGATCCGCTGAGCGCCGTCCCCCGTCTTCCGCTACCCACGAGCGAGACGGCGATGCAGGGTTTCGATGCGCCCGACGGGGCCCCGCCGCGGGACGAGGTCGACGCGGTCCTGCCGGCCCGCGCCAGTTCGTGCCCGGCCTCCAGCACGTGCTCGTCATGGACGCCAACGTCATTGCCGGGCCGCTCATCATCGCCGGGGCGTTGAATTCGCCGTGGGACCAGATCGCCTTCCTCATCGACGCCGACCTCTTCGCCCGCGGCATCGCCACGCCGATCCAGACGATCGGCCTCGGGCCCTTCGGCATCCGGCTCTCCCTGACTCGCCACCGCGATCGACCGGATCAGGTTTGACGACGGAGCGTCACCGGCAGCGGCAACCACGACCTCGTCTACGGCTTCCCGCGTGGCGCCGACCGCAGCCCCAGCGTCACCGCGTAGGCCAGAGCTCCCAAGAGGACGAGCGCGGCAAGACCATCCCAGACCCCTTCGGCAACCAGCGCGCCGATCAGGCTGACCAGAGCGGCCGCGTTGATCGTGACCGGCGCCGTCCAGATGCGGCGTGCGTCTCCGTTGCGGCCGCTCATTCCGCCGGCTCCGCCGCCGCGCGCGAGCCCTTCGGACCAAGGGCGAGGCGCGGCACCGACGAACGCTTGCGGACGACCCAGAGATAGAGGCCGCTGCCGAGCACGACGATCGTCGCCACGTCGAGAAGGGCCCACACGATCTTCAGCGGCATCCCGCCATAGTCGCCGAAGTGGAGCGGCTGAGAGAGGAACAGGGCCTGCACGTACCAGGGCATGGCGCGCATGTCCGTGAGCGTGCCCGTGCCGGCGTCGACGAGCGCAGGCTTGAGGAGCCGCGAGGTCAGGGGTGTGTTGCCGGCCATGAACACCGCGTAATGGTTGCCGCTCGAGAACGCCGTGCCGGGGAAGGCGACGAGCTGCACCCGCATGTCCGGCGCCGCCGCCTGCGCTGTCGCAACCGCGATGTCGAGGGAGACCAGCGTCTCGGGCCGGGGCACGTCGCGATAGGGGGCGGTCATCTCGGCCAGCTGGCCGAACTGCCAGAGCTTGAGCATGAGATCGGCCCAGGTATTGATGGTGCCCGTGGCACCGACGATCAGGGCCCAGACGATCGTCGCGGCGCCGATCAGGTTGTGCCAGTCCAGCCATCTGATCCGCCTGCTGCGCGTCCGTCGCACGGTGCCGAAGTCGAGCTTCTTCATGAACGGCCCGTAGAGAACGACGCCGGAGATCACCGCGACGACGAAGAGCAGCCCCATCACGCCGAGGAACAGCTTGCCGCCGAGGCCCAGGAACATGTCGGCGTGAAGCTTCAGCAGGAAGCCCATGGGACCGGCCCCCGGCGCCGTCTCGATCAGCGCGGCGCCCGTCCTGCGGTCGAGACCGACGAAGCTGTCGCCGGGCACCTTTCGCAGGTCGGAGGCCAGCCCGATCAGGACGGTGTCGGGCTCGTCCTTCTCGAAGAAGGCGAACTGCACGACCTGCCCCGGCTTCCGAGCCTTGGCCGCCTCCACCAGACGGTCGAGCGGCAGGAACGGCGTGCCGGCCGGCATCTCGGGCACCGCCGGCTCGTAGCCGAGCAGGTGGTCGATCTCGTGGTGGAAGATCAGCGGCAGGCCGGTCAGGCAGAGCATCAGCAGGAACACCATGCTGATCAGGCTCGTCCAGGTATGCACCGCGGACCAGATCCGGAAGGCGCGCAGCCGTGGGGCCTCGGCCGTCATGGACATCACTCCGTCGCTTCGGCGGCCCTGTCGAGGGGCGGGGACACCCGGCTCAGAAATCGAGCTGCGCCGAGAGTTGATAGGTCCGCGGCGTTCCGAGCGACAGGAGCCCGGAATAGGCCGTCGAGTTCCAGTACCGCGCGTTGAGGAGGTTCACGACGTTGGCGCGCAGCGTCACGGGCTTCCCCCACGAGCCGAGGAACGTGTAGCGCAGCCCGGCATCGACGCGCGTCCAGTCCGGGATGGATTGCGTGTTGGCCTGATCGTAGAACTGCTTGGCGGTATAGATGACCCGCCCCGTCGCCGTCAGCCCCGGAAGCAGCCACGGCGGCAGATCGTACTCGCCGTAGAGGTTCAGCTGCACGTCGGGCACGCCCGGCGCGACGTTCCCGTCGTACGCGTTCGGGTTGGCGGCCGTCGCGACCGTCCTCACGAGCCGCCCGTCCAGGAAGGTGACGCCGCCGAGCAGGCGGAAGCCCGGTGCGGGCTCGCCGAACACGTTGAGCTCGATGCCGCGATTGCGCTGGAGGCCGTCGTTGCTGAAGGCTAGCGTCACCGGGTTCAGCACGCCGTTGGGCCGGCTGATCTCGAAAAAGGAGAGGCTCGTGCCCACGGGCCCGAAATCGTACTTGAGGCCGACCTCCTTCTGATCGCCGACGATGGGCGAGAGCGCCGCGCTGAAGGGGACCGGCGAGGTCGGCGGCGCGATCAGCGCCTCGACGTAGTTGCCGTAGAGGGACAGACGCTCCGTCGGCTTGACCAGGAACGCGACGGCCGGTGACACGTGGGACTTGTCGTAGCTCGAGGTCGGCAACCCGAAATTCGGGCTGCCCGGCGTGTAATCGAGGTACTTTCCATTGAATTGCTGGACGCGGCCGCCGACCGTCAGCTGCACGCGATCGTCGAGGGACGAGATCGTATCGGCGAAGGCGATGCTGCGATTCACCTGCGAGGAGTAGCGGGCGTCCCCGATGTTGATGTCCGTGAAGCCCGGCGCCGGCACGACCGCGGGGTTGTAGAGGTTCGAGAGGCCGGGGCTCGGGAGGAACTGGACTGCGACCGGGAAGGTCTGGGTCGTCCAGTACCCGGTCGCCGCGAGCGAGACGGTATGCCGGACCGGTCCGGTGTCGAAGGTCGAGCGTACGCCCGTCTCGGCCGTGTAGCTCAAGGTATCGAACCGCTGCCGGACGAAGGTGTTGGAGAACGTTCCGTCCGGCGCGACGAGATACTTGAAGTCCGTATAGGCGTCGCCGTGGTAGGCGTTGGCTCCGAAGGCCGCGTAGACGGTGGTGTTGTCGGTCAGGTCGTACTCGAGGCGGGTGGCGCCGAGCAGCGAATGGTCCCGCGTGAACTGCCCGCGCTGCTCGAGGTTGGTCGACAGCTTCGGCGCCCGCGGGATGTCGACGCCGGGGAAGACGAGCAGGAAGCCCCGGTTCCGGCTGTAGTCGAGATCCTGGTAGGCGAGGTCGGCCGACATTCGGAAGCGGCTGCCGCGATAGTCGACGGCCAGGGAGCCGAAGCCGAGCTGAAGCCGCTCCTTGTCGATGGCCGTCTCGCCCTTCTGGAAGACGCCGTTGGCGCGGATGCCCCACTCCTTCTGCTCGCCGAAGCGGCGGCCGACATCGACGGCGGTGCCGAACTGTCCGTGCGAGATGAAGAACGGCGTGATCCGCGTCAGCGGCTCGTCGTAGGCGCGCTTGGGGATGATGTTGATGCTGCCGCCGACATTCCCGTTCGGCGAGGCGCCGTTGATCACGGTGCTCGGGCCCTTGAGCACCTCCACCCGCTCGGCGTTGAATACGAAGGGCCGCCGGTAGTCGACGATCCCGAACAGGCCGTCGAAGCCGACATCGGCCGAAAGGACGGGAAAGCCGCGGATGAAGAATCCGCTGCCGTAGGCGTCGCTCAACGTGCCGAGAGGCCGCACCGACGGATCGTTCTCGACGACGTCGATCAGGCTCTGCGCCTGCTGGTCGCGGATCAGCTTCTCGGTGTAGCCGGCGACGTTGAACGGCGTCGAGAACACGTCTCGGTTGCCGAGCACGCCGAGCCGGGCGCCGGAGCCGACCTGGCCGCCGGCGTAGGGCACCGGGGGCTGGCCGACCGTCCCGGTCCGGGGCGGCAATCCGGCGGCGGCCTCGCGCCGGCCCTCGACGGACAGCTCGTCGAGCAGAACGCCGCTCGGAGCGGCCGTGGACGCGCCGAGCTGGACGTAGCGCGGATTGACCAGTGTGATCGTGGACGCCCCGGCCGCCCGGTAGACCAGCCCGGTGCCTTCGAGCACCCTGGCGAGCGCCTCCAGCGGCAGATACGCGCCCTCCGCCCCCGGCGTAACCAGGTTCTCGGTCAGCGTGGTGTTGTAGGCGAGCTTGAGCTGCATCTGCCGGGCGAGGGCCGTCAGCGCCGGCTCGAGCGGCCCGGGCGGGATCGAGATACGCGACCGCGCCGCGCCGGCGTCGAGGATGGGGGAGGCGGCGCCGGCCGAGATCGGCACGATGCTGATCCTCTCGGCGACGGGAGGCGGCAGGCGGCCGCCCTCGCGGGCCGAGCCGGCACCGCTCATCGCAGCCATCGAGACGCCCGCGAGAGCGGCGAGCTTGAACCGCCTGACCAGATTCGTCGGATCCTGCACCGTCATCGTCAGCCCCGGTCGCTTCCTGCGAAGGGACGATGGCGCTTCGGCTCTGCCGTCCCTGCGAAGGTAGACCGGCGAGCCTGGAAACTCCTGACCTCCGGAACGCAGATTCTTTCGAGGACCGGCGAGAGGATCAAGAACCCGGCCGGACCAGCACCAGCAGCGGCGTGACGCGGGTGATGCGCACGTCCATCGTCGTCGCCAGGACCGCGAGGGCCTCGTCGGTATCGCGCGGATCGAGCGTGCCGCTGAAGCGCCTGGTGCCGACCGTGGGGTCGAGGGACACGATGCGTCCGCGCCGATAGCGCTCGAGCTCGGCGAGAACCACCGAGAGGGGCTGGCCGGAGAAGACGAGCCGGCCCTCGCGCCAGGCCATCATCCGGGCGACGTCGCTCCGCTCGGTCGTGACGCGGCTGGCCTGCTCCCGCACCAGGGTTTCGCCGGCCCGGAGCCCGGCCCGGCCTCCGGGCGTCGTGACCTCGACCTGTCCCTCGGCGACGCCAACCGGCGTCGCGACGCCGTCGACGCGCACGAAGAAGCGCGTGCCGACGGCCCGGACGCTGAGGCCCTTCCCGCGCACGACGAAAGGCCGCCGGCTGTCCGGCACGACCTCGAAGGCCGCCTCGCCGCGGAGAAGCTCGATCCCGCGCTCCGCGGCCGTGTAATGCAGCGCCAGGGCCGTATCCGTGTTCAGATCGACCCGGCTGCCATCCGCCAGCGTCTCGGCCCGGAACCCGCCGACATCCGTCCACGCATCGGCCCTGAGCCGATCGAACAGTCCGATGTGGTGGCCGAGCGCCCCGGCGAGCCCGAGCGCGGCCGCGACGGCCAGCCCCGCCGGCTTGCCGCGCCGGCGCCGGCGCGGATCGGGCACCCGACCCATCGTCCGGCGCCACTGGTCCATCTCGGCATAGGCTTCGGCATGCGCCGGATCGGCTGCGCGCCAGGCCTCGAACGCCTTTCGGTCGGCGGCGGTCGCATCGGGGGAGGAGAGGCGCGCCACCCAGAGCGCGGCCTGCTCGTAGACCGGGTCGCCTTCGGCGTCGTCGGAGGCCTCGGGAGGGATGCTCTGGCTCATGCCGCTCGATCGGTTGTCGGAACCGGGCCGCGAGGCTCTCGGCTCCGCTCATCCTTAGAGACCGGCGGAGGGGCGGAGTCCTGACGTCCGGCCTCTAGAAAAAGTCGCGGCAGGAGAGGCGGGTGCGCAGGAGCGCCTTCATCAGGTGCTTCTCGACCATGTTCCGGCAGATGCCGAGCCGGGCGGCGATCTCGCCGTTGGCGAGGCCGTCGAAGGCGCTGAGCAGGAAGACCTCCCGGCAGCGGGGCGGCAGCTCGTCGATGGCGGCCGCGATCAGGCGGAGCTGCTGGCGGGCGATCACCTGCTGCTCGATGCGCGACTGATCGTCGGCGATGTCGCCGAGGGGGAGGCTCGTCGCGGACCGGAAGAGGTCCGCCTCAAACCGGCGGCGCTTGCCCAAGGTGTTGGCGACGTTGCGCGCGACGAAGAACAGGAACACGCGCGGATGTTCGATCTCGGTCCGCTCGATAGCCTTGAGCAGGCGCAGGTAGGTTTCCTGACGGGCGTCGGCCGCATCGGCCGGGTTGCCGAGCAGACGCTGCAGGAAGCGCTGGAGCGCCAAGCCCTCGCTTCGATGCAGGGCATCGATCAAACTCACCTCCATGACACCAGCCCTCGCCGCCACGGATTTTGGCACGCCGGCCGCCCCGCACGAACGCCGAGCAATCGGATTCCAGCAGAATAGGCAAGCCTTCCAGTAGTTTATACATGCTCCAAGGTATTCGGCGAGGCGCTCAATAAATCGTTGTTTCGGGGGCATAAACGCGACCGGCCTGGAGCTGGCCACCGTGTCCGGCAAAGCGTCGGACCGGAGGCAAATCCATCGATCTGTGGCGGCACGACCACACGGCGGATCGGACATTCGTGCGCACAGGCCCTGCGGCGAGTCTTCACGACAGCGACGGCAGCCGTTCGGTATCGTGCCGACGACCTCTCGCCATCCGAGGTTCTTGCCTGGCACTTGGCACACTCGTGGAACGTCGAGGCGATAGCGGGAAAGTCGCCGCGAGCGGATCGGAGATCCGGGCCGCTCCTCAAGGGGAAGATACCGCGAGGAGGGCGTCGGCCTCGGAGTCGATGGGCGTGCGCGCGAAGCGCACGCCGAAGATCCGGTCGATCTCGGGAGAGCCGGCCAGAGCCGGAGCCGGGCCGTCGAGGATCACGCGGCCGCCGTCCATCAAAACAAGGCGGTCGCAATCGCGCACGGCCTGCTCGATGTCGTGGAGGACGACGACCGCGACATGCTCCCGCGCGTAGGCCCGCAGGCGGCGCATCAGGTCGAGGCGGCGGCCGATGTCGAGGCTGGCGCCGGGCTCGTCGGCGAGCAGCACGGCAGGCTCCGCGACGAGGGTCGCTGCAAGCAGGGTGCGGGCCCGCTCGCCGCCGGAGACGCCCGACCAGGGCCGGTCGGCCAGCGCCGTCAGATCGTGCGCGCGCAGGACGGCGGGGATGCGCGCCCCGGCGCCGGAGGCCCGGCTCGCGCCCAGCGCGACGACCTCCCGGACCGTGTAGTCCCAGGCCAGCTGGAAGCTCTGCGGCAGGTAGCCGATGCGGCGGCCGCGCTCGGAAACCGGCAGCGTGGCGAGCGCGGTCCCGTCGAGGGCGACGGTCCCGGCATCCGGTCTCGCGAGGCCGGCGAGGCAGCGCAGGAGCGTGGTCTTCCCGGCGCCGTTCGGGCCGATCAGCCCGACGAGGGCGCCGGGCTCGAGCCTCAGCGAGACGCCGTCGAGGAGGCGCCGCTCCCCGGCCGTCACGACGAGACCTTCGGCGGCCAGGTGACTCATGACCGCAGCCTCCGGCGCAGGAGGACGAGGAAGAAGGGCCCGCCGGCCGCGGCCGTGATCAGGCCGAGAGGGATCTCCGCCGGGGGCAGCATGGCGCGGGCGAGGCCGTCGCAGACGATCACGAGGATCGCGCCGATGGCCGCTGAGAGCGGCAGGACGGCGCGATGGCGCGGCCCCGACGACCAGCGGGCGACGTGCGGCGCGATCAGCCCGACGAAGGCGACGAGGCCGCCATAGGCCACGGCGAGCGCCACCACGGCGGCGCCGACGAGGATGGCCCGGCGGACGAAGCGGTCGGCGTCGAGGCCGAAGGCCCGCGCCTGGTCGTCGCCGAGCCCGAGCAGGTCGAGGCCGCGGGCGAGCGGCAGGCTCGCGGCCAGCGCCGCGGCCGCGAGCCCGGCGAGAAGCGCGAGGCCGGTCCAGGTCGGCGTCTGGATGCCGCCCAGCGTCCAGCTCAGCACGACCTGAAGGCTCACGGTCTCGTCGGACAGGGCGAGCATCAGGAGGGAGCGGACGGCGCCGAGCATCGCCGCCACCGCGACGCCGGCGAGCAGCAGACCCGCCGCGTCGGCAGCGCCGGAGCCGCGCGCCACGGCGAGCACGAGGAGCGTCGCGCCCCAGGCCCCGGCGAAGGAGAGGCCGCCGAGCGCCAGCGCCGAAGGCATCCCGAGAGGGACGAGGAGCGCGAGCGTCGCCCCGATCGCCGCCCCGCCCGCCGACCCGAGGAGGTAGGGCTCGGCCAGCGGGTTGCGGAACACGCCCTGGAAGATCGCGCCGCCGAGCCCGAGCATCGCGCCGACGAGGCCGGCGGCGAGCACCCGGGGCAGGCGCCACTCGAGGAGGAGCCTCGAGCGCAGGTCGTCGGCGCCGCCAAGGGCACGGGCGAGGGCGGCCGGGCCGGCCCAGTCGTGGCCGGCGGCGATGCCGAAGACGAGGGCGATAGCGAGCAGCGGAGCCAGGCGCAGGGCGAACCTCACGGCGCGGCCCCGGTCGGCGGATGCAGCAGATTAGCGAGGCGCTCGATGCCGTCGACCGTGCGAGGGCCCGGGATCAGGAACTCGGCGCGGAGCACGGTGTGGGCGCGGCCCTCGCGCACCGCGCGCATCTCGCGGAAGCCCGGCCGTGCGGCGAGGTCCCGCAATTCGTCCTCCCGGCCGGCGAGGAGCAGCACGTCGGGATCGGCGGCGAGCACCGCCTCCGGCGAGACCTGGGCGAGCCCGGCGCGGCCGGGCAGCGCCGGGCAGGCGCCCGCTCGCCGCAGGGCGTCCATGGTGTAGGTCGCAGGCCGTGCGGCGAGGAGCAGCCCGTTGCCGAGACGTCCGGTGATCAGCAGCACCCGCGGGCAGGGCCGGCCCTCGATGCGGGCGGCGACCGTCGCGAGCCGGGCGGCGAGGGCATCGGCGAGCGCCCGGCCGCGCTCCGTCTCGCCCGAGGCCTTCCCGACGAGGCGGATGTTGTCGAGGACCTCGGCGAGGCTGCGGCTCGTCAGCACCAGGACCGGCACGCCGAGCCGCTCCATCGCCGCGAGGAGCTGATGGGCCGCCTGACGGGCCGGGGTCACGAGCACGAGGTCGGGCGCCTGAGCGACCACGGCGTCGACGGAGAAGCCGAGGCGGCCGCCGACGACGGGCTTGCCCGCGGCCTCCGGCGGGTAGCGGGTGAAGGCGTCGATCCCGACGATGCGCTCGCTCAGCCCGAGGGCCGCCACGAGCTCGGTGTTCGAGGAGAAGATTGTCACGATGCGCTTCGGCGGCGCCTCGAGCGTCACGGCGCGGCCGAGCGCGTCCGTCAGCCGGATCGGCTCGGCCGCGGCAGGCGCCGCGGCCGTGAGGACGGCGAGCCCCGCGGCCGCGGCGCGCCGCACCCTAGAACCGGGCCTGGAGGCCGACCTGCACGTCGCGTCCCGGCGCGGAGGTGCCGCCGCCGCCGTTGTAGAAGCGCAGGTCGGCCAGCGTCGGCTGCTGGCCGGCGATGGCGATGAAGAGCGGGTGATAGTTCACGTCGAAGAGGTTGCGCACCTGGGCGAAGAGCCTCACGCCGGGCCTCACCTCGACCTCGCCGCGGATGTTGACGAGAAAGTACGGGTCCTTGCGCCAGATGTACTCGCGGTAGGGCTCGGCCGCCGGCACGAGGAGGTTCTCCTCGGTGTTGTACCAGACCGGCCCGTTGAGCACGCCCTGCACCTGGAGCGTCCAGGGATAGGGCCCATCGGCCTGCCCGAAGCGGGTGCCGAGCGCGAGCTGGTACTGGTAGACCCTCTCGACGCGCCGCGTGTTGGCGGTGGCGACGCTCACCGCGCCCTCGTCCTTCATGTCGAAGTTGTAGTTGCCGTTGGCGGTGGCCCGCCAGCGCCAGGCCCCGGCCTCCCACCCAAGAAGGTGCAGCATGTCGGTCTCGTACTGGACCTCCATGCCCCGGATGACGACGTCGCCGGGGTTGTTGACGTAGTCCGAGGTGTTGGCGTTCGGCCCCCGCGAGCGGGTGATGATGCGGTCCGAGATGACGTTCTGGAACAGGGCGAGGTCGAGGCGGGAGACGCCGCTCGTCAGCGTCGTGCCGATCTCGACCTGCTCGCTGGTCTCGGGTCGGATGTTGGGGTTGCCGAAGATGCGCCCGCCGCCGAGCGTGTTGAAGTCCGCCGCGATCTCGGAAGCCGTCGGCGCCCGGAAGCCGGATGAGGCGCCGGCCCGGAAGGCGAGCCAGTCGGTCGCCTTGTAGGTCGCGCCGACGGAGTAGGTCGTCGCCTCGTAGGGGCGCGAGCCCGTCACCTGCGCCGTGAGGTAGGGCGTCGGGTCGAAGCTCGTGGTGCCGTAGGTCTGGCGGACGCCGGCGCGGAGCGTCACGCGGTCGTCGAAGAGGCGCTGCGTGTCCTCGATGTAGAGGGCGTGGAACTGGTCCGTCTGGTTGTTGTCCTGGGGCGAGACCTGCGCCAGCGTGTTGCCGGGCACGCCCGCGCGGAAGCGGTCGGAGCGCAGGCGGCTCGTCTCCCAGTCCCAGCCGAGCAGCAGGTCGTTGCCCTCGAAGAGGCTGACCCGCGGCTGGAAGCGCGTGCCGAGGATGTCGAGGTCGCGCGTGTTGAAGTCGGCCCGCGTGCCCGCGACCGGCAGGCCCGTGCCCCCGCGCTGGACGGGGGAGGCCCACTTGAAGCGGTCCTCGTCGTTGACGCTGTAGAACTGCGCGAACAGCCCCAGGCGCCCGTCCTCCGTGCGGCCGGTGTAGCTCGCGTCGAAGGAGCCGTTGGTGCGCTCATCCTTGCTGTAGAGATTGCCGCCGGAGCCGCGGAAGCCGACGCCGTAGATGCCGTCGGTGCGCATCGAGAAGTCGAGCCGCTGGTTCGGGTCGATCTGGAGCCCCAGGCCGGCGGTGATGCCCATCCGGTTCCACTGGGTGTTGGCCATGCGGTCGCCGGAGCCGGCGAAGTAATCGTCGCGCTTGGCGCCCGAGACGCCGAGATAGTAGTCGAACGGGCCGACCACGCCCCCCGTCTGCGCCCGGCCCTGCGCGAGGCCCCAGACGCCGCCGATGCCCTCGACGAGGGTGCCTGGCGCGGTGCGGCCGTTCTTGAGGATGATGTTGATGACGCCGCCGATGTTCTGGCTGCCGTAGATCACGGAAGAAGGCCCGCGCACGATCTCGATGCGCTCGACGTCGGCGATCGATAGCTTCGAGAGGTTGGCGGTGCCGGCGCGGCGGCCGTTCATGAGCACGAGGACCTGGCTCTTGAAGTCCTTGCCCTGCCCGTCGGTGGCCCCGCCGCGGATGTTGATCGAGGTCTGCCCCGGCGTCCACTCGGAGAAGAAGCCCACCGCGTTCTCGGCGAGCAGGTCGGTGACCGACTTGGCGGTCGAGGTCTCGATCATGGTCCGGTCGATGATCTGGACCGTGCCTGCGATCTCGGAGCGGGGCTCCGGGCGGCCGGTGGCGGTGACGACGAGCTGGTCGAGCGTCACCTCCGGTCGGACCTGCGGGCCGTCCTGCGCCGTAGCGACGGCCGGGAGCGCGCTGCCGCAGGCGAGGGTGAGCGCGAGGGAGAGGCGGCGGGGGATCACGAGTCTTTTCTCCAGACGAGGATGGCCGAGGCACGGGAGACGCTGAGGCGGTGGCCGCCGGGGACCGGAAGCGCCTGCGCGGCGAGATGAAGGACGAGCTCGGGGCGGCGCGGGTCGCCCTCGGCCCAGCCGAGCCTGTCGGCGAGATGGGCGGCCATGCGCGGCAGGTCGGGAACGTCGAGGCGGAAGGTCCAGTCGCTGCGCACGAGGATGGCGGGCCGGTCGCCCGGCGGCAGACGGCGGAGGACGATGTCGACGCCCGGGGTCTCGTCCTCCCCGTGCCACTCTCGCGGCAGGCAGCCGGCGAGGCAGAGGCCGCGCGGGCCGCGCTGGGCCGGCACCACCCAGACGACGGTCCGGCGCGCCCAGCGCCGGCAGCGGGCGAGGAAGGCTGCGGTGTCGGTCAGGGGCGCCGGCATGTTCGCGGCGAGCACCGTGTCCGCGCAAGACGCCGGGAGGTCGGCGTCCTGCCATCCGGCATTCACCAGGGCCGGCGGCGGGACCAGCGCGCCGAGACGCCGCCGCATGCTCGGTGAAGGCTCGACCGCCGTCCAGGCCGCGATCCGGTCGCGCATCGCGGACCCGAGCTGGCCGCCGCCGGCCCCGACATCGAGCAGCGTCCCGACACGAGGCACCGCCGCCCGCAGCAGCGGCATCAGCTGCTCCACGTAGTCGGAGGTGTCGATGCCGCCGGCGTAGAGCTCCAGCGGGTCGACGGCGCCGTCGCCGCAGCGGGCCATCCCTTGCGGCGCCGCCGACGCGGCGGGTGATGTTTGCGGTATCATCGGTCCTTCCCCGAACCATGGACGGGGAGGCCGATCCGGACGCAGGCGACAGAGCGACCACGACGGGGCCGCGCACGCATGCGACCCGTCAGGACACCCCGCCCGCGAGACACGTTCCGGTCAGGGCAGGTCTCCTGGCTCGCGGGTCGTCACCCTCCGTCTGGTCTTCCCGGTGATCGCTCACCAGTGACGCTGATCGACGGAGGACTCGCCGCTGACAGTTGCGGGGGCAGCTCCGGTCTTGGCCCATCGGACCGCACCGGATTCCCTCTTAGCTCGCCGCCCGGCGGCAGCGAGAACCTTGACCGCTCCCTGCCTCGTGGCTGCGAGCCATCGTGTCAATCACGAAAGCTTGAGATGGGTGTGTGCCGGCCTCCGACGCGCTGTCGCGTGTATCCCTGGCGACACGGCCGATCGTGCCGGGCGGGCTATCCTTCCGTCGCCGTCATGGGCTCGTCGATAGGCGGGCGGACGTCGAAGCCGATGGCGGCGAGGTCGGACGGCGATGCCGGGCGGAGCCGCCGGCTCGTGAACCTGACGCTGCCGGGGCAGATCTTCCTGCAGGAGGCGCGCAAGACCCTGGCGCAGGCGGAGACGGCGCCCGCCGCCGCTCGCCGGGCGGGGCGCGGCGAGACCGGCGGCATTTCGATCGGCTAGGTCGCCTCCGCCGCCTATGCGGGGGTGCTGGAGGCCTCACGCGCCGCAGCGGACCCTCGGCGACCGCATCGCCGGCCCGGACGGTCCCAGCGGCCGGGCTACGATGTGCTCCATCCCGGCGTCCGCCCGATCATCGGCTCAGGCGCGTTCCGATCTGGTCGCGGGCGGGGCGCGTCCCTCGGTCGCGCCGGGCGCAGCGCTCAGGCGACGACGTGCCATCCGAGTTCGATGGCCGGCAGCAGATAGGCCTTGGCCTCG